>DASZJE010000028.1:0-17147 GCA_035948445.1 Trebonia sp. | reverse complement strand
CCGGTCGTTGTTGTGGCCGTAGTTCAGGCTGCCCGCCCCGGCAAAAAAGTCGATGAAGGAGCGACCGTCCTCCGCGTACAGGCGGGCGCTCTTGGCCCGCGTGAACACCGCCGGGAACTTCCGGCAGTACAACCGCACCTCTGATTCGTGAGCCGAGAACGGCGCGATGCCCGCCGTGTCGAGGCCGAGGTCGTCGATTCCGACGTCCTGTAGCGTGGTCATGTTCACCACCAATCCTGGTCCGGCCCGGCTTGCGCCCGCCCGCAGCGGCGCGCTCGCGCTCGTGGCCTCGGCGATTGAGCAGCCGGTCTTCCCCAGCGGCCTGCCACGGCCCGGCCAGCTCCGTGATCAGCTTGCCCGGCCGACGGCGCCGGATCCCGGTCCAGATACGATGCGGCAAGGCCGTGCGGGCCCCTTTCGACGACACATCGAAATCGTTCCGCATGGGCGCTTGCGTTCACGGGAAGGAACCGCAGTGCTATTGCATGCTTCTGCTCTGGCCCCTTCGCGTTCCCGGGTGCGTGCTCGCCGTGGCGCAGCGTGGTATCGAACACCCCTATTGTTCGCGCCACAGCAGTGGCCCTGATTGCCATAGGAACTCACTTCCCATTCCGGCGACTAATGCTAACTGTGCGCCTCATACCGATCCTCCATCGGTTGTGCCGCCGCAGAACGAGTAAAAGTGCTCTGCTACGGCGGGCGGAAGACCCGCATGACCCACTTCAACCGCTGCCGCCTTTCGCTCACGATCGGAGCGCTATCGAATCCCGGACCAAATGCGATACCGCCTCGATAGCGAGCAGGTAGGCCGGACGGTCCTGTCGAGGAGCCCACTGTCAAACCTGTGGGTACTTGATCAGCGGCAACCCCCACCCGGACCGCAGCGAGCCCTGGTGATCGAGGACGGGAAGCGGGGCGGCAGCACGAGGACGCCGGCCACCGCGGGGCCGGACCGCCGTCTTCCGCACGAACAGGCGACCCGCCCGGCACGAGCGGGGGCACGCCCGGCCGGCCCGCCTCCGCGCCCGGGCTGCCCCGTTTTTCTGGCTACGATACGCCCGGTAAACGAGAAGTTGGTATTTCTCGACATGCCCCTTCCCCCTGCATGTGAAGCAATGCACTATCTTGCCGGAAGGATTTCAGGTGCTCCCCGAAAGCACGGCGGCGGAGAACCTGGAGAGCCTCGCGCGGGCTCTCGGCGCGATACGTTTCGCCGAATGCCGGGAACCCGTCCTGGCGTGCATCGAGTTCCACGGCCCGCGAGGCGCCGGCCTCGGGCCATTCGGCTCCCGGCTGGTACCAATGGATTGACACCGACAACCCGCGGTTGTCGCAATCGGAGGCACGAGCAAGCAGGCTGAGACTGCTGGACATCAGGGGATTGGGACCGGAATTGACCGTCTCGTTGCCGGTTCGTAAATGCCGGTGCCTCCAATGAAATAATGGCATCGTACTGACACGCAACGGGCTGACCGCGGCGGTGACAGGCGGCGGAATCGGCGGGCTCGCGGCCGCCGGGGCACTGATCAGAGGGGTACCGACGTATCGGTGCACGAGCAGGCGCCCGCCCGGTTTCCCGGGCGGCGCCTTCGATCGCTCCGGCGTGCATCGGCGGCGGCCGTGCTCACCGTCATCCACGTTAGAAAGGTCAGGTTCAAGGCTGAGAGCCGGGCCGCGGGCGGCCCGGCTCTCAGTGACCCTCAGGCGGTCAGCCGTTGTAGACGCTGGAGTTGGTCAGGTAGAAGACCTGGTTCCAGCCGCCGTTGGCCGTCCACTGGTCCAGGTATCCGCCCTGCCACGGGTAGGCGTTCTGGATGTCGGCGACCTCGCCGTCGAGCTTGCTCGAGATGACGTAGTAGGTGCCTGTGGCGACGTACCCCATGTACCAGAGCTGGTTGTACCCGCCGTTGCACGGATACTGGACGAGGTCGTTACCAGGTGTCGAGGTGTTGTACTGGACCGTGAGGCACTGACCGCTGCCCTCGTTGACGATCGCGTAGTAGCCCGGGTACTCCGGGTCGGGCACGAACGCCCAGTCCTGGTTGTACCCGGCGTCGTACACCCAGGTGATGACGTTCGTGCTCGGCGACTGGGAGGCGCCGTCGACGTCCATCACCAGGGGTGAGCCGGACGAGGTCTCGTTCCAGATGTCGTAGTACTCGGTGCTGAACCCGAAGGCGTTCGCCAGGTCCGACAGGATGCTCGAGCTCCAGTCGCCGAGGTTGCCCAGCGCGTTCAGGATGTCGTAGGTGTCGTAGCCGAACGAGATGAGCATGTTCGCGATCTGGGTCGCGTCCAGGCTCGTCTCGTCCGCCAGGTACTGGGCCAACTGGACGATCGAGTTCACGTCCCAGTCCAGTTGCCCCGGGAGGTTCAGCGTAAAGCCCACGCTGAACGTGTTGCCGTTGAAGTCGAGGTAACCGTAGCCCGTGGCGTACACGCTGGCGCCGCTGCCGGTGCCGCTGACGCTGCCCGACAGTTCCACCCCGCCGAAGTAGGACGGCAGGCCGGCGCTGGCCCACAGCCAGATGTCCGCCGCGTTCATGGTCGTGCCCAGCCAGAACTGGATGTTCACGTCGTACGAATCCCCGTTGTACGCCATGCCGCCGGTAATGCCGAAGGATGCGTTCTCCGGGCTGAGGTTCAGGTAGAACTGCGTGCCGGATACCTGGGCCGGCCCGACCGGGAACGACGGGGCACTCACGTTCGCGGTAACCGACGGCGACGTCGCGGAGACGTCCACCGCCGCGCTCACGTTCACCGTGACGCCGGCGATGTCCGCGTTGAACAGCAGCGAGAACCCCTGGGGGATCGACTGGCCGCCCACCGTGGTCCCGCCGAGCGGCGCCAGGTTGAACGATGCCTCGTTGACGGTGAACGAGTTGACGACGGTCTGGGACATGTCCGGATCGATCGCCAGGGGCGTGAGCACCGGGTAACCCGGCCCGATCCCGTTCGGGTTGGTGAAGGAGAACGACAGCGCGGGCGCGGTGGTGCTCAGGTCCGCGTTGAACGAGATCTCGGTCCCGTTGACCAGGCCGATCGGGTCCGACCACTGCTCGGGGAGCGTGATGCCTGAGCCGGAGACCTGGATCGACGGGAGGCCGTCGGCGGTGATGCCGATCGCCCCGCCCAGGTTCCCCACGTCCAGGTTGGTGACGCTGAACGCGTTGTGCCAGTTCTGAGCGTCCAGCGACAGGCTGAGCCCGTTGCCGGTGCTGAGCGAGCCGGCCACCGTGATACCCGTCGCGGACGGGCTCCCGCCCGGGACGAGGACGGGCAGTTCCAGGTACCCGTTACCCGAGATACTGGCGGACACGGCGTCGCCGAGCGCGAGCGTGAACGTCACGCCGTTCAGGTAGGCGGCGGCGCCGTCGTACGCGGCGATCTGCAGCCCGTTCGCGCCGGAACCGAACGGCACGGTCAGGCTGACGGTGAACCCGGTCGAGGACAAGGTCGCCATCGTCTGGACCGGGCCGCTGTTCGCGGCGCTGGCGGTGAGCCCGGGTATCAGGTTCGTCAGCGCCGTGGGCAGCGTGTAGGACAGCGAGAGGGACAGGCCCTGCGGCACGGTGACGGAGTCGCCCGGCTGCCCGGTGATGCCGAAGTCGGCGGGGTTGACGTCGCTGAACTCCGCGGTCGCGACGTACAGCACGCCGCTGCCCGACAGCCCCGGTATGCCGAACTCCCCCAGGCTGGGGAGACCGACCGCCCCGATGATGCCGTCGCTGCTCAGCCGCAGCCCGACGTTGAAGCTGGGGTCTGCGCTCACGCCCGCGGTGATCTGCGCGCTCGCGGTTCCGGTCAGCGAGTACGCGCCGCTGGCCGAGACGGACGCGGTGAGTCCCGCGCCTGTCACCTCAAACGGCAGCGAGTTCCCGAACTCGCTGGTCAGATCCCCCGTCGCGGCCGTCGTGATGGTGGCGATGCCCGCGGTCACGTTGAAGCACCCGTTCGCTTGCAGGCTGAGGCCGGCCGGCGCGTAGCTGAACATCCCGGCGGCGCCGATCCACAAGTCGCCGTCCTTGGCCTCCGTCGTCATGCACGACGCGGTGCTGGACGGGGCCTCGTTGGACACCTCGAGGCCGGTGACCGTCACGGAGCTGCTCTGGTCGGGCGAAACCCAGGTGGCCGCCGGGCCCGATGCCCCGGACACCGACAGATCGAAGCCGACGGTGCCCGCCGTGTCGCTGATCGATCCGGTGAAGTCCGGGTTCGTGACCGTCAGGCCGGAGGCCGGCGTCCACGTCCCCGCGTACGCGTCGCTGACGGTCAGCGACCAGTCGCTAAGGTCGGTCAGCGTGCCGCTCACGTTCACCGTCGCCGAACTCGGGCTGGAACTGGTACCGGCGTTGATCTGCGCCGTGCCGCTGATCGTCAGCCCCGAGCCGGCGGCCAGCGAGAGCGTGGCGGCCGGGATCGTCACGGCACCGTTCGCGAACGTCGCCGCCGACGTGAGGCCGCCGGTCGCCGTCGCGGTCAGGGTGCCGGCCGACGAGTAGCCGAGGGTGAACGTGAGTGATGCCTGCGAGCCGCCGGCGAACGGCACCCCGGTCAGCGCGAGGCTGCCGGAGATGTCGGTCCCGTCGGTCAGGGTCGAGGTGCCCGCGTTCGCGACCGTGACGGTCAGCGTTCCCGCCAGGCCGCTGGCGGTCCCGGTCGCCGCGGTCAGCGTCAGGGTCCCTGTCGACTCGTCGATCGAGAGCTCCGTGTTCGCGTACGACGGATTCGGCAGCCAGGACGGCAGTGACGACGGCAGCGCGGTCGGCGCGCCCGCGGTGAGCGTGAGCGTGGAGCCGTTCAGCGTGCCGGTCACCGTCTGTGAGCTGAGCGGGATGTTCAGCGTCTGCGTGAGGAAGTTGTACACCGAGCTTGACAGCCCGTACGACGTGCTCGGATCCCCCGAATTCGCCATTTTTGCCGAACGGCCCGAGGTGAGTGCCGGCGGTGCCTGAGATGTCCCGCCGCGCACGCTCGCGACTACCCCGCCGGTCGTGACCGTCAGCGCGGCGGCCGACTTGACCTGCTTGCCCGCGACATCCCGCGTGACCACGCCCGTGCCCCTGACCGTCCCGGTCAGGCCGTGCGCGCCGACGGAGATCCGGCTCAGGAACCCGGCGTGGTCGAGGGTCAGCTTGCCCGTGGCTTGCGTGCCCGTGCTTTGCGTGCCCGTGCTTTGCGTGCCCGTGCTTTGCGTTGCTGTCATGGCGGCCGCCGCGGTGCTTGCCAGCACGCCGTCACCGGATGCCAGGTTGACGGCCGCGGTGCCCCGGGTTTGCGTGCCGGAGGCGAGGGTGACCGTGCCGGTGACGTCGACCCAGGGAGTCCAGGCGGCGATGGCCGGAGCCGGAACCCACAGGGCGTTAGGGAGAATGTTTGAGAATTCGACCGTACCGGAGACCGTCGCGCCGTCCGCGACCGCCAGCGGTTTCGCCGTGCGGGCCCGCACCGCGAAGCTGACATCTCCGTGACGCTCGGTGATCGTCCCGCTGGCGGCCGGCGAGACGTCGAGGCCTGGCAGCGGCGTGCGCCCGTCGGCTGACGTGACCGTGAATGTCCAGCTGTCCCTGGCCGTGATCGTGCCGGTGACGGTCACGCCGAACTGGCGGCCGGCCGGGCCGAGGGACGCGGGGCCGGCGACGCGCAGGCCGGTGGCCGGGCTGAGCGTCACCGCCGCGCCCGCCGCCACGTCGGCGACGCCGCTCTTGAGGCCGGCGGCGGCCGGCAGGCGGCCGGACAGCGACGCGGCCGCCGACTGCCCGGTATGGTCGCTGACCGGGCCGGACAGGGTGACCGTTTCGCCGAGCACGCCGGCTCGCATCGTGAGCCGGCCGGCGAGGCCGGCCAGGGAGGCGCCCGCCGCGTCGGGGATGAGGATCCGCAGCGTGGCGTCCGTGTTGGCGGCGCTGGCGGTGAGGGTGGCCGCTCCGGTCTCGCGGTTGACGGTCAGCGTGGCACGGCCGAAGGACGGTGCCCGCACGCCCGCCGGAAGGCCCAGTCTCAGGCTCGCGGGAGCGGGCAGCCCGATGTCCAGGTTCGCGCCCGACCGCACGCCGCGCAGCGTCGTCTGGCCGCCCAGTGACATGCCAAGGCCTTTGGCGAGATAGGTCAGGACGGCGGGCGAGACCTGGTAGCTGGCGTACTTCTCGGTCTTTCCTGCCTGGGTGAGCGCCTCCTGCCGGAGCTTGGCGACATCCGGCGCCTTGGGCTCACGGCGGGCCGGCTTCGCCGTGGCGGCCCAGGGCTTCAGCTGGACCTTCGGTGGATGGAGGTTCACGGGGGTCCGGCGGGGCGCGGCGTGCGCGCTGGCTGTTGTCTGGGCGTTCGCCGCGCTGAGCGGTTGCACGGCCTGGGCCGCGAACACGCCCACGCCCACGACCGCGGCGATGGCGGTGCGCAGCAGCGGACCGCCGAGTCGTGATGACACGGTGCTTCTCCTTAGCGTGTGCCTGGTGAGGTGGGCGCGCAGGGGCGGGTAGCGCCCATGCCACGATGCGCGTCTCAGGCCGCCGGGCACATCTGGAGGATGACCAGACTTTCACGCGGCATTGTTTAGGCGTGATTAGCGGGTGTTTAGTGGAATTAGCCGTTCTTGTCATGACATGGGCGGCGGATCCATGGGCGGTGGAAAGGGACGCCGGGAGGCGAGGGTGGACACCGATGGCCTGGACGGGGCTGGCAGCCTGCCCATGGCGCTCACTCCGCTGGTCGGACGCCAGCGCGAACTGCGGGACCTTGGCGCGTTGCTCGACGTCACGCGACTGCTCACGCTGGTCGGTACCGGGGGCAGCGGCAAGACCCGGCTGAGCCTGGCGCTCGCGTCCGCATCCCGGGCGCGCTTCCCCGACGGCGTCTGGTGGATCGACTTGGCAAGCGCGACCGGCCGCGGCCTGGTCACGGGAACGGTCGCCGCCGCGCTCGGCATACCGCAGGTGCCGGGAGAGGACACCGCCGTCATCGTGATCCGGCACATCAGGTCACGATCCGTTCTGCTCGTATTCGACAACTGCGAGCAGGTCGTCGCCGAGTGCGCCGGTTTCGTTGAGCGGCTCCTGAGCGCGTGCCCGGCCCTTGCCGTGGTCGCCACGTCCCGTGAGATGCTCGGCGTGCCCGGAGAGCGCCTCTTCCGGGTGGACGGGCTGAGCCTGCCGACGGGCAGCGGCAAGCACGCGGCCGACGATGATGAGCATCGGGCGGGTGCCCCCAGGACAGCGGAAGCCGTCGAACTGTTCACCGAACGCGCCCTCGCCATCACGCCCGACTTCAGCATCCGCCCCGGCGAACTGGCCGCCGTCGTGCGCCTGTGCCGGCAACTCGACGGGCTGCCGCTCGCCATCGAAATAGCCGCTGCGCGAGTCGGCGTCCTCGGGGTCGCGGAGATCTCCCGGCGGCTGCGCGGCGACATCCGCGTGCTCCGCAATCCGAGCCGGAGTGCCCCGCCGCGGCATCAGACGCTCCAGGCCACCCTGGACTGGAGCTACCGGCTGCTCACCGAAGAGGAGCAGGCCGTGTTCCGGAGACTGTCGTCGTTCAGCGGCACGTTCTCCCTGGAAGCCGCGGAGGCGGTGGGCGCTGCTTTCGACGATGCCGCTGTCGCTGACGGCGTTGCCAGTCTCGTGGCGGCGCTCGCCGGCAAGTCACTGGTGCAGGTGCAGGTGCCAGTACAGGTGCCAGTACAGGTGCCAGTACAGGTACAGGTACAGGTACAGGTGCAGGCTCGGGCGGGCGAGCCTGGCGCTGAACGCAGCGCTGAACCCAGTGCTGAAAACCGCTACCGTCTGCTCGAGACGATCCGGCAGTACGCCGCGGGCAAGCTCGCCGAGAACGCTCCCGAGGAAGCCGCCGCCCACGCCGCGCACACCGCGTACTTTCTCCTGCTGGCGCAGCGGGCGCAAGACGGTCTCGAAGGCGCGGGCCAAGAGCACTGGCTGGACCGGCTCGAACTGGAACACGATAACCTGCGGGCCGTCCTGGCCCGGACTCTGGGTGCGCGCGACGTCACGGCAGGCGCTGCGAGCGGCGGCGGGAGCGGTTTGGGCGGCGGCGGGAACGGCGGCGGAAGCGGCGGGGACGGTGCCCAAACCGCGGTGGCCGGTGCCCGGCTCGCCGCCTTGTTGTGGCGATTCTGGTACCAGCGCGGGTACTATCACGCGGCACGCGGATGGCTGGAGCGGGCGGTCGAAGCGGTATCCGGCACTCCCATCGCCGCCTCGGTGCTGACCGGAGTACTCTCCGGCGCCGGTTTCCTCGCCTTCCTGCAATGCGACTACGCGGTCGCGGTCGAGCGGCTCGCCAAGGCCCGGGCCCTGTATGAGGAGGAAGGCGATCAAATAGGGATGGCCGTGACATCGCAACGGCTCGGGTCGATCGCCCGGGAGGAGGGCCGATACGCGGACGCCAGGCGGTTGCACGAGGAGAGCCGGGCGATCTGGGCCGCGCTCGGCGATGCCGCGGGAGTGGCGGCGTCCGATGATTTCCTCGGGTTTACTGCCTGGCTGGCGGGCGATGCCGAACAGGGGGCCAGGCTTTGCGGTAATGCGGTAGCCGCGTTCCGCGCCTGCGGGCTCGGGCAGGAAACGGCGGCGGCCCTCATTAACCAGGGCGTCGCGATATGGCTCGGGGGCGACCCTGGTCAGGGGGCCGCGCTCCTGCAGGAAAGCCTGGACATCGCCACGCGGCTGGGATACCGGGAGGGCATGGCCTGGGGGCTGCACGAGCTAGCCGTCATCATCGCGGACGACGACCGGCAGACTGCCGCGGAAATGCTCGCGGAAAGCCTCGGCATTCACGCGGCCCTTGGTGACCGCTGGCGCATCGCCAGCGTGATCGAGACGATAGCCGCGCTCGCTGCCGCTTCGGGCCAGGTGTCCGCCGGTGATGCCGCGGCGCTGCTGGGCGGTGCGTCAGCACTGCGAAATGAGCTGGGCACGCCCGTGCCGCCGGCTGAGCGCGCCGCCCGCGACAGGTGCGCGCGGACGTTGCGGGACCGTCTGGGGACACGCGATTTCCGCGCCGCCTGGCGGCGGGACGAGTCGCTCGGCCTCGGCGATCTCATCGATGCGGCACTGCGCTGCGCCCGCGCCGTGCGGGAGAGCGCGCCGCCTCCGGAACCGCTGGCAAGCATCACGCTATCCGGCGCCGGGCAGGAGGGCGCCGGGCAAGGGGGCGCAGGGCCGGGCGGCGGTTACGGGCTGACCGATCGCGAGACGGAGGTTCTCCGGTTGCTCACCGAGGGCCTGACCAACAGGGAGATCGGCAAGCGGCTCCTGATCAGCACGGGGACAACCGGCGCGCACGTCTCGAACATCCTGCGCAAGCTCGGCGTGTCCAGCCGGGTGCAGGCAGTCGGCATCGCTCACCGACTGGGACTTGGCGAGCCCCGCGCGAATCAGTGAGCCCCGCCCGAATCAGTGAACTCCTCGCCGCAAGGACAAGATTTTCCGTAACCGGCCGGGCAGGGATCGGGCTGACGGCGGCGGTACTACCGGCCCGATGTCCCCGTCCGGCGCCTCGTCCAAGTCGGCGATGACCGGCGCGTGATCACTCGGCGCGGCGCCCTTGCGCGCCGCGCGATCCACCCACGCCGCGCGCACCCTGTCCGCGACCGGCGCGGTGGCCAGGATCAGGTCTATCCGCATCCCCCGGTCCTGGTGGAACATCCCTGCCCGGTAGTCCCAGTACGTGAAGATCCTGCTGTCCGGCCACCGGTCCCGCACGATGTCCCGGAACCCGAGCATCCGCACCTCGGCAAGCGCCTCCCGTTCCGGCGGCGTGACGTGCGTCGAGCCGGCGAAGGCGGCCGGGTCGTACACGTCCTCGTCGGCGGGCGCGATGTTCATGTCCCCGCAGACGAGCGCCGCTTCCGGCCCCGTCGCACCTGATCCCATCGCGCCTGGTCCCATAGCACCCGTGCCCGTCGCCAGCGCATCCCGGAGGGCGGCGACCCAGGCGAGCTTGTACCGGTAGTGGTCCGAGTCCGGCTCCCTGCCGTTGGGCACGTAGACAGAGTGCACCCGGATGCCCCCGCACAATGCGGAAACCGCCCTCGCCTCTGGGCCGGGGAAACCGGGCTCGTCCGGCAGGCCGGTACGCACGTCATCCAGCCCGGCCCTCGACAACAGTGCGACGCCGTTCCACCGCGGCTGCCCGCTGACGGCGAACGCATAGCCGCGTGACGCGAGTTCGCCGTCGAGCAGTTCGGTGAACGCCTCGTCCGTGAGCTTGATTTCCTGCAGGCACACCACGTCGGGCTGCCGCTCGTCGAGCCATGGCAGCAGCCGCGGAAGGCGCTGCTTGACCGAGTTGACGTTCCACGTCGCTACCCGCACCGGTCCACAATAGCCAGGGGTTCCCGCCTGCCGGGTGATCAGGGCCCTGATCCTCCCCACACTACCTTCGGCCTGCTCACGCTCATGATCAGTAGTGTTGAGACAAACGCAATGAAAGGGATCGAATGAAGACCTGGTTCATCACCGGTACCTCTCGTGGCTTCGGCCGGGAGTGGGCCATCGCGGCCCTTGATCGCGGCGACAGGGTGGCGGCAACGGCCCGGGACCTGGACACGCTGGATGATCTGGTCGCCAGGTACGGCGACGCGATCATGCCGATCCGGCTGGACGTGACCGATCGCGACGCGGACTTCGCCGCGGTGCGGCAGGCTCGCGAGCGCTTCGGGCGGCTCGACATCGTCGTGAACAACGCCGGGTACGGGCAGTTCGGCATGGTCGAGGAGATCAGCGAGGACGAGATCCGGGCACAGCTCGAAACAAACGTGCTCGGCGCGTTGTGGGTCACCCAGGCGGCACTGCCCTTCCTGCGCGAGCAGGGCGGCGGGCACATACTCCAGGTGTCGTCCATCGGCGGCATCTCCGCGTTCATGAACACCGGCGCCTACCACGCGTCGAAGTGGGCGCTCGAGGGATTCAGCCAGAGCCTGGCCCAGGAGGTGGCCGGGTTCGGCATCAAGATCACCCTGGTCGAGCCCAGCGGCTACACGACCGACTGGGCCGGGCCGTCAGCGAAGCACGCGACAGACCTGCCCGCCTACGACCCGGTCCGCGAGCAGGCCGCGGCCGCGCGTGCCAAGCGGTTCTCCCCCGGCGACCCGGTGGCCACCCGCGCGGCGATCTTGCGGCTCGTAGACAGCGAGAATCCGCCGCTGCGCATGTTCCTGGGCGAATCACCGCTGGGCATCGCGACCGCCGACTACGAGTCCCGGCTGGCCGCCTGGCGCGAATGGCAGCCGGTTGCCTCCGCCGCCCAGGGCAACGGCGCGTAGCCCCGGCGCGGGCGGGCCGGGGCCAGGCGGTCAGGTGCGGCGGTAGAGGCCGGGCTGGGGCACCGCCGGGTTCAGCAGGGTGGTCTTCCAGCCCAGGCCGACGAGGCGGAAGTGGGCATGGAAGTAGGCGAGAAGCTGGCCGTCCCACGGGATCTGATTGGTGGTGTCGGCGGTGATCCAGACGTACGTGGCGTCTTCGAGGCTGGAGCGCCACACGTTCCTGACCGGGCCAATCTCCGCGGCCGGTGCGTCGACCGAGCCGCCGTCCGTCATCGCGAACAGGGTGCCGAACGAATCCACCATCTGCGGGCAACCGGGGTCCGCGGAGAAGAACCGGTCGGCGGCCACCGTGTAGGAGACGCCGTTGGACAGCACGCAGGCACCGGCCGGGATGAGCTTGTCCGCGGTGGCCGCGACCTGGATGCCGCTTTGCCTCGACTCCTGGCGGAACTGGGTATCCGCGGCCTCCGCCAGGCCGACCGCGACGAGCACGGCGAGAGCGGCGGTCACGCTCGTCGCCAGCGGCCTCCTGGCCGCACCGGCAGTTACCGCACCGGCAGTTACCGCAGCGGTCGCCGCATCGGTCGCCGCCGCCCCGGTCGGCACAGCCCCGGTAGCCGCCGCGCCGGTCGGCACCCGCGTGACGGGCTCGCGCGCGCGTGTTCCGGTGGTCAGCAGGCCGATGGGCAGCGCGACCGCGAGGCCGAGAAAGGGGCCCGCGAAGGCGCCGTAGTGTGAGTAGTACAGCCGTGGCCACAGGAACATGACCGTCGTCAGGACCGCGCCCGCCAGCACGTACAAGTCCAGCCAGGCGGAGCCGGGCCGGCGCCGGCCCGCGCCGCCGGCGAACGCCCAGGCGTAGCAGGCGAGCATGACGAGCGCGAAGGCCGCTAGCAGCCTCTCATCCGGCAGGCTGCCCGGGAAGGCCCGCAGGCCCGTGATGTCCGCGAGCCGGACCATCGGGTCGCGCGTGCCGCCGGAGTTGCGCGCCAGCTGGCCGATGAGCACGCCGCGCACCAGGCCCCCGGGCGCCATGATCGCGAACGGAAGCAGCGGCACGCCGAGGCCGAGGGCCGCGCCCCCCGTCATGATCGCCGCGGGCCGCAGCCGGCGCCACAGGCCGGCGGCCGACGCCTGCATCCGGGACTGGGCCGGTATCGGGGACTGGCCCGCGAGGAACCCCGCGATCAGCAGGATCGCGACCGCGATCGCAAACGGAACGGCCGCCCAGATCTTCACCGCCGCGCCGAATCCGAACGCCACGCCCGCCCAGATCAGCCGCCCGGTGCCGGACAGGCGCGGGCGGTCGCCGTCGAAGAGCAGCACCGCCGCGATCAGGCAGCACAGGTTCAGCCACGGCTCGAGCAGGAAGGTGTGGTCCGCCGTGAGCGCGTCCGGGTCCACGGCGTACGCGCCGCAGGCGATGCCCGCCGCGAGCGGCCCGCGCCGGCGGACCAGCACGCCGATCAAGGCGACGTTCGCCACGTCGGCGGCGACGGTGAGCACGCGCGCGACGGCCATGCCCTGCGCCGTGCCGATCACCTTGGCGAGCAGCGCGGCCGGCGCCAGGATGAGCATGCTGCCCGGCGGCTGCACCATCTGGAAGTCCCGGTACGGGATAGAGCCGGAGACAAGGCGCAGCGCGTTGCCGAACATGACGCCGTCGTCGTATTCGGTGACGCCCAGCAGGTAGCCGGGCCTCGTCAGCTGGTACCCGCGCAGCAGCAGGGCAAGCACCGCGCAGCCGGCGATCACCACCGTCTCCGGCGAAGGACGCCGCCGCCAGCCCCGCCGTCCGCCCCGCCGCCCGGCCGTCGCAGGCGCGCCGGGTTCCCGGGCGGGGCACACTCCGGATCTCTCTCCGGATCTCTCGTCGAGCACGCCGCCAGGCTACCGGTCATACATCCACATTCGCCGACATCATGCTTAAACATCGGATGAGAGCGGACATAAGCCGAAAATCGTCCCAGTATGCGGACTTAAACGCTTAACCGCCTTGACGAACACGCCGTGACAAACAACCATAAAGTCCGAACCTTTCTGACATCACCCTCGCGGGGCGGCGAACAGGTGCCACCACAAGTGCCCGCCGCGCCACGCCGTGGCGGTGACGTCGGATCTTTTCAGGAGGAAAATTTTGGAGCGAAAGCGACCACAAGGCATCGGCCGATGGCCGGCCTTGATCGTCATGACCGCGGCGAGCACCCTCATGCTCGCCGGGGTCGCCCAGGCGAGCACCGTGCCGAGTCCAAGCTCGAGCGCGTCCCCGGACGCCAGTCCGTCCGCGAGCGCCAGTTCCGCGGCCGGCGCCACGGACAGCGGCGTCAAGCCGCTGACCGCCGGGAAGCCAGGCAGCACCTGTGATGTGACCGCGAAGGGCCTCATCACCGACTGCCAGCAGCCTGTCGCCAAGAGCAGGATTCCGGCGGGCGCCAAGAACGCCGCCACCCTCAGCCCGTCGGCCTCGGACCTGGCGTCGCTGGTGGACACGCGTACCTGGACCACCGGCGGCGGCAACACCTTCCCGGGCGCGGACGTGCCTTACGGCATGGTCCAGTGGTCCCCGGACACGCTGCCGGACCGCAACGCGGGCGGCGGCTACAGCTACACCGACACGACGCTCACCGGCTACAGCCTGACGCACGTGTCCGGGCCGGGCTGCGGCGCCGCCGGCGACGTGCCGATCCTGCCGGTCACCGGGGCACTCCCGTCCGGGAACCCGAACAACGTGACCACCCCGTTCAGCCACACGGGCGAGGTCGCGCAGGCGGGCTACTACTCCGCGAGCAGCAACGGGTCCACCGACCCCATCACGTCGGAGTTCACCGCGACGACCCACAGCTCGATGGGCCAGTTCACGTTCCCGACCGGGAGCGACGCCGGCTTCGACATCAAGCTGCAGGACAGCCAGACCACCGTCACCGCCGACACCGCGCAGATCGTCGGCAATGACGAGGTCCAGGGCTCGGTGACTACCGGTGACTTCTGCGGCGAGTCGTCGAACGACGGCCAGACCGGGGAGTACACGGTCTACTTCGACATCAAGTTCAACCAGCCGTTCACCTCTTCCCAGGTGATCACGGCCTCGGGGCAGACCAGCCCGGAGGGGGTCTACGTCTCCTTCGGCACGGCCACCCCGGTCGTGCAGGCGAAGGTCGGCATCTCCTTCGTGAGCGCCGCGAACGCCGCCCTCAACTGGCAGACCGAGAACCCCGGCTGGGACTTCGACGCGATCAAGACCGCGGCGCAGAACACCTGGGACAGCCTGCTCGGCAAGATCAACGTGGGCGGCGGGACTTACTCCCAGACCCAGGAGTTCTACAGCCTGCTGTACAAGGACTTCCTCGACCCCCAGGTCACCAGCGACGTCAACGGCCAGTTCATGGGCGCCGACGAGAAGGTGCACACGGTGGCGGCCGGGCAGAAGGACCAGTACGGCATGTACTCCGGCTGGGACATCTACCACACGCTGGCGCAGCTGCAGGCCATGCTCGACCCGTCGGCCGCCTCAGACCAGGCGCAGTCGCAGGTCAACTACTACTCCGAGGACAAGATCCTCCAGCAGTGGGGCTACTACCAGGCCAACAACTACGTGATGGTCGGTGACCCCGAGGACGCGATCATCGCCGACTACTACACCTTCGGCGGGCGCGACTTCAACACCCAGCAGGCGCTGGACGACATGTACACGCAGGCCACCACGACCAACGACGTGCGGCCCGGCGAGGGACTCGAGCAGCAGTACGGCTACCTCCCCGAGGATGGCGCGTACAACCCCTGCTGCAACGCCCACGGCGTCATCGCCACCCAACTCGAGGACGACAACTCGGACTTCGCGCTGTCGACCTTCGCGAAGGACCTGGGTAACACCAAGGACGCGGCCATGCTGCTGGCGCGCTCCAACAACTGGGAGAACGTGTTCGACCCGAACAACGGCCTGCTGACCGCCCGGTACGAGAACGGGCAGTTCGAGCAGGGCGTCGTCCCGACCACCCAGCAGAACAACGAGCCGGACTACGTCGAGGGCGACGCCGAAGAGTACCTGTGGGAGACGCCGGACGACTACGCGACGCTGGTCAACCTGCTCGGCGGCGACGCCAAGGTCAACCCGGCGCTGACGAACTACCTGTCGCAGCCGAACGGCTTCGGCGTGTACGACGAGATCTCCAACGAGTTCGCCCTCGGCGAGCAGTTCGCGCCGGACTACTCGGGCGACCCCGCCGAAGTCCAGGCGGCGGTCCGCAACATCGAGAACACCGTCTACCTGCCCGGCCCCAGCGGCCTGGCCAACAACGACGACCTCGGCGCGGAGAGCTCTTCCTACATTTGGCAGGAGCTCGGCCTGTACCCGGAGAACCCCGGTGACGGCACCCTGCTGCTGAACAGCCCGGCGTTCCCGCACGAGCAGATCACCCTGTCCAACGGCAAGACGATCACGATCAACGCGCCTGACGCGACCAACGAGTACTACGTCAGCTCGCTGAAGATCAACGGCACGCCGGACCAGAAGCTGTCCACCACCTACGCCGCCCTGAGCAATGGCGCCACCCTGGACTGGACCCTCAGCCCGACGGCGACCACCTGGGGCAGTGCGCCGAAGGACGCTCCCCCGTCCAACACCGCCGGCACCACGGCGACGGTCGGCTACCTGGCCAACCAGACCGCGAACGTCGCGCCGGGTGCCTCCACCACCGTGACGGTCGGCGCGGACAACGCCACCGACAAGTCCCAGAAGGTCGACGTCGCCATCAAGGCGCCGTCCGGGGTCACGATCACGCCGAGTTCGACGACGATCGAGGTCCCGCCGCACAGCACAGGAACCGCCAAGCTGACAGTGGCGGCGAGCGCGAGCACCACGCAGAACTTCTACACCGCGCCCGTCACCCTGACCACGGAAAGCACGGGTGCCACCCAGTCGCTGAACCAGACGATCCTGGTCGCGGCCCCTGGCAGCCTGCTGTCGACGTTCAACAACGTGGGCATCTCCGACAGCACCGATGAGTCCTCCGCCAACTTCGACGGCGACGGGTACAGCTTCTCCGCGTCGGCCCTGGCGTCGGACGGGTTCAACCCCGGCCAGAACGTCACGGTGAATGGCGTGAACTTCACCTGGCCGCTGCCGACCGGCGGTAACCCGGACAACACGGTTCCCGACGGCCAGACCGTCAGCGTGAACGCGGCCGCCGGAACGCAGACACTGGCGTTCCTCGGTTCCGCGAGCGAGGGCCCTGTCTCGGGGCCTGTTACGCTGCACTACTCCGACGGCAGCACCAGCACCTACTTCCTGGGGCTGTCTGACTGGACGCTGAACGGCGGCGGCGCCAAGCCGTCGTACGGCAACACGGTCGCGGCCGCCACGACCTACCGGGACTGCCCGTCGTGCACGGGCGGCGAGCAGTCCGTGAGCACCGACGTGTTCTACACGGCGGTCCCTGTCGACGCGAGCAAGACGCTCACCAGCGTCACCCTGCCGAGCGGCACGGGCTCCACCGGGCAGGAGCACATCTTCTCGATCGGCACCTCGACCACGGCCGCGACCGGCCCGGTCGTCACCTCGATGAGCACCACAAGTGCCACGGCGGGTGAGCAGGTGACGATCAACGGCTCCGGCTTCGGTTCCTCGCAGGGCAACGGCTACGTGGCCTTCAGCGACAACGGCGTCAACTGGGGCGCGCCCGGCAACGTCGCGCCCTTCACCGTCGACAGCTGGAGCGACACGGCGATCACCTTCACCGTGCCGGCCGCCAGCGGGCAGTACCAGGTCTGGGCGGGCACGCCGGCGTCGGTGACCGTGGTCGACAACTCCGGGGACGTCTCCGACACCCCCGAGCTGGAGATCACGCCGACCGCCAACCCGGCCGACTACTAC
>DASZJE010000027.1:0-2578 GCA_035948445.1 Trebonia sp. | reverse complement strand
CCGGCTCCACCGGACGGTACGGCGCGGCCGGGAGATCACCGCGGTCCTCGACGTCCAGGCCCGCCGCGCGCAGTTCGCCGATCAGCCCGGCGGCCCGCCACGCGGCCGGGGCCTTCTCCTGCCCGGGATTGTGCGAGCCGGCGCTGGTCGGTACCCCCAGGACGCTCACCCGCCGGCCGTGCCCCGTCATCCGCCCTCGCTTCCGGGTCCCCGGGATCAGTAAAGACGCCGAGAATAGTTCGCCGGGGTGTAGTAGTCCTCGAGCTCTTCCAGCGTCTCCGGGGTTTCCTGCACGGCCTTGACCAGGGCCGCGGGTGACGGGAGCGCCTCGGGCCGCCAGGACGGCGGCTCCCAGAGCCGCGACCGCATGAACGCCTTGGGGCAGTGAAAGAAGATCTGGTCGATCTCGACGAGCAGGGCCAGGATCGGCCGGCGGTCGCGGACCGCCATCTCGTCGAAGAACGGCGCGTCCCGCAGCAGCCGGGCCCGCCCGTTGATCCGCAGCGTCTCGTTCCGGCCGGGAATGATCGAGATGATCCCGACGTGGGGGTTGGCCAGGATGTTGGCGTATCCGTCGGCACGCCGGTTGCCGGGGCGTTCCGCGATGGCGACCGTGGTGTCGTCGAGCACGTGGACCAGGTGGCCCGCCGGGTCGCCCTTGGGCGAGGCGTCGCAGTTGCCGTCGGCGTCGGAGGTGGCCAGAATGCAGAACGGCGAGGTGGCCAGCCATTCCCGATCCATGTCGTGCAGCCTGCGGCGCTCCTTGGTCACGGCGCGCCCGGTCGGTACCCCAAGCAGGTCCCGCAGTTCCTCGATCGAGTCGATCCGTTCGTAGGCCATGGCGCTCACAGTTCGGGGAAGTCGCGGTCGGGGTTGTGCTCGGACAGCACGGACGGCGGCCCGATGAGGAGCTTGTCAAGTTCGCCGATGACCTCGGCGTCCTTGCCCTCGTAGTCGAACTTCAGCAGCACGTACTTGATCGCCTCGAGCCGGGCGCGCTTCTTGTCGTTGCTCTTGACCACGGTCCACGGGGCGTGCGGCGTGTCGGTGTAGTGGAACATCGCCTCCTTGGCCTCGGTGTACCCGTCCCACTTGTCCAGCGACTCGATGTCCATCGGGCTCAGCTTCCACTGGCGTACCGGGTCGATCCGCCGGATGATGAAGCGCGTCCGCTGCTCCGACGGCGTGACCGAGAACCAGAACTTCGTCAGGTGCAGGTCGGAGCGGACCAGCATGCGCTCGAAGTCCGGCGCCTCCCGCATGAACTCCCAGTATTCCTCGTCGGTGCAGAAACCCATCACCCGCTCCACGCCGGCCCGGTTGTACCAGGAACGGTCGAACATGACGATCTCGCCGCCCGCGGGCAAGTGCGGCACGTAACGCTGGAAGTACCACTGGGTCCGTTCCCGCTGGCTCGGTTTCACCAGCGCCACGACCGTGGCGCCGCGGGGGTTCAGGTGCTCGGTGAACCGCTTGATCGTGCCGCCCTTGCCGGCCGCGTCGCGTCCCTCGAACACGATCACGATCCGCTCTCCGAAGGACTTCACCCAGTTCTGCAGCTTGACCAGTTCGACCTGCAGCGGGCGCTTCAAGTACTCGTACTCGGGCCGGGTCATCTTCTCGGAGTACGGGTAGTCCTCGCGCCAGGTTTCTACCGTGCGGCCGTCCGCGTAGCGCAGTACGGGATCGTCGTGCTCGTCATCGTCGTCGACCGTCAGACCAGCCAGGAGATCTTGGTCAGACGCCCAGTTCGCCGGGATTGCGTTGAAATCATCGGGTGTGCTGCTCACCCCACTAGCACAGCACATCCCGGCGGCCTGGTCATCAGCGGGCCGACCCGAATAAACCCAAAAATCCCAATCCCGAACGAACCAGCGGTGACGACGAGATTACCGCTCCAGCGCGAACAGCACGTAGCCGTAGCTGAGTAAGGTGCTCACCGGTCGCCGTGCACCACCGTCCCGCCCGCCACCGTCATGACCACCGAGGTGCTGCCGATGTCACGCGGCGGGATGACGAACAGGTCCTGGTCGAGCACGGTCACGTCGGCGCGCATGCCGGGCAGCAGGCGGCCCGCCACGTCTTCCTCATGATTCACCCAGGCGACGCCCGAGGTGAAGGCGTCGACCGCGTCCGCCACGGTGATCGCCTGCTCCGGCAGGAACGGATCGGTGCATTCGGGTTTCCCGCGCCGCCCCAGGCGCTCGGACAGCACCCGGTTCACCGCGACGTGGATCTCCTGCAGCGGATCGGCGCTCGACACCGGCCAGTCGCTGCCGAACGCGATCCGCGTTCCCCGCCGGACAAGCGAGCCGATCTGGTACTGCCAGGCCGCGCGCTCCGGCCCGACGAACGGGAGGGTCAGCTCCTCCATCTGCGTTTCGGCGCACGCCCACAGCGGCTGGAAGTTGGCCACCGCGCCGAGCGCGGCGAACCTGCCCGCATCCCGCGGGGTGATGAACTGCAGGTGCGCCAGGTGGTGCCGCGCGGCCTGGCGCTGCGCGGCCGGAAGCGCCTCGATCACGTCGAGCGCGGTGCTGACCGCGTGATCGCCGATGGCGTGGAAGTGCAGCTGGAA
>DASZJE010000026.1:0-34452 GCA_035948445.1 Trebonia sp. | reverse complement strand
CTCCGGCCCCGGCTACCAGGCCACCGTCGGGGCGATGGCCAGGCACCTGCGCGAGACCTCCGGCACCGAGCCGATCGACCCGGCCAAGGTCGCGCGCGTCTTCCTCGGCCTCGCCGGCGACCCGCGGCCGCCCCTGCACCTCGTGCTGGGCCGCGACGCGGTCGACCACATGGCCAGCGTGATGCGCGACACCGCGGCCGAAGACGAGCAGCAGGCACACGTCGGCCGCTCGGTGGACTTCGGCTGAGCCCGCCTTTGACCTTCTGGACGACGCCTCCTACATCACCGGCGCCCACCTCGCCGCCGACGGCGGCTTCCTAGCCTGAGACGCGGGGTTTCTCGCGAGCCCCCGGAGCGACTTGCGCTCAAAAACTGATATCAGTATGATAGTGACCTGGTATCAGGACCGTCCACCGGAGGTGGATAAGATGGCAACTCAGGTGCAGGTCGCCGATAGCGTCCCCGGCATGACCGCCCAGCAGCCGATCCAGGAGCGCGCGGCCAGGTACCTGCCCGGCGTGTGGATGCTAGTGCTCGGCGTCGTCCTCGTGCTCCTCGCGATCGCGTTCTTCGTGCTCGCCGGCAAGAACGCGGGCGGCGTCCGCGTGGTCTTCACGGTGCTCGGCGTCCTCGCCATCCTCGGGGGCGTCTTCACGCTGCGCGGCCTCACCGCCGTCGTGCCCGGCCGCGCGCACGTCGTGCAGTTGTTCGGCAAGTACCGGGGCACGATCCGCGAATCGGGGCTCCAGTGGGTGAACCCGTTCACCAACCGGATCGTCATGTCCACCCGGATCCGCAACCAGGAATCGGCGCTGGTCAAGGTCAACGACGCCGACGGCAACCCGATCGAGATCGCGGCCGTGGTCGTCTGGCGGGTCGCCGATACCGCGCACGCCGTCTACTCGGTCGACGACTACTCGCACTTTGTCGCCATCCAGTTCGAGACGGCCGTCCGGCATGTCGCGTCGAGGTACCCTTACGACAGCCGCGGCACCGGCGCGCTGTCCCTGCGCGAGAACGCCGAGGAGATAACCAGCCAGCTGTCGGCCGAGCTCAGCGTCAGGGTCGCGGCCGCGGGAGCAACGGTCGTCGAGACCCGGCTCACCCGCTTGTCCTATGCTCCGGAGATCGCCCAGGCGATGCTGCGGCAGCAGCAGGCGAGCGCGGTCGTGGCCGCCCGGCAGCGTATCGTGGAAGGCGCGGTCGGCATGGTCCGCCTCGCACTCCAGCGTCTTGAGGAGGAGGACGTCGTCCAACTCGACGAGGAACGCAGGGCCGCGATGGTCTCCAATCTGCTCGTTGTCCTGTGCAGCGAGCAGGCGACACAGCAGGTCGTCAACACGGGCTCGCTGTACCAGTGACTGAACGCAAAGGCATCTTGCTCCGGCTCGACCCGGCCGTCCACGACGCGCTAGCGCGGTGGGCGGCCGACGAACTCCGCAGCACCAACGCTCAGATCGAGTACCTGCTGCGCCGCGCCCTGACGGAGTCCGGGCGCATGCCGGGGCACGCCAGGCCTATGCGCGGGCAGGGCCGCCCCCGCGCGGGCGAGCGCCCCGACGAGGAAGCCGGCTAGGCCGCCGGGCACCGGTCAGGAACGTCCACAGCGCGACGAGCAGGGAGATCACCCCGGTGAACCCGAACGCGAGCGCCACAAGCGTGCCGAGCACCGTCATCACGGGGCTGCCCCACGACACCCGGACGAAGAAGACCGCCGCGATCTCCGCCGCGCCCGCCGCCGCCACCGCGATCAAAGGCAGATTTTTCCCCGAACGAACGCTGGTATCTCCCGTAACCTCCGCCGCACGCGAGGCCGCGGCGGCCTTGGAGACGGCGTGTGCCACGTCGCTCGCGACGACGGGCACCTTCAGCCAGTCGTCCAGCGTGCTCTTGCGCCAGGCGTAGAAGGAGATCGCGGTCCCGTCGGCCTTCCCGATGGTGATCTTGGCGCGATCGAGCGCGATGGCGTTGATCTGGTTCACGGGCACCCGCCGGGTGAGCGGCCCCAGCCGGATGGTGAGCTGTCCCGCCTCCCGGTCCAGGAGCACCGCCGGGCGCCGGACGCACATTCCGATGCCCCACACCCCGAGCGCCGCGCCGACAGGGACGGCGATCCACAGCGGGAAGAACACGGCGACGACCAGGACGGCGATCGCGCCGCACGCGGCGGCCTTGATCGAGACGACGACAGGCGCGCGCCAGCTTTCGATTCCGGGTTGAGGCATGCGGTCGATTATAGGATTGCCGCGTGGGAACGCTGATGCTGCTCGATACCGCGTCGCTGTACTACCGGGCCTTCTACGGGATGCCGGAGACCGTGACGGCACCGGACGGGACACCGGTCAACGCCGTGCGCGGCCTGCTCGACACGATCGGCAGGCTCGTCAGGGACCGCGCTCCGTCCCGGCTCGTAGCCTGCCTGGACGCCGACTGGCGGCCAGAGTTCCGCGTGCGGGCCATCCCCACCTACAAGGCGCACCGGGCGGAGCCGGACGGGACCGAGCACACACCGCCCGCCCTCGCGGTGCAGATCCCGCTGATCCACCAGGTCCTCGAGGCGACGGGCATCGTGCTCGCCGAGCACGCCGGATACGAGGCCGATGACGTCATCGCGACCCTGGCGGACCGGACCGCCGGGAGGGGGCAGGAGCCGGTCGAGGTCGTCACCGGCGACCGCGACCTGTTCCAGCTCGTCGACGACGCGCGGCGGATCTGCGTTCTCTACACGATCAAGGGCCTGTCCAAGCTGGAGCCGGTCACCGAGTCGGAGATCGCCAAGAAATATGACATCCCGGGCAGGGCTTACGGGGACTTCGCCGTCCTGCGCGGCGACCCGAGCGACGGCCTGCCCGGCGTGCCGGGGATCGGGGAGAAATCCGCGGCGGCCCTGATCAGGGCGTTCGGGAGCATGGACGCGATCGCGGCCGCGCTGGACGCGGGTCACGGGGGCTTCCCGCCGGGGACGCGGAAAAAGCTCGAAGCCGCGCGTGAGTATCTCGGCGTCGCCCCCGCCGTCGTGCGGACCGCCACGGACGTGCCGCTTCCCGAGGTCGACGGGACACTCCCGGCCGTCCCGCCTGACAGCGCCATGCTC
The DNA here is from genome assembly GCA_035948445.1 of Trebonia sp. Lineage (GTDB taxonomy): Bacteria > Actinomycetota > Actinomycetes > Streptosporangiales > Streptosporangiaceae > Trebonia. The sequence continues at coordinate 31,358 of DASZJE010000026.1, read as the reverse complement.
GGCGAGATCGGCGAGGCGCTCGGGCTGGGCTCGTCACTGACCCGTTTCCGCGCCGCAGTCACCCAGAAATAAGACAAGGAGACACCACGCTATGACCGCCCTCTATCCGCCCGAGCGCCTTACCCAGGTCGCCGAGGCCGTCCGCGACCGCGGGCTGAGCGCCCTGCTGCTCACCCCGGGTCCTGACCTGCGGTACGTGACCGGGTACGACGCCCACCAGATGGAGCGGCTGACCTGCCTGGTGGTGCCCGCCGACGCGGACCCCTTCCTTGTCGTTCCGCGCCTGGAGCTCAAGGCGGCGCAGGCCTCGCCCGCCGGGGGACTGGGGGCCGAGATCGTGGCGTGGGAGGAGAACGAGGACGCGTTCGGGATAATCAGGGACAGGCTCAGCGGGGCCGAGTCGCCGGGCTTGCCGGAAACACTGGGCTTGCCGGGAACACTGGGCTCGCCGGGAACACTGGGCTTGTCCGACCGGATGTGGGCGCTGAACGTCCTGCGGTTCGCCGCCACATTCCCCGGCGCTCGGCAGGTGCTGGCCAGCACGGTCCTGGCGGATCTGCGGATACGCAAGAGCGCGGCGGAGGTGGCGGCGCTGCGCGAGGCGGGCGCGGCGATCGACAGGGTGCACGCCAAGGTGCCGGGGTGGCTGCGCGCCGGGGTGACCGAGCGCGAGGTAGGCGCGAAGATCGCCGAGGCCATCCTCGCCGAGGGGCATGTGTCGGTGGACTTCACGATCGTCGGCTCCGGCCCGAACGCGGCCAGCCCGCACCACGAGGTGTCCGACCGTGTCCTGCTCGCCGGTGACGTCGTGGTGGTCGATATCGGCGGCACGATGCCGTCCGGCTACTGCAGCGACTGCACCCGCACGTACGCGATCGGGACGCCGCCGGCGGAGTTTACCTCGTACTACGAGGTGCTGCACGCGGCGCAGGACGCGGGCGTGCGGGCGGCGCGGCCGGGCGCGACCGCGGAGTCGGTCGACAAGGCCGCCAGGGACGTCATCGACGCCGCCGGATACGGCGAGTGGTTCATCCACCGCACCGGCCACGGCATCGGCCTGGAGACGCACGAGGACCCGTACATCGTCTCTGGCAACCCGACGCCCCTGGCGCCGGGCATGGCGTTCTCCGTCGAGCCCGGCATCTACCCGGGCCCGCACGGCGCCCGCATCGAGGACATCGTCGTGTGCACCGAAACCGGCCCAGAACGCCTCAACAACGCTCCCCGCGACCTCGTGATCGTCTAACGCGGCGGGGGTCAGGCCTCGGGGGTGTCGCCCCCGCGCTGCTGCTCGGCGAGGAACTGCTCGAACTGCGCGGCGAGTTCGTCCGCGGTCGGCATTTCCTCGCCCTCGGCGAGGAGGTTGTCCTCGTCGTGGCCGATGGCGGCGTCGTACTGTGTCTCGAGGCCGTGCACAAGCTCGGCGACCTCCGACGACTCGGCGACCTGCCGGTCGATGAGCGTGTTGGTGCGCTCCGCGGCTTCCTTCAGCGCCTCGGCCGGCAAGGTGAGGCCGGTGATCTCGCTGATCGACTCGAGCAGGGTCAGCGAGGCGGTCGGGTACGCGGCCTGTGACAGATAGTGCGGCACCTGCACGGCGAACCCGATCGCGTCCCGGCCTCCCTGGCCGAACCTGAACTCCAGCAGCTGGGACGCGCTGGCCGGCACCTGGAGCTTGCTCGGCAGCTGGACGCGGCTCGTGACAAGGCCCGTCCGCGTCCCGTGCGCGAGCACGCCGAGCGGCCGGGTGTGCGGAATCCCCATCGGGACGCCGAAGTAGGTGATGGCCGTTCCCGCGCCGAGCCGGTCGGCGAGCGACCTGGCGGCCGCCGCGAACAATTCCCACTCGTGGTCCGGCTCGGGGCCGGACAGCACGAGGAACGGCTTGCCCTCGGCGTCGGACAGCAGGCTGAGCTCCAGCTTGGGTGCTTCGTAGCTCTCCCAGTGGTCCTTGTCGAAGGTCATCAGCGGCCGGCGGGACCGGTAGTCGAGCAGGCGGTCGGTGTCGAACGTCGCGACCGTCTGGTGGTCGAAGCTGTCGAGCATGTGCTCGGTCAGCAGGCGGCCTGCGGCGCCCGCGTCCATGAACCCGTCCAGGTGAACCAGCATGGCCGCGCCGTCGACATCCGGCGCCGCCAGGTCCAGCTCGTAGAGTTCTTCGGGCTGCTGATGCATGCTTCCATTCTCCCACCACATACCGGGGTCTCTCGCCGTGCAACGTACCGTACGGCAAGATCCTTCCAAGATGCGCCTGAGACGGGCATCTTGCTAGAAGACTCACCCGGACGCAAAATTGAGGCGCAGGACCTGTTGTCAGCCGGCGACGAATGGTATTGGGTGGATTTGTCACTGATGCGTAAACGCCCGAGACGGTTCCGTAGCCGAGTGATGCCGCCCGCATGCACAATTCACGCTAAGTTGTCGTAGTGGAAGAGATCGACCGCAAGATCGTTTCCCTGCTGTCCCGTAACGGGCGCATGAGCTTCACCGAACTCGCCAGGCAGGCAGGGCTTTCGGTGTCCGCCGTGCACCAGCGGGTCCGCAGGCTGGAGACAGACGGCGTTATCACCGGCTATGTCGCGTTGTGTGACCCAGAGGTAATCGGGCTGCCGCTGACGGCGTTCGTATCGGTGAAGCCTTTCGACCCCGCGGCGCCCGACGACGCGCCGCAGCGGTTGCGGCATCTGTCGGCTGTCGAGGCCTGTCACAGCGTGGCGGGCGACGAGAACTACATCCTCAAGGTGCGCGTGGCGTCTCCCGCTGCCCTGGAAGACCTGCTCCAGCAGATCCGCACCCTGGCGAACGTGTCCACGCGCACCACGGTGGTGCTGAGCACCGCCTACGAGAACCGCCCCCCGGGCCTGTAGCGCGAGGGGATTTCGAACCGGTGCGCGCTAGCGGGCGGCGGCCAGGCCGTCGAGCATGAGCGACAGCAAGCGGTCGGTGTCTTCCGGCGCCTGCTCGGTGGCGACGCCTATCCCGTGGACCAGGCGCAGCACGTCGAGAGCCTGCACGTCCTGCCTGATCGCGCCCGCCTCCTGCGCGTGCCGCAGAAGCCGGTCGACGGTCTCGCGCATCGCCAGCGAGCAGCCTGAGATCAGTTCGGAGTCCCGGCCGAGAGTGTCGATCAGCGCCCTCGACAGGCCGCGTTTCGTGACCATGTAGCCGGAGAGCATCCTGATCCACGCGCCGAAGGCCTGCTCGGCGGGGGAGTCGATGATGAGGTCGTCCGCCTGAGCGCACACGCCCTTCACCTGGCTGAGGAAGACGGCTGACTGCAGGTCGAGCCTCGTCGGGAAATGCCGGTAGAGTGTGCCGATCCCCACGCCCGCCCGGCGGGCGATGTCTTCAAGTGGCGCGTCAGCGCCGTGCTCCGCGAACGCCGCGGTCGCGGCCGTGAGCAGTTTCATGCGGCTGCGGCGCGCGTCCGCCCGCATGCCTGCGGGCGCCTCGTCGAGCATCGCGAGCTTATCGTTAGTTGTCATCGGCTCCAGACCACCGGTTTGCAAAGCGGAGGATTCCTCCGTATAGTAACCGGAGTGGACCTCCGCTTCCCTTCCCATCGTACCTCTAATCGTCCAGTAGCCAGCGCACCGCGTCGTGGGCACGGGCATCCGGGCGTCGCGCTGGCCATCATGCTTGGTGCGCAGCTTATGATCATCCTCGACGCGACGGTGGTCAATATCGCGTTGCCGCACATTCAGACCGGGCTGCATTTCTCGCTGACGGGCCTGTCGTGGGTCCTGAACGGGTACATGCTGACCTTCGGCGGCCTGCTGCTGCTCGGCGGGCGCGCCGGCGACATCCTCGGCCGGCGGCGCATGTTCGTCGTCGGCATCGCCATCTTCACGCTGTCGTCGCTGGCCGGCGGGCTGGCGACCTCGTCGGGGATGCTTCTCGCGGCACGTGCCATCCAAGGCGTCGGCGGCGCGCTCGCCTCGCCGGCCGTGCTCGCCCTGGTGATCAGTTCGTTCCCCGAGGGCAGGGAGCGGACCCGGGCGCTGGCCATCTACACCGGGGTGGTCACCGGCGGCAGTTCCCTCGGCCTGGTGCTAGGCGGTGTGATCACGGAATGGCTGTCCTGGCGCTGGGTGCTGTTCATCAACGTCCCGATCGGGGTGGTCGTGCTGGCGATTACCCCGCTGTTCGTCACCGAGACGCCACGCCAGCCCGGCCGGTTCGACCTGGCCGGCGCGGTCACCTCGACGGTCGGCATCGGGGCGCTGGTCTACGGCTTCATCCGGGCCGCGAGCAACGGCTGGGGTGACCGCACGGGACTGGTGTCGTTCGCGGTCGCCGTCGTGCTCATCGCGGCCTTCCTGGTGAACGAGTCCCGCGTCAGGCAGCCGATCACGCCGCTGCGGCTGTTCGCCGACGTCGGCCGGTCCGGGTCGTACGTGGCGCGGCTGCTGCTGGTGGCGGGCATGATGGGCATGTTCTACTTCCTCACCCAGTTCGTGCAGGAGATCCTGGGCTTCAGCCCGCTGCGGACCGGGGTGGCGTTCTTGCCGATGACGATCGCGCTGTTCGCCGTCTCCCGGCTCGCGCCGAGGCTGATGCCGCTGTTCGGGCCGCGGCGGCTCATGATCGCCGGCATGATCCCGGTAATCGCGGGGATGGCGTGGCTGTGGCAGGTCGCGCCGGGCACCACGTACTGGGACGGCGTGTTCGGCCCGATGCTGCTGTTCGGCGTCGGGATGGGCATCGTCTTCGTGCCGCTGACGTCCGCCTCTCTCGCCGGGGTCCGCCCGGAGGACTCTGGCGCCGCGTCCGGCATGGTCAACGTCGTGCAGCAGGTCGGTGGCTCGCTGGGCCTGTCCGTGCTCGTGGCGGTGTTCGGCACCGCCTACGGCAGCGGCGTGGCGCACCACGCGGCCGGGCTGTCCGCGGTCGCCGTGCGGCAGCACGCGCTTGTCCACGGGATGTCGTCGGCATACGGGCTGGCAGCGATCTTCGACGTGGTGGCCCTGATCCTGATCATGGCCCTGATCCGGATGCCGGCCCCGCGCCCCGCCGAGGTCGCCGTGGTAACCGCCGCGCGGGACCTGCACGAGGCCGACTCCGCCCTTTGACGCTGCGCTAGCTCACCTTCAGGCGCACGGCGGGGGAGTAGCGGACGCGGCCGAAGTACATCAGCTTCACCAGCAGCCACGACTCCCAGCCCGGCGTCGCGCCCGGCGGCACGGCGACGTCGAAGACGAGCGTCGTCTCCCCGCCGGGCGCGACGGTCACGGACTGAGACCACGGCGCTGTCGTCTCCCAGGTTCCGAACGGCGAGATCAGCTGTGCTTCCCCGTGCAGCACCGAAGCGAGATGGCTGTCGACCCGGACTCGCAACTGTCCCCGCTCACCTGGCGCGAGGGAAAGCTCGTCGTCCACGATTTCGAGGCCGCTCTCCGCCGCGAGCGCGGAAGTGTCGTTCACCATGCGGAAGAACAGTTCCTCGGGCGGCAGGTCGCGGTCGGGCCCGCCCGCTTCGCCGATCGTGACGAGGGCGGCGTCTTCAAGCGTGTTGCCCGACCTGTCAGCGATGCTGCCGATGACGAAGTACCTGCCGTCAGCCGCCGACGGCGCCGCCGTGACCGCCACGTCCCAGGCCGTGAAGCCGTTCGCCGGGAGGTCGTAGCGCAGTGTCGTCCGGGTGGCCGCGGGCGCGCCGTCAACTTCCGCGCTCAGCCCGTCCGGCACCACTAGCCGTGCCTCGCCGGACGCGGGCTCGGGGCCGCAGGCCACGGTCAGCCGCAGCCGCCCGCCGGGTTCCGTCCCCAGGGTGACGCGCGACGGCGTGAAGTGGACGGCGACCGGCACGTTGCCGGCGGGGGCGGCGCCCTTCCCGTGCAGCCAGTAGCGTGAATAGACAGGCTGCGCGGGCTCGGCCGCCCGATAGCCGGCCACGTCGCCAGCCGTCTCGCCGTCAGGCGCGGCCACCTTCGCGGCCAGGGTCACCGTCGCGAACGGCCGGAGTTCCACGACCGCCGCGCCGTCCCGCACCTCGATCGGCGACAGCGCCGTGTCCTCGAGCAGGTCCGTCAGCCAGGCTTCCTCGATGCCGCCCGCGATCCGCAACTCCGTCACCGCCGGCCGGCCGTCGGTCTCGCGCAGCCGCACCGTGACGACCCGGTCGCCGGCCGGCGTCCCCGGCCGTCCAGAAGCAAGCGGATTGCCGCGGGGCTTCAGAGCGGTCAGCGTGACGTTCGGAGCGCTCGCCGACACGGAGGGCGCCGGCACAGGGGCCGCCGGCACAGGGGCCGCCGGCACGGAGGGCGCCGGTGCGGGCGAGGGTGTCGCGGGTGAGGTGACCGTGACCAGGGCGTGGTTGTACTCCTCGGCCCGCGCGCTGAAGCGGGCGTCCCGCCAGTCGCCGTCGGTGACGGCCAGCGCGTAGGAGAACGTGTGGCTCCAGTGCTGCCACGCGAAACTGCTGCCGTCGGGGACGGTCCGCTGATCGCCGTCGATCCACACGCCGCTTGGCCAGCTTGAGGACGCCCGCATCAGCGACATCCAGAGCGTCCCGTCCGGCGTCACCACGCCCGATGGCGTGCCCTGGTTGAAGAGCGCGACCGCGCCGCCGCCGAACGTCTCGTCCCCCGGGTGCCCCTCAGCGAGGTCCGCGCCGATGACCCCGTCCGCCAGATCCGCCCGGAGGGAGGCGATGGCCCCGGCCAGTGACTTCTCGTCCGCCCCGGCGACGATCAGCACGGGCAGATCGCGCGGCCCGCGCAGGTCCGCGCCCGGGCCGAACGCGGACGAGCGCGACCGTGTCGCCGGCACCCACAGCCGCGCGGCGCCGGCGTCGGCCACCAGCTTGGCGAGTTGCTCCGCGGCGGCTGGCTCGGCGGCCGCCAGCACCTCGGCGGTGAACGCGTTGTCGTCGGGCCCGCCGAGACAGATCCGGAAGTCCGGCAGGTTGGAGTCCACGTCCACCGCCCCGTAGCGAGGACCGGACGCGCGGGAGCACGTGGCGGTGACGCCGGCCGCGGCGAGCGAGATAAGGACGTCACGGATGAGGGACGAGTTGTCGTCCGGGATGTTGGGGGTGATGAGCTCGGCGACGCCGAGTGCCCGCCGCAGCGATCCGGCGCCGTCCGGACCCCCGTCCGCCGTGACCGAGGCCAGCGTCACCGTGGCCGCCGCGCCGAGGCCGAACCACTGGAAGGCGGGATTGTCCAGGGTCCACCAGTGGGCCGCCGTGTCCGCCTCCGGCGTCCCGAACGGCCGCCCGATCACCGCCGTCGCCGTCTGGTACACCGGCAGGCCGCCGGGGACGTCGGCCGGGAACCGGACCCGCAGCAACTTGTCCTGCCCGAGCGAGCCGGACAGGTGGGTGCGGAACTCGACATGGTCCGCGCCGTCCCACAAGATCGTCTCCTGCGTGACGTCCAGGTCGCCGAGCCGGAACGAGGCGAGCAAGCGGGAGCCGGCCGGGGAGCGCTGCGCGCGCACGGACGACGCGGGCGCGGACGCGGAGCCGGTGCCGGGGCCCTTCGGCGTCAGGTGCCAGGGACCCTCGCCCCAGCGCGGGTGCTTGTCGTACTCCTCTTGCAGCACGAGTTCGTTGCCGGGGCCGCGCAGCGCGTTGCGGCCGGTCCGCTTGTCGGTTATCTCGACGAGCGCCCCGCCGCGCGCCGGGTCTGCGGTGACGGTCAGCACCTCGTTGCCGATCGTCGTCCCCTCCGCGTCGCTCCACGCCGCGGAGCCGGCCGGCGGCCCGGCGACCGGTCGCAGGCCGTACCGCCGGTGCCCGAGGCCCGGGACGCCGCGCGCGCGGAAGGTCAGCGTCACCTCTTGGAGGGAGCCGTCGTCGTGGCGCCGCACGTGCTCGGCCAGGAACGGCACCTCCGCTGCCCCGTCGTGCACGGCTAGCCATCGCGTGCCGGGCTCCTCCAGTCGCACGGTCGCGGTCGCGATGCCGTCACGGGCGCGGGCGAGGCCGTTGAACACGGTCACGCTTCCGGTGCTCCCAGGTTCGCCGGCGCCTGAAGCCGCCAGGAAACCGGTCGCGTCGCGGCGCGCCGAATCCCCGTGCTGCCACGCCTCGCGCCAGCCGGCGAGCAGGTCCAGGTAGGACTGGTCGGCCTCGGTGCCGGTGATCGCGTCGTGGTGCGCGCCGTAGGCGAGTTGCCGCCACGCCTTGTCGAGAGGCTCCGCCGGGTAGGGGGCGCCGCGCAGCCAGGCGAGAGTGGCGAACCGCTCGGCCTCGCAGACGGCGATTTCGGCCGCGGCGTTCGCCTGCTTCGTGTCGATGTAGGAGACGTCCTTGCCGGTGTACAGCGGGTTCATGTCGCGGGTCTGCGGCGTGATCCACACGCCGGATCCTCCCGATCCCCCGGACGCCTCGGCGCGCACCGCGTCGAAGAAGTCCCGCGGGATGGCGGTCACGAACCGGGGCCAGACGTACCTGGCGTTCCAGGACCGGTGCACGTCCGTCACCCAGCGCGCCGGGATCACGTGGTCCGAGCCGACCGGCAGCATGATGTTCTTCGTCGCGGCGACCGGCGCGAGGGTGGCGAACTGCTCATGCGCCGCCCGTTCCGCCGCGGCGAGGTCGCCCGCGGTGTGCAGTGTCCAGCCCGCGCCGTAGTGGTTGGCCATGTAGGCCGTGAGCAGCCCGGAGCCGTCGGGGGAGAGCCACTCGAACTCCGCGGGGAACTGCATCCGCTCGTTGTCTTCCGGCCCCCACTGGTGGAACGGCCCGCGCGCCCACGACGAGCTCGTCAGCCCGGCCGCCGCCATCAGCCCAGGGAATCCGGGGTCGTGCCCGAACGAGTCGAGCATCCAGGCGCTTGCCGGTTCGGCGCCGAGCACCCCGCGCTGGAATCCCATCCCGTACACCGCGTTGCGGATGGTGAGCTCGGCGCTGGTGAGGTTCGTGTTCGGCTCGTTGTACGTGCCGCCGACAAGTTCGACGCGGCCGTCGCCGATGAGCGCCTTCAGTTCCGCCCGCTCGTGCGGGAAGGTGTCGAAGTAAGGCTTGAGGTAGTCGATTTCCGCGAGCACGAACTTGTAGTCGGGGTCCCGGCGCGCCTTCTCCAGGTGCACCCGGACGAGCTCGAACGCCGTCCGCACGTCCGGCAGTTCCCCCTCCTCGTCGGGCAGGACGAGGCGGGCCTCGGTGAACTGGCCCTGAGTGGACCACCAGACGGGGTCGTAGTGGAAGTGGCTGACCATCCACATGGTCCAGCCGGGCTCGGCGACGGTGATCGTGGCCTGGTGCTCTGTCCTGTTGTCAGCGGTCTGCAGGATGACGGTGACTGGCCGGCTCACCCCGGCCTGGCCGCTGGCGGCGACGCCCACCTCCCAGGTGCGGCTTTCTCCCGCCTCGGGTCCCGTTATCCCGAACGGCACTGGCGTCTCCACCGACGCCCCCGCGATCCGCAGTGTGGCGGCGACGCCCGCGTCGGCCGGCTCTGTGCCCTCGACGGTTACCCGGATGATTTGGAGGGGGCGGCTGACGCTGCCCTGGAACAGGTCGGTTGATTCCACGCGCGTGATCCGCATGTCCCCATGGTCGCACGGCGGCGTGTCCGGTCTGTCCCTGCCCGCCGGGTCGTTGGCGCATCCGGCCCGAATCCTCGTTCTGGGTCGTTGGCGCATCCGGCCCGAATCCCGTTCTGGGTCGTTGGCGCATCCGACCCGGATAGAGCGGGTCGCTGGCGTCACCGGCCCGAAACGTCAGCGCCCCAGACCGCCCAGACCTCTCGGAAGAGATCTTCCGAGACCCTTGTCAAAAGAACTATTTCGAGCGTAGTGTTTCGAAACATGAGTTCCGAAGAGGTCTCGCGACCCGCGATGGACGTCACTGACCCGAAGGCGATGCGGGCCCTAGCCCACCCGGTCCGGATGGCGTTGCTCGAACTGTTCGAGGTCGCCCCGACGCTGACGGCGACACAGGCGAGCGAGATCCTCGGCGAGTCGCCGGCGAACTGCGCGTTCCACCTGCGCACGCTGGCGAAGTACGGCTTCATCGAGGAGGTCGGCGGCGGCCGGGGGAGAGAGCGTCCCTGGCGGCTCACGTACCGCAGCCTCACCATCGACAGCGAGCGCCTGCAGGACCCGCAGACGCGGATCGCCGCCGAGGCGCTGGGATCGGCGTGGCTTGGCCGGTGGCTCGACCGGATCCGGCGCACGATGGGGGCTCGTTCCTGGGCGCCGGAGTGGGAGGCGGCGGTGACCGCGAGCAACAACGTGCGGTTCCTGACGCCCGGCGAGGCGACGGAACTGATAGGGGAACTGCGCCGGGTCCTTGACCGCTACCGCGACCGAACGAACGAACCCGCGCTCAGGCCGAAGGGCGCGCGGCCGGTGGAGGTCAGCATCTTTACTTACCCGCTCGCGGATTCGGACGGGGCGTCCCTCACTGAATCTCAAGGTGAATCTCAAGATATGTCTTGACAATCCGCAAGAAGGAGTCAGCATCATGAACCCGCAGATGGCCGGAATCCTGGCGGCACAGCACAACGACGAACTGACGGCGGAGGCGGCGCGGCAGCGTGCGGCTGCCGCCATCCCGGCGCCCCGCCGGCGTGTCGTGCGGTGGCACGTCAACTGGTCGCGGACGACACTCGCGCCCGCGGGTGCCGCCGACCGCGCTGAGCGGTCCTGGGTCATCATCATCTCGGCCACTACGCGCAGCGCCTGAGCCGCTACGCGCAGCGCCTGAGCCACCGCGCGCAGCGCCTGAGCGACGGGTCAGCCGGAACGGGGGTTACCCCGGGTGCGGCTGTGTTCACCCGGTCACAGTCGGGCGCGGTAGGGTTCTGGCAAGAGCGTGACTACGGCGGGAGAGCAGAAGCTATGGGCAGGTCAGACCGGCCCGCGACACTGCGGGATGTGGCGGCGGCGGCGGGTGTGCATCCGGCGACGGCGTCGCGCGCGCTCAACCCCGGCACGCGCCTGCTGGTCAGCGAGGACACCGCGCGCCGGGTGACGGAGGCCGCGGAACGTCTCGGCTACCGGCCGAACCCGGTGGCGCGGTCGCTGCGCACGCGGCGCTCGCACACGATCGGCGTGCTCATCCCGGACCTGAACAACCCGCTGTTCCCCCCCATCGTCCGCGGTCTGGAGGACAGGCTGGCCGAGCACGGCTACGTCGCGCTGCTCGGCAACACCGATGGCGACGAACGCCGCGAGCGGATGATCTTCGACCAGATGCGCGCGCGGCACGTCGACGGGTTCGTGCTCGCCACCGCGACCCTGAACAGCCCGGTCCTCGCCGAGGCGGTCGAGGCGGAACTGCCCGTCGTGCTGATGAACCGGACCTCGCAGGGCTACCCATTCTCCTCGGTCGCGGTCGACAACGAGCAGGGCGTGCGGGCGGCGGTGACGCACCTCGTCTCGCTCGGCCACACCAGGATCGGACACATCGCCGGGCCCCAGGAGATCTCGACAGGCATCCTGCGGCTACGCGGATTCCTCGACAGCATGCGGGCCAAGGGCCTCACGGTCAGCGAGAGCCAGATCGTCTACGCCACCGCCTACTCGATCGAAGAGGGCATGCGCCGCGGCCGGGAACTGCTGAACAGGGGCGAGGGACTGACCGCCCTCGTGGCGGCGAACGACATGCTCGCCGTCGGGTGCTACGGCGCGTTCGACGACCTGGGCCTGCGCTGCCCGGACGACATCTCGGTGATCGGCTTCAATGACATGCCGTTTATCGACCGGCTCCGCCCGCCGCTGTCCACGGTGCGGTTCCCGCACTACCAGCTCGGCACGGAGGCCGCGAAGCTGCTGCTCGAGCGCGTCAACGACGGCGACGGCCCGGTGAAGATCCTCTACCTGGCGCCGGAACTCGTCGCGCGCGGGTCCACCCGTCCGCCGGCCACGCCGAGAACGGAAACCGACGCCGCTCCCAGCACCACAGTCCCCGCCAACACGGTCCCCGCCAACACGGTCCCGCTCCGCCGCACAGGGAAACGCTGAGCGGGACAGACATATATCGCTTGCCGATTTGCCATGCGCTAACCCTATTCACCCGTGTCCCATTAGCGCGGGTGCGTAACGGATTGCTCCTTGAGGATTGACAAAACCCGCGTGACGGGGGCAATCTCTGGTGCAAACGATTGTGCGGTTGGATCTCAGTTCACCGGCTACAAGACGCTGCGTACCTCACCCTAGACTTCGAGCCCGCCTTTACTCTTGCTGCGTTCATGCAACAAGCAGATTCAGCAGATTCCTCGACGAAGAATCCCTGATCAATGAGGAAGGAGGAACCGGGCATGAGAAGTCATCGGCCCAGGTTCTCCGCAAAAGCGCTCGCCATGAGTGCCGCCGCGCTCGCGTCGGCGGGCATGCTGGCGGCCTGCAGTAGCGGCGGCGGCAGCACCGCGGACAACAGCGGTTCGTCATCCGGCAAGGCGCCGATTACGATAGGCGCGTCGCTCTCCCTCACCGGCGACTTTTCCGCCGACGGCCAGGCTTACGATATCGGCTACAAGCTGTGGGCGGCGGACGTGAACGCCCACGGCGGTATTCTCGGCCGGCAGGTCAAGCTGACCATCCTCAACGACAACAGCTCGCCGACCCAGGTCGACACCAACTACCAGACGCTGTTTTCTTCCGACCACGTCGACCTCGCGTTCGGCCCGTTCTCCTCGCTGCTCACCACCCCGGCCTCGGCGGTGGCCGCCCGGTACGGCTACGCGTTCGTGGAGGGCGCCGGCGGGGCGCCGAGCGTGTTCGACAGCCCGGCGAACGAGGCGGACCACAACGTGTTCGACGTGAGCCTGCCGATCGCCGACGAGATGCAGCCGTTCGTCAACTACATCGCGTCGCTGCCCGCCAGCCAGCGGCCGAAGACGGCGGCCTACCCGATGGCCAACGACCCGTTCGCCGACCCGCCGGTCCAGCTCGCGCAGACCGAACTGGAGAAACTGGGCGTACAGACGGTGTACTCCAAGGTCTTCCCCGAGGAGGTCGCGGACTACAAGGCGCCGGCTGACCAGGTAGCCGCCACGGGCGCCCAGATCGTGGTGCTCGGGTCGACCGACGTGCCGACCGTGCAGGCCTTCATGCAGGCGTTCGAGCAGCAGCATTACACGCCGAAGATGTTCATCGCGGCGGCGGGCCCCGACCAGGGCCAGTCGTTCCTCACCGCGGTGGGCGAGGGCAACGCGGACGGCATGATGGTGCCGGACGGCTGGTACCCCGGGTACAAGAACGCCGCCAGCGAGGCACTGGTGACCGAGTACGTCAAGAAGTACGGCGGCACGGCCTCCAGCGTGAACGCCGACATCGCCGAGGCGTACTCGGTCGGCCAGGTCACGGCCGAGGCGGTCACCGCGACCGGCGGCACCGACAACGCCAAGATCATCTCCTACCTGCACGGCAGTGCCACGCTCACCAGCGTGCAGGGACCGGTCAAGTTCAACTCCCTCGGGGAGAACGGCGAGTCCGCCGCGTTCGTCTTCCAGTGGCGAAGCGGCGTCTTCGGCCAGGTGCTGCCGGCCGGCGCGGCGGGCTCGGTGCCGATCCTCGCCGTCAAGCCGGCCTGGTCGAGCTGATCCGGGCGAGCCGATTACCAGGACAGGAGCACAGCAAGCACATGGCGCGGCAGATCTATGAGGCCATCGCCGACGGGATACTCGTAGGAGGCGTCTACGCCCTCATGGCCGTGGGCCTCACGTTGATCTTCGGCGTGCTCGACATCATCAATATCGCCCAGGGTGTCCTGGTCATCCTGGGCGCCTATCTCAGCTACTCGCTGTCGACGAAGATGCACATCGACCTGTTCGTCGGCCTGCTGATCACTATCCCGGCGATGTTCGTGATCGGCACGGCGGTGCACTGGCTGTTCATCAGGCGGCTGCGCGACCGCGAGCGCGTATCGATGACCCTCCTCGTCACCTACGCGGTGGCGCTGATCATCGAGGGCATCCTGTATGCGGTGTACGGGCCGAACTACGTGGAGCTGAACGCCTCGTACGTGACGTCCAGCGTGCACCTGCTCGGCTTCTACCTGCCGTACATCTACATCTACGGCTTCATCCTCGCGGTGGTCCTTGTGGTGGCGCTGTACCTGCTGCTGTACCGCAGCAGGTTCGGCCGCAGCGTGCGTGCCACCATGCAGGACGAGACGGCCGCGCGGCTGGTGGGCATCGACGTGAACCGGGTCTCCGCCATCACGTTCGGGATCGGCGTCGCGGTCACGGCTGTCGGCGGCATGGTCTACGGCGCGACGAGCGGCGGCTTCAACCCGAACAGCGGCTACGACCTGATCTCCCGGCTGCTCGCCATCGTCATCCTGGGCGGGCTCGGCAGCATCGGGGGAGCGCTCGCCGCGTCGGTCTTCATGCTCACCCTGGAATCGCTCGTCGACATCTGGTCGCCGAACTGGGCGATCGTCGTCTTCTACGCGGCGCTCGTGCTCGTGCTCGTGATCCGCCCGACGGGCTTCCTCGGCCGGAAGGCGGTGCGCGCCCAGTGAGCGTGAACAGTGGCCTGGCAGCCAGGGCGGGCGGCCTGGTCGCGGCGGCCGCCGCCGCCATCGCCTTCCCGTATGTCTTCACGAACCCGGTGGTCACCAACTACGGCGTGTATGCGATGATCTTCGTCGCCGTGGTGTCCGCGTGGAACATATTCTCCGGCTACTCCGGTTACATCTCGCTCGGCCATGCGGTGTTCTTCGGCAGCGGCGCCTACGCGGCGGGCATCGCCTGCCGGGACTGGCACATCCAGGGCGAGGAGATCTTCGCGATGCTGCCGCTCGCCGCGGCGACGGGCGCGGTGATCGCCGTGCCGTTCGGGCTGGTCGCGCTGCGCGTCCGGCGGCACACGTTCATCGTGATCACCATCGCGTTCTTCTTCATCTTCCAGCTGATGGCGTACAACTTCTCCTTCACCGGCGGTTCGACGGGCGTGGCCGCGCCGTTCCTCACGTGGCCGGCGCAGACCTACAACAACCCCTTCTACTTCATGGCGCTGGCGACGGCGGCCGCCACGATCGCCTTGTCCTGGCTGATCCGCCGCTCCCGGTTCGGACTCCAGCTTCGCGCCATCAGGGACGACGAGGACCGGGCGCGCGGGCTCGGCGTGCGGCCGATGCGGGTGAAGCTGTCGGCGTTCGTCCTCTCGGCCGCGATCACCGCCCTGGCGGGCGGCATCTGGTTCTACTACCTGACTCAGGTGCAGCCGCCGTCCGGTTTCGACCCGCTGTTCGACCTGACCGTCGTGCTGATGGCGTTCCTCGGCGGGTTCGGGTCGGTCGCCGGCCCGGTGCTCGGCGCGCTCGTCATCGAGCCGGGCCAACTGTGGCTCACCGCCCGCTACACCAACGACTATCTGGCCGAGATCCTCCTCGGCGCCCTGTTCCTGGTCGTGGTGCTGTTCCTGCCGCGGGGCGTGATCCCCACCGGGAGCGAGCTGATCACGAAGCTGCGCACGCGCGGCCGCCCGGCCGTGATCCCGGCGACTGCGATTGCCCGGCAAGAGACAGACGCTCCGGCCGGCTCGGGAGCCAGCTCAGGAGGTCTCAAGTGACCGCGCTGCTGGCCGCGACCGGGGTGAGCAAGGCCTACGGCGGCGTCCAGGCCCTCGCCGGCGCGACGATCGAGGTCGAGGAGGGCAGCATCGCGGGCCTCATCGGGCCGAACGGATCCGGCAAGACCACGCTGTTCAACGTCATCACCGGCTACGAGCGAGCGGACTCCGGCCACGTCTCCTTCGCCGGCAAGCCGATCACGAACAAGGGGCCGGACAAGGTGTTCGGCGCGGGCATCGGCCGGACCTTCCAGCTGACCCGGATCTTCGCCCGGCTGACAGTGCTGGAGAACATGCTGGTCGCGGCTCAGCACAAGCGGGGCAACCAGCGCCGCCGCGCCCTCGAGCTGCTCGAATTCGTGGGCATCGAGGGGCACGCGGGCCTGCTCGCCGGGTCGCTGTCCTACGGCCAGCGCAAGCTGCTCGAGCTCGCCTACGTGCTCGTCGCCGACCCGGCGATGATCCTGCTCGACGAGCCGGCCGGCGGCGTGAACCCGACGCTCGTCAACCACATCGCCGAGCGCATCCGCGAGCAGAACGCCCAGGGCAAGACGTTCCTGATCGTCGAGCACAACATGGAGTTCGTGATGGGGCTGTGCTCCATCGTCTCCGTGCTGGAGTCGGGCACGTGCGTGGCGAGCGGCCCGCCGGACATCATCCGCACCGACAAGCGGGTCCTGGACGCCTACCTCGGTGCCGACCTCGACGAGGACGAAAGCCAGGACGAGAACGCGGGCGCAAGCACAGTCACCACGGACGTTAAGGATGGCGATGATGACCACGCCAGCGAGTGAGCCGGCTCTCGTCCTCGACGGCGTGGTTGCCGGCTACGGCGGCGGCGACGTGCTGCGCGGCGTCTCCTTCGAGGTGCCGAAGGGCTCCATCACCTGCGTCGTCGGCCCGAACGGCGCGGGCAAGTCCACCATCATGCGCGTTATCAGCGGCCTGCTCAAGCCGCGCCTGGGCACGGTGACGCTGCACGGCGAGAGGCTGAACGGCAAGTCGCCCAGGCAGATCCTGAGCAAGGGCGTCGTGCAGGTCCCGCAGAACCACAGCCTGTTCAGGGACATGACCGTGCGGGAGAACATCGATCTCGGCGGCTACATCCTGAACGACCGCGGGTTGATCAGTCAGCGAATGGAGCAGGTCTTCGACACGTTTCCCCAGGTCAGGGGCTGGGAAAGCATGAAGGCCGGTGCGCTGTCCGGCGGCCAGCAGCGACTGGTCGAGTTCGCCCGCGCGCTGATGCTCGACCCTGCGGTGATCCTGCTGGACGAACCGTCGATGGGCCTGTCCCCGATCGTCCTCAAGTCGGTGTTCCAAGCGGCCAGGCAGATGAACGCCGGCGGTGCCACCATCCTGCTCGTCGAGCAGAACGCCCGGGCCGGCCTCAAGCTCTCCCAGCACGGCGTCGTGATGGAGAACGGCACGGTACGGCTGTCCGGCACCGGCCGCGAGGTCCTGCGGCACCCGGAGATCGGCGAGCTTTACCTCGGCGGCGCGGTCAAGACCGCTCCCTGAGCGGGGCGCGGGAACGCCACCACGACTGCCCTTCGGCGGACAGCACGTGGATCGGGTCGTAGTAGGCGTACTCGCGCTCAAGCGCGAGGGGGTCGTCGCTCTCGATCGCCGTGCGGTAGTTCTTCGTCCAGTATGAGATGCCGCGCACCGCGTCGTACCGGGCTACCTGGTGCACCCAGCGCTTGCCGACGTACGGCACGTCGCACACGACCCGCGGCGTGGCGAACCCCGGCAGGTAGCCCATGATCGCGGACTGCAGCGACTGCGCCTCGGCGAGGGACAGCCGCCAGTGCTCCGCGCCCGGGATCATGTCGCACATGTAGAAGTAGTAGGGCATGATCCGCGCCTCGTCGAGCAGCGCGAAGCACAGGTCGAGCAGTCCGGCGGCCGAGGAGTTCACGCCGCGCAGCAGCACGCCCTGGTTGCGCACCTCCCGCACCCCGGCCTCGAACATCGCCGCCGCGGCCCGCCCGACCAGGGGAGTCACCGACTGCGCCGCGTTCACGTGCGTGTGGATCGCCAGCGACACTCCGCGGGAGCCGGCGGCCGACGCGAGCCGTGTCATCCCCTCGCGCACCTGCGGGGAAAGCCAGTGCTGGGGCAGCCCCATCAGCGCCTTGGACGCCAGCCGGATGTCCCGGACGGACTCGATCTCCAGCAGCGACGACACGAACGCCTCAAGCCGCGGCCACGGCAGGTTCGCGACGTCCCCGCCGGACACGACGACGTCCCGCACGCCGGGCGTCCGCTTGAGGTAGTCCAGCATGGCGGACAGCCGGTCATCGCGCGCCATCGTCAGCTTGTGCTTGGCGACCGAGGGCGTCGAATTGCCGACCAGGTCCATCCGCGTGCAGTGCCCGCAGTACTGCGGGCAGGTCGGCAGCAGTTCGGCCAGCACCTTCGTCGGGTACCGGTGGGTGAGCCCCTCGACCGCCCACATCTCCGCCTCGTGCAGCGAATCCCGCTGCGCGTACGGGTGCGACGGCCACCGCGCCTCCCGGTCGCTGAACACCGGCAGCATGTAGCGCCGGACCGGGTCGGCGTACCAGGCGTCGGTGAATCCGGCACCAGGCGCGACCGACGGCGCGATCGTGTTCAGCATCTGCGGCGGGATCAGCATCGACATCGTCGCGCGCTCGCCCTGGTCACGCTCCAGGTCGGCGCAGAACGCCTCCGACAGGGCCGGGCCGGCGACCTCGCGAAGCTGGCGCGTGTTCTTCACGCAATGCGCCCGCTGCCACTGGGCGGACTCCCACTCCGCCACGGTGACGCCGGCCCATCCGGGCAGCCGCCGCCAGTCCGGCTCGACAAGCTCGCGACGCCGGTACAGGTACGGCTGCTGCACCATGATGCCTCCCAGGGGGAGAAACAATAATCCGTAACTACCCGTATCCTACGAAAGAAGCTACGGTATACCCATACTAAAAACAAAAAATTTTCAAGGATGATCGATGACACTCGAACAGGAACTTGGCCTGCACCGCGTAATCGATCCGGACGAACGGCGCGCCGGAGTCTTGCCGCAGGCGGCCTGGCGCCTGGACGCGAGCCCCGAGATCGGCCCGGGCGAAGTCCGCATCCGTGTCGACCGTCTCAATCTCGACGCCGCTTCCTACCGCCAGTTGCACGGCGCCAGCGACGGCGACGGCGACGCGATCCGCGAGGCCGTCCGCGAGATCATCGCCACCCGCGGCAAGATCCACAACCCGGTCACCGGTTCGGGCGGCATGCTCACCGGCGTCGTCGAGGCAGTCGGACCCGAGTCCGCACTGGGCCTGAAGCCCGGGGACCGCGTCGCGACCCTCGTGTCGCTGACATTGACGCCGCTGGAGATCTACGACGGCCTGGCCCGCTGGGACGGGCTAGGCGAGCAGATCCCCTGCGACGGCCACGCCCTCTTGTTCGGCCGCTCCATCGCCGCGGTTCTCCCGGACGACCTTCCGGTTCCGCTGGCGTTGTCCGTCATGGACGTCTGCGGTGCCCCCGCCCTGACCAGGCGCGTGGTCGGCGCGCTTGGCGAGCCTGGTGCAGTGGTGGTGATCCTCGGGGCCGCGGGCAAGAGCGGATCCTTGTCCGCTGCCGCCGCGAGAGACGCGGGGGCTTCGCGCATCATCGGGGTCGTTCCCGGCGAGAAGGAGGCCGCACTGCTGCGCGAGGCCTCATCCCCCGGACTTGTCGACGAGGCCGTCAGCCCGCTTGTCGACGAGGTCGTCATCGCGGACGCGCGGGAGCCCGTACTCCTCGCTCAGGCGATAACAGCAAGAAGCGGGGCCGCGGACGTGACGGTCGTGTGCGTCGACGTGCCTGGGTGCGAAGGCGGCGCGATTCTGTCGACGCGGCAGGGCGGGACGGTTATCTTCTTCTCGATGGCGACGTCGTTCAGCGCGGCGGCGCTCGGTGCCGAGGGGGTCGCGGCTGACGTGACGATGCTCGTGGGGAATGGCTACGTGCCCGGGCACGCCGAATACGCGCTTGGGCTCATCCGGTCGAACGCCGCCGTGCGGGGGCTCTTTGAGCGGCGGATTCCCGCCGCCGCCACCACCACCACCGCCACCGCCGCCACTGCTGCTGGAGGCGCGCTGTGATGACGGGGAAACTGGGGCTCGATCCCGGCAAGGTGGCGCTTGCGCGGGAATTGGCCCGCGGGGCGGGGGAGCCGATTACCCGGCTGGCGCAGACGCATACCACGGTCTCCATCGAGCGGGCGGTGCTGCGGATGGCGGGGCTCGACGGGGCCGACGCCGACGGGATGCCGTGGGTGAACCGGGTTGTCGATGCCGTGCGGGAGTCCGCGGGGCTGGAGCACGGGGTGGCTCTTCCCGTCTGGGATGCCATGCTCCGCGGCGGCTACCCGGACCTGCGGGCCCTCGCGCGGCAGGCGGCACAGGGGCAGGTGAAGTTCCGGGTGCCCGCCGGGGCAGAGGCGGAACTGGCCGCGGCGGCCAGCGATCGCTGCGCGGGAAGGGGGGTCGACGCCATGGACGCGCAGCGCGAGGCGCGCGTGCGCATGATCGCGGAGACCGCCGAGCCGCCCGCGCCCTTGATCTACCTGATCGTCGCGACCGGGGACATCTACGAGGACATCCCGCAGGCCCAGGCGGCGGCGCGCGAGGGCGCGGACATCATCGCGGTCATCCGGTCGACGGGGCAGTCGCTGCTCGACTACGTGCCCGAGGGCGCGACCCGCGAGGGGTACGCCGGGACCTACGCGACACGGGAGAACTTCCGGCTGATGCGGGCCGCGCTCGACGAGACGTCCCGCGAACTGGGGCGGTACGTGCGGCTGACGAACTACGCGTCGGGGCTGTGCATGCCGGAGATCGCCACGCTGGCCGGCCTCGAACGGCTCGACATGATGCTGAACGACTGCATGTACGGCATCATCTTCCGTGACATCAACCCGGTGCGGACATTCATCGACCAGCGGTTCTCCCGCGCCGTGCACGCCCGGGCCGGGATCGTGATCAACACCGGCGAGGACAACTACCTCACCACCGCCGACGCGGTCGACGCCGCGCACACGGTGATCGTGTCGCAGTTGCTGAACGAGTACTTCGGACTCGAGGCGGGCCTGGCGACCTGGCAGCTCGGGCTCGGGCACGCGTTCGAGATCAACCCGGCGGTGCCGGACTCCTTCCTGCTCGAACTCGCGCACGCGCAGCTCGTGCGGGAGCTGTTCCCCGGCGCGCCGCTGAAATACATGCCGCCGACCAAGCACATGACAGGGAACGTGTTCGCGGGCTATCTCCTCGACGCGTTCTTCAACCTGTGCGGATTCATGACGGGCCAGTCGATCCTCCTGGTCGGGATGATGACCGAAGGGATCCACACGCCGTTCCTGTCAGACCGGGACCTGGCACTGGAGAACGTGCGCTACGTACGGTCGGCGGCGGGCCAGCTCGGGCTGTCGTTCCAGCCGTCCCCGTTCGTGACCTCCCGTGCCCATGAGGTCCTGGACGAGGCGGTCGGGCTGCTGCGGCGGATCGAGGGCGAAGGGCTGCTGAACGCGATCGCGGACGGGACGTTCGGCGTGACGAAGCGGCCACCGGACGGCGGGCGCGGGCTGGACGGCGTGATCGAACGGGCCGACGGCTACTACAACCCGGTGTCGGAGCTACTCGAGGGGGCACGACCGTGACTACCGCCGACGTGACGTCGCTCGTCCGGCCCTACGGAGACACTACGGGCGACGGGCGCGTGCAGGTGTCGTTCACGCTGCCCGTGCCCTCGGCATCCCCGGATCAGCGCGCGCTGGCCGAGGGCGCCGCGCTTCAGCTCGCGGCCAAGATGGGGATGGAACCGGCGATGGTCGTGCACACGAAGGCGATCGGCCCGGATTTCACGTTCTGCATCGTGTACGGGCGGGTGCGGCACCTCGTGGACCTGTCGGCCGTGATCGTGACGCCGCGAGAGTACGAGCTGCTATCGCCGGCCGAGGTGAACCTGCGGATCCGCTCGTCGCTCGGCCGGAAGCTGGTGGTCGTCGGGGCGACTGTCGGGACCGACGCCCACACGGTCGGGATCGACGCGATCCTGAACGTGAAGGGCCACGCGGGCGAGAAGGGCCTGGAGTACTACCGGGAGATCCGCGTCGTGAATCTCGGCGCCCAGGTGGCCATTCCGGACCTGGTGTCCCGTGCCGTGGCGGAGCAGGCGGACGCGGTGCTCGTGTCCCAGGTCGTCACCCAGCGGGACGCGCACCTGAACAACGCCCGCGAACTGGCGGCGGCGTTCTCGGCTCCCGGGCCCAGGCGGCCGCTGCTGATCGTTGGCGGGCCGCGTTTCGACCCGTCCGCCGCGGCTGATCTCGGCGTCGACAAGATCTTCGGGAAGGGGACGACACCGGGTGAGGTGGCCAGCTACCTTGCGCACGCGCTGACGTCTTCGGATACATCCCCCGCGGCCCCGGGGGCGCAGGCGTGAGCGACGATCCGCGTGCGGGGCTGACCGTCACGCACCGGCGGTACGTGAAGCACGGTGACGCCCACTACGGGGGCGGCCTCGTCGACGGGGCGTATGTGCTCGGGCTGTTCGGCGACGTCGCGACCGAGGCGTGCGTGCGGACGGACGGGGACGAAGGACTGTTCGCGTCGTACTCCGATGTCCAGTTCCGCGCGCCTGTGCTGGCGGGCGATGTCCTGGAAGCCTCGTGCACGGTGACGGCGGTCGGGCGGCGATCGCGGCAGATGTCTTTCGAGGCACGGGTGGTGTGCCGGGCCGATCCGTCGCGGGGCCCCTCCGCCGCCGTGGTGCTCGACCCGCCCGTGGTGGTGGTCACGGCCGCCGGCACGGTCGTGGTGCCGCCGCCGTCCGCCTAGCGCTCGCCCCGGTAAGCGCTAGTACAGTTGCCATGTGGCAGAGCAGTCGGCCGGCGCGCGCGTGGACACATGGATCTGGGCGGTGCGGCTGGCCAGGAGCCGTTCGGCCGCGTCGGCCGCGTGCAAGGGCGGGCACGTCAAGGTCAACGGGGCGCGAGTGAAGCCCGCGCACACCATCCGGCCCGATGACGAGGTGCGGGTCCTGCAGGGAGACCGGGAACGGGTCGTGGTGGTCGCGAAGGTCATCACCAAGCGGGTGGGCGCGCCCGTCGCCGTCGAGTGCTATGTCGACAACAGCCCGCCGCCCCCGCCGCGCGAGCACGTCGCCCCGGTGGCCCTGCGCGATCGGGGCGCCGGCCGCCCCACCAAGCGCGACCGCCGCGAAATCGAACGGCTTCGCGGGCGCGCGTGAGATTCGCCCGGACGTGAAGTTGGTCAAGCCCAGCCCACTCAGGGGTCGATCGTAATTTAGGTGGTTATAACCCCCGAAATCACTATCAGCCCCCTTCGTCCGCAGTCGATTACGGAATGTAATTCACGATGTTCCCGCGGTAGTTAAGGGGTATCCTGCCCTATGGTTTCTGGTTGACAACGGCGGGATCGACGGTAAGTTTCTGGTTCAGTCCAGCGCCAGCGTGCCGGTTGGAGTGGCCTGGCACGTAGCATTAATACCGCCCCGCGGAGGGGGCGAAGGCAGCCAGCCTTCGAAGGTCCGCGGGCTGTAGGCGAAGCTAGCCGGTGCGCGTATTGTCCGGCTGTCAGGGGGGTTGGGCCTGGAATGGGCCTGGGTGGCTCAGTAGACAACGGAGCCGTTCTCGTTGCCGGCGGGGACGGATCCGGACCGAAGGCGCCGCCCGGGCCCTCTTCCGCTGGACAGAGAGTGGGAAGGCAAGGAATGTCAGATTCGGCCGCCGGGATAGGCCGCGTGATCATCATCATGCCGACGTACAACGAGCGGCAGAACCTTGAGATCATGGCCGGGCGGATCAGGGAGTCGACCCCGGACGTGGACGTGCTCGTCGTCGACGACAACAGCCCAGACGGTACCGGTGACCTCGCCGACAAGATCGCCGAGGGCGACCCGCACGTGCACGTGATGCACCGGACGGAGAAGGCCGGCCTCGGCCGCGCCTACATCGCCGGATTCACGTGGGCCCTGGAGCGGGGTTACGACGCGGTGGTCGAGATGGACGCCGACGGGTCGCACCGGCCGGAGGACCTGCCCAAGCTGCTCACCGCCTACGGCAATGGCGCCGACGCCGTGATCGGCTCGCGCTATGTCCCCGGCGGCACCGTGGTGAACTGGCCGAAGTCCCGTGAGTTCCTCTCCAAGGGCGCTAACATCTACAACCGGATCATGCTGGGCACCAGCATCCGGGACGCGACCGGCGGATTCCGCGTCTACCGGGCGCAGACGCTACGGAAAATCGGCCTGGACAACATCGAGTCCGCCGGGTACTGCTTCCAGATCGACATGACGCTGCGGGTGCTCCAGTCGGGACTGAGTCTCGTTGAAGTGCCCATCACGTTCGTCGAGCGTGAGCGGGGCGCGTCCAAGATGAGCAACGCGGTGATCCGCGAGGCCTTCGTGCGCGTCGCGCAGTGGGGAATCTCCGCGCGCCTGCACGGGCACTCGGCGGCAGGCGTCCGTAAGTAGCAGGGAGTCGTCAGGCGCTCCGCCTTTGCGAGCGCCGGGCGCTTTCCTCCATGGCGCGAGCCTCCAGGGCACGTCGCTCCCTGATGACTTCGAGACGCTCGGCGAGGACTGCTTCCAGGTCCTCGACCGTGCGGCGCTCCATGAGCATGTCCCAGTGGCTGCGCGGCGGCTTCACCTTCTTGGGTGACGGCAACTGCCCGCTGCTGGCGGTCGCCGTCCCCCCGCAGACACGGCACTCCCATGTAGAGGGTAGTTCCGCCTCGGCGGCGAAGGGCACGCTAAAATGATGTGCGTTGGGGCAATCGAACGCGACGTCCTGGCGGGGGGCCAGGTCCGTGTTCCGGTCGTTCTCATAGCTCGTCGCGCCGAGTCGGGTTCCGCGTAGTGCGCGTTCGGCCATACTTGCTGCCTCCCAGGCGGTTGGCGATCTCTATCGGCAACACTGGATACCCGGACAAGATTCCCCTTGCCCGGGGCATCCAACCCCCGTTTCGGCGGTGTTTCACGCGGAGAGATCAAATAGGCCCTCCAGCCGGGGGTATCGCCCCCGGCTTTCCCGGGGATACCGTCCGCCTCCCTGGGCATACCACCCGCCCCCACCCGCGCTGCTGCTACGTTCGTGAGTGTGCCCGCCGACGCCGATCCCGCGGTAAACAGCGAATGTATTTACGGTGCCCATTCGCGGCGGCGGGCCTCGGCCATGGCGATCCCGGCGGCCACCGCGACGTTCAGCGAACCGACGCGGCCGGTCTGCGGGATGTACGTGACGGCGCCCACCACGGCCAGCAGGGCGGGGGAACAGCCGTGGTCCTCATTCCCGATCGCCAGGCATACGTCGCCGCCCAGGGGCGTCTCGAACAGCGGCGACGCGCCGGACGCGAGCTCGACAGCGACCACCGCGAAGCCGTCTTCGGCCGCCGCCTTCGCCGCCGAAGCGGGCGCGGGCTCCCTGATGGCCTCGAGGAACCGGTCGGTGCCCAGCGCGGTCTTGCCCACGGACGGCAGGGCCAGGTCGGGCGTGTTGCCGCACAGCCACACCTTCTCCACGCCGAACGCCGCCGCCGTCCGCACGATCGACCCTACGTTGAACGGGTGGGCCACGGAGTCGAGGAGGAGGGCCAGGCGCCCTTCGGTGCGGCGGCGCCAGTCGCGGTTCAGGCGCTTCACGTCGGTCGGGCGCAGTTGCCTCGGCGGCCCGCCGGCCGCGCCGGGAGTGGGAGTAGTCATGGATCAGGAACCAGCGTTCGTTCGGGGGAATGATTCGACTTGCAGGATGCGGTAGCCGCTGCGGGCGCCTGCGCGCGTCACCGACCCGCCGCGCTCCGTCAGCCAGGAGTGTAGCGAATCGGCGCCGAGGTTGCGGCCCATCACCAGGTACGCCGCCGCGTCCGGGGCGAGGCGCCCTAGCCAGTGCGCGAGCATGGCATGCAGCGCGGCCTTGCCGATCCGCACCGGCGGATTCGACCAGATTCCGGCGAATTGCCCTGGTATGGAGGGATCGAGGGGCGTGACACAGCGGACATTCGCCAGCCCGGCCGCGGCCGCGTTCTGCCTGCACAGGTCGAGGGCGCGCTCGTTCACGTCGACCGCCCAGACCGTCGCGCCCGGCGCGCGCCGCGCGAGGGTGCACGCGACCGGGCCGTATCCGCAGCCGAGATCGAGCAGGTCGCCTGAGACCGAGGGCCAGTCCGCGGCGGCGCGCGGAGCGGGCGCGGACTCCAGCAGGAACCGCGTGCCGGGGTCAAGACGGCCGGGGGAGAACACGCCCGAGTCGGTGGCCAGTTCCAGGTAGACGTCCGGAAGGACCACCCGCACCAGCCCCGGACGGTGCGCCGCCTGCGGCCGCGTGTCGAAGTAGTGCCCTGTCACGCGACCGGCTGCTGCCCGGCGGACTCCGCGGGCTGCGCGGCGGCGTCCATGGCAGGCAGGATGTACGTGCGCATCATCCAGCGCTCGACCACGAACGTCATCACCGGAACGGTGCCGGCCAGGAGCAGCAGGACGGTCGGCTTCGTCTTCATATGCAGCTTGCTGGCCAGTATGTACGCGAAGATGACGTAGATGATGTACAGGACGCCGTGCAGCGTGGCGACCTGGTTGGTGAGGATCGTGTTGTGGGCCAGGATCTGCAGCGGGATGCCGGCGAAGACGACGATAATGATCAGCACGCCGGTGATATATGCCATGACCCGGTAGCGCAGCACGGCCGCGTTCATGTCGGGGTTCTCCTTAAAAGTCGGTTACCCGAGGCCGTGCCACTTGCCGTGGCGCTTGACCTCGGAGTTCAGCCGCGCGAGGTACGCGTTGTACGTGGCGAGCTTCTCGTCCTCGGGTCCGCCTTCCGGGCCGCCCGCCTGATCGGTCACCGGGGCGGAGGCACCCGCGGCGCGGGCGGCGAGGATGGCGTCGGCCGCGGCCTCGGCGATCTTCGGATCGGGGATCTTGCCGCTGCGGATGCGGTACTCATCCCTCATGGTCCGTGCCCAGAAGAACGCGCCGGCCACCGCGAACAACGGCCACTCAAAGGTGTAGGCCCAGCTGAGGTCGTTGCCGCTCAGGGCGCGATGCAACTGCCAGTCGCCCAGCCAGAGCATCCCCCAGAAAGCGACGACCGCGAAGGCGTGCCAGCCCAGCCACCTGGGCTCGACCACGAACCGCCAGGCGCGACCCGCCGGAGCGCTGCCTGCGGCAGCGTTGCCTGCCGGAGCGGGAGCCACCGGAGCGGCACCGGCAGAATCCGTGGGCGCGGCCGGGGTTTCCATGCCTATGAGAGTATCGCTGTCATGCGGAAGTATGCGACGGCAGGGGCGCGACAGTGAACGAGGAGATCGTGATTTTCAGCGGCGGCGCGCACCATGAGCTGGCCGACGAGATCTGCGCGCACCTGTCGGTGCCGCGGAGCCCCGTGCACACGACCAGGTTCTCCAACGACTGCCTCCAGGTGCAGTTGCTGGCCAACTGCCGGGAACGTGACGTCTATCTCATCCAGCCGCTCGTGCCGCCCGTCCAGGAGAACCTCGTCGAACTGCTGCTGATGGCGGACGCCGCGCGGGGCGCCTCCGCCGGGCGGGTGACGGCGGTGATGTCGCACTACGCCTACGCGCGTTCGGATAAGAAGGACGCGCCGCGGATCTCGATCGGCGGCCGGATGGTCGCCGACCTGCTGGTCAGCGCCGGGGTCAACCGCGTGCTCACGCTCACCCTGCACTCGCGGGAGGTGCACGGGTTCTTCTCGGTGCCGGTGGACCACCTGCACGCACAGCGGGAACTGGCCGCGCACTTCCGGCAGCGGGACCTGTCGCGCACGGTCGTGCTGTCACCGGACCTGGGCTACGCGAAGAGCGCGTCGCACTTCGCGCGGCGCCTGTCCGTGCCGGTCGCGGCGGGCGCGAAGGAACGGTTCAACGACGAGAAGGTGGCGATCACGTCGATCATCGGCGACGTGGCGGACCGGGACGTGATCGTCGTCGACGACGAGATCGCCCGGGGCACGACGGTGCTGGAACTCCTGTCCGTGCTGCGTGCGCACGAGCCCCGGTCGATCGCCGTGGCCTGCACGCACGGCCTGTTCGCCGACGGCGCGCTGGAGAAACTGGCGGCCGCCGAGGACGTGGACGAGATCGTGTGCACGAACTCGGTCCCCGTCCCCGTGGCGCACCCGAAGCTCACGGTCCTGTCGGTGGCCCCGGCCCTCGCCGAGGCCATCCGCAGGACCCACGACGGGGAGTCGGTCAGCGTCCTGTTCGAGAGCTAAGATCCCTTTTCCGCCGAACGACAGTGGTGACTGTGCCCGTCACCCGAACCTGTTCGGCCCGGGGGTGCCGGGCAGGCAGTCGAACACCAGCAGGACGATCCCGCCGACGATCGGGATGAGGCCGATGAACCACCAGAACCCGCTGCGGTTGGTGTCGTGCAGCCGCCGGACCTGCAGGCCGATGGTCACGATGGCGATCACGACTTCGATGATGTACGGAAGGGCGGTGACCTTGCTCACGGCGCCGATGATGTCGAGGACCACGGCGATGATGAAGGCGAACAGGGTGAACCACCAGAAGGCGGATCGCGAGGCGCGGCCGTTGAAGGTGAAAATGTTCTTGAACGCTTGCGATATCGCCTCGCCGAAGCCGACCGGGCCGCCTTGCAGGTAGCCCTGCTGCGTGCCGGGCTCCCAGCCGCTGCCTCCCGGGTATGGCTCGTACGGCGGCTGGCCGTATCCCCCGCCCTGGTCGCCGCCCTGCGGGTAAGGACTGTACGGGCTGCTCACGTCTGACCTCCTGGTTGTCACCCCATCGGGGTGTTCTCACTTATGGGATCGCAGTTACGGGCCGGAAGCAAGGACGGCCGACATAGTCACCTTGATAACGAGACATCTGCCGTGCCGGTTCGGTCGGGGTGTGCAGGGAAAGCAGAAAAAGCAGAAAGAAGACGGCTCTCGGTCACCCGAACCTGTTCGGCCCCGGCGTGCCGGGCTGCAGGTAGTACACCAGCAGCCAGATCCAGCCGACGAAGATGAACAGGATGAGGAAGAGCCAGAAGGCGGAGTGGTTCGCGTCGTGCAGCCGGCGGGCGGCCAGCGACAGCCAGGTCAGGATCATGACGATGCCGATGATGCTGCCGATGGCCAGGCCGGCGCTGCCCGTTTCCTCGAGGTAGCGGACCGCGGTGCCGATGATGAAGTAGAAGAGGAAAAACCACCAGTGCGCCGAGCGCGACGCGCGGCCGTTGTAGGTGAAGATGTTCCTGAATGCCTCGCGGACCGCCTGGCCGAAGTTGACCGGGCCGCCCTGCAGGTAGCCCTGCTGCGTACCGGGCTCCCAGCCGCTGCCTCCGGGGTACGGCTGGTATGGCGGCTGGCCGTATCCCCCGCCCTGGTCGCCGTCCTGCGGGTAAGGACTATATGGACTGCTCACGTCTGACCTCCTGCTTGTCCCCGGCCGAGGCCGTTCTCGTCGCCGGAACGTCAAGCGATTCTTCAGGCAGCGGGAGGCTAGCGGCAAGGAAACCCCGTGATTGTTGCCGAAAAGATTCGATTACGCTGGCGGGTATGGCGAATGACGACATCTGGCACCGGCCGCTGACCCACATCCGCGGGGGAGAACTGAGCGGGGACACGGGACAGACGTCCGGGATGGCCAGGTTTGCGGCTATATCCGGGAAGAGCGCGGGCTCCGAGAAGCTGTGGATGGGCCAGACCCACGTCGCGCCCGGCGCGAAGTCCGGCGACCACCACCACGGCGAGGCGGAGACGGCGATCTACGTCGTGTCGGGCACCCCGGCGTTCGTCTTCGCCGAAGGGGAGCGCGAGGTTCGCGTGGAGACGAAGCCGGGTGATTACATCTTCGTGCCGCCGTACGTCCCGCACCGCGAGGAGAACCCCGGCGAGACCGAAGCCGTCGTGGTGATCGCGCGCAGCAGCCAGGAAGCCATCGTGGTCAACCTCGACAGCCTGTGGCCGGACCGGTAGCTCCTGTCAGCCGAGCCAACTGAGGTATGTCTCATCCCGCGACTGTAATCATACGGTTGCTCCTGTCCGTGTTCAGTTGTCAACGAATACAGCGCATGCGGGCGGCCTTAACGAGCGTAGATGTCGTCGGGCGTTACGAGGTGCAGCATTGGTTCGGTGGCGGCATGCGCGGCGAGTCGCCTGGTGAACCCGTTACGCGAGAACAGGTATCGGTGAGTCTCCGGGGCCACACCGCCGATATACGGAGCGAGCCGGCCCAGGAGGTTGAGTTCGTCGAAGTCGATCTCACGCTCGGTCCACTTGCACATCCCGATGGCGAGCGTGCGCCCGGCTCCGTTGACGCCGACGACGTCCACCTCCCGTTCCTCCGTCCGCGGCCCTTCGCCGTTCGGCACTTGTCCCCACCAGCGGCCGACCGCGGTGACGTCCGCCGTCTCCCGCAGTACGTGCTGCTGGCAGATCTGTTCCCATGCCTTGGACGCGTGGTGATCCAGTGCGGGGAGCACCGAGGCGTTCAGGTACGTGGCAGCCAGTGCGCTCGTGCGCAACTGGGAACGAGCCGGCTCGACGAACCGGTAGTGGAAGCGGAGGAACTGGTCGGCGATCTCGTACGCGGTCTTCTTCGTCCGCGGTGACGCCGTGATCGGCCGGAGCGTGACGGCGAGTCCGAGGCGTTCCAGCGAGGTGAGGATCTTGGTGACATGCGCGGATGCCAGGCCGGTGCGGGCCACGATCTGGCTGTTCCGGTTGTGGCCATGCGCGATCGAGCGCAGTACCGCGATGTGGTTGGCGGGATCCGGGATGGACTGGCGCAGCATGAGTTCGGCCTCGTCGTGCAGCAGTCCGGTGCGCTCGAAGACCTCGGTCAGCAGGCAGTCCGCAAGCGGGCTTGTCTCCGGAAACCGTTCCAAATAGTACGGAATACCACCACACACCGAATATGCGCGGACCTTATCTTCGACGCTGTAGCCCGGATGGAAGAGCGCCGCGTCACGGGCGGTGAATGGTTCCAGCTTCAGCTGGCCAGTCCGCCGCCCGTACAGCGAGCCCGCGAGCACCTTGTCTTCGAAGAACGACAGCTCGCTTCCCGCGAGCACCAGCGCGATCGGCAGGTCGCGTCCTGTTGTTCGCCACCACCGGCTGATCGTGGTCTCCAGCTCCGGCGACTGGGCCGCGAGGAGCTGGAACTCATCTAGCACCACGAGCGTCCGCTCGTGCCCGACGTACTGGGCGATGGCGGTGAGCGCGGCCTCCCAGCTGGTCAGCGGCTGCGCGCGGAGCAGGTCGTTGCCCCAGACCCGCGCCAGCTCATCTGTAAGGTCCCGGAGCTGCTGGGACGGCACCGTGTCCGTCGCCTCGAAGAAGAAAGAACGTGCATCAGACGCGAGATGTGCGAGCAGCTCCGTCTTCCCGACTCGCCGGCGCCCGTACACGATCAGAAATTCGGCGTCGCCCCCGGCTAGCCGCCGTCCCAGCATTGCCAGCTCACTCGCCCGATTAAGAAACCGCACAGGATAATCCTACACAGGATCATCCTATGGAGGATCGTGTCGTTCGGGATGAGGGCGCAGGAGACACGAGAAAGCATCCGTCTGAGGAGGCCACGGGTGCAGGGTGACCTGATCGGACGCGCCCGTCAGCGGCTCTCGAACAGAGTGACCAGGTCGTCCGCGCCGAACATCCGGGCGGTATCGATGGCTGAAGGGGTACCCCCGGCCGGGTCGGCACCGCCGTCGAGGAGTGCCTGGACCACCTCGCGCTCGGACTTGAAGACCGCGCCGGCGAGCGGGGTCTGGCCGCGGAGGTTGGGCCGGTCCGCGTCGGCGCCGCGGCTGAGCAGTGCCGCGACGGTCTGCGGGTGGCCGTGGTAGGCGGCGAGCATGACGAGGGTGTCGCCCTTGTGGTTGGACAGGTTGACCGGGAC
>DASZJE010000025.1:0-1504 GCA_035948445.1 Trebonia sp. | reverse complement strand
TACGGACCGGGCAGCATCGCCTGCATGATGTCCGGGACCATCGTGCCCATCCCGGGGTAGGCGCCGGTGTCGATGACCATCTTCACGTCCAGCCCGAGCAGGTCGCCGTCGTCGCTGACCGCGGCCCGGACGTCGAAGCTCTCCTCGCGCGCCTGTCCCGACGCGGTGAGGTTCTCACCGCGGTCCTCGACCCACTTGACCGGCCGACCGAGGTGACGCGAGGCGGCGGCAACGGCGAGTTCTTCGCGTGATGCCCCGATCTTCAGGCCGAACGAGCCGCCGATATCCCCGGCCAGGACACGCACCTTGTCACGCTCGATGCCCAGGCGCGTGGCGACACCATTCCTGGTGACGTGCACGCTTTGCGTCGCCGCGTAGACCGTCATGACACCTTGGCCGGCATCCCAGCTTGCGACGCAGCCGCGTCCCTCCATGGGCACGTTCTGATGACGATGCACGTCGATGTGGAAGTCGATGACGCGATCAGCGTTGGCGAACGTACCGGCGACGTCGCCGAACTCGTTGCGCGAGTGCGGGCGGGCGATGTTGTCACCCAGATTGGTGAACAGCGGCGGGCTGGCCGGGTCGAGCGCGAAGGCGGCATCCACCACCGCAGGCAGGTCGTCATATTCGACGTCCACCAGCTCGCAGCCGTCCTCGGCGAGGTAACGGCTCTCGGCGATGACGACCGCCACGGGATCGCCGACGAAGCGTACCTTGTCGGTCGCGAGCAGGCTGAACTCCGGGGTTGGCCCCCCGGTACTGAACAGCGCCAGGAGGGGATCCGGCACCCGGAACGTCATCGTTTCCAGGTCCGCTCCGGTGAGCACCGCGACTACTCCGGGCAGCGCCCGTGCCGCCGAGACATCGACCGAGAGCACGAGACCGTGAGCCAGCGGCGAACGCACGAACGCGGCGTGCAGCATCCCCGGCAGCTTGATGTCGTCGACGTACCGGCCCGCGCCGGTCAGGATGCGCGGATCCTCCGACCGCTTGATGCTGGCGCCGGTGTAGCGCTCAGCCGCGATTGCCGTCATGGTTGCTCCCTCGCTCAGCGCTCACGGTTGCGCTCGGCGGCCAGCAGGACGCCGTCGATGATGCTCTGGTAGCCAGTACACCGGCAGATATTGCCGGATAGCGCCTCGCGGATCTGCTGCTCACCGGCGTCGGGGTGATCGCCGAGGAACGCGGTGGCCTGCATGACGAACCCCGGCGTGCAGAAACCGCACTGGAAGCTATGCGAATCCCACATCGCTTGCTGCAGTGCGCCCAGCCCGCCGTCCGGGGCCAGCCCCTCGATGGTCGTCACCTCGCGGCCGGCCGCCTGGACCGCCAGCATCAGGCACGAGCGCACCGCCCGGCCGTCGACGATGACCGTGCACGCACCGCAGACCCCGTGCTCGCAGCCGAGGTGGGTGCCAGTCAGATTGAGGTCCTCTCGCAGGAAGTCCGCCAGCGTCTTGCGCGCCTCCGGCGAACCCGTGCACGTCGCACCGTTGACCCT
>DASZJE010000024.1:0-1837 GCA_035948445.1 Trebonia sp. | reverse complement strand
CATGAACGCGTATACAGCGAACAGCAGGACCAGTGCCAGGATGGTGACGCCTGGCCAGGCTACCGCGATGATTCCGACGATGATGGCGAGCACGCCGCGCACGACTAGCGACGTGGACGTTGACCTGAACATGTGACTCTCCTTCTTGCGATGAACCGGCGCGGTGCGCCGTATCTATTGCATGCGTCGCTGGCGAGGCGCCAGCAGGAGGCTTCGCTCACGACGAGTCAGGAGACCGAGCAGCGCGCGCCGCTCGCTTTGTGTGCTGCCTCCCCAGATGCCCTCGGTCACGGCGTTCTGCAGCGCCCATGCCAGGCATGTGCGCTGCACCGGGCAGGCATGGCAGATCTGCTGGGCCTGCCAGATCTGAAGCCGCGATGGGCCGGTCTCGCTCACCGGGAAGAACAGTTCGGGGTCTACACGGCGGCAGGCCGCCCGTTCCCTCCACTGGTTTGAGTCGTCGTACACCACTCGCCAC
Organism: Trebonia sp.; assembly: GCA_035948445.1. GTDB lineage: Bacteria > Actinomycetota > Actinomycetes > Streptosporangiales > Streptosporangiaceae > Trebonia. The sequence goes on along the minus strand of DASZJE010000024.1, from coordinate 1,359 downwards.
TCCACCTCCGCGGATTGCATGGACTGGAGCGAGCGTAGGCACGGGCGGCAGGGATTCGCTTCCATCGAATGACTAGTCGCTTAGTGCTGGCGGCCGGCTATTCACCTGACGGAAGCGCGCCCACGCTGGCACGCGCGACGATGCCGACGAAGCTGATGAATGCGGGCGACGGTACGTTCAGGAGGATGTCATGGCGGGAACCCCGAGCCTTCGGTTCGGCCTGTTCGGCACTGGCTACTGGGCTGGGCAGGTACACGCGGCGGCGCTCAGCTTGGCACCTGAGGCCCGCTTCGTCGGCGTCTGGGGCCGTGACCGCGCCAGGACGGCTGCGATTGCCGCGCCATACGGGATAGCCGCTTATGACGATGCCGACGCCCTACTCGGCGACGTGGACGCGGTGTCCATCGCGCTGCCCCCGGACGTGCAGGTTCCGCTGGCGGTGCGGGCCGCGCGAGCCTAGCGTTCCCTTCGAGTGGGAATGTCAGGGCACCGATGGCCGCGTGTCGGTCCAGTTGACCATCAGGCGGCGCTCGGCGAACAGCCAGGCCCCGTCCTGCTTGACGAACGTGTCCAGGTAGCGGATGGACGCCACCATCAGCGTCCGGGACCCGTCCTCGGCCTCGGTCAGGTGGTGCGCTAGGCAGTAGCTCTCGCCGGTGGCTCGGTCCCCGTCGAGCTCGATCGTGCTCTGGCCGTTGAAGTGCATGGTAGCGACGTAAGCGTTGAGCGCGTCGAAGACCGGCGCAAGGGCCTCACGTCCGTGCAGGTCCTGCGTGGGCTCGGGGTTCCTGGCGTCCATGTACACCACGAAGTTGGTGTCCTCGGTGAACAGGGCCATCTGGCCCTTCGCGTCCCGCCGGTCGGCGCAGTGCGCATAGGCGTCGACCAGCTCACGGATGGCGAGCCGGTCGGCGGCCTCGGCGCCAGTGATCGGTGGGTGGATGCTCACGGTGATACCTCCTGGAGGGATCCGGGCTCGGCGACGAGTCCGGCGTCGAGCAGCGCGAGCGTGAGGCCGGCGCGCCGACCGATGCCGAGCTTTCTGTAGACGTTGCACAGGTGGAAGTTGACGGTCGCGGCACTGAGGAAAAGCTGGGCGGCGATGGCCCGGTTGGTGGCGCCGCCAGCGGCCATCCGGGCGATCTGCAGCTCCTGCGGGGTGAGCTGGACACTCGTCTCGGCCGCGCGGCGGCCGGCGTGGTCGCCGGTGGCGGCCAGTTCTGCGCGGGTGCGGGCGGCGAAGCCCTCGAGGCGGAGCTGCTCGAAGCTGTCAAGCGCGGCGCGCAGGTGCACGCGGGCGTCGCGCCGGCGGCGTCGGCGGCGCAGCCATTCACCGTAGACCAGGTGGGAGCGGGCCAG
>DASZJE010000023.1:0-1533 GCA_035948445.1 Trebonia sp. | reverse complement strand
TCGAACTACCTGACTCTGCACATGAACACTCCGGCGCAGCCGAGCGCGCCGCCCGGGAACGGCCGCCGGCCGGTCGCGGTGGAGCCCTCCGGCGTGTACCCGACCGGACAGGGCGAGATCGTGCTGGCCGCGTACGTCCCGGCGCACTGGAAACGACTCGTCGAGCTCCTCCAGAGCTCCGAACTCGCTGCCGATCCCCGGTTCGCCGACCAGGGCTCGCGTTCACGTCATGCCAAAGAGCTGCGAGCGGCCCTGACGGACATCTTGCGTACCAGGTCCGCGGAGGAGTGGGTCACCCTCTTCGGCAAGGCCGGTCTCATGGCGGCCCACATCACGACCTGGCAGGGCGTCGTCGAGTCCGAACTGTTCGCTCGGCGAGGCATGCGGCTGCGGGCCCGTCAAACAGAGATGGACGTGGAGGTCGTGCGGACGCCCGTCCTTTACTCCGGCTTCGACACGACCCTCCTGACGGACATTCCCGCGGCCGGTGAACACGACTCAGCGCTTGCCGATCCGACGGTCGACGCGTGGAGCGCACTGAACAACAGCGATGGATTGGTGAACTGAAATGACCGCGACGGCCGATCTGTGGGAGCGCCGCAGCCTTTTCGACGACGACCACGAGGAGTTTCGCGCAGCGTACGGGAGTTCCTCACCCCGCCGTGTGGCCGGCCACGTCGACGCCTGGGAGAAGCAGGGGGACATCCCTCGCGAGGTCTGGCTGGCCGCGGGCGGAAGGGCTTCCTCGGACTCAACGTCCCCGAAGAGTACGGCGGAGGCGGCACCGAGGACTACCGCCTCCGCGTGGCGATGATCGAGGAGATGGCGCGCGTGCCTGCGGTCTCATTGGCCGCCGGGTTCGCCACCCAGACCGACATCGTGCTGCCGTACCTGTTCGACTTCGCCACGCCGGAACAGTGCAAGCGCTGGCTGCCGAAGATGACCACTGGCGAGTACATCGGCGCCATCGCCATGACCGAGCCCGGTACGGGATCGGACCTGCAGGGCATCACGACCACCGCCACCCGTGACGGCGACGCATGGGTGCTGAACGGCGCGAAGACCTTCATCACGAACGGGATCAACGCCGACCTCGTGGTGGTCGTCGCGCGCACCGCCAGTGGGCGGGAGACGGGAAGCCGCGCCTTCAGCCTCTTCGTGGTCGAGGACGGGATGCCCGGCTTCACCCGCGGCCGCAACCTGGACAAGCTCGGGATGAAAGCCCAGGACACCGCCGAGCTGTTCTTCGACGATGCACGGATCAGCGGCGACCTTCTGCTCGGCGAGGTGGGAGGGGGCATGTCCGCCCTCATGTCGCACCTCCCGCTCGAACGCCTGAGCATCGCCGTCACCGCCTGCGCGGGCGCCCGTGCGGCGCTTTCCTGGACGCTGGACTACATTACGGAGCGGAAGGCATTCGGCCGGCCCATCGCGCAGTTCCAGAACACCCAGTTCGCCGTTGCCGAGATGCTGACTGGGCTCAAGGTGACACAGACCTACCTCGACGAAGCCGTGCTCAAGCTGAACCGCAAC
>DASZJE010000022.1:0-2289 GCA_035948445.1 Trebonia sp. | reverse complement strand
CGCACGCTGGCCCGGCTGTCGGCCAGCTCGATGTCGGCCTCCGCAGCCTCCAGCTTGTGCGCCGCGATGGCCACGATCCGCATCCGCAACGTCGCCGCCGCCTCCCCGATCGCGCCGGCGGTCATCGATCCGCTCCGGCTGCCGGCGGCTCCCGCGCCGAAGCCGGTGACCGCGGTGTCCCCCTGGATCGTCGCGACGTCGTCGATGCGCACGCCGAGGGCGTCGGCGGCGAGCTGCACGACAGTGGTCTCGATGCTGTTACCCGCCGACCCGCCGGCAATGTAGACGTTCACCTTGCCCGAGGGCTCGACGCGGATTGTCGCCGCCTCGGTGGCGTAATAGCCGAAGCTGGGCGTCGAAGGTTCGACGTAGGTCGATAGCCCCACGCCGAGGTAGCGGCCCGCCGCCCGCGCCTGCGCCTGCAGGCGCCGGAAACCCTCGTAGTCCAGCATCTCCAGCGCCTGCTCGAAGGTCGCCAGCGGCGCGATGCTGTCGTAGGGCAGGCCGTTCGGATTGGTGTAGGGAAGCTCGTCTTCCCGCAGCAGGTTGCGACGCCGCAGCTGCATCGGATCGATGCCGATGCGGCGGGCCGCGATGTCCAGCAGCAGCTCCCTGGCCAGTGTCTCGAACTGCCAGGGGCCCCGATAGGCCGCCCGGCCGACGGTGTTCGTATAGAACGCCTTGGCCGTGAAGCTTGCCTTCGGAACGCGATACGGGCCCGGCAACAGCATCCCGACCACGCCTGCGGTCCCCACCGGCCATGGCGTCGGGTAGGCGCCGCAGTCGGAGACGAAGTCGATCGCGGCGGCCAGGATGGCGCCGTCGGCGTCGAACGCCATTCGTACCGCGCCGTGCTCGTGACGCGACTGCCCGGCGGAGATCAGGTTCTCGCGCCGGTCCTCGACCCATTTCACCGGCGCGCCCATCTTGGGCGCCACCAGCATCAGGCACATCTCGTCACGCTGCACCATGATCTTCTGCCCGAACGCGCCGCCCGTGTCGCGCATCACGACACGGATGCGGTGTTCGGGCAGGCCGAGCAGGCGCGAACAGAACAGGCGAACCTCGTGCGGTGCCTGCGTCGCGGCGTAGATCGTCAACTCCCCTGTGGCTGGTGAGTAGTCGACGACCAGGCCGCGGCCCTCCATCGGCACCGGCACATACGCGTTCTGGTAGATCGTCTCGGTCACGACGTGCGCCGCCGCGGCGAAGGCCTCCTCGACAGCGGCCATCGGGGCGCCCGCCATCTCCCCGATCAGGTTCGACCCGTGGGATTCGTGGACGAGCGCCGCCGCTTCGTGCGCCCGGGTGTAGTCGGCGACCGCCGGCAACGGCTCGTAATCGACCTCCACCAGCTCGGCGGCATCCTCCGCGAGGTAGCGGCTCTCGGCGATCACCAGCGCAACCGGGTCGCCGACGAAGCGCACCCGGCCTTCGGCCAGGGGTGGCCGCGGGGTTTCCGGGCTCTGCCGCCCGACCGAGGTGTGCCACTGCTCCTTGACATCGCCGTTGAGTTCCGCGGCCGTGAAGACGGCACGCACACCCGCCGCGGCACACGCGGCCGAAGTGTCGATGCCGCGGATCTCGGCGTGCGCGACGGGGCTGCGCACGAAACAGGCGTGCAGCATCCCGGGGAGGTCGATGTCATCGACGTAGGTGCCGTGCCCGGTCAGCAGCCGGGCATCCTCCACCCGAGGCATCCGCCGGCCCGCATACCGCGTTGCCCCACCCGCCGCTACATCGGCAATCTCCACTGGCCGCCTTCTCTCCGCTCCACGCCCGGTCGCGGTGCTCAGGACTCCACGCCCAGATACCGCTGGTAGATCTCGTGCGGGTCGAGCTCGTCGGCCTTCCCCACGTGGATGACCTCACCCCGGCTGAGGATGTACACCGTGTTGGCGAGGGCGAGCGCGCGCTGCACGTACTGCTCGACGATGACGAGTGAAACCCCCCGGGCCACGAATCGCGCCAGAACCTCGTAGATCCGATCGACGATGCGCGGCGCGAGGCCGAGACTCGGCTCGTCGACGAGGACGACCTTGGGCTTGGTGAGGTACGCCCTGGACAGCGCCAGCATCTGCTGCTCCCCGCCGGACAGGCTGCCGGCGGTTTGGCCCAGGCGTTGGGCCAGAATGGGGAACAGCTCGGTAACGTCGGCCAACGACTGCTTCAGGTCGACCTCGCGCGCCTGCACGGTGAGATTCTCCATGACGGTGAGCGACGGGAAGATGCCGCGGCCCTCGGGCAGATGGCAGACGCCACGTCGGCTGTACCGGTGGGGAGCGTTGC
>DASZJE010000021.1:0-45993 GCA_035948445.1 Trebonia sp. | reverse complement strand
AAGGGCATCCACGTCGAGATCCCGCTGCAGGCCTACTTCCGCATCAACACCGAGAACATGGGCCAGTTCGAGCGGACCCTGATCATCGTCGACGAGGGCTCCTACGTGCACTACGTCGAGGGCTGTACCGCGCCGATCTACAAGTCGGACAGCCTGCACAGCGCCGTCGTCGAGATCATCGTGAAGAAGGACGCCCGCTGCCGGTACACGACGATCCAGAACTGGTCGAACAACGTCTACAACCTCGTGACCAAGCGGGCGGTGGCCCAGCAGGGCGCGACGATGGAGTGGATCGACGGCAACATCGGCTCCAAGGTCACGATGAAGTACCCGGCCGTTTACCTGATGGGCGAGCACGCCAAGGGCGAGACCCTGTCGGTGGCGTTCGCCGGCGAGGGCCAGCACCAGGACGCGGGCTCGAAGATGGTCCACTGCGCGCCCCACACCAGCAGCACCATCGTGTCCAAGTCCGTCGCCCGCGGCGGCGGCCGCACGTCCTACCGCGGCCTGGTCGAGGTCCGCGACGGCGCCGCGCACTCCAAGTCCACGGTCAAGTGCGATGCCCTGCTGGTCGACACGATCAGCCGCTCCGACACCTACCCGTACAACGACATCCGCGAGGACGACGTCGAGATGGGCCACGAGGCCACCGTCTCGAAGATCTCCGAGGACCAGCTGTTCTACCTGATGAGCCGCGGCCTTACCGAGGACGAGGCGATGGCGATGATCGTGCGCGGCTTCGTCGAGCCGATCGCGCGCGAGCTCCCCATGGAGTACGCGCTCGAGCTCAACCGCCTGATCGAGCTGCAGATGGAAGGAGCGGTCGGCTGATGTCCTCCCTCAGCGGCGCGGTCGAGACCGCGCCGGTTACCAGCCTGCACGCGTTGCGGTCGGTCAACCCTGACGACTTCCCCGTGCCCACCGGCCGCGAGGAGGAATGGCGGTTCACGCCGCTGAGCCGCCTGCGCGGCCTGCACAAGAACGCTCCCCTCGGGTCAACGGGGGTGCAGGTCTCCGTCGAGCCCGCTCCCGAGATCGATTACACCGAACGGACGGTGGCGCCCGCCGAGAGCGCCTTCCTTCCCGATGACCGGGTGAGCGCCCGTGCGTTCGCCGCCGCCGGCATCGCGACTGTGATCACGGTTCCGAAGGAAGCGGTCGCGTCCCGCCCGACCATCGTCCGCGTCACGGGCACCGGAGCGGCGGTGGCCGGGGGAGACACCACTGGCCGTCCGGCGGAATCGGGGGTTCCGGCCACCGCGGGGCACATCATCATCGACGTCCAGCCCTTCGGCAAGGCGGTCGTGGTGATCGACCAGCGGGGGAACGCCACCTACGCCGACAACGTGGAGATCAGCGTCGCGGATGGCGGCGACCTCACGCTCGTATGGATCGCGGACTGGGCCGACGACGCGGCCCAGGTGTCGCACCACCAGGCGACGCTCGGCCGTGACGCGCGCCTGAAGCACTTCGCGATCACCCTCGGCGGTTCCCTGGTACGCCTCTCTCCGATCGTGCGGTACGCCGCTCCCGGCGGCGACGCCGAGCTGTACGGCATCTGCTTCGCCGACGCCGGGCAGCACCTGGAGCACCGGCTGTTCGTCGATCACGACACGCCGAACTGCCGCAGCCGCGTCGTCTACAAGGGCGCCCTGTCCGGTGAGGACGCGCACACCGTGTGGATCGGCGACGTCCTGATCCGCCCGGAGGCGACCGGCACCGACACGTACGAGTACAACAGGAACCTGGTGCTCACCGACGGGGCACGCGCCGACTCGGTGCCGAACCTGGAGATCCTCACCGGCGAGGTGGTAGGCGCGGGGCACGCCAGCGCCAACGGTCGCCTCGACGACGAGCACATCTTCTACCTGATGGCGCGCGGCATCCCGGAGAACGAAGCGCGGCGGCTGGTGATCCGCGGGTTCTTCGGCGAGCTGATCAGCAGGATCGGTGTACCGGAGGTCGAAGAGCGCGTCATCGAGAGGATCGAGGCGGAACTGGCCGGGAGCATGGCATGAGCGAATCCGTTTTTATCCGCGCCTGTGCCCTGTCCGACGTCCCGCAGGACGGCCCCCTCGCGGTCGAACTGGCCGGCGAGCCGGTCGCCGTCGTCCGCGCCGGCGGCGAGGTGTTCGCGATCCGCGACGTGTGCTCGCACGCCGAGGTGCCCCTGTCGGAAGGCGAGGTAGACGGCTGCACGATCGAGTGCTGGCTGCACGGGTCGCGCTTCGACCTGCGCACCGGCAAGCCGACTGGCATGCCCGCCACCGAGCCGGTGCCCGTCTACCCAGTGAAGATCGAGGGCGATGACGTCCTCGTCGGTATAGAGGAGTCATAGTGTCCACCCTTGAGATCCGCGACCTGCACGCTTCCGTCACCGAGCCCGACGGGACGCTGCGGGAGATCCTGCGCGGCGTCAACCTGACGGTGGCCGACGGTGAGACCCACGCGATCATGGGACCGAACGGCTCTGGCAAGTCCACCCTCGCCTACGCCATCGCCGGGCACCCGAAGTACACCGTGACGCAGGGCAGCGTCACGCTGGACGGCGAAGACGTGCTGTCGATGACCGTGGACGCCCGCGCCCGCGCCGGGCTGTTCCTCGCGATGCAGTACCCGGTCGAGGTCCCCGGCGTATCGGTGTCGAACTTCCTGCGCACCGCGGTCACCGCCGTGCGGGGCGAGGCGCCGAAGCTGCGGCAGTACATGAAGGAGATGCGCGGCGCGATGGCCGGCCTCTCCATCGACCCGAAGTTCGCCGAGCGCTCCCTCAACGAGGGGTTCTCCGGCGGCGAGAAGAAGCGTCACGAGATCCTCCAGCTCGAGGTGCTCGACCCGAAGATCGCGATCCTCGACGAGACCGACTCCGGTCTCGACGTCGACGCGCTGAAGGTCGTCTCCGAGGGCATCAACCGGTTCCGCGAGAAGCCGGGCCACGGCGTGCTGCTGATCACCCACTACACCCGCATCCTGCGGTACGTGAAGCCGGACTTCGTGCACGTCTTCGTCGCCGGCCGGGTCGTGGAAGAGGGCGGCCCCGAGCTCGCCGACGTCCTGGAGAACGAGGGCTACGAGCGGTACGTGTCGGCGGCGGCAGCGGAGACGGCGTCATGAGTGCCGCCTCGCCGCTCGATGTCGAGGCTATCCGCGAGGACTTCCCGGCCCTGTCCCGGCACGTCCGGGATGACAGGCCGCTGATCTACCTCGACTCCGGGGCGACGTCGCAGAAGCCCGTCTCCGTGCTTGACGCCGAGCGCGAGTTCTACGAGCGGCACAACGGCGCGGCACACCGCGGCTCGCACCTGCTGAGCGAAGAGGGCACCGAGATCTATGAGGGCGCTCGGGCCAAGGTCGCGTCGTTCATCGGCGCCGACAGCAGCGAGATCGTGTTCACCAAGGCCGCGACCGAGTCCGTGAACCTGGTCGCCTACGCGCTCACCTCATCGATCGGGCCCGGTGACGAGATCCTCATCACCGAGATCGAGCACCACGCCAACCTGGTTCCCTGGCAGCAGCTCGCCCGGCGCACCGGCGCGACGCTCAAGTGGTTCAAGGTGGCGCCGGACGGCCGGCTCGACGTAGACCCGTCGCTGATCACCGAGCGGACGAAGATAGTCGCCGTGACCGGCCAGTCCAACGTCACCGGCGTCATCACGCCCCTGGCGGACATCACCCGCCTGGCCCACGAGGCCGGAGCGCTCGTGCTCGCCGACGGCGCGCAGCTTGTCCCGCACCACCCGGTGGACGTGAAGGCCCTGGACGCGGACTTCCTGGTCTTCTCCGGGCACAAGATGCTCGGCCCGCTGGGGCTCGGCGTGCTGTACGGGAAGTACGCGGCGCTGGAGGCGCTGCCGCCGTTCCTGTTCGGCGGGGACATGATCGAGATCGTCCGGATGGAGGGCTCGACGTTCCAGCCGCCGCCCGCGCGGTTCGAGACAGGAGTCCCGCCGGCTCCGGAGGCCGCTGGCCTTTCCGCCGCGATCGACTACCTGAACGGGCTCGGCATGGACAACGTCGCCGCGCACGAGGAGTCCCTCACCGCGCACGCGCTCGAGGCGATCCGCGAGATCCCCGGGGTGCGCGTGCTGGGCCCGGACACGACCGAGGACCGGGGCGGCGCCGTCGCCTTCGAGGTAGACGGCGTGCACCCGCACGACGTCGGCCAGGTCCTCGATGAACTCGGCATCGCGGTCCGCACCGGGCACCACTGCGCGTGGCCGCTGCACCGGGCCCTCGGGGTCCAGGCCTCTACCCGTGCCACGTTCTACGTGTACAACACGCACGGGGAAGTGGACGCGCTGGCGGAGGGAATCCGGTACGCCCAGAAGTTCTTCGGGGCCTGATCCCGGTGGAACAGGGAACTCCGGTGCGGCGTTGTAAGGGGCACTATGCAGCTTGAGTCGATGTACCAGGAGATCATCCTGGATCACTACCGGAACCCGCACCACAAGGGCCTGCGGGATCCGTATGATGCCGAGGTGCATCACGTCAACCCGACATGCGGGGACGAGGTGACGCTGCGCGTCGCGCTGAAGGAGGTCGGCGGCGAGCCGGTGGTCGAGGACGTGTCCTTCGACTCGCTCGGCTGCTCCATCAGCCAGGCCAGTGCCTCGGTGATGAGTGACCTCGTGATCGGCAAGCCGGTCAGCCAGGCGATGCGGATCGGCGACGAGTTCCTGACGCTGATGCGGTCCAAGGGCGAGACGGAGGCGGACGAGGACGTGCTGGAAGACGCGGTGGCGTTCGCGGGCGTGTCCAACTACCCGGCCCGGATCAAGTGCGCGCTGCTCGGCTGGATGGCGTGGAAGGACGCGACCGCGCGCGCGCTCGCCCCCGCGTCGGCCGCCGCCCCCGCGCCCCGTACCTCCACTCCCGCTTCGGCCGCCGCCCCCGCGCCCCGTACCTCCACCCCCGCCGTGACGGAGGATAGTAATCATGAGTGAGACTCCCCAGGAAGAAACGCTCGCGCCGGAGATCTCCCAGGAGCCGGTCTCCCAGGAGGTCGAGGATGTGATGGAGGCGCTGCGCGACGTGGTGGACCCCGAACTGGGCGTCAACGTCGTCGACCTCGGACTCGTCTACGGCGTCGACATCGACGACGCGAAGGTGGCGACGCTCGATATGACGCTGACCAGCGCCGCGTGCCCGCTCACCGACGTGATCGAGGAGCAGGCGGGCGCGGCCCTGGAAGGCCTCGTGAACGACTTCCGGATCAACTGGGTCTGGATGCCGCCGTGGGGCCCGGAGAACATCACCGAAGACGGCCGCGAGCAACTGCGCGCGCTCGGCTTCAACATCTGATCCGCTGAACGCGGGATACGGCGCGCTGGCCCGGTAGTCACACGGGCCGGCGTGCCGTCAGGTGCGGAGGTAGAAGGGGCGCGTGTTCTTCGCGACCCAGTCGTCGACAAGGTCGGGTTCGGACTCGCCGGGGAAGGTGACGTCGATCGGGAACGGCGCCTGGTGCGGCATGGCCGCGACCACGCGCTCGATTATCCCAGCCACGGCCTCCTGCGCGAGCGCATCCGCCGGGTCGTCGAGCGCGACCGAGATGACAAGTCCCTCGCCCCGGCCGGGGACGCAGAGCCAGGCGCGGGACGCCGCCCGCACCATGGGCAGGTCGTGCAGGCCGCCGCGCACCTCGCGCAGCAGCGCCTCCGGTTCGTCCGGCGGGTGGCCGACCCGGACGGGGATGTCGACGTCGGCGGTCCGCGCGGGCGCGGCGAGGTGCGCGACGCCCTCGGGGTAGATCGGCACGCTCGCCTCCGCGCCCGGGTTCAGCGCGATCCCGATTCCCTGCGGCAGCCGACGGGCCAGTGCGGCGGTCGGCACCACGATGTGGGGCGGCATCCGCCGGTCACCCGGGTGCCAGGCCGAGTGGCGCCGTTCCATCCCGTAGTGGCCGCTCCCGGACACGTCCGGCCACGCGCCGAGGCGCTGCACGGACGTGAAGCAGGGGACGAATTCTTCGCCCAGGTACATGACGGTCGGGAGCGCGACCGAAGACCCGTCGGTGACGGGCACCCCACCGCCGGGAAGCGGCACCCAGACCCGCGCCCGGGCTAGTTCGTCCAGCAGGTCGCCGATCCGCTCCGCGTCCCGCACCGCCGCGGCGAGGACCTGTTCCACCGCGTCGCACGACGAGTGCGCCGCGTCGGCCGCGCCGGGCGCGTCGCCCCACGCCACGGCGCCGGGACGGACCACCGTGCTGCCGTGCGCCATGGCCTGAGGGGAAGCGGCATTCGCGGGCGATCGCGAGGGCCGCGGGCGCGGGACGCTGTCCGGGGCGGTTGCGGGATCGTTCGGGACCATGGAGTCTTCCTCAGGGATCTGGTAAGCGCAACGCAGCAACTCGCAGTAAAGGTTCCTGGCAACGCGTTGCCACACTAGGGTGCGGACGACGCGTTCGTGTACTACGGATAGTAAACATGATAGGGCAGTAGGTAGTGAGGAATCTCGCAGGTGATGCGGGCAGGTGGCTGGAAATTTCGCCGGCGCGCTTCCCCGGATGGATCGATTCGTTTGCGTCGCGGCACGGGGGGACGGCATCCGATTCGTCCGTCGCAGTGGTCGTGAGCAGCGACGACGTGACGTTCGAGGCGCCGGACGGGACAGTCGCGACGTGCCGGCCGCCGTTCTGGGAATGGCGGGCCGGGGTAAGTAGTCATGCCCGCGCGCAGGCCTCGGAGGTGGCGGGTGAGATCGCCGCGCACGCGACCGCGGAGCGGTCCGTGGGCGTGCTCCTTGTCCGGCTCGGCGGGTTCGCGGCCGGGGTGTTCACCGGGTCGCCGCCGCAGTTGGCCGCGTCGAAGGCCGGCTCGCGCCTCGTCCACGGCCGCAGCGCGGCGGGCGGGTGGTCCCAGCAGCGCTTCGCCCGCAGGCGCGAGAATCAGGCGGCGCAGGCACTGCAGGCGGCCGCCGCCGCGGCGGCCCAGGTCTGGGGAGGATGGGCGGACGGGAAGGGTCGCCCGGTATTGGATGTTGTAGTTCTCGGCGGGGACAAGCGCGCTGTCGCGGAGGCTACCGAAGATCCGCGGCTGGCGCCGTACCTGGACCGGGTCACCGGGCGGTTCCTGACAGTGCCGGACCCGAAGCTCGCTGTACTGAGGGATTCGCCGCGGCACTTCCTGGCCGTCAGAATCCGGCTTACGGAGCCGGTCACGTGATCGGGTAATCTGTATCGCTTTGAACCGCCGAACCCGCCTGTCCGAACCCGCCTGTCTTCCCTACCTCGCTGAAATGGAGTACCCGTGATCGTTGCCAGTGGCATAGAGCTGCGTGCCGGTGCCCGGTTGCTGCTGGCCGATGCCTCGTTCCAGGTTGCCGAGGGCGACCGGATCGGGCTGGTCGGGCGCAACGGCGCGGGGAAGACCACGCTCATGAAGACGCTGTCGGGGAACGGGCTGCCCGCCGCGGGCGCCGTGCGGACCAGCGGCAGCGTCGGCTACCTGCCCCAGGACCCCCGGACGGGTGACCTGGAGGTGCTCGCCCTCGACCGCGTGCTGTCCGCGCGCGGGCTCGACGAGGTGCGCGAGCAGATGCGCAAGGTCGAGGCGCAGATGAGCCACGCCGATCCGGCCGTCGCGGACAAGGCGATCAGGAAATACGGGAACCTCAGCGACCGGCTCGCGGTGCTCGGCGGCTACGCGGCCGAATCGCAGGCGGCGTCGCTGGCGGCCAGCCTCGGCCTGCCCGATCGCGTGCTGCATCAGCCCCTTGTGACCTTGTCCGGAGGACAGCGAAGAAGGGTCGAGCTGGCGCGGATCCTGTTCGGGGACTCCCAGACGCTGCTGCTCGACGAGCCCACCAACCACCTGGACGCCGACTCGATCATCTGGCTCCGCGACCACCTGAAGACCTACCGCGGCGGGCTGATGGTGATAAGCCACGACGTCGAACTGGTCGAGCAGGTCGTCAACAAGGTCTTCTACCTGGACGCGAACCGGTCCGTGCTCGACATCTACAACGTCGGCTGGAAGACCTACCTGAGCCAGCGCGAGGCCGATGAGCGGCGCCGCCGTCGCGAGCGGTCCAACGCCGAGCGGCAGGCGACCGCGCTCGCGGCCCAGGCGGACAAGATGCGGGCGAAGGCGACCAAGGCCAAGGCGGCGCAGAACATGCAGCGACGGGCCGAGCGGCTCCTCGACGGGCTCGCGGAGGAAAGGCAGCAAGACCGCGTGGCGAAGCTGCGGTTCCCGACCCCTGTTCCGTGCGGGAAAACCCCGCTCACAGCGGACGGACTATCGAAATCCTACGGCTCCCTTGAGGTATTCACCGACGTCACGATGGCCGTTGACCGGGGCAGCCGGGTGGTGATCCTCGGGCTTAACGGCGCGGGCAAGACCACGCTGCTCCGCCTGCTGGCCGGCGTGGAAAAGCCGGATACCGGAAAGGTGGCGCCGGGACACGGCTTGCGGCTCGGTTATTACGCGCAGGAACATGAAACGCTCGATACGGGGCGGACGCTTATCGAGAACATGCGCACGGCCGCGCCGGAGCTGACCGAGACTGACCAGCGGAAAGTACTCGGTTCTTTCCTGTTCTCCGGCGACGATGTGGATAAGCCGGTCGGAGTTCTTTCCGGCGGCGAGAAGACGCGGCTCGCGCTGGCGCTCCTGGTGGTTTCCGGCGCGAACGTGCTGCTGCTCGACGAGCCCACCAACAACCTGGACCCCGCCAGTCGCGAGGAGATCCTCGCCGCGCTGCGCGGATATGAAGGCGCGATTGTCCTTGTCACCCACGACGAGGGCGCCGTCCAGGCGCTTTCCCCGGAGCGGGTTATCGTCCTCCCCGAGGGAACCGAAGACACCTGGAGCAGCGATTTCGCTGATCTCGTTGCCCTGGCGTAAGCCTTACGCAAGCCTTACCGTAAGCCCAGCGTAAAACCGGTGCCGTAAACCGGTGCCGTAAAACCACGCAGAAATCCCGCGATGTGGGTAGTCAACAACGTGCCGATAGGTGATCATTGCCAGGGGACGTAACGCAATGAGTGCTCTACCTCACGGGAGGTACACGTGGCCGAGACCCTAGGAAAGGGAACCCGGGTCACCGGATCGGACCGGAGCAAGCTGGCGACTGACCTGAAGAACAGATATGACTCCGGGGAGTCCATCAGGGCACTCGCGAGCGCGACAGGCCGGTCCTACGGGTTCATTCACCGGTTGCTCAAGGAAACCGGGGTGAAACTCCGCGGCCGCGGGGGCGCGACGCGGGGCGCCGCCAGCCGGGGAGACGCGGTAGCGAGCTAGCGCGGCGGGTTTCGCTCCGGGCTTACGGCCGCGCGGCGCCGGACGGGAACGGCGCGGGCCGGGAGTAAGTTAACAGGATCATGCACGGTCGGGGACACCCTCCCATGGGTATGGTGCGCGGGTTCCGCATGGACCCGTCGGTCACCAAGCAGAAGCTCAAGCCAGGCACCGTCAAGAGGATCGCGCGGTACGCGCGGCCTTACCGCTGGCAGTTGGCCGCGTTCCTCTTCGCGACATCGCTGGACGCCGTCATCACCGTCGTCAACCCGCTGCTGCTGCGCGACCTCATCGACCGCGGCATCGTCGCCCGCGACGAGGCGGTGGTGATCATCATCGCGGCGACCGTGGCCGGCGTCGCGATCTTCGACGCGTTCCTCGGGTTCGTGAACCGCTGGTTCTCCGCCCGGCTCGGCGAGGGCATCATCTACGACCTGCGCACCCAGGTCTTCGGCCATGTGCAGCGGCAGCCGATCGCGTTCTTCACGCGGGCACAGACCGGGTCGCTGGTCAGCCGCCTCGACGCCGACGTGATGGGCGCGCAGCAGGCGATCGTCGGCACGCTGTCGAGCATCGTGTCCAACGTCCTGAGCCTCATCGTCATCCTGGTCGCGCTGTTCTACCTGTCGTGGCAGGTCACCGTCATCTCGCTGGTGATGATCCCGCTGTTCCTGCTGCCCGCCCGCCTGGTCGGCCGCCGCATGCAGCGGCTCACCAGGGAAGGCATGCAGCTCGACGCCGAGATGGGCTCGATGATGAACGAGCGGTTCAATGTCGCGGGCGCGATGCTGGTCAAGCTGTTCGGCCGCCCCCGCGAGGAGGCCGATATGTTCGGCGGCAAGGCGGCCAAGGTCCGTGACATCGGCGTCGTCACCGCCATGTACGGCCAGGTGTTCTTCGTCGCGATCACGCTGCTGACCTCGCTGATCACCGCGGTCGTCTACGGGGTCGGCGGCAGCCTGGTAATCAGGGGCGCGTTCGAGATCGGCACGCTCGTGGCGCTGACCCAGCTGCTGGCCCGCGTGTACGGCCCGATCGGCTCGCTGTCCAACGTGCAGGTCCAGGTGATGACCGCGCTGGTCAGCTTCGACCGGGTCTTCGAGGTGCTCGACCTGGAGCCGCTGATCACCGAGAAGCCGGACGCGGTCGCCCTGCCCCGCCGCGCGGGGGACGGCGAGGGCGACGCCGCGCCCGAGATCACCTTCGACCACGTCTCCTTCAGGTACCCGACCGCGGCCGAAGTGTCACTCGCCTCCCTGGAGTCGATCGCCCTGCCCACACCCGAACGCACCGACGCCTCCGCCGGCGTCCTGCACGATGTGTCGTTCACCGCGCCGTCCGGCGAGATCACCGCCCTGGTCGGCCCGTCAGGCGCCGGCAAGACCACCATCACCCAGCTGGTGTCCCGGATGTATGACCCGGACGACGGCGCCGTCCGCATCGGCGGCCTCGACCTCCGCGACGTCACGCTGGAATCCCTGCACGACGCCGTCGGCGTAGTGACGCAGGACGCGCACCTGTTCCACGACACGGTGCGCGCGAACTTGCTGTACGCGCGCCCGTCCGCGACGGAAGCGGAACTGGTCGGGGCGTGCCGGGCGGCGCAGATCTGGGACCTGATCAGCGTGCTGCCCGACGGGCTGGACACGATCGTCGGGGACCGCGGCTACCGGCTGTCAGGCGGCGAGAAGCAGCGCGTCGCGCTCGCGCGGCTGCTGCTGAAGGCGCCGTCGATCGTCGTCCTCGACGAGGCGACCGCGCACCTGGACTCGGAGTCGGAGGCGGCGGTCCAGGAGGCGCTGAAGCTGGCGCTGACCGGCCGCACGTCCCTGGTGATCGCGCACCGGCTGTCCACCGTCCGCGAGGCCAGCCAGATCCTGGTCATCGATGATGGCCGCGTGGTGGAGACGGGCACGCACGAGCAACTGCTCGCCGACGACGGCCTTTACGCGGAGCTCTACCACACGCAGTTCGCCCATCAGGAAAGGCTGCTGCCGAACGAACCCAGGTGACTGCGGCGGCCGGCTCAGGAGTACCCGAGGCGGCCGAGTTCCTCGCCGGCGATCTTCTCGATGTCGCTGAGCTCGCTGAGCGTCAACGACTGATACCAGGTGCCCGCCTGCTTCCTGACCTCGCGGTGGTTCGACATGATCGGCGCCGCGACGGTGGTGCCGGCGAACGCGGTCAGGGAGCCCGCCGCGTCGCGCGGATTGCGGATCATGTCCTCGTAGCGCAGCGTCTTGAGCTGGTCCGCGGGCAGCGCCTGGCGCAGCCTGGCGGCGAGCCGGACCGCCCCCCGCCAGCGCAGCGCGCACTTGGCGGCGTCCGACAGCCCGCTCCAGATCATCCGGTCGTCGGAGTCCTCGACCCCGTAGAACGGATTGGGGAACTCGCTGTCGACGTTGGCGATGCCCGGCCGGAACCACTGCATCGTCGCCGGGTCGGTGAGCATGGCGGCCACGGAGTCCCGCCCGTCCCTGACGATCTGCACGATCCGCGCGTCGGGGAACGCGGCGATCAGCGCCTCCGCGCAGTAGGCGAGGTCCGGGGTGGCGTCCCCGTACCTGGCCAGCCCGCGTTCCTCGGCGCAGGCGCCCGGCTGCGACTCGCTCAGCCCCGCCGCCGACCGGCACTGCGGCGCGCACTCCATGCAGTTCACCGGATGGATCTGCCAGGCCTGGGCGAAGGCGTCCCGCATCACCGCGACCGTGGCGTCGCCGTGACTGGCGTACAGGGAGGGGCGGCGGGCGAACGCGTAGACCGCCTGCAGCACGCTCCGGGCGCCGAGCGTGACATGGAATCCCGGGGAGATCTTCAGCGCCTGTCCGATGGCCTCCGCGCCGGAGTGGGGCGCGCCGATGACGAAGACAGGCTGGGACACCTTGCGGGCGTTGACGATAAGAATGTGGGAGGACGGCATGTAGGCGGTGATCCTTCTCCTTTCCCCAGTACGGTACTCGGTGCGGCGTGCGCGTAGGCTGTGCGCATGCGAGTACTACGCCTTGTCGTGTTCACCGGCCTCGCCCTGTGCTTGCTAGGGGTAACGGGATGCTCACAGTTCGACAAGTCGCTGGGGCAGCAGCAGGCCCTCGTCTCGTTCAACGACAACACGCCGAACTCGGTCCGGATGCAGGTCAGGGATGCGTGCGGGAAGCTGCCTGGCGTCACCCCGTCCCCGATTCCGCCGGGCGTCTCGCTTAACGAAGCGCTCAGCGAGGTTGTGTATCAGATCAATAACGCTGACGACGCGGACATCGCCCGGCTGGAGGAATGCCTCCAGAAGTACCCGTCGGTCACCGGCATCAACATCCAGGACTCCTCCGACAACGACTGAGTCCCCGCCGGCGCTCCAGGGCTCTGCCTGCTTAACCTCCCCCCGAACCCCCCAGCCTTCCGTCGCTACGACGCGGCGTCAGTTCGTAACACCTGTTACCGCCGTGTTTCCTACTTTGCCGGTGGGGTGTATAGTCTGGATTTACCTATTTAATCGATAGAGAATGGGAACTTCATGCGAAGGGTCTTGGCCAGCGTCGCCGCTGTCGTCGGCGGCGCGCTCCTCATAGCAGGCTGCTCGTCCGGTTCCAGCAGCGGCGACGGCACCAGTTCCGGCGATTCCGCGTCGGCACCGGTGACCGTGCGGCTCGGCTTGCTGGAGAACATCACCCACGCACCCGCGCTGATCGCCCTCAAGAACGGGTACTTCACCAAGGCCCTTGGCAGCGCCGGCTCGGTCTCGGTCACCGCCTACAGCAGCGGCACGCAGGAGACCACCGCGATCCTGGCCGGCCAGCTCGACGCGGCCTACGTCGGCCCGAACCCGGCGATCAACGCCTGGCTGAAGTCCGATGGCAAGGCCATCAAGATCATTTCCGGTGCGGCGGACGGCGGCGCGTCGTTCGTCGTGAGCAAGTCGATCTCGTCCGCGGCCGACCTCAAGGGCAAGTCGGTGGCCACGCCGTCGCTTGGCAACACCCAGGACGTGGCCGTCCGCTACTGGCTCAAGGACAACGGCATCGCCACGACGACGACCGGCGGCGGCCAGGTGACGGTCAAGCCGACCAGCCCCAACTCCGCCGCGGTGCTCGAGTTCGAGTCCGGGCAGATCGCCGGCGCCTCCGAGCCGGCGCCATACGACGCCGAGATGGTGGAAGACGGCGGCAAGGTGCTCTTCAGCGAGCCGGGCGTCACGACCGTGCTGATGGTCACGCAGTCGTTCCTCGCCGCGCACCCGGCGATCGTGAACGACCTGCTCAAGGCCCAGATCGAGGCCAACGACCTCATCAAGAGCGACCCGTCGGCCGCCGCGGCGGACGCGAACGCGGAGCTGGCCGCCTACACCGGCAAGCCGCTGGCGGCGAACCTCGTGGCCGCGGCGTTCAAGGAGACCACGTTCACCGACAACCCCGATGTCACGTCGCTGGAGCAGGACGCCCAGCAGGCCGAGGCGGTCGGTCTGCTGTCGTCGGACAACCTGAACGGCATCTTCGACCTCGGCCCGCTCAACGAACTGCTGAAGGCGGACGGCCAGCCTCAGGTGGGTTCCTGACGATGAGCGGCACGGTTCCAGCGAACAAGGCACCGGCGGCCATCTTGCCAGGCACGGGCCTGCCGGGCACGGAGCTGCCGGCCACGCAGGTGCCGGCGGCGGTCACGCTGTCCGGCGTCTCCAAGGTTTTCGGGCGCGGCGGCACCGCCGTCCGCGCCCTCGACCAGGTGACCCTCACGGCCGCGCCCGGCGAGTTCACCTGCCTGATCGGCGCGTCCGGCTGCGGGAAGTCCACGCTGCTTTCCCTGGTCGCCGGCCTGGAGCAGCCGACCGCCGGCCAGGTGGCCGTCGGCGGCCGCGTCGCGCTGATGTTCCAGGAGGCGGCGCTGCTGCCGTGGCTGTCGGCGGCGGGCAACGTGGAGCTAGCCCTGCGCGCCCGCGGCGTCGCCCGCGCCGAGCGCCGCGGGCGCGCGGCGGAACTGCTCGAGACCGTGCACCTCGGCGGCTTCGGGAAGAAACGGCCGCACGAGCTGTCGGGCGGCATGCGGCAGCGGGTAGCGCTGGCCAGGGCCCTGGCCCAGGACGCGGACGTGCTGCTCATGGACGAGCCGTTCGGCGCCCTGGACGCCATGACCCGGGACCTGCTGCACGAGGAACTGGACAGCGTGACCGCGGCCCGGAACTCCACCGTGCTGTTCGTCACCCATAACGTGCGCGAGGCGGTGCGGCTCGGCGACCGCGTCATCCTGCTGAGCAGCCGGCCCGGAACCGTCATCAAGGAGTACCCGGTGCCCATTCAGCGGCCGCGGCGCATCGACTCGGCCCCGGTGGCCGAGCTGGCCGGGACCATCACCGACAGGCTGCGGGAAGAGGTGGGCCGCCATGGCAAGTGACACGCTCGCCGGCCTGGACGCGCTCGACCTGCCCGTCGAGGCCGCGCCGCGGGGTTCCGGCCTGGCCGCGGGCAAGGTGTGGCGCTCAGCCTGGCCCAAGCTGGCCGCCATCGCCCTTGCGCTGGTCATCTGGGAGATCCTGTACCTGGCCGGCTGGAAGCCGTCCACTGTCTTCCCCGCGCCGGCCACCACGCTCGTCAACTTGTGGGACCAGGCGTCCGGCGGGCTCCTGTGGCACGCGATCGGCGTCACCGTCGGCCGTGCGATCGGCGGCTTCGCCATCTCGCTGGTGATCGGCACGGTCGTCGGCTCGCTCGTCTCGCGCGTGAGCCCGCTGCGGGCGGCCTTCGGATCGCTGCTGACCGGCCTGCAGACGATGCCCTCGGTCGCCTGGATCCCGTTCGCCATCATCCTGTTCGGCTCGAGCACCTCGACGATCCTGTTCGTGGTCGTGATGGCGGCGGCACCGTCGATCGCGAACGGGCTCATCGCGGGCGCGGACTACACGCCGCCGCTGCTGATCAAGGCCGCCCGGCTGATGGGGCTGCGCGGCTTCTCCCTGTACCGGCACCTGTTCCTGCCCGCGTCGCTGCCCGCGTTCGTGTCGGGCATGAAGCAGGGCTGGGCCTTCACCTGGCACTCCCTGATCACGGCGGAGCTGGTGGTGCTGATCGCGAACGAGCCGTCGCTGGGGATCCTGCTGAACAGCGACCAGGAAATGTCGGACATGGCGAGCACGATCGCCGTCATGATCGTGATCCTGGCCCTGGGCATCATCGTGGACAGCCTGTTCGGGCTCGCGAACCGGTCGATCCAGCGCCGCCGGGGAGTCGTGTTACGTATTTCTTACGGCAAACTTACGAAACGGCCTCTCGCCGGCCGCGCAACGCGCCCGTTTAAACTCCGCAGGTGTAATTTGATTCCGCCGCTTTGTCGCACTACGGGGGGATTGAGCAGATGGGCGCGGATAGTTCACCGACAGAGGCCGATCCCGACCTGGACCGGGCGCTCGCTCATGCCATCCGCCGGCTGATCGCCGACGCCGTCGAGGCCGCGGAAGCCGAAGCCGCCACGGAGCCCGTGACCTAGCCGGTGACGTAGTCCGCGACCCTAGTCCGCGACCGAGCCCGCGGTTCACCGTCCAGGCAGATCCGCCACCGCGTCGCACGCCGTCGCCAGCGGGTCCAGTTCGTTCGCGCGCGCCGCCACCTCACGCAGCAGCCGCCGGAACTCCGCCTGATCCCTGGCGGCGAGTCCGGCAAGCAAACGGCTCTCGGCATGCGCGAACCGCTCGTCCAGTTCCGCGAGCACCGCGCGCCCGTGAGCGGTCGCCACCACCCGGCGGCTGCGCCTGTCCACGGGGTCCGGGTGGCGCTCCACCAGTCGCGCGGCCTCGAGGTCGTCCAGCAGGTACGTCATCACGGTGCGGTCAATGCCGAGCCGCTGCGCCATCGCCGCCTGGCTGCCAGGCTCGTCGCGCGCGGCCGCCGACAGCACCTGGTAGCCGCGGTTGCCGCCCGGCACGTCGGCGGCGATCGCGTCGGCCGCCTTCACGTAGGCGCGGAACACTACGGCCAGGCCCCACCCCAGGTCGCCGCTGAGCCGGTCAGGAGTTGCCGCCATTCCTTCATGCTAGGCCGCGCTGTCGTCCGGGGCGCTGTCGTCCGGGGCGCTGTCGTCCGCGGCGCTGTCGTCCGGGGTGCTGTCGTCCGCGGCGGCCGGCTCGGCAGGGGGCTCGGCGGCCAGGCCAGGGACGAGGACACCGAGCGACTGGCGCATCACGGCGAGATGGCTGGCGATCTCGTCGCGCTGGGCGGTCAGGTGATCGACCTCGCGCTGCGCCGTGGTCTGGCGGCGCTCGGCGTCGGCCTTGGCATCAACGACCAGCCTGCGGGCTTCGGCCCTGGCCTCGCCGACGATCCGGTCCGCCTCCTGTTTCGCCTTGCCGGTCATCCGGCGCGCCTCTTGCGCGGCGTCCTTGCCGGCCTGCTCGGCCTGCGCGGCGGCCAGGGCTGCCTGCGCCTCCACGGCGGCGGCCCGCCGCCCCGCCTCGGACACCATTTTGCGTGTCGCCTCCTGGGCGGCGGACAGGTGTTCTTCCTCCTGGCGTTCGGCCTCCTCGCGGCGCGCGGCCAGCTCGACTTCGAAGTCGGCCTCGGCCGTCGTCCGCAGCGCCTCGCTCTGCTCCAGCAGGCGCTGTTCCCTGATCCGGATCTCCTCCGCCTGCCGCCTGGCCGCGGCCAGGATGCCGTCTCGTTCCCGCTCCGCGGTGGCATTCATCTTCGCCATCTCGCGCTTGGCCGCCGCCCGCAGCCCGGCGATGTCGCGCTCGGCCGCCTGGCGCTGCCCGGCGATCTCCTGGCTGAACGCGGCGATCATCGTGC
The DNA here is from genome assembly GCA_035948445.1 of Trebonia sp. Taxonomy (GTDB): domain Bacteria; phylum Actinomycetota; class Actinomycetes; order Streptosporangiales; family Streptosporangiaceae; genus Trebonia. The sequence goes on along the minus strand of DASZJE010000021.1, from coordinate 28,985 downwards.
TGCGCTCAGCGCCGGCGGACGTGACGATGTCGTCCGCCTGCTGCATGGCCGCGGCGTGCAGCGCGTCGGCCGCGCGCTGCGCGGCGGCGCGCTTGTCCTCGGCTTCGCCGGCGAGGAGCGCCCGTGCCGCGGCGGCTTCCTCCTCGGCGGCGGCGCGCACCGCGGCCGCATGGGCCTCCGCGTTCTTCATGGTCTCGGCGGCCTCCGCCTTGACGGAGGCGACATACTCGGCGGCCTGCTCCCGCGCCGCCGCCAGCAGCTGCTCGATCCGTGCAGCGGGCGGCTGCTGTACCTCGTGGAGCCGGCGGCGCGTCTCCGTCAGCTCCCGTCTGGTCTCGGCCAGCTCCCGCGTGCAGCCCTCTAGCTCCCGCGTGCAGCCCTCTAGCTCCCGCTTGCAGCCGCGTAGCGCGCGCTCGCAGCTCGCCAGCTCCCGCCGGGACAGGGCGGCGTTGTCGCGAGAGCGCCGGAGCTCGTCGGTGAGCTGCCGGAGGTGGTCGTTGATCAGCTGGTCGCTGCCGTCGAACTGCACGTCGCTCCATCACACTGCGCTGCCGGAATCAGGGAACGCTGCAAGACTAACCAACGCGAGCCCGCCAGCCGGCCGAAGCGGGAGAGGTGAAGCGAGGGAGGTACCAGGGATCGTTCGGGGGAGAAGGGGTCTGGGGCGTCATGGTTCTGCCGTTTGCCGGGTGACCGCGGTGCCGGGTTACGGCGGCCGTCCCCTGGATATCACCCAACATCTTGACAGTGACGGATAACCGACTTATATATGCGTTTTGTACTCCCTCCGCAACCTCATCCTCACGGAAGTCTGCGAAACACGACAATCATCGACGGGGTGGTCGCGCGTCTCGCCACGCTCGGCACGCCGCTGGACGATTGAGGAGCGTAACTTCACGGATGCCTGACGCAACGATGTCCGGAGCGACGATGTCCGGGGCAACGCCGCCCGGAGCGACGATGAAGGCCGCCGTCCTGTTCGGCCCCGGCGACATCCGGGTGGTGGACAAGCCGGTACCGGAACCCGGTCCCGCCGAGGTCCTGGTCAGGGTCGCGATGTGCGGCACCTGCGGGACGGACCTGAAGATCTTCGACGGTCACTTCCCGCAGACCCCGCCCTTCGGGGAGTTCACGCCCGGCCACGAATGGACCGGCACGGTCGCGGCTACCGGGGCCGCCGTGGACGAGTTCGAGCCGGGAGACCGGGTCTGCATCGAGGCGCACAGCGGGTGCGGCCGGTGCGACAACTGCCTGGCGGGCCGGTATACGGCGTGCCTGAACTACGGGAATCCCGCCAAGGGGCACAGGGCCACGGGCATGACGGCCGACGGCGGCTTCGCCGAATACGCCGTCCACCACGTCAGCGCCCTGTACCGGCTGCCGCCGCACCTGTCGTTCGAGGACGGCGTGCTGCTCACCACCGCGGGCACCGGCCTGTACGGGATCGACGTGGCCGGCGGCTACGTCGCCGGGCTCGACGTGGTGGTGTTCGGCCCCGGCCCGGTCGGCCTGACCACCATCCAGGTCCTGAAGGCGCTCGGTGCCGCCCGGGTGATCTGCGCGGGCACCCGGCCGTCCCGCCTGGAACTCGCCAGTCGTCTCGGCGCCGACCACGTGATCGACGTGCGCGAGACGGACGCCGCCACGGCGATCCTCGACCTCACTGGCGGCGAGGGGGCCGACATGGTCATCGAGTGTTCGGGGTCAATCAGGATCCCGGAATTGTTCCCGGTCGTCACCAAGCGCGGCGGCAAGATCGTCGTCGTCGCGTTCTACCCCGAACCGGTCACGTTCGACCTCGGCGCCGTCGTCCGCAAGGACATCACCATTTGCACCTCGCGCGGTGAGGGCGGCAACAACGTGAAACGCGCCGTCGCCCTCGCCGCCGCGGGCAGGTTGCGCGGCGCGGAGATGGTGACCCACCGGTTCCCCCTCGACGACATCGCCGAAGCGTTCCGCGTAGTGCGGGAACGGGACGGCGACCCGGTCAAGGTGGTGGTCGTCCCGTTACTCCCCGGTCGGGCCGCCTGCCAGTTCGGCCGGCGCCCGTACCAGCGGCCGTCCTTCCCGTCGCCCCAGGGATCCGGCACGGCCGCCCCCTCGAATCCCCACTCCAGCCACCGCCGCTCGACGAACGTCAGGTGCCGTAGCAGTTCCAGCGGCGTCCACCCGGACGGCAGCCGGCTCGCCCGCAGTTCGCCTTCGGGCAGTGCGCGCAGCTTCTCCGCGAGCGTGCCGCGGAAGAACGCGAGGTAGCGCAGGAACACCTCGGTCCGCGACGCGGCCGGTGCCGTCGGCGAGGGAAACGCAACAGTCACAAGACCAGAGTCTTTCATCTGGCGTTACGCGTCCGCGCGCAGCCGGGGCAGGAGTTCGTCGCCGATGCGAACGGCCTCGGTCTTGTACGGGGCGTCGGAGAGGATGAAGTGCGTGATGCCGAGGCCGGCGTACTTCCGCAGCGCCGCCGCCACCTCATCGAACGAGCCGACGAGCCACGTGGTGGCCGCGCCGCCGCCGCCCGCCCTGCCCGGGGCGGTGTACAGGCAGGAGTCCAGGACGTCGCCGCGTGCGGCGAGGTCGACTAGCCGCTGCTGGCCGACGGACTTGGTGCCCTGGTGGTCGGCAAGGCGGGACACGCCGGCGCCCTCGGCCATCTTCGCCACCCGGGCCTCGGCCACCTGCCAGGCCTCCTCGCTGGTCTCCCGCACGACCGTGGTGATCCGCAGCCCGAACTCCAGCGGCGCCAGTTCCCGGCCGAGCTTCGCCGTGAGCCCGCCCAGCCGGTCGATGCGCGCGGCGATGTCGTCGAGCGGCTCGCCCCAGAACAACTGGACGTCGGCCTCGGTCGCGGAAACGGCCTCCGCCTCCGGCGAAGCGCCGCCGAAATACAGCCGGGGATGCCTGCCGCGGGCGGCACCGAACGGCCGTGGCGTCACGGTGGAGTTCGCCACGCTGAAATGCTCGCCGCTGAAGGTGACGTTCTCCTGTGTCCACAGCAGCCGGACGATCCGCATGAACTCCCTGGTCCGCGCGTAACGGACGGCCCTGTTGTCTTCCGCGTCGCCGTACGCCGCGAGGTTGTCCTGGCCGCTCACGACGTTGACGAGGACGCGGCCGCCGGACAGGTGGTCCAAGGTCGCGGCCGCGCTGGCGAAGTGCGCGGGCTGCCAGTAGCCGGGGCGGATCGCGACGAGCGGCTTGAACGTCGTGGTGCGGGCCGCCAGCGCGGTGGCCACCGTGAACGTGTCCGGGCGTCCCCAGCTCGTGCCGAGCAGCGCACCGGACCACCCGTGCTCCTCGGTGATGTGCGCCAGTTCGGCCGACAGGTCAAGGTCGGCCCAGCCGCCCGCCACGTCGTCGCCCCGGATCCCGCTCTCGACAGTGTTGGGGATATAGAAGAGGAACTCCGTGCTCATGAATACACCATAACCCATCGGAAATGTCTGGTACATGCTCTTTGCCGGCCCGGCGCCGTGCCAGGAGGGTGCCGGGCGACAACTCGCGGTACCCGCCGGGAAGCGTTCGGCTGCCTGTTACCTGCACGCTGCGCCTGGCTTACGTCTGTGACCAACGCTGGTACTGGGACGACGGGGAGGACCGTGACTAATTGAGCCGGAGGAAACGAATGACCACCGATGCACGCCACGCCCCCGAGGGGTCCGTGGATAAGGTGCTCGACGAGGCGCCGACCAGCCTCTTTCACTTGAAGACCGCCGTCACGTCGGGCATGGGGTTCTTCACCGACGCCTATGACCTGAATGTCATCTCCACGGCGCTGCTGCTGCTCAAGCCCCAGTTCCACCTGTCCGCGGGGCAGGTGGGCCTGGTGGGCAGCACGGCGCTGATCGCGTCCTTCGTGGGCGCGTTCATATTCGGCCGGATCGCCGACGTGTTCGGCCGCAAGCGGGTGTACGGTATCGAGGCGCTCGTCATGGCGGTCGGTGCGATCCTCACCGCCTTCGCGCCGAACTTCGCCTGGCTCATCGTCACCCGCTTCATCCTCGGCATCGGGATCGGCGGCGACTACCCCGTCTCCGCGACGATCATGACCGAGTACGCGAGCCGGCGCAGCCGCGGCCGCCAGGTGGCGATGATGTTCTCGTCGTACACGTTCGGGCAGATCACCGCGCTGATCATCGCCATGACGCTGCTTTCCGCCGGGGTCAACGGCAACCTTGCCTGGCGGTTGATGCTCGGCCTCGGCGCGGTCCCCGCGCTCGCCGTGCTCTACAACCGGCGGCGGATGCCGGAGTCGCCGCGGTTCACCGAAGCCGTCACGGGCGACGCGCAGCGGGCGGCCCGCGAGCTGAACCAGTTCGCGGGCGGCGCGGTCACGGCCAAGGTGTCGACGGACAAGCCGGCCCGGATCACGCTGCGGCAGTTCGCGACCAGCCCCCGCATGCTGCTGACGCTGCTCGGCACCGCCGGCGCCTGGTTCATGTTCGATGTCGGAAGCTACGGCAACAGCATCTCCCAGCCGCAGATCGTGAAGGACATCGCGCCGCACGCCAGCCTCGCGGGGGTCACGGCGATCAACCTGATGCTCGCCGTCTGCTTCGGCCTCACCGGCGTGATCGTCTGCATCCTGGTCATGGACCGCATCGGCCGCAAGCTGCAGCAGTCCGTCGGCTTTGGCGTGGCGGGGCTGGCACTCCTGGCCATCGGCCTCGTGCCGGGGCTCACCTCAAGCGTGCTGCCGTTCGCGCTGGTCTTCGGGGTGTCGACGTTCGCGCTGGACTTCGGGCCGAACGCTGGCACGATGGTGTTCGCCGCCGAGTCGTTCCCGGTCAGCGTCCGGTCGACGGGCCACGGCATGTCGGCGGGCATCGGGAAGATCGGCGCCTATATCGGGGCGCTGTACGCGCCCATCTTGCTAGCGCACATCGGCCTGCGGGACCTGGAGCTGATCGCGGGACTGTTCTACCTCGGCGGCATCGTGTTCACCCGCCTGATCCCCGAGCCGGCGGGACGCAGCCTGGACGACCTCGCGGCTCAGTCCGTCCCCGAGCCGCGCGCCGAGATGGCGGCGTCGGTCCCGCAACCCTGACCGGCCAACCCTGACCGGCCAACCCCGAACGGGCAACCCTGACCGCGAGGCCCTCGCGAGCGGCAGTCCGGAGTGCCGCGACAACTGACCCGGAAATTTACCGAAAGAGCACCGGCTCTTTGCGGCCGGGTCGGTTGTCCGGACAAGCTGGGCCAGCATGATGCCCTCATGGGCAGAACCCGCTACCCCGAAATCGTTGGCGTCCTGGCTGTCGATCTCGCGGATTCCCGGCCGGGAGACCGGCTTCCCAGCGAGCATGAGATCGCGGCGCGGTTCGGCGTGAGCCGCGCCGCCGCCAGGTCGGCCGTCCAGGAACTGGAGGACCGACTGCTGGTGCGCCGGGTGCGCGGCTCGGGAACCTTCGTCAACAACCGCATCGACTACGTGATCTCGCCGCAGCGGGCACCGTCCTGGCACCAGACCGTCGAGGCGGCGGGGGCGGCGCCGCGCGCTGTCGTGAGGGAGATCGGGCCGGGCACCCTGACCGGCGAGCTGGCCGCGAGGCTGGAACGTCCCGAGGGCACGCGAGCGAGCGTGCTCGTCCGCCAGTACTTCATCAACGACCTGGTCGCCGGGTGGACCACCGAATGGCTGCCAGCCGACGTCTGCCCGCCCGCCGCCGACGTGGCCGTGCGGGCTGTCGAGTCCGTGGACCTGGTGCTGCGCCAGATGGCGAAGGTCGAGCCGGTGCGCGCCTGGTGCCGGATCAGCATGGAGATCCCGCCCCCGGAGGTGTCGGCGGGCCTGGAAAGCGACGAGTCCCGCCACGCCTGGCTGGTGGAAAGCATGAGCCGCGACGCGAAGACGGGAACGCCCGTGCTGGCGAGCCGGGCGTGGACCCGTGTCGAGATGGTCCGGATGATCGTCGAGATGGGAGAGACGTGAGCGGCTTCACCCGTGGGGAACGGCGGGCACTGCCGGCCGCCCCGGAGGTAACCCCGTGACCGTCGTGGTGGTCCGCGGCGGGCTGATCGAGTCGGTCGTCCAGGCCCGCATCGACAGGGCGCGCGAGTGACTACCCGTCGGTAACGTCTGTCGCTAGGCTGGGTCGGGGTGCGCTAACCCGAACGGAGGTCCAGCCATCGACGCGGACGTGATCGTGGTCGGCCACGGGCTCGCCGGGCTGGCGGCGGCCGCTGAGGCCGCGGAGGCCGGCCGGAAGGTGCTGCTGCTGGACCAGGAGGGCGAGCAGGCCCTCGGCGGGCAGGCATGGTGGTCGTTCGGCGGGCTGTTCTTCGTGGACTCGCCCGAGCAGCGCCGCCTGGGCGTGCACGACTCGCTCGCCCTCGCCTGGCAGGACTGGACCGGCACCGCCGCCTTCGACCGGCCGGAAGACGATCTTCCCAGGCAGTGGGCGCGCGCGTACGTCGAGTGGGCCGCCAGTGAGAAGCGCTCCTGGCTGCGCCAGATGGGCCACAGGGTGCTTCCCGTCGTCAGCTGGGCCGAACGCGGCGGCTACCTCGCCACCGGCCACGGCAACTCCGTCCCGCGGTTCCACATCACCCTGGGCACCGGCCCCGGGGTCGTGGAGCCTTTCGAGGCAAGGGTGCGGCGGCAAGCCGGGAACGGGAACCTCGAGTTCCGCTTCCGGCACCAGGTCGACGACCTCATCGTCACCAGCGGTACGGTCGAGGGCGTTGCCGGGACGGTGCTCGAACCGGACGACGCTCCGCGCGGCAAGCCCACGAACCGGATAACAGCAAGAAGCTTCGAGCTGAGGGCGCAGGCGGTGATCGTCGCCTCCGGCGGAATCGGCGGCAACCACGACCTCGTCCGGCGGGCCTGGCCGGCCGGCCGGCTCGGCGAGCCCCCGGTGCACATGCTGTCGGGGGTGCCGCGGCACGTTGACGGCCGGATGATCGCCATCACGGAGAAGGCCGGCGGGCGGGTGATCAACATCGACCGTATGTGGCACTACGTCGAGGGCATCGACAACTGGAACCCCGTCTGGCCGCTGCACGGCATCCGGATCCTGCCCGGCCCGTCCACGCTATGGTTCGACGCCGCCGGCGGGCGGCTGCCCGGCCCGCTCTACCCCGGGTTCGACACCCTCGGCACCCTGGAGTACCTCCGGCGCACCGGGTACGACCATAGCTGGTTCATCCTGACGAAGAAGATCATCGCCCGTGAGTTCGCGCTGTCCGGCTCCGAGCAGAACCCGGACATTACCGGCAAGGACCGCAAGGCCATCCTCGCCAGCCGTCTCGGCGGCCGGGTGCCAGGCCCCGTGCAGGCGTTCGTCGATCGCGGGAGCGACTTCGTCACCGCCGCGACGCTGCGCGACCTGGTGGACAAGATGAACGCGCTGACCGGCGGCGAGCCGCCCCTGGACCCGGCCGCCATCGAGGACGAGATAACGGCCAGGGACCGGGACGCGCAACTGTCGTTCGGGAAAGACGGCCAGCTGACGGCGGTCAGGGGCGCGCGGCGCTATCTAGGTGACCGGCTGATGCGTGTCGCGAGGCCGCACCGGATCCTGGACCCGGCGGCGGGCCCGCTGATCGCGGTGCGCTTGCACGTGCTCACCCGCAAGACGCTCGGCGGCCTGCACACGGACCTGTCGGGGCGGGTGCTCGGGAGTGACGGCGAGCCGGTGCCGGGGCTGTACGCCGCGGGGGAGGCCGCCGGGTTCGGCGGCGGCGGCATGCACGGCTACCGGGCGCTGGAGGGCACGTTCCTCGGCGGCTGCATGTTCTCCGGCCGCGTCGCCGGCCGGGCGGCCGCGCGGGCCACTTAATCCGTCCCAGCGCCGCGGTTAGTGATTGGGCTGGAATGCGTAACAATCTAGCAATCAAGTTGTAATCAAGATCATTGACTATTAACCCTCAGAAGTTGGTCCCCGAGCCCTTCGGAGGCGGCAGGTCATGATCAGACTTACCCCAGGGCGCCGCCTCGCGGCGCTCGTATTCGCCATGGCCTGCGCCATCGGCGTGGCGGCGTGCGGCAGCGGCACCGGCAGCGGGACCTCCACGCCGGCCGCGTCGTCCACGAATGCCGCCGTCAGCGTGAAGAGCGGCGGCACGATCACGTACGCGCTCGACGAGGACCTCGACGGCTTCAACATCAATTACGCCAACGACGACGAGGAAATGCTCCAGGAAGTCATCGACAACGTCTGGCCGAAGGTCTTCGTCCCGACGCCGAGCCTCAAGCTCGCGCTGGACACCGACGTGGTGACCAGCGCCACGGTGACCAAGACCAGCCCGCAGACGGTCGTCTACCAGATCAACCCGAAGGCGACCTGGTCCGACGGGGTGCCGATCAGCGCGGCCGACTTCATCTACAACTGGCAGGCGCAAAGCGGTAACCCGAAGTACAAGGACAAGGGCGGCGCCGCCTTCCTGCCGACGAGCACGGCCGGGTACAACCAGATCAAGTCGGTGACGGGCTCCGACGGCGGCAAGACGGTGACGGTGGTCTTCAGCTCGCCGTTCGGCGACTGGCAGTCGCTGTTCAACGACCTGGTGCCGGCGCACATCGGGGAGAAGTACGGGTGGAACAACGGGTTCCAGAACTTCGGCCCGGCGGTCGAGGTGTCCGGCGGCCCGTACGAGATCGCCAGCTACACGCAGGGAGAGGACCTTGTCGAGGTGCCGAACCCGAAGTGGTGGGGCACGAAGCCGAAACTGAGCAAGATCATCTTCCGGTTCATCCTCGATGACAACCAGATCCCGGCGGCCATCCAGAACGGCGAAGTCCAGCTCGCGGAGCCGGCGCTCGCCTCGCTGTCGTTCAAGGACGCGGTGGCGGGGATCCCGAACACCACCACTGACGTGATCGCCGGCCTGGAGTTCCAGCACATCGACTTCAACCAGGCCAACCCGTACCTGGCGCTGTCGGACGTGCGGCACGCGATCGCGGACGGCACCAACCGGGAGCAGATGGTCCAGCGCATCGTCAGCCCGCTGACCACGTCGATCCAGCCGCTGGAGAACCACATCTGGATGCCGATCCAGCCGCAGTACCAGAACACCAGCGGCAGCTACGGCGACTTCAGCGTCGCCGAGGCGAAGAAACTGCTCGAGGCGTCGGGGATGACGATGGGGTCCGACGGCTACTTCCACCCGAACTTCGGGCCGGAGAAGAACCAGGACTTCACCCTGTCGATCGCCACGACATCCGGAGTGGAGGTCCGGTCGCAGATCGAGCAGCTGTTCCAGGCGGACATGAAGGCGATCGGCGTCAAGATCACCATCGCGAACTACAGCGCCAACACGCTGTTCGGCACCGTCGGGCCGAAGGGCGAGTTCGACCTGATCGAGTTCGCCTGGGTGCAGACGCCGTTCGCCTCGGGCACCCAGTCGATCTACTGCTCCTACACCGACGCGTCTGTGTGCGGGGAGAACTGGGACCACTACTCCGACCCGCAGGTCGACAAGCTGTACAACGAGGCCCTGGGCACGATCAACGCCGCGCAGGCGGCGAACCTGTACAACCAGATCGACTCGCTGCTGTGGAAGGACATGGCGACCCTGCCGTTGTTCGAGCAGCCGGACCTGTACACCTGGTCCACGTCCTACGGCAACATCGAACCGGACCCCAGCAACAACGACGTTCCGTGGAACGCGTACGCCTGGGGACTGAAAGCTTAAGGTGACAGGCTTCCTGATCCGCCGTGTGCTGGCGGGGATCCTCACGCTGCTCGTCGCCAGCTTCCTGCTGTTCCTGCTGGTGGCCGTGTCGGGGAACCCGCTCGCCACGCTGATGGCGAACCCGCATGTCTCGCCGGCCACGATCGCGGCCGCGCGGCAGGAACTCGGCCTTGACCGGCCGCTCCTGCTGCGCTACTGGAGCTGGCTGACGAGCATGCTGACCGGGAACTTCGGCACGTCCACCACCGGGCAGCCGGTGGGGTCCGAGCTGGGCGGCCGGCTGCTCGTCACGCTGCAGATGGTGATCCCGGCGGTCGTCCTGGCGGCCATCCTCGCGGTCCTCGTCGGTGTCGTCAGCGCCGTCCGGCGCTACAGCGTCCTGGACCACACGCTGACCGCCGTGGCGTACCTCTTCTACTCGACGCCCGTCTTCGTGGTCGCGATCCTGCTCAAGGACTTCCTCGCGGTCGACGTGAACAACGCGACCGGGCACACGATCTTGTACACCATCGGGCAGAACGACCCGGGCACCACCGGTACGTGGAACGTCTTCGCCGACGTGGTGCAGCACACGGCGCTGCCCGTGCTCAGCCTGACGCTGATCACCTACGCCGGATGGAGCCGCTACCAGCGGGCGCAGCTGCTCGACGTGCTGAACGCCGACTACATCCGGCTCGCCCGCGCCAAGGGCCTGTCCCCGCGGCGCGTGCTGTACGTGCACGCGCTGCGTAACGCGCTCATCCCCGTCGTCACCGTCATCTCGATCGACTTCGCGGTCCTGATCGGCGGCGCGGTGGTGACCGAGACCGCGTTCGGCTGGCAGGGCATGGGCCAGTTCCTGCTGAACGGGCTCACCGGCCCGGTGAGCCCGGACACCAACGTCGTCCAGGCCTGGATGATGGTGGTGGCCGCGGTCGTGATCGGATTCAACATCATCGCGGACATCCTGTACGCGATGCTCGACCCGAGGATCCGCCTTGCCTGAGCCCGCGACTCCCACGCCGATCCTCCTGCCGCCCGCGGGCGCGCCGGCGGCCGCCAGCCGCGGGCAGCTGCGGATGGCCGCGGAACGGTTCTTCCGGCACAAGCTGGCCATGACCGGGCTGGCCGTCTTCGTGCTGCTCGTCCTGCTGTCGGTGATCGGGCCGATGCTCTGGAAGTACAACTACGAGCAGATCACCAGCCAGTTCGGGACCGCGCCGTCGGCGCAGCACCCGTTCGGGACGGACACGATCGGGCACGACATGTTCGCCCAGGTCATGGAGGGCCTGCAGACGTCGCTGGAGACCGCGTTGCTGGTCGCCGCGATCTCCACCGTGATCGGCACGCTGATCGGGGCCGTCGCCGGGTACTACGGCGGGATCTGGGACCAGATCATGATGCGGTTCACCGACCTGGTGCTCATCATCCCGGTCCTGGCGATCTTGCTGGTGCTGTCCAACCGGTTCGCCAAGCAGTCCGACAGCTCGCTGTTCGTCGGCCTGATGCTCGCCATCTTGCTGTGGACATACCTGGCCAGGCTGGTCCGGGGCACGTTCATGGGGCTGCGGGAACGGGAGTTCATCGAGGCGGAGCACGCGATCGGCGCGTCGACCTGGCGGATCATCCTGCGCCACCTCATCCCCAACGCGGCTGGCGCGATCGTCGTCAACGCCACCCTGACCGTCGCCAACGCGATGCTCATCGAGGCGGCCCTGTCCTACCTCGGCCTCGGCGTCCAGCCGCCGCAGGTGGACCTGGGCTCGCTCATCGCGGCCGGCGAGGGCGACGCCACGGCCCTGCCGTGGCTGTTCTACTTCCCGGCGGCGTTCCTCGTGCTGGCCATCCTCGCGGTGAACTTCATCGGCGACGGCCTGCGCGACGCCCTGGACCCTACTGCGCGGGAGCACTGACAGCGTGATCACTGGCAATCGGCGGGAGCACTAGCGTGGCCGTCCTCGAAGTCGCCGGGCTATCAGTGACGTTCCCCACCAGGGACGGCGACGTCCGCGCGGTGCGGGACGTGAGTTTCGGCCTGGAGCGCGGCGAGACCATCGGGATCGTGGGGGAGTCCGGGTCGGGCAAGTCCACGGTCGCCCTGGCCGTGCTCGGGCTGCTGCCGCGCGGCGCCCGGGTCACCGGCTCGGTCCAGATCGCGGGCCGCGAACTGCTCGGCCTGTCCGAGACCGAGCTCGCGAAGGTGCGCGGCGGCACCGTCGCCTACATCCCGCAGGACCCGCTGACGTCGCTCAACCCCGCGTTCCCGGTGGGGTGGCAGGTCGCGGAGACCCTGTGGACGCGGGGACTGGCGTCCAAGGAGGAGGCGCGCGAGCGGGCTGTCTCGCTGCTCGACCTAGTGGGAATCCCGCAGGCCGCCCGGCGGGCGGACGACTACCCGCACGAGTTCTCCGGCGGGATGCGGCAGCGCGTGGTGATCGCGATCGCGATGGCGTGCGACCCGGACGTGATCGTCGCGGACGAGCCGACGACGGCGCTCGACGTGACCATTCAGGCGCAGGTGCTGGACGCGCTGCGGGCCGCTCGTGACCGGACAGGAGCCTCGCTGCTGCTGATCACGCACGACCTCGGCGTCGTCGCCGGGATGGCGGACCGGGTCATCGTCATGTACGCGGGCAAGGCGGTCGAGTCCGGGTCCGCCGACGCCGTGTTCTACGACAGCAGGATGCCGTACACGCTTGGCCTGCTCGGCTCGCTGCCGCGCATGGATTCCTGGGATGGCCCGCGGGCGCCGCTGCGGCCCATCCCAGGGAGCCCGCCGTCGCTGATCGGCCTGTCCGCCGGCTGCCCGTTCGCGCCGCGCTGCCCGGCCGTGGTCCAGGAATGCCTCGACGTCGAGCCGCCGCTGTCGCCGGCCGAGCCGGGGCACTCGGCGGCGTGCCACCGGGCGCAGTCACTGCCTCCGGACCTCTTCGCGGCACCGTCTCCCGCCGCCGGGACTGCGTCTCCCGTCGGGACCGCGTCTCCGGCCGACGGCGGCGACGGGACGGCGCTCGTCCAGGTGCGCGATCTCGTCAAGCACTTTCCGATCCATGGCGGCCGGGTCGTCCGGCACCAGGTGGCCACGGCGCATGCCGTGGACGGGGTCTCGTTCGAGCTGGCGGGAGGCGAGACGCTCGGGCTCGTCGGGGAATCGGGATGCGGCAAGTCGACGACCGCGCGGGCCGTGCTGCAGTTGCTGCCGGCGACTTCCGGGTCGGTCCGGTACGACGGCGCGGAGCTGACGGGCAAAAGCCGCCGGGAGATGCGGCCGTACCGGCGGCACCTCCAGGTGGTGTTCCAGGACCCGTTCGCGTCGCTCGACCCGCGCATGCCGGTCGGCGAGATCGTGGCGGAACCGCTGAAGGTCCACGGGCAGTGGACCCGTTCCGGCGGGGCCGCCCGCGTGGACGAGCTGTTCTCCCTGGTCGGGCTGAACCCCGAGCACCGCAACCGGTACCCGCACGAGTTCTCCGGCGGGCAGCGGCAGCGGATCGGGATCGCCCGGGCGCTGGCGCTCGGGCCGAGGGTGCTGGTGCTCGACGAGCCGGTGTCCGCGCTCGACGTGTCGATCCAGGCGGGCATCGTGAACCTGCTGGAAGAATTGCAGGACCGGCTCGGTCTCGCGTACCTGTTCATCGCCCACGACCTGTCGGTGGTGCGGCACATCTGCGACCGGGTCGCGGTCATGTACCTGGGGCGGATCGTGGAATCCGGGAGCGCGTCGTCGGTCTACGAGAGCCCGTCGCATCCGTACACGCAGGCGCTGCTGTCCGCCGTCCCGGTGCCCGACCCGCACGTTGAACGCGGACGGCAGCGGATCCTGCTGACCGGCGACGTGCCGAGCGCCGTGGCCCCGCCGTCCGGCTGCCGCTTCCGGACCCGCTGCTGGAAAGCCCAGGACATCTGCGCCACGCAGACGCCGGAGCTGACCGAACGAGGCCAGGGCCACCCGGTCGCCTGCCACTTCGCCGACGCGGCCCCGTCCTGACCTGCCGGCTGCCCGCCTTCCTCACGCGCGCGTGAGGAAGGCGCGGAGCTCGTCGGGGCTGGTGAACACGTGACCGGTGATGCCGAGCGCCTCGGCGGCGCGGACGTTGTCTTCCCGGTTGTCGGTGAAGATGGCGTCGGCCGCGGTCACGCCGAGGACGCCGAGGGCGTGGGCGAAGATGGCCGGGTCGGGCTTGATGAGGTTGAGTTCGCCGCTGACGAAGATCGCCTCGAAGTAGTCGCCCAGAGGGCCGTGCCGCATGTAGCTGGCGAAGTCCTGGCCCGCGTTGGACAGCAGCGCCATCCGGGTACCGCCTTCCTTGAGGTCGGCGATCACCTCGATCGTGCCCGGGTTGATGCTGAGCCAGCTGCGGAAGTCCGCCGCCCACAGCTCGTGCATCCGCGCGTCGTCCCAGGACACGCCTAGGTCGTTCGCGATGGCCTCCCAGTAGGCACGCACGCCCGCGGCCCCCTGGTCGAGGCCGTCCCTGTGGGTGAAATAGGCCTTCCAGAACGCCGGGGCGCGGTCGCCGACGTCGGCCAGGCGCTCGATGACCTCGCGGTCGGCGGACGTCGGAACGAGGGAGATGACCTCGCCGTAGTCGAAGATGACGACACGGCCTGGCAGCGAGAGGGGAGCGCGAGTCACGCGAACCAAGGTACACATCGCCCTATGCGGGAACCACCTCCGGATGAGACGGTTACGTTGACGTGATCAAGGAGGTTCACCGGTGAGTCAGAAGGCAACGCTGATCGTGTTCACCCGCCCGGTCGAGGGCAGGGAAGACGAGTACAACGACTGGTATGACAACACGCATCTCTCCGAGTTCCTGGCGTTGCCCGGCGTCGTTTCGGCAAAGCGCCTCAAGGGCTCGCCGAACGGGCCGAAGGCGAAGGAGCCCTACATCGCCATCTACGAACTGAGCGACGAGCCGGCCAACGTAGTCAAGGCGATGAACGCGGCCATCGAGGACGGGTCCATGCACATGAGCGACGCCGTCGATCTCGCGTCCGTGTCGATGTCCGGCTGGGACCCCATCTGACGGACCACCAGGTGAGCGGGTCGCCGTCAGGCTGGCTACGACACGATTGCGGAGTCGTCGGCGATGATGCTCAGGCCCGGGATGGTGACGGGGGGATCGTACGCCGCGAACTGGTCCAGGTAGCCGAGGGCGGCGCTCGTGAGCTGCTGCTTGCCGGCGTAATAGCCCGGGACTGACAGCCGCAGGGTCTTGCGCTTCGCCGGCCTGGCGGTCACCTGGGCGCTGTCGGTGTAGAACACCAGCGCGCCGCCGCCCGCGGTCTCCAGGGCGAAGACCGAGTCGCCCGTCGCCGCGTGCGTCAGGGAGACGGTCGTTCCCCGCGAAAGCGAACGCCGCCAGTCCGCCGCGGTGCTGACGTCCAGGAGGTTCCCGGGATCCGCGATCGCGCCGTGGCCGTCCAGGGAACTGGCCGTGTCCCCGGCCATCTGGTCCGGCTCTATGGCCAGGCCCCGCGCCGCGGGGCTGACCGCGGTGGCGTAACCGGCCGCGCTGACCGCGACATCGGGCGACGTGCCGAGCACGTACGGCTGGTCCACTTCCCTCCAGCTCGCGTTCGCGTCCTGCCGCAGGAACACAAGGTACTGGGTGCCGAGGCTCCTGGGCTTCCTCCCCGTGGTCGCGTTCACCACGCGTACCGCGAACCAGTGCGGATAGGCGGCCGATTCGAGCGGAATGTAGAACTGGGCCGACTGCGGCCCGTACGCGGCGACCGGCTTCGCCTTTGCCGCCAGCTCCTGCCTGTAGTCGCTGGCGACGATCGAGTAGCTGCCCTGCCCGTCGGCCGCGGCGAGTACCGCGGGCCTGAACGAGGCATCCGCCGTGTTGATCGTGGTGGTGTAACCGGCCAGGACAGACTTCGCGCTGGCGAGGGTGATCGGCGGCAGGAGGGCCGGCGCCGTCGCCTTCGCCTTCGGGCGGGCGCTCTTCTTGGCCAGCGCCGCCGACGTGGTCTTCGCGGGCGCCGGCTTCCCCGAGCCGCCGCCGAGGACCAGGACTGCCTCTACGACGACAGCGGCGCCGACCAGGCCGGCCAGAGTGGGCAAGACCCACCGCGGGGGCCGGCGCCTCGCCCGCTTGCGCGGCGGCCACGACTCATCCGGCCAGATCCGCTGATTTTGCGGCTGCGGTCGCGGTCGCGTCTCGTCGTGGGTCCACCCCTCGTTGCCGGTATTCCAGGAGCCCGGCCCCCGGGCCCCGGGGGCCGGCTGGTACGTGTCCTGCTCATACGACACCGGATTGAAGATCTGGGGAGTCTCATGGGAAGCGCCGCTGTCATCCCGCTGGCTCATTTAGTTGTCCCTCGCGCAGTGCCATGGGCGTCAAGAAGTTGTCTTTATGATTACGTACCGCCTGGACGTGCGGTTCAGCAAGGGAATGACGGAACTTGCGGCGAAATCTTCGTCATTCCGGGTCTTCGCGGAACCCGCCGAGAAAGCGGCGGAACAGGCCGCCCTCGCGCATCAGCGGCCGGGAGGGCGGCGGTGCCTGCGGCATTTCCCGGCCGACAGGCTCCTGGTAGTCAGCCCGCGCGATGGCGTCCACGATCTGCGCCTCGTCGAACGCCGCGGAACCCGGGATCTCGGGGATGAAACCGGCCAGATCGCCGTCGAGCAGCACCTCGGCCGCCAAGGACGACGTGCCTTCGTTGCCCCAGATCGCCTCACGTCCGTCGCCGAGTACGACGCGGACTCCGTAGACATCGATCCCGGCGGTTTCCATATGCGCGTCAACGCCGCGGTCACGCAGGGCATCGGCGACGCGCCGGGCGCGGTTCTCGTCCATGTACCTACGCTACCTTCCGGTTTACACCGTCAGTGCCCGGGTCGCGACATGTGCCGTCGACCGCCATGCGGAAGGACGCGGACGGGCTCAGCATGGCGGGCGAATCGAAGAACCGCGGCGCGGATGTATGGCTACTGTTTCGTTCTGAGGATGTTTCATGCTGAAGAGGTGGTGACGCTATGGGTGCTTCCGAATGGGAATATATCGTGCCGTACCGGGACGACTTGCAAGGTGCACTTGACGATCTCCGTCGTCAGGTCTTCGCGGTCGGCGAGTGGGTGAGCCCGGTGACCCGGGGACTGGCGGCCCCGGACTCGGTGGAGGCGCTCTGGGAGCAGGAGTACTACTGGGAGTTCATGGGCGAGAACGGCACGCACAGCATCATCGACGTGGCGAAGGTCGTGCCGTACGACATGGGCGAGCAGCTGCCAGGCTCGGTGTGCGCGTTCACGGACGAGGAGGCCGAGGATCTCTTCGGCACGACGCGGCCCGCCCGCCCGGAGTTCGAGCGCGTCCACGAGGAGCCGATCTGGAGCGAGTACGTGGCCGGACGGGGGACAGGCCGCGCGCTGGTCCTGTGGGCGGACGGCAAGCCGAGCGAGATCGTCTTCTGGGGCTACTCCGGGGACTTACTTACTCAGGTTCGGGGATGACGCGCAGGCGGGGGCATCGTTCAGGCGTGACAGGATAGGGAGATGCCTCGTCCCGCACCCCGGCATCCCGAACTTCACGGGCGCAGAGGTTCGATCCCGGTGACCGGCCATGACGTGCCGGTCGACTTCGTCATCACGCCCGAGCGGGTGATCGACTGCCGGAGCCGGTCGGGGCCGCGGCCTTCGGCCGGGATCGAGTGGGCGGACCTGACCGAGGAGAAGATCGCGGCGATCCCGCTGCTGTCGGCGCTGCGCGCGCCCTAGCGCACTGTCACAGGTCGGCGATGATCGAGCCGACGCGGTCGCCGAGACCAGGGTCGCGGCGGCTCAGCGCGACGGCGTAGCTGACCGACACGGCGAGGACGCCGAGCGCCGCGTAGGGGAACCAGTCGTACGGCGCCGCCTGGCCGGGCTTGACCAGGTAGTACACCGGCACGCCGATGGCGATCATGCCGAGCACAGGGAGCACGACGTGCTTGACGACGCTGAAGTCCTGCGGCCGGTACCTGAGGTAGTAGAACGGCAGCGCCAGGTTGGCCAGGAAATACACCACGAGCACGAGGATCGTCCCCATCGTGGAGGACTCGGTGAAGAAGGCGAGCGAGCTCATATCGCCGCCGGTGCCCCCGGCCAGGTGCACGATTCCCCAGACGACGATGATCGCCGCGCCAATGGCGACGAACGCGTAGATGGCGTTGACCGGCGTCCGGCGGACCGGGTGGACCCTGCCGAGCCAGCGCGGCAGCAGCCCCTCGCGGCCGGCGTTGAATATCAGCCGGGACTGCGAGTTCACCGCGGCGATCAGCACGCCGAGCGTGGAGGTCATGCCGGCGATGTAGGCGATGAAGGCCACCCACGCCGCGATGTCGTGGGCGACGCTGATGAAGGGGATCGCCGCGACGCCGAGAGCGGTGCCGTTGTACTTGAAGCCGGTGACGGTCGCGAACGCGAACAGGACGTAGCCGACCATCATCATCGCGACCGACAGGAACACGGCCCGCGGCACGTTCCGCCGGGGTTCGCCGGTCTCCTCGGCGAGCGCCGCCGAGTTCTCCCAGCCGATGAACAGGTAGACGGCGAGGGGGAACCCGGCCGCCAGGCCGCTGAAGCCCTTGGTGATGTGGCTGGGGTCGAACGGGACGCCGGACAGGTGCCCGCCGTTCTTGATGATCGCGGCGATCGACACGACGACAAGCACCAGCATCTCGAAGCCGAAGAAGAAACCGGCCAGCTTGGTGGACACGGCCACGCCGCGGATCATCATGAGGACCGCGCCAGCGGTGAGGATCACCGAGAAGACGCCCCACGGCACGTTCCAGTGGAAGTAGTACTGCAGGATGATCGACAGGAAACCGCCGCAGATGGCGAGCACGGCGGATATCGCGATGATGTATCCGGCCCCGCACAGCAGCGCGGTGGTCACCGCGCTCGTCCCGCCGAACGTCTTGCCCACGTATGAGATGAAGCCGCCCGTCGACGGGTGCACCCGGGCGAACTGCGACAGCGTGTTGCCGAGCAGTGCGATGGCGATGCCGGCCACGATGATGGTGAGCGGCGCGGCGACACCCGCCGTCGTGACGAGGAAGGCGAAGCCGAAGTAGAAGCTGTAGGCCGGTCCGATATTCGCCATCGTCGAAGCGGAGATGTCGACCAGCCGGAGCGCGCCGCGATGCAGCCGCTCCGGCGTTTCAGGCGCCTTGGTGTCGAAGAAGGGGACCGATGCCGCATCGCTCATAGTGCCACTCCCGGCCTCTCACGCCCAGCGCTCGCCGCCTTCGCCAAGCGCCTTTTGGTTTTGTGCGAACCTATCCAATTTCCGGTCGGTTCGGATAGCGCCGGGTCGTCACTTTCTCGAGTTCCCGCGCATGGCGTTCCGGAGGTAGGCCTGTTCCGCGGCGTTTCCCGTGCGGGCGGCAGCCTGGCCGTAGGCGTCGGCCGCCGCCGCGGTGCGGCCGAGGCGCCGCAGGAGAGCCGCGCGGATTGCGTGGTAGACGTGGTAGTCGTCCAGGTCAAGAGCCTCCGCGAGTGCCAGCCCTGCCTCAGGGCCCTGGGTCTCGGCGACCGCCACGGCGCGGTTGAGAGCGACGACGGGTGTCGGGGCCACGGCCATGAGCTGGTCATAAAGCGCCAGGATCTGGCGCCAGTCCGTGGCGGAGGCCGTCTGCGCGTCCGAGTGCACGGCGCTGATGGCGGCCTGGATCTGGTACGGGCCCGGCCGGTTCTCGCGCAGGCAGCGGCGGACGAGTGCCTGGCCCTCGGCGATCAGCCCCCGGTCCCACAGCCGGCGGTCCTGGTCGGCGAGGAGCACCAGGTTCCCGCCGGTGTCCGTGCGGGCCGGCCTGCGGGCCTGCGTGAGCAGCATGAGGGCGAGCAGGCCCAGCGCTTCCGGCTCGTCGGGCATCAGCTCGGCCAGGAGCCGGCCGAGCCTGATGGCCTCGCCGGCGAGTTCCGGCCTCGCCAGCGCCTGCCCGGAACTCGCGGTGTGGCCCTCGTTGAAGATCAGGTAGACGACGGCGAGCACCGCGCGCAGGCGCTCGGGCAGGTCGGCGTCTCGCGGCACGCGGTACGGGATGCGCGCGTCGCGGATCTTGCGCTTGGCGCGGACAAGCCGCTGGGCCATGGTCGCCTCCGGGACCAGGAACGCGCGGGCGATCTCGGCGGTGGACAGGCCGCCGAGCAAGCGCAGCGTCAACGCGGTCCGCGCATCGGCGGCAAGCGCCGGGTGGCAGCAGGTAAAGATCAGGCGCAGCCGGTCATCGCGCACAGGTCCCTCCTCCGCACCCGCCTCGCCGGAGGCGGGATGCAGCAGCGCCGCCTGGGCGTGACGGTCCTCGCGGACGGCCTCCTTGCGGAGGCGGTCGACCGCCCGGTTGCGGGCGGTGGTGATGATCCAGCCCGCCGGGCTCGGCGGCAGCCCGGTCCGCGGCCAGCGGTCCACGGCCGTGGTGAAGGCCTCCTGGACCGCCTCTTCGGCGAGGTCGATGTCGCCGAAGCGGCGGACAAGGACGGCGATCGCCCGCCCGTGCTCTTCCCTGAACACGCGGGCGATTTCCGCGGGCGGCATCTCCGTCACGACGTTCCTCAGCCCTCGGCGTCGCCGCGGAACGGCCGGACTTCAATGGGCAGCAGTCGCACGGCCTCGGCCTGCTTGCGGGCCCAGCCGAGAGCGGCGTCCAGGTCCGGCGCCTTGATGATGACGAACCCGCCCAGGTGCTCCTTGCCTTCGGCGTACGGGCCGTCCGTGGTGAGTACCTCGCCGTCGCGCATGCGCACGACCGTGGACGCCTCCGGGCCGTGGAGCCCGCCGTCGAAGACCCACGCGCCGACGGCCTTCATCTCGTCCTTCACCGCGGCCAGGTCCCGCATGATCGGCTCCAGGATCGCTGGCGGAGGCGGGTCCCCGACGGGCTGGTGCATGGCGAGCAGGTAGTACTTCATGATCGCTCCTCGATGCGGCGGCCGGCTCCGTGCCGGCCTCTCAGCCTCTACACGAACACCATCCTCCGCGATCGACACCCACCGGGAGATTTTCAGCCCGCTCCGCGGCGCCGCCTTACGGGCTGCCGCCCATCCGGTCGGTCAGCGTGCTCCTGCCGATGCCGTGCCGGTCGCCGAATCGCCGAAGCTCCTCTTCCTCGATCTCTTCGGGCAGATCCCGCAGCGCATCGTCGGCCGCCTGCGGGAAACCCAGATGTCGCAGCATGTCTACCAGCCACTGCCTGCTGTAGGGCATCGGTACCACCTCACCCGTCTCAAGGCAAGCCTAACCCGCGGACGAGCCGCCGCCAGTCTGACCTGCGTACGTGCCCACGGGAGGGGATCATCGACCGGACGCCGGGGCGGCTGGCTTACCCGGCGCGGGCGGTTGCGTTCGCGCCCAACACGATATATCGTGAATCTGGCGAGACTGGTGAAGGGTATGCGAACATGACGGTCTGGTACACCACCCGGACGATGGGCTGGCGGGCGAAGGCGGTGATCGCCGCGGGCCTGCTCGTAGTGCTGCTGGTGGCGGCCGTGCCGGTGGCGCTGTTCGCCGGCGCGGTCTTGATGCTGCTGGGACATGTCGTGGGCGGACTCGCGCTGTTCGGCGGTTCCGTGCTCGCGGCCGTCGCGGCCGTCACGATCGCGGGCTTGAGCGGAATGCGGCACCTGCGCAAGCTGGTTAACCGTAACCGGGTCAGCCAGCCGGACTACCAGGTCGTGCAGCTTCCCCCGGAGGAATACCACTACGACTGATCGCGGCCAGCCGTCATGCTGGCGCGACGGCCGTGGTCGTCATTCCCCCTCCAGGTCCGGTTCTATCAAGCTAGAACCGGCCCCGGACGGTTCACGTCCGGTATAGAAGAGGCGGCAGGAGACCACGACCACCAGGGGCCAGATCGTCTGCGTGATGCCGGCGGCACGCTCGGCGATGCCCATCTGCGCGGCGTGTGTCGCGTCCTCTGCCGCGAACCAGCTCGTGAGCGCGGCCAGTATGAGGCTGGCGGACAGGCACGGGAGCGGCCGAAGTCCCCAGGGCACGAGCCGGCCGGGGCGCACCTGGTGCCAGGCGAGCGCGGGCCAGAGGATGAGCCCGCCGAAACCCAGGCTGGCCCAGCACGCGTGGATCAGCGAGCCGCCGAGCCGCTCAGGGAACGCCGCCACCATCATGCCCGCGAAGCCGGCCGCGGCCAGCAGGATCCGGCCCGGCCGGGCAGCCGGGTGCAGCGCGAACGCGGTCACGATGTCGCAGGCGCCGACCACGACGAACGTGAACGTCATGACCCAGCCGTCGTTCGCGCCCTGCCCGGCAAGGGCGCTGACCGTGTTGTAGAGGGCGTCGAACTGGGGCGGCTGCAGTTGCCCCGCCGCCGTCAGCCCGGCGACCAGCAGGACCGGCGCCGCGACCGCGGAAACCATCCCCCATCGCGGGACTCCCTCATCCTCCTGTGCGTCATCGAGACCCCGCACGACTCCGCCGCCCATATCGCGCATGACCACCCCCAGCCGGCGCTCATTTCCTCGCGGCAATTAGGCAGTTATGTCCCCGCTCGTGACAGGGTTCACTCCCTGGTCAATAGGTCATTCCCATCGCATTTCGCACCTCGGCGAGCGTCGCGTCACCGATCGCGCGTGCTCTCACGCAGCCGTCGCGCAGCACCTGCCGGATGTACCCCATGTCCTTTGCCAGGTCGGCGCGCCGCGCCCGGATCGGGGCGAGCCGTTCGTTGACCGCCTCCGTCACGACGCGCTTGAGGGCAGCGGCGCCGCCGGACTCGATCTGCGAGGCGACCGAAGCCGGGTCCCGCTCCAGGCACAGCGCCGCGAGCAGCACCAGCGACGACACCTCCGGCCGGCGCACGGGGTCATAGGTGATCTCCCGCGACGAATCGGTCTTCGCGCGCTTGACCAGCGCCGCGGTCTCGTCCGCGCGATGAGCCGCGCGACCCCGACGTGCGGCAACTGGTCCTGCCCGGCCGGCACCAGGTTCGCCTTGCAGAACAGGATGTCCGCCGCCTGGTGCACCGGGTACGTGAACATCAGCCCGCTCGATAGTCCAGGATGAGCCCGGTGACGTACTCATCGAGCCGCTCGGCGCTGTCCCTGTCGGTCAGCACCTGGTAGTCGGCGATGATCACGAACACTTCCGCGCCCGCGCTCTGCAGCCGCACCCGGTTGCACAACGTCGCGAAGTAGTGCCCGAGGTGCAGGTATCCGGTCGGCCGGTCTCCCGTCAGTATCCTGAACGTCGCTGGCTTCTCGCTTATCGCCGCCTCGATCTGCTCCGACCGGCGTACGGCCGCGGCGAGCGAATCCGGGATGGTCTCGCTGACTGTGACGGTCATTCCAGGTCTCCCTGCTGGGTGTTCGCGGGCGACCAGAGGACATGAAAAAGGCCGCCCCATGTGAATGGACGGCCGGTAAAGCGCGTGTCGGGTCTAGCGGTCGTCCCTATTCGGGACGCCACCAGTTCCGCGGCTGCGCGCTATGCATGGATTTACTTTATCAAGTCGTGCGCGGGGGCGGGGCTTGGGGAGGATTCCCCGCGGCGCTTCGTCGCAGGCCGCGAGGAATCTCCCTGCGCTCCCTATCTCTGCGTCCCTATCCCCGTGGTCAGGCGCGTGTCACGGTGACGCGGACTTCGCCGCCGTCCCCGACTGGCTGGGACGCGGCGGTGACTTCCGCTGCCGGGAGCACCGTCAGCGAGGTGGCGAGCGTTTCCGCGGTGATGAACGCCTCGTGCGTCCTTACCGCGTCGGCGATCGCGCCATCGGCGCCGATTACCAGCGTGATGCGGTCCGAGACGTCCAGGCCGGCGTCGCGGCGGGCCTGCTGGATGGCGCGGACGACGTCCCTGGCGGTGCCTTCGGCGGCGAGTGCCGAAGTCACGGACGTGTCCAGCGCGATCAGGCCGTTGCTCCCCGGCACGGCGGCCGTGGAGTCCGGGTCGGCGGCGGTCAGCTTCAGCTCGTACTCGCCGGGCGTAAGCTCGACGCCCGCGGCCGTGATGACGTCGCCGTCCTGTGTCCAGTCGCCGGACTTGACCGCCTTGATGACCTCCTGGACCCGCTTGCCGAGGCGCGGGCCGAGGACGCGCGGGTTGACCGTCAGCCGGAACTCGCCGAGGCTCGCCGGCTCGCCCGAAAGCTGGAGATCCTTGACGTTGACCTCGTCTTTGATGAGGTCAGCGAACTCGGTCAGGCGCGGTGCGTCCTCGTGTGCCACTGTCAGCGACGCCAGCGGGAGGCGGACCCGGAGCTGGCGGGCCTTGCGCAGGCTCAGCGCGCTGCTGCACACCGCGCGCGTCAGGTCCATCGTCTCCGCGAGCGCGTCGTCCGCCGGCCAGGCCGACACGTCGGGCCAGTCCTCCAGGTGCACGCTGGACCCGCCGGTCAGGCCGCGCCAGATCGTCTCCGCGGCCATCGGCAGCAGCGGCGCGGCGGCGCGCGTCACGGTCTCCAGAACGGTCCACAACGTGTCGAGAGCTTCGGCGTCGCCGTCCCAGAACCGCGAACGCGACCGGCGGATGTACCAGTTGGTCAGCAGCTCCAGGTAGTCGCGCAGCGCCTGGCAGGCGCCGGCGATGTCGTAGACGTCGAGCCGTTCCTCGATGTCACCCACCATGGTCCGCGTCTTTGCGAGGATGTAGCGGTCGAGGACGTGCTGGCTGTCCGTGCGGCCGCTGGCCGAGTAGTTCTCCGCGTTGGCGTACAGCGCGAAGAAGTAATACGAGTTCCACAGCGGCAGGAGCGCCTGGCGGACGCCCTCGCGGATGCCCTGCTCGGTAACGACCAGGTTGCCGCCGCGCAGGACCGGGCTCGACATCAGGAACCAGCGCATCGCGTCGGACCCGTAGGAGTCGAAGACCTCGTTGACGTCCGGGTAGTTGCGCAGGCTCTTGGACATCTTCCGGCCGTCGTTGCCGAGCACGATGCCGTGGCTGACGCACGACCGGAACGCCGGACGGTCGAACAGCGCGGTCGCCATCACGTGCATCAGGTAGAACCAGCCGCGGGTCTGCCCGATGTACTCGACGATGAAGTCGCCCGGGTAGTGGCTGTCGAACCAGTCGCTGTTCTCGAACGGGTAGTGCACCTGCGCGAACGGCATGGAGCCGGACTCGAACCAGCAGTCAAGGACCTCCGGCACGCGCCGCATCACCGAGCGACCCGTCGGGTCGTCCGGGTTCGGCCGGGTCAGGTCGTCGATCGCCGGGCGGTGCAGGTTGTCAGGGCGCACGCCGAAGTCCCGCTCCAGCTCATCCAGCGACCCGTAGACGTCGGTGCGCGGGTAGTTCGGGTCGTCGCTCTGCCAGACCGGGACCGGGGAGCCCCAGTACCGGTTGCGGCTGATCGCCCAGTCGATCGCGTTCTCAAGCCACTTGCCGAACTGCCCGTCCTTCACCCGTTCGGGCACCCACGTGATCTGCTGGTTCAGCTCGACCATGCGGTCGCGGAACTTCGTGACCTCGACGAACCAGGACGAGACGGCCTTGTAGATGAGCGGGTTCCGGCAGCGCCAGCAGTGCGGGTAGGAGTGCGTGTAGTCCTGGCGCCGCACCAGCGCGCCGTCCTCGCGCAGCCGCGCGATGATCGCCTTGTTGGCCTCGAAGACGTGGATGCCCTCCCAGTCACCGATGACGGGCAGGTACTTGCCCGCCTCGTCGACCGTGAGCACGATCGGGATTCCCGCGGCCTGGCAGGCGGTGGCGTCGTCCTCGCCGTAGGCGGGCGCCATGTGCACGACGCCGGTGCCGTCCTCGGTGGTGACGTGCTCGGCCGGGATGACCCGGTAGGCGTTCTGCGTGCCGAACTTCTCGGTATCGGTGAGGAAGTCGAACAGCGGCGTGTACCGCCGGCCGAGCAACTCCGCACCGGTGAGCGTGGCGACGACCGTGGCGTCCTCGCCGAGTTCGGCCGCGTAGGCGGCGACGCGGTCGTGGGCGAGGACGTACTTCTCGCCGTCGGCCGCCCGGACGACGTCGTAGGTGATGTCCGGGCCGACCGCGACGGCCAGGTTGCTCGGCAGCGTCCACGGCGTGGTCGTCCAGGCGAGGATCCACGCTCCGGACGCTTCGTCTTCCCCCGCCCCCTCCTCCAGCTTGAACCGGACGGTCACCGAGGGGTCGGTGCGGTCGGTGTAGACGTCGTCGTCCATCCGCAGCTCGTGGTTGGACAGCGGCGTGCCGCAGCGCCAGCAGTAGGGCAGGACCTTGAAGCCCTGGTAGATCAGGCCCTTGTCGTGCAGCTGCTTGAACGCCCACATGACGCTCTCCATATAGGGGAGGTCGAGCGTCTTGTAGTCGTTCTCGAAGTCGACCCAGCGGGCCTGTCGGGTGACGTACTCCTCCCACTCCCTGGTGTAGCGGAGCACGGAGTCGCGGCAGGCCTCGTTGAAGGTCTCGATGCCCATCTTGAGGATGTCGGGCTTGCCGGAGATGCCGAGGATGCGCTCGGCCTCGAACTCGGCGGGCAGGCCGTGGGTGTCCCAGCCGAACCGCCTGTCGACCTTCATGCCCTGCATCGTGCGGAACCGCGGCACGATGTCCTTCACGTAGCCGGTCAGCAGGTGGCCGTAGTGGGGGAGCCCGTTGGCGAACGGCGGGCCGTCGTAGAAGACGAACTCTTCGCTGCCCTCCCGGTGCCTGATCGACGCCTTGAAGGTGTCGTGGGCGTTCCAGTGGGCGAGCGTGCGCTGCTCAAGCTCGGGGAAGTCCGGCTGAGCGGGGACCTCGGAGGCGCCCGCGCGCGGGTAGGTGGCCATTTTCTCCTCGGGCAGTGTTGCCGCTTCGACACGTGCCACGAGGACGACAGGCCCGCTCCCGCGCGGGCACACCGCGGTACCACCTCGCTTGCCGCCCTCGTTCCCGTCGCCGGGTGCGGACGGCCGCTTCATCGGCCGGCTGTGACGGGCCGGACCCGCCCGGTTCTACTGGGGCTTTCCCGCCAGGGGCCGCCTGTTCTTCCGGGGGCTCCCCGGTGATGGCCGGATCATCGCCTTGCTGCGCTAAGTCTAGCGGTAGGTCCAACCGCCGGTCGCGCGATTATCTTCCGCGAGGCGGGCTTCGCCGCCGCCCGCGGTTTCCGCGGTGCCGGTACCGGCTATCGTGGCGCCGTGACCACGGGGGGATCGGAAAGAGCACGCACCGCCGGCGAACTCGAGTGGCTGCGCGTCAGCGCATATCTCCAGCGGCACCGCCACGATCTGGCGGTCCGTGCCGCCGGCTGCTATCCCCGCGACGCCCGCGTCGCGGGCACCCCGCTGCTCGCCGCGCCCTCCTGGCTGCCGCAGGCGCCGATCCCGCTGGACGCCATCCGCCTCGCCTTCCGCCCCGACGCGCCGCCCGCGCGCGTGACCAGCGCCTCCGGCATCAACCCGGCCCTGTTCCCGCGGCGATCCGATGGCACCTCCTATGACCGCCACTCCGACGTGATCCGTGAACTGGCCGCGCCCGCTATCTTCGAAAACCGGACCACATACCGGCTGACCGCGGCGGACCTCGCGAGCGAGGACCCGCACCTCGATTTCGGCCTCGGGCGCTACTTCGACATCATCGACGTCGGCGGTGCCGCGGCTCACGAGTACGCTGCCGCCGAACTGGGCGGGCCAGGACGCGGCGCCCAGGACCTGCGTGCCGAGATCGGGGATCCGCGAGACCTCACGGCTCGCCCCGCCGTTATGGCCGCTTGCGCGCTGACCCTCCGCCGCGACCGCGCCGCCGGCACGGCGTCCTTCCCCCTGCACTACCGGGATCCGGCCCGGGTCGGGCACGCGGGCGGCATGTACCAGGTCATCCCCGTCGGCATCTTCCAGCCGTCGGGCGAGGCTCCGTGGAACACGCGAAACGACTTCGGCCTGTGGCGCGGCATGCTGCGCGAGTACGCGGAAGAACTCCTCGGCGCCGAGGAGGACCACGGCAGCGAGACCGCTCCCATCGACTACGCGAACTGGCCGTTCGCGAGGCGCATGACGGACGCGCTGGCCGATGGCCAGATCCGCGCATGGTGCGTGGGTCTGGGGACCGACCCGCTCACGTTCGCCGTGGACCTGCTCGCCGTGGTGGTGATCGACGCGCCGCTTTACGATGACCTGTTCGGCGGCGCGGTGTCCGGCAACGCGGAGGGCTCGGTACTGCCGCCGCGCCCCTTCGACGAGGAGTCAGTGGGCCGCCTGCTCAGCGAGCATCCGGTCCAGGCCGCAGGCGCGGCGCTGCTCACGCTGGCCATCGCGCACAAGGACACGCTGCTCGCCTGATATACCCACGTCTCGTCCGGCAGCCCGAGGAGCTTCTCGACAATCCGGCGCCTATGCGCGGAAATACGGCGAGAGCGGCTTTACGCGCTACCTGCGCGCCCGTGAGGACGAGCGGCCGGCTGGCCGCTGCGTCCCCCACGTAGACGCGCTCGGTCGCGCCGGATCTGTCGTGTGCATCACCGACTTCCCGCCCCGCGTCAGCGACCTGCCCGGCGGAGACGTCGAAGTCGTGACGGCTGGACGCCGCCTGACCTTCGATCGGGCAGCCCGCGAGCCGCTGAGCTACCTGCTCAGCGGCCAGCCCGCGGAGATCGACGCCGTCGCCCAGGCGACGGGAGCAGACACGGGATCCCTCGCCCGCACGCTGATCAAGGAGACACTGTGCGCACCAGTCCACCAGGCCTTGGCCTCGGGCTATACCGGGCTCGTCCCACCCGCGACCTGATCGAGACCGCCCTGGACGCCGGCATCCGCCACATCGACACCGCGTCCAGCTACCACCGTTTCACCGGCCACCATGATCTCGCCGCCGCCGCGGGTGAGCTTCTGACGGAGTTCACGGTATCGACCAAGGTCGGGTTCTTCCCCGGCGGGCGGCACAGCCTCGACCCGCGCGAACTGGCCCGGGCAGCCGAACGATGCCGTGATGACCTCGGATTCCCGCCCGGCCTGGTGCTGCTGCACAACCCCGAGTGTTCTTTCCAGAACATAGATCCGGCCAGCGCGCGCCGGTCGCTCGCGGCATCTTGCGCAGCGCTGGCTGAGGCCGCCGCGGAGGGCGTCTGCGCTGGCTGGGGCATCTCGACCTGGGACGCCGCCGGGATCCTGGAGGCCGCAGCCGGGCTCGCAGGCCAGATCAGGCCCGATGTCTTGATGATCCGGTCCGGCCTGACCGTCTCCGCCCGTCAGCTCGGCGCCGCTCGTGTCCTCATCCAGGCGCTTCGTCCCGGAGCAGCCTGGGGCATGAGCCCTTTCGGCGGCGCGGCCCGCGACCCGGTCTGGACAAACGTCAGCACTACGCAGTTCCTGCGGGCAGGTCATCATTCCAGCCCGCATCAGGCCGGGCTCCGCGTCGCCTGCGAGCTTCCGCCCGTCGACCTGGTCGTTGCGGGAACGAGCGATCGCGATCACCTCCGGCAGCTCGCCGAGGCGATCCGCCTGCCCG
>DASZJE010000020.1:0-29639 GCA_035948445.1 Trebonia sp. | reverse complement strand
CTATCTCCCACTTCGCGCACAACGCGAGGAACTCATCGACTCGGCCGGGTTCGACCACGGCCATCATGCGTTCCTGTGACTCGCTCATCAGGATTTCCGGCGGCCCGAGCGAAGGGTCGCGCAGCGGCACCAGGTCCAGGTTCACCCGCATGCCGCCGGTGCCGGCCGCCGCGAGTTCGGTGGTGGCGCAGGCGACGCCGGCCGCGCCGAGATCCTGTACGCCGACGACCAGCCCGGCCGCGTACGCCTCCAGGCAGCATTCGATCAGCAGCTTCTCGAGGAACGGGTCCCCGACCTGCACGCTCGGTCGCTTCGCTCCCTCGCGTCCCGCACTGAAGGACGCGCTCGCCAGCACCGACGCGCCGCCGATGCCGTCCGGGCCGGTGCGCGAGCCGAACAGGATCACCTTGTTGCCTGGCCCGGTAGCGGCGGCGACCTTGAGGTCGTCGTGCCGCATCACCCCTACGCACAGCGCGTTCACCAGCGGGTTGCCCGCGTAGCAGGCGTCGAAGTCCAGCTCGCCGCCGATGTTCGGCAGGCCGAGGCAGTTGCCGTAGAAAGAGATGCCGCTGACCACGCCGGGCAGCACCCGCGCCGTGTCCGGCGCGGCGGCCGGCCCGAACCGCAGCGCATCCATCACCCCCACCGGCCTGGCGCCCATCGCCAGGATGTCGCGGACGATGCCGCCGACTCCGGTCGCCGCGCCCTGGAACGGCTCGACGTACGACGGGTGATTGTGCGACTCGATCTTGAAGGTGACGGCGTATCCCTGGCCGATGTCGACGACGCCCGCGTTCTGCCCGATGCCGGCCAGCAGCACGTCGGTGGCGGGCGCCTTCTCCGCGAACTGCCGCAGGTGCTTGCGCGATGACTTGTAGGAGCAGTGCTCGCTCCACATCACCGAGTAGATCGCCAGCTCGGCGTCAGTAGGCCGGCGGCCGAGGATGCTAGCAATCCGGGCGTATTCGTCGGCTGTGAGCCCGAGCGCGGCGAACGGCTGCGGCCGGTCCGGGGTGGCGGCCGCTTCCGCCACTGTGTCCTGTGGGGCCGCGGCGATGTCTTTCGTGGTCATGCGACGGCAACCGCCTTCAGGACCGAGGTGAAGAAGCCGAGGCCGTCGGCAGCAGGCCCGGTGAGCAGGTCGATGGCGTGCTCGGGATGCGGCATCAGGCCCGCGACGTTGCCCGCCTCGCTGACCACGCCGGCGATGTCCGCGACCGATCCGTTGGGGTTACCGCCTGAGTACCGGGCCAGTACCTGACCGCGAGCCTGCAGCCCGGCCAGCGTCTGCTCGTCGGCGATGTAGGCGCCCTCACCGCTCTTCAGGACCACGGTAACCTGCTGGCCAGCGGCGTATCCGCTGGTCCAGGCCGAGGTATCGTTCTCGATCCTGATCGTGACGTCCCGGTTGATGAAGCGGCGGCCCAGGTTGCGGGTCAGCGCGCCCGGCAGCAGGTGTGCCTCACAGAGGATCTGGAAGCCGTTGCAGATGCCGAGCACGGGCAGCCCGGACTTCGCGGCGGGGACCAGTTCCTGCATCACCGGCGAGAAGCGGGCGATCGCCCCGCAGCGAAGGTAGTCGCCATAGGAGAAACCGCCGGGCAAGATAACCGCGTCGACGCCGCTCAGGTCGCGGTCCGCGTGCCATAGCGGGACCGGCTCTGCTCCGGCGTACCGCACCGCACGCGCCGCGTCGGAATTGTCAAGGGAACCAGGGAAAGTGACCACGCCAATGCGCACGCACGCAGACTACCCGGCGATGCCCCTGACCAGCGAAGCGGGCGCGCCGGGGTGATGGGGGCCGCGTGACCTCACTGCGCCAGGCGGACCGTGAACTCCTCGATCACCGGGTTGGCCAGCAGTTCGTGGGCCATTTTCTCGACGGCGGCGAGCGCTTGCTCGCCCGTCCCGTCGATCTCGACCTCGAACCGCTTCCCCTGGCGTACTTCAGTCACGTTGCCGAAGCCGAGGCGATGTGATGCACTTAGCACCGCCTCGCCCTGCGGGTCGTGAATCTCCGGCTTGAGCATAACGTCGACGACGACTCGGGCCACGTATCCTCCACGGCCTAGCGGGCATATATCGTCAGGTAAGAGCGTCCAGCCACGGAGCAAGACGCCCAAGAAGCGTACTGCTACCAAGGGACATGGCCGGTCGGTCCGGGCGATGGCAATCCCACCGCTTGGCGCCGCCGAAAGGAGTGGCACGTGACCGTCGAGCTGATTCAGCTCCTTACCCCCGAAGGTGAGCGGGTCGATAACCCTGAGTACCCGCTCGACGACGTGGACATCAAGGGCCTGTACCGCGACATGGTGCTGGTCCGCCGGGTAGACACCGAGGCGATCGCGCTGCAGCGCCAGGGTGAGCTCGGCCTCTGGGCTTCCCTGCTGGGCCAGGAGGCCGCGCAGGTCGGCTCCGGCCGGGCCCTCTCGCATAGGGACATGGCCTTCCCGAGCTACCGTGAGCACGGCGTCGCGTGGTGCCGGGGCCTCGATCCGATGAAGCTCCTGGAACTGTTCCGGGGGGTCAGTCACGGCGGCTGGGATCCGGAGGAACATAAGTTCCACCTCTACACGATCGTCATCGGCGACCAGACGCTGCACGCCACCGGCTACGCCATGGGCATCCAGCGGGACGGCGCGGAGGACGAGGCCGTCATCGCGTACTTCGGTGACGGTGCCACCAGCCAGGGCGACGTGAGCGAGGCGTTCAACTTCGCGTCCGTCTTCAACGCGCCGGTCGTGTTCTTCTGCCAGAACAACCAGTGGGCGATCTCCGAGTCCAACGAGCGGCAGACCCGCGTGCCGATCTACCAGCGGGCGGCCGGCTTCGGCTTCCCTGGAGTCCGGGTGGACGGCAACGACGTGCTCGCCTGCTACGCGGTCACGCGCAAGGCACTCAAGGCGGCCCGCGAAGGCCAGGGGCCGACCCTCATCGAGGCCTTCACCTACCGCATGGGCGCGCACACCACCACGGACGACCCGACGCGCTACCGGGTAGCCAGCGAACTGGAAACCTGGAAGCTGAAGGACCCGATCGAGCGCGTCAAGTCCTACCTCGCCCGGGGCGGCGAGGCCGACGGCTCCTTCTTCGAGCAGGTCGAGACGGAAGCCGACGAGCTCGGCAAGCACATCCGCGAAGCGTGCCGCGCGATGCCCGACCCGACGCCGCTGTCCATTTTCGACCATGTCGTCGCGGGAGAGAACGCGATAATCGACGCCGAGCGCGCCCAGTTCGCCGCGTACCTTGACCAGTTCGAGGAGGCAGCCCGATGAGCACGGGAGACACCACGAAGCTCACCCTTTCCCGCGCCCTGAACGAAGGGCTGCGGCGCTCGCTCGACACCGACCCCAAGGTCATGATCATGGGCGAGGACGTGGGCAAGCTCGGTGGTGTGTTCCGGGTCACCGACGGCCTGCAGAAGGACTTCGGCGAGCACCGCGTCGTCGACACCCCCCTCGCCGAGTCCGGGATTGTCGGGACCGCGATCGGCCTCGCACTGCGCGGCTACCGGCCCGTGTGCGAGATCCAGTTCGACGGGTTCGTCTTCCCGGCGACCGACCAGATCATCAGCCAGCTCGCCAAGATGCGTTACCGGTCCAAGGGCCAGTTGACGCTGCCCGTCACGATCCGGATCCCGTTCGGCGGCGGCATCGGCGCGGTCGAGCACCACAGCGAATCCCCCGAGGTCTACTTCGCCCACACTGCGGGCCTGCGCGTCGTCGCCTGCGGCGACGCGGCGGACGCGTACACGATGATCCAGCAGTCGATCGCCTGCGACGACCCGGTCATCTTCCTTGAGCCGAAGCGGCGTTACTGGGAGAAGGCCGATGTCGACACCACGGCGCCGATCGAAGACGCCCTGCCGCTCGGCAAGGCACGCGTGGTCGTCGAGGGCAGCGATGTGACGTTGCTCACCTACGGTCCGCTGGTCCGCACCTGCATCGAGGCGGCTGCCGCCGCGCTCGAGGCCGACGGGCGGTCCGTCGAGGTCATCGACCTCCGCTCGCTGTCCCCGCTCGACGCCGGCACGATCGCCGCGTCGGTCGCCAAGACCGGCCGGTGCGTCGTCGCCCACGAGGCCCCCGTGTACGCGGGTCTCGGCGCCGAGATCGCGGCGCGCGTCACCGAGCAGTGCTTCTACCACCTTGAGGCGCCCGTGCTGCGGATCGGCGGCTTCGCCACCCCGTACCCGGCCTCAAGGGTAGAAGATCACTACCTCCCCGACCTGGAGCGGATCCTGGACGGGGTGGACCGGACGTTCAGATTCTGAGGCGGAGTTCCCGACATGAACAAGGAATTCAGGCTCCCCGACGTCGGGGAGGGCCTCATGGAGGCCGACATCGTGTCCTGGAAGGTCAAGCCGGGCGACGCGGTCAAGGTCAACCAGGTCATCGTGGAGATCGAGACGGCGAAGGCCGTCGTCGAACTGCCCAGCCCGTGGGACGGGACGGTCACCAGGCTGCTGGTCGAGGAAGGCCAGACCGTCGACGTCGGCATCCCGATCATCACGATCGACGACGGGCAGGCAGCGCCGCAAGAGCCCGGACCCATCACACCGAACGACGCTGGCGTTCCCGCTCGCACCCCCGTACTTGTCGGGTACGGGGTGAAGCCGGGATCCACGACGCGCCGTCCGCGGAAGACAGGTGTCACGAGGCCGGCCTCGTACCCGGGCACGCCTTCGGCGCCGGCCTCGTACCCGGGCACGCCTTCGGCGCCGCCTGTGGCCGCGCCGAAGGCCCGGCCCGCCGCAACTGCCCAACCGGAGGCGCCTGTCCGGGCGCTGGCGAAGCCGCCGGTGCGACGACTGGCCCGTGATCTGGGGATTGACCTGTCCACGATCACAGGGACCGGGCCGCAGGGGTCGGTTACCAGGGAGGACGTTCAGCAGGCCGCTCAGTCGGGCGGACTCGGCGCAGACACCACGGTCCGTTCGGTATATGCGGGTTCGTCCGGCGGCGAGGAGCGGATTCCGGTTCGCGGAGTGCGCAAGCACACGGCCGCCGCGATGGTGGGCAGCGCTTTCACCGCGCCCCATGTGACCGAATTCCTCCAGGTAGACGTAACGGAGACAATGGCGGCGGTCCGGCGCGTGCGCGAGCTTCCCGAGTTCGCGGGCGTGAAGGTGTCGCCGCTGCTGTTCGTCGCGAAGGCGCTGCTCGTGGCCGCGGCCAGGAACCCCATGGTCAACTCGACGTGGGACGAAGCCGCCCAGGAGATCGTGGTCAAGCACTACGTCAACCTGGGCATCGCGGTCGCCAGCGAGCGCGGGCTGCTCGTGCCGAACGTCAAGAACGCTCACTCATTGTCACTGGCTGGCCTGGCCTCGGCGCTGGACGCCCTGGCGTCGACCGCGCGATCCGGGAAGGCGACTCCCGCCGACCTGTCGGGCGGCACGATCACGATCACTAACGTGGGCGTGTTCGGGGTCGACTCCGGGACGCCGATCCTGTCGCCCGGCGAAGCCGCGATACTGGCGTTTGGCCGGGTCAGGGACGCACCCTGGGTCGTGTCAGGCGAACTGGCCGTCAGGTCGGTAACCACGCTGTCGCTTTCGTTCGACCACCGGATCGTGGACGGCGAACTCGGGTCCGCGGTGCTGCGCGACGTCGGCTCGATGCTCACCGACCCGATGCGGCTGCTGGCGTGGTCATGAGTCCGTTTAGGTTGTTACGCTGTAGTTGACACCGGTCTGGGCCTGGCCAGCCGTTCCTGCCTGTTCCTCCCGAGGAGGTTCGGAATGTCCGTGCGCAAGGTACGCGACGCGCTCGTGGTGATGGTCGGCTTTCTCGCGCTGCTGTGGGTCCTGCAGGTGTTCAACTGGGCGGACGGGTA
This sequence comes from Trebonia sp., assembly GCA_035948445.1. Taxonomy (GTDB): domain Bacteria; phylum Actinomycetota; class Actinomycetes; order Streptosporangiales; family Streptosporangiaceae; genus Trebonia. The sequence continues at coordinate 23,801 of DASZJE010000020.1, read as the reverse complement.
CCGGCTTGACACGGATTTCGGCATCCTGCCGCACCACGTCAGCCGGATCCCCGACATCTTCCTGGCGCCCTTCCTGCACTTCTCGTGGCAGCACATCGAGGGGAACTCGGTGCCGCTGTTCGTGCTGGGGTTCCTCGCGGCATACCGGGGAATCGCGCGGTTCCTGCTCGTTACCCTCATCGTGGGCATAATCAGCGGCGTCGCGGTGTGGCTGTTCCAGAGCTCGAACGAGCTGACGGTCGGGGCCAGCGGGCTGATCTTCGGCTACTTCGGCTATGTACTGCTTCGCGGGATTTTCGACCGCAATGTGATCGACATCGTCGTGGGCGCGATCGCCGGAGTCCTGTACTGGACGATCCTCTCGGTCGCCATACCGGGAACTCCGGGGATCAGCTGGATCGGGCACCTCGGCGGGCTGGTCGGCGGGGTTGCCGCGGCCTGGCTGCTGCGGACTCCCCCGTCGGCGCGCCCGGCGGTCGGGTGGGGTGGATTCGGCGATTTCGGGGGCCTCGACGGGCTTCGCGGGAAGCTCGGCGGCCGCGGCAGTGACGCCGAGGACCGGGGCGGGGCCGCGCGTGAATCGCGGGGCGAGGCGTAAGAACGCGCCCTCCGGGATTTCCATCAGGTCGTTCGTGGTCTGCTCGATGATCTTGCGGTCGCTTTCCAGGCGGGGCAGGACCGTCGCGGCAAAGAACTTCGCAGCCGCGAGCTTGCCCGTGTAGAAGTCACGGTCCGCTTCGGCCAGCGTGTCGGCGTGCTCGAGGGCTCGCAACGCCACCTCGGCCTGGCGGGCCAGCAGCCACGCGATGATCAGGTCAGCGAAGGCATACAGCAGCCGGACGCTGTTGAGCCCGACCTTGTAGATCTCCTCCGGCTCCTCAAGCGACGCGAGCAGGAAGTTGGTCAGCGTCTCGAACATTCCCTGGACCTGCGCGACCCCGTCCGCGAGCGCGGCGCGCACGGTCTTTAGCTGGCCGCCCTCGTCGTCGGCGGCGGCGAACGCGGCGATCTCGCCGATCAGCGCGCCTGACGCGGCACCCTGGTCCCGGACCATCTTGCGGAAGAACAGGTCCAGGCTCTGGATGCCCGTGGTGCCCTCGTAGAGGCTGTCGATCTTGGCGTCCCTGATGTACTGCTCGATCGGGTAGTCCTGGAGGAAGCCCGAGCCGCCGAGCGTCTGCAGCGACAGAGTCAGCATCTCATAGGAACGTTCCGAGCCGGCGCCCTTGACGATTGGCAGCAGCAGGTCGTTGCGCGCCGCGGCTTCCTTGTCCACGCCGCCGGACGCCTCCGCTAGCTGCACGGCGTCCTGCTGGGTGGCCGTGTAGAGCACGAGAGCGCGCATGCCCTCTGCGTACGCCTTCTGGAGCATCAGCATGCGGCGCACGTCCGGGTGGCGGGTGATCGGCACCCGCGGCGCCGCCTTATCGGTCTGCCTGGTCAGGTCGGCGCCTTGCACCCTGTTCTTGGTGAACTCGAGCGCGTTCAGGTAGCCCGTCGACAGCGTGGCGATCGCCTTCGTGCCCACCAGCATCCGGGCATTTTCGATGACGAGGAACATTTGCCGGATGCCGTCGTGCACGCCGCCCACGAGCGTCCCGATGGCCGGGTGCTTCGCGCCGAACGTCAGCTCGCACGTCGTGGAGACCTTCAGGCCCATCTTGTGCTCGACGTTGGTGACGTAGACGCCGTTGCGCTCGCCCAGCGAACCGTCCTCGTTGACCAGGTACTTCGGCACGAGGAACATCGACAGCCCCTTGGTGCCAGGACCGGCGCCCTCCGGGCGGGCCAGGACCAGGTGGAAGATGTTCTCCGACATGTCGTGCTCGGCCGAGGTGATGAACCGCTTCACGCCCTCGATGTGCCATGTCCCGTCGGGCTGCTTGATCGCCTTCGCGCGGCCCGCGCCCACGTCCGAGCCGGCGTCCGGTTCCGTCAGGACCATGGTGGCGCCCCACTGGCGTTCGACCGCTAGCTTGGCGAACTCCTTCTGCTCGGGCGTGCCGATCCGCCACAGCACGTCGGCGAAGGTCGGTCCGCTCCCGAACATCCAGATCGCGGGGTTGGAACCGAGGATGAACTCTGCCACCGCCCAGCCGAGCGACCTGGGGACGGCGGTGCCGCCGATCTCCGGCGGGACGTTGAGCCGCCACCACTCCGCGTCGACGAGAGCCTGGTAGGCCTTACGGAACGACTCCGGCATCACGACCGTGCTGGTCACCGGATCGAACACCGGCGGGTTGCGGTCGGCGTCGGCGAACGGCTCGGCCAGCGGGCCAGTCGCCAGCCGTTCCACCTCCGCCAGTATGTCGCGCGCAGTCTCTTCGTCCACCTCGTCGAACGGCGCGGCGCCGAGGATGTCCTGACGGCCGAACACTTCGAAGAGGTTGAACTCGATGTCCCGGAGATTGCTCTTGTAGTGAGTCATGTATCGCTCCGCAAGTTAGCTGCCTCCCTGTATGCTACTCGCTAGTAACAAAGTTGCCGACCCCGGCCGCGACCTTTTTCCCGCGCCAGGCAGCCGGGCACGAGGCGTCACACCGTCAGTAATGTGACGTAACGGGAGCGTGGCCGATCTCGGCATTTATACATACCAACTTCGCCTGTTTCAGCGCTTTTGAGGCATCACGAACACCTTCGGGCTAGGCTTCCCACTCGTGATGGACGCGCGCGACCCCTCAGCAGGCCTCCCCATCCGGCCGCCTCGCGACGGCGTGCCTTCGCGGCAGCCAGACGGGATACCGCCTTCCCGGCAATACGGAGGCGATTACCCGGCCCTGGGCGGCTTGCCCAGCCGCGGCGCGGAGTACCCCGCCGGTCGCCCCGGCCAGGGCGGCGACGCGTTCGGGCAGGGCAGCGACCCGTTCGGGCAAAGTGGCGACCCGTTCGGGCAGGGCGGCGAGAAGCCCGCATACCCGCGAAGGAAGCCGCTGGCACGCCCGCCGCGCCCCGCCGGACGCCACCGCCGCGCGGTCCCGGCAACCCTGCCGGAAAGCGCCCCCGCGCTGGTGCTCGCCGTTCCCGGCGACACAGACCTCAGCAGTAGCCCCGTGGCCGACCTGACCGCGGTGCTTCGCGTCGACAACCCGGCGGTGGACGTCCGGGCCGCTCGCATCGACGAAGCCGGGCGGGGCGACCCGGCTGGCATCCGCGCGGTCCTGACCGAGGCCGCCGAGCACCGGCCAGATGGCCCGGCGAGCGCCGTCGTCATCCCGTTGACCGCGTCGCCTCACCCCGGGATCAACCGCCAACTGCGCGACGCCGTCGCCGCCACAGGGACCAACGCCGTGGTCAGCGGATTCGTCAACTCCAACGCGCTGATCGCCGAGGCGCTACACATCCGGCTGGCCGAGTCTGGCCTGGCACGGGCCGACCGGGTCCGGCTGTTCAGCATCGTCACCGCGGCCGACGGCATCATCATCGCCACGGTCGGCGGGCCGGAGGCCGCCATGTCGGCCAACGTCACCTCGGTCCTGCTCGCGGCCCGCCTCGCGCTCCCCGTCATCACAGCGTCCATGGACAGCCAGCCGTCCGTCCAGGAAGCCGCGATGCGGCTGAAGGAGATGGGGGCCAGCCGCCTGGCGATCGCGCCGTGCTTCATCGGCCCCGAGGCGACCCGCGGCGACATCGAATCCCTGGCCGTCGGCGCCGAGTGCGCGGCGCCCATCGGCGCGCACTCCAACATCGCTAAGCTCGCCGCCAACACCTACGGCATGGTCATCAGCTCGATGCAGTTCCCCGGCGAGCAGCAGCAGGAGGATTTACGTCCCAACCGCGGCCGTGGCACGGACGTCTTATGAGTTAAGACGAGCCACCCGCAGGGGGATCATGATGAAGCGATACAGGGCACTGACCGCGTGCCTGATGCTGGCGGCGGCGAGCGCCGCCGGACTGGGCTGGGGAACCGCCGCGAGCGCGGCCGACAGCCCTTCGGGGTTCAGCTACGGAACCGACAGCTGGCCGGTTTCCGGCACGGGCAGCGCCCCGTACAAGGAGCCGGACATCGGCGGCTCGTACGGCGGATATATCGGGATGGCAGGCAACTGGGCGCGCACTGAAGGGTGCCATACCGGAAATTTCCTGGCATGGTCGTCCGCTAACTCGGCGCAGGCCGACACCAACTACAGCAAGTACCACATTGGCATCGGAACCGGCGTGTACTGGTACATGGGCGGCCCCGGCGTCGACCCGCACTACAACGGCAGCACCGCCGAGGCGGCCAAGTGGGGCGCGGACCAGGCGGCCTGGACGCTGACGGCGATGAAGAAACTGGACGTCACGTACCCGATCGTGTGGGCGGACATCGAGATGCCGGGGATCGAGCCGGCGCCCGATAACGGCTGGAACGACGCGTATACCGGTCCGTGCAGCTGGCATGTGAAGTCAACGTACATCCCCGCGACCGTCGACCGGGCGGAGTTCAATGCGTACGCCTCCTACATCACCAGCCACTCCGCGTACAAGGTGGGCGTTTACTCGTCGCCGGCCATATGGGCGTCGATCTTCGGCACCACCGGGACCGCGAGGCTCATCCCGAACACCTACGAGTGGACCTACGAGACCGAGACGTCAAGGCTCAGCGCCGCGCCCGTGGGCTGGTGCCTGCGCGGGACGACGTCGTGCGCGGAGTTCTTCGGCGGACAGTCCTCGTCCAGCAAGTACGCGCTGATGTGGCAGTGGTCCGGCGGCGGCGGTATCAGCAACGGGGTCGGCGACTTCGACCAGATTGACGTGTCCCGCATGAAGTAGGCACGGACACTCTCGTTTCAGATCGTGCCCGCGAGCAGCGCGTCAAGCTTGAGCGCCGGGTTGTCGCGCTGGATCGCGTTGAGCCGCCACTTGTCGGCGAAGAGCGCCATGAAGACGCCGTCGAGGCGCCGGGTCAGCACCTCGGCGCCCCGCACGCCCTTCAGTGTCTCGGCGCCGGCCTCGTCGGTCAGCCGCGCGAGTTCGTAGTCGAGCCGGTCGAAGTCCGACCGCGCACCGAACTCGTGCTCCAGCCTGTGCAGCACCACGTCGAACTGCAGCGGACCGACGGCCGCCAGCACAGGCGCCTGGTCGCCGCGCAGGTCTGAGGAGAGAACCTGGACGACGCCCTCGGTGTCGAGCTGATCGATGCCGCGGCGGAACTGCTTGTACTTCCCGGCGTCCCTGCACCGGACGACCCCGAAGTGCTCGGGCGCGAACGACGGAATCGGCGGGTAAGAGACCGGCTGCGCGCCGGCGGCGTACAGCGTGTCGCCGGGGCGCAGCGCGGTCGCGTTGACAAGGCCGATCACGTCGCCGGGGTATGCCACCTCCACCGTCTCCCTGTCCTGGCCGAACATCGCCTGCGCGTACTTCGTGGCGAACGGCTTACCCGTGGCGGCGTGGGTGAGCACCATCCCGCGCTCGAATCGCCCGGAACACACCCGGACGAACGCCACCCGGTCCCGGTGCGCCGGGTCCATGTTGGCCTGCACCTTGAACACGAGCCCGGAGAACGGCGCGTCGATCTCCCGCTCCACGCCCCCGACATCCAGTCGCCCCGTGGGGGCGGGCGCCAGCGAGCACATGGCGTCCAGCAGGCGCCGCACGCCGAAGTTCGGCAGCGCCGCCCCGAACAGCACCGGTGACGACTCCCCGGCCAGGAACGACGGCATGTCCACGCCGGCGCCGATCTCGCTGAGCAGTTCGAGTTCCTCCTCGGCGGCCTCGTAGGCGGCGCCTTCCTTCACGCGCGCCTCCTCGGCGGACGAGAACACGTCCTCGACGGCACGCAGGGCACCGCCCGGCATCCGCTTATACGAGGTATAGACGCCCGTGGAACGCTCGACCAGCCCACGGAAATCGCCCGCGATGCCCACCGGCCAGTTCACCGGCGTGGGCCGCAGCCCGATCCGCTGCTCGATCTCGTCCAGCAGTTCCAGCGGCTCGCGTCCCGGCCGGTCCCACTTGTTGACGAACGTCACGACCGGCACGTGCCGCGAGCGGCAGACGTCGAACAGCTTGAGGGTCTGCGGCTCCAGGCCCTTCGCGGAGTCGAGCAGCATGATCGCGCAGTCGACGGCCTCGAGCACGCGGTAGGTGTCCTCGGAGAAGTCCGCGTGCCCCGGCGTGTCCAGCAGGTTCAGCGTGTGCCCGTCGTAGTCGAACCGCAGTGCCGCCGACGTGATCGAGATGCCGCGGTCACGCTCCATCGACATCCAGTCGGACGTGACGCCGCGCCGTCCCGCCTTGCCGTGCACGGCGCCCGCGGTGTTGATCGCGGACGCGTGCAGCGCGAGCGCCTCGGTCAGCGTGGACTTGCCGGCGTCCGGGTGGCTGATAACCGCGAACGTGCGCCGTTTGGTCGCCTCGGTGCGGACCCCGAGATCGCTGGCCTTATCCGCGTGCGTCACCGACACTGCTGCTCCTTAGACAAAATGCCCCGTTAAAGCTACCCCGGAACCCGCAACGCGCATAAACAACAGATCAATTCCCCCGAACGGACCCTCGTGCACGCGTCCGCTCCCCCGACCACGGCATCCGCTTTGCCGTCGCGCCCGTTTGCCGCGGGATGCGTTTACTGTGGCATGCGTGATCATCGTGCGTTCCATTGGGCTGTTCGTTCTGTCCGCCCTGCTGGAGATCGGCGGGTCGTGGCTCGTGTGGCAGGCCGTCCGGGAACACCGAAGCTGGATGCTCGCCGGGTTCGGCGTGATCGCGCTGGGGCTGTACGGCTTCTCGGCGACGCTGCAACCCGACTCGCACTTCGGCCAGATCCTCGCCGCCTACGGCGGCGTGTTCATCGCCGGCTCGCTGATCTGGGGATACGTAGCGGACGGGTACCGGCCGGACCGCTTCGACATCATCGGTGCGGTGGTCTGCCTGGTCGGCGTGGCGATCATCATGTACGCCCCCCGGCATTAGGCACCCCGTAGGGTCTTGATTGCCGAGCGCGCCCACTCAAGGCTGGCCCGGTGCACCGCGATGCCGTGTTCCACCGCCAGCGTGACGTGCGGAGTGCCCGGCGCGGCACCGGAGGCCAGGTACCGTTCCATCCCTGAAACGAAGCCGTCCAGCGCACCGGCAAGATCCTCGAGGAACGCGGTCACGTGCTCGGGCTCAATTACCTGCTCCATCATCGCGAAACGCATCATGTGCAGGCCCAGGTCGTTCCCGACGGTGTCCGGGTCAACTGGCTGCCTGAGCCATTCCAGGTGAACCGCGCGGCCCTCGTCGGTCACTCGGTAGAGCCGGTGAGCACGCCCCTTTTCCGGCGTCTGGTCCGCCACCGCGAGCAGCCCCCGGCTCACCAGTCGCCGCAGCGCCGGATAGAGGGCTCCGGGGCTAGGCCGGTAGACGCCGAGCGGCGAGTCGCCGAACCGGCGCTTCAGGCCATAGCCGGATTCCGGCTGCCGGGCGATGAAGCCAAGCAGCACCTGCTCGAAGTCGGTGAGCGAACGCGGCTGGTCAGTAATGGTTTACACCTCTATTAATGAGTCGATTCGACCTATAGGCTACGTTACGTCGCAGCAATCCCTTACCGGGTCGCAGCAATCCCATACCGGGAAGGCAAGCAGCCACATGCAAAGCGGCAAGGTCCGGCCACGCACACGGTCTGATCCAGCGCGGCCCGCCTTCGCGGCCAGCGGTGAACCCGCGATCCGCGTCCGCGGGCTGCGCATGAGTTACGGCACGTACGAGGCCGTATGCGGTATCGACCTGGACGCGGCTCAGGGCGAGATTCTCGCCTTCCTCGGGCCGAACGGCGCGGGCAAGACCACTACCACGGAGATCCTCGAGGGCTTCAGGAAGCGGACCGCCGGCGACGTGCGGGTGCTGGGCGAGGACCCCGCGGGGGCGGGTCCAGGCTGGCGGTCCCGCATCGGCGTGGTCTTGCAGGCCTGTGCGCCCGAGCGACTGCTGACGGTGCGGGAGTGCCTGGCCATGTACGCCGGCTACTACCCGCGCCCGCTTCCGGTGTCACAGGTGCTCTCGCTGACCGGGCTGGCCGAGAAAGCGTCCAGCATGTGCGAGCAGTTGTCCGGCGGGCAGCAGCGGCGCCTGGACGTAGCGCTTGCGCTGATCGGCGATCCTGAACTGATCTTCCTCGATGAGCCGACGACCGGATTCGACCCGTCGGCCAGGCGGCAGGCCTGGCAGGTGATCTCCGGGCTGCGTGACCTCGGGAAGACCATCTTCCTGACGACGCACTATATGGACGAAGCCGAGGCACTGGCAGACCGGATCATGGTGCTCTGCGCCGGGCGGATCGCCGCCTCGGGGACTCCGCAGTCGATCGGCGGCCGGTCGGCGGGCACGACCACGATCTCGTTCACCCTGCCGGATGGCCTCACAGCCGGACAGTTGCCTGCCCTGCCAGGACAGGACCCGGACCATGGCCGCCCGACGGCAGCACGCGGGCGGGTGGAGATCCCGGTATCAGACCCTGTTCCCGCGCTGCACGCCCTTACCGGGTGGGCGCTGGAGCGGCGGCTGACACTGCCGGATCTAGCCGTCAGCCGCCCGTCCCTTGAGGACATCTACCTGCGGCTCACGGCCGGCGGTGCCACGTGAGCGAAGTGCTTCCCCCGCCGACGAGCCCCGACCGACCTGCTGGGTTTCCCCAACCAACCAGCCCCGACCGACCTCCCGTGTCGCTGATCGCCCACCAGGCGAAGTACGACCTGCTGATGTACTTCCGCGACCCGAGGGCACGTGGCTTCACGATGGCGCTGCCCGTGCTGCTGCTCCTGCTGTTCGGGTACATCTTCCGGCGCGAATCGTTCAGCTACGCGGGCACCACGGTCAGTGGGGTCACTTACTACCTGTCACGCATGATCGTGCTGGACGTGGTGGGTTCCACCCTGTCCAACCTGGTGGTCAACGTGGTGAACAAGCGCGAGACCGGCGCGCTCAAGCGGCGCCGGGCATCCCCGGTGCGGACGTCCGCGCTTATCGGCGGGGACGTGATCACGTCCGAGGTCTCCGCGCTGAGCATCACCATCGTGCTGGTACTTATCGGGTGGCTCGTGTTCGGCGTCCACCTGAGCGGGGCTGGCGCCGGGCTGGTCTTGCTGACCGTGATAGTCGGAACGGCCTGTCTGTGCGGCGTCGGCTACGCGGTCTCCACCCTCGTGAAGTCGCAGGAATCCGCCGGTCCGCTCGTCATGCTGATCATGTTCGTGCTGAGCGCGATCTCCGGGCTCTACATCCCGGACACCTTGTTCCCGGCTTGGCTGCGGGACGGCGCGCAAGTGCTGCCGATCCGGCCGCTGGCAACCGCGATGCAGGCGGCCCTCGACCCCGCGACCAACGGCGGCCGGCAGTTCGCGTGGCAGGATCTCCTGATCGTGCTCGCCTGGGGAGCGGCGGGGGCCTGGTTCGCGGTACGCAGGTTCTCCTGGTCTCCCAGCAAGTCCTTAGGCGCCGTCCCGGGCAGGGGGTACTGTCCCGGGCGGGTAACGGCCCGGGATGAGTAGCGGCCCGGGACGACGCCGGGTCAGGCCTTAGAGTCAGGCCTTAGAGTCAGGCCGAGGCTTCGTTCAGCTTCGCGAGGTCACCGTCGGTGAGCTGAAGCTCGGCGGCGGCGAAGAGCGCCGGAAGCTGCGCCGTGGTGCGAGCGCTGGCGATCGGTGCGGTGATCGTCGGCTGGGCGGCGAGCCAGGCCAGTGCGACGGTAGCGATCTCGACACCGCGCGCCTGGGCGACCTCGTCGAGCGCGGTGATGACCTTCGGGGCGCGCTCGACCTTCAGGTAGCTGCTGGGGTCGAACGAACTGCCGACGCGCCCGCTGTCGATGCTGGCGGCACCGGGGCGGTACTTTCCGGTCAGGAAGCCGCCGGCGAGGCCGTAATACGGGAGCACGCCGAGGTTGTACTCCGCTGCGATGTCCTGCAGTTCACCTTCGTAAGTGTCGCGGGACACGAGGTTGTAGTGCGGCTGCAGGGCCGCGTACGCGGTGAGTCCCTCGCGCAGCGCGAACTCCTGCGCGGCGCGCAGGCGCTGCGGGGTGATGTTCGACGCGGCGATCGCCCTGACCTTGCCCGCTTTGACAAACCCGTCGAGTGTGCTGATGATCTCCTCGACGGGCACAGACTCGTCGTCGAAGTGGGTGTAGTACAGGTCGATGTGGTCGGTGCCAAGGCGGCGCAGGGACGCGTCGAGGGCCCTCGTGAGCGTGTCCGCCTTCAACCCGGTCAGCTCGGGGTACCGGCCGCCCTTGGTGGCGATCACGACATCATCGCGGTTTTGGCGCGCCGCGAGCCACTCGCCGATGATCTCCTCGGACTCCCCGCCGGTGTGGCCGGGGACCCAGAAGGAGTAGTTGTCGGACGTGTCAACGAAGTTTCCGCCCGCTTCGGTATAGGCGTCGAGGACTGCGAAGGACTGGTCCTTGTCCGCGGTCCAGCCGAAGACATTGCCGCCGAGGTTGATCGGGTAGACCTTGATGTCAGTGGTGCCAAGGTTGTTCAGGGTGCTCATGACGACTGTTAACAACTGCGGGCGACGGCGGCTTCCTGGCTTCCGGGGACGCGAAGGACCCGCGCCGGGGTGAGCGGGCCCCCACGTCGGTGTGACACCGGCCCGGGACCCCATAACTGCGGTGTATGCGGGCATGGCGACTCCGGGCGCCGCGGAATACCGTGACGGTAAACACAGTCCCCGCTTGAGGAGATCGTGTCACGAACAGGGGTCGACTGCTGCTCTCCTGCTCACGGCTGGTCCGGTCGTCGTCGGGATACCTTTCGGTGTCCGTGATTTCCGCCTCGTTGGGGCACGCGACCGGCACGGTGTGCAGTCCGCCGCCGGGATCGGCGCCCCTTTCCGTACATAAGTACAAAGAGCAGCATGATTAGGCAAATAACGACGACCACAAACACCCATGCGTAGGGGACGTAACGAGGTGTCGTCATCATCACCGCGACACCGCTCATTAGCACCTCGCTCACGCCGAGTAACAGTTGGACGTGGCCAGGTCCACGGTTCCAAGGTACGCCTTAAGTACCCGCGGCGTTCCCGTCGGACCTGCGAGAATTTAACTATTCAGAGTCTGCGACTCCGCGGTTCGGCGGAAACCCTCAAGTTCCATCGAAAGGTACCGGCGGGAGCGACCGACGCGCGCCGATATTGAGGCCACCCAGGGATGGGCACGGCGCCCGTACCAGCCCACCACCCTCCAGCAGTCGTCATCCAGCCAGTCGACCAGGAATGACGACGCGAAGGAGGCGGGCTTACAGGGCAGTTCGGTCCGCCAGGTCGTCGCCGACCTGCTCGCCATGCACAATCCCCCGAGCAGGCGAGCTTGGGAATCCGCCGCGTTCGGGCTCCTTTGCCGCACGCGGACCGGTTCGGGCCTGACGAAACGCGGCATCTTTCGGCCGCTGATGCGCATGCACTCTCGCTTTTCCGTGTCAGATTTCGCTCGATATGCGACACCATGGCTCCACTTGATGCGCGACACTGTCATCGACAGCAATCGGCCAGGCTGCGGTTCGCGCTGAGGCCACCGAGCGGCAAGCCGGGGAGGCTGACCTTGGGTCTTGAGAGTGAACACGAACAGCAAGGGGACAGCCCACTACGCGCTTCGGACGCCGACCGTGAGCAGACCATTGAGACCCTTGCCGCAGCCAGCGCCGAGGGGCGGCTCAGCCTGGAGGAATACTCGCAGCGAAGTGAAGCCACGCTCGTCGCGCGCACCCTCGGTGAGTTGACCGGCCTGACCGCCGATCTTCCCGTGCTGCCACAAAGTGATCCTGCGCCGGTTCCTGTTGAGATCACCGCGGTGCTCGGCAATGAGTCGCGCAAGGGCCCCTGGGTCGTTCCCGCTCACCTCACGGTCCGCTCAGTGCTGGGTGACTGTCACCTGGAGATGCAACAGGCTGTCATCCGCCAGCATGTCACCACCATCGACGCCACCGTCAGGTTCGGGACGATGACAATCTTCGTGCCCGACGGGATCGACGTACGCATGCACGGCCGCGCGGTGCTCGGCGCCAAGTCCTCACAACTGCGTGGCGAGCCTCAGCCCGGAGCGCCGGTCATCGTCGTCAACTGCAGCGTGTTCTGCGGAGCGGTTACCGTCCGCCGACCGGACTGGATCATGCGGCGGCAACTGGCCCGCGAGGCCAACCGCTCGACCGAGGACAAAGAAACCTGAGCTGTGTCGCACATCCCGCGGAGCCGATAAGTCGTGCATCAAATGGGGCTAGGCACGCTTGTTCTGGTCCGTGCACAAAGGTGACCCCATCTAGTCACAGGACTTAGGTGGGGCCACCTTTGTGGTTGGACTAACAGTTGCGCAGCTCTGGCTTCTGGTTGAGTACCTGCGCTTCGGGTGATGTGAAGTCGATCAGGTCCTCTTCCGCGTCTGGACGGAACACGCCGACGGCACAGCAATTCTGGAACGCCAGCCGGACACCGTAGTGTCGTTCGATCGCAGCGCGCATTGAGTCGCTAGCCATCATTCGGAACATCTGGCCCCATTCCTCGTCGGTTTGGGGTACCTCTTCGTTCACGGCAGAGTTGGCCGTGTCGTTGTTCAGCTCTGCGGCGAGTTTGGTCACCATCGACCAGGCGTAGGGCAGTGAGTCTGCGATGCATGCGATGAAGTCCGCATCGTTCACCTTCCCTGACCGAGCCTGCTCCAGCAGGTCCGGTGTGACCATGAGCGACATGAGATGTCCTACCTCCGTCGTAACGTGGGCGCGCGATATCGGCACCGTTATTGAAAACGATAACCGTTACTGCGAGACATGGCAACGCTGTGAGGGATGTCGATGACGCTGGGTTAAGGAGGTCAATCTTGATCCGGGCGCTGATCACCGCGTCCCCGGTGGCCGTGTTCGACGAGACGACGCTACGGTCCGGGCCGGCTCGCGCGAACGCGGGCCAGCGTCAGCGGTGGGATGACCACGGTGAGCGCCGAACCGGCGGATTGTGCGCGCGGCGTCAACAGGAGTGCGGGCACGTGCAAGGGACCGGGCCACTTTGGGACGCACAGTGTTTTTGAACGGAGTCACAAAGACCGGAGGCACCGAAGTGGCCGCAAATCTGCTTGATCTTCCGCTCAGCGCGCGGCCGGACCCCGACGAGTTCGTCCGCGCCGCCATGGAGTGGCACTTCAATCCCGGGACCGGGTCGGCGTACTGGCTGCGGCGGGCGGAAGCGCTGTCCTTCGACCCGCGCGCGGATGTCAAGGGCGTCGAGGACCTGGCCTTGTTCCCGAACATTGTCGACGAGTTGCGCAACATCCGCGTGGAGGATCTCATCCCGCGGGGCTACGGCCAGGACCCGGGCATCGTCGGAGTGTACGAGAGCGGCGGCACCACGGGCGCTCCGAAGCGAGTGGTCGTCTTGCGCGACTGGTGCGAGCAGCGCGGCGCGTGGATGAATGCCTGCCTGGACGCGCACGGGTTCCCGAGGAACGTGAACTGGCTCGCCGCCGCGCCGGGCGGCCCTCATCTCATCAGCCAGATGGGCCCCCAGACGGTGGCCGACCGCGGCGGAATCAACTTCTCGATCGACATGGATCCGCGCTGGGTGAAGAAGCTCATCGCCGGAGGCAAGGCCGACGACGCCGACGCATACGCCGAGCACCTCGTCGAGCAGGCCGCTTTCCTGCTGCGGACCCAGGACATCGGCGTGCTGATTACCACGCCGCCGCTGCTTGAGCGGATCGCCCGGCATGACGATCTGGTGGGCCTGATGAACGAGAAAATCCAGGGGATCATCTGGAGCGGGACACACATGGACGCCGACACCAGCAGCCTTTACCGCACCGAGGTGTTCCCGGGCGTGAAACTGTTCGGCACTTACGGAAGCACGATGATCCTCGGCGGCGCCAACGAGCGCGCTGAAGGCACCGCCGACGACCGGTGCGTGTTCGACCCGCCCGCGCCGGTTATCACCTTCCGCGTCGTCGACCCCGTCTCCGGCCGCCCAGTGGGCTACGGCGAGCGCGGTCAGGTCGTGATGAACCACGTCAGCAAGAGCATGCTGCTGCCCAACAACCTGGAACGTGACCTTGCCACCCGGGTGGAGCCACCGCCTGGCCAGGCCGGTGACTCGGTGGCCGACGTGTCCCCCGTCGCCAGCTTCGGCGGCGAGGACGTCATCGAGGGCGTCTACTGATGACCGAGCCGATCTTCATCGACGCGCTGGGACCGCGCGGCCCCTACCGGACACGCAACAGGCTGGCCGTCTGCGACGTGGCCGGCGCCCCGCTGGCCGAGCTCAGCCTTGTCCCAAGGCTGTTCGTCACCCGCGCGATGTCCGCGCTGCGCAAGGCCGGCACCCTGCCGGTGCAGGAGCGCCTGGCCGCGCTCGTCAAGGCCGGCGAGCTGTTCGCCTCCGGAGAGGTCGGCGGCATGCCCGCCACGGACTACCAGTACACGGTCAGCCGGATGTCGGGCACGCCACTGCCGGTCGTCGGCCAGGCGGCGCAGGCCATCGCCCGCAGCGCTGCCGAGGCCTACCGCAGCGCACAGCAGGCCCGGCCCGTCGGGGCATTTAGCGACTGGCATGCCCCGAGCGTCCGCCGCGGCACGGCGGCCTGGATCCGGCGCGGAGATGTCTTCGCGGTGCACGCGGCCGGCAACCATCCCGGGGTGCACGGCCTGTGGCTGGAGGCCCTCGCGCTCGGCTACCGGGTGGCCGTCCGGCCCTCGCGGCGCGAGCCGCTCACCCCGTACCGGCTGATCTGCGCGCTGCGCGCGTCCGGGTTCGGCGAGGACCAGGTCGTCCTGCTGCCCACCGAGTACGACGCCGCCGACGAGATTTTGCGCCAGGCCGACCTCGGCATGGTATACGGCGGGCAGGACGTGACCGACAAGTACGCCGCGAACCCGGCGGTCCTGCCGAACGGGCCCGGCCGGTCGAAGATCCTGATCACCGCCGACTGCGACTGGCGCGACAGCCTCGACATGATCGTCGACTCTGTCAGCCATGAGGGCGGGACGGCTTGCGTGAACGCCACCGCCGTGTTCGTCGAGGGCGACCCCGCTCCGCTCGCCGCCGCGATCGCCGAGCGGCTCTCGGTGATCCCGAGCCTGCCACCGGAAGACGACAAGGCGGTCCTGCCCGCCTACCCGCTGCAGGCTGCCAGGAAGATCGAAAGCTACTTCCTGGCCAGGGCCGCGGGCACCAGGGCTCACCTCGGCGGCGACGGGGTGGTGGAGGAACTCGGCGACGGCAGCGCGGTGCTCCGCCCGGCCGTCCACCAACTGGACGACCCGTTCGCCGAACAGGCCAACATCGAGCTCGCGTTCCCGTGCGTGTGGGTGGCTCCCTGGACACGGGAGGCCGGGACCGCCGTGTTCCGCGACACTCTGGTCCTCACCGCGGTCACCGAAGATGAACGCCTTCTGGACGACCTGCTCGCCGATCCCACCATCAAGAACCTTTACATCGGCGACCACCCGACCTACTGGATGGCGCCAGGCATCCCGCACGACGGCTACCTCGGCGAGTTCCTGATGCGCACCAAGGCCGTGATCCGCGGCTGACCGCGCCCGATTCCTGCCGCGCACGGACGCGGGCAAGGCGCAGATGGCCCCTCGGAAGCTTCGTTCGCCTCCATTCCTGACCGCGATCGCTGCCGCCGCCCCGGGCGCCGACGGCGTCCATGGCGGAACAGCCAGATCGCAGGCGCGGTTACCGTTGTAACAGAGCGTTGATCGACGTCGACGAGGCGGGGACCATGACGAAGTTGACCGCTGCGGGCAAGTCCACAGGTAAGGAACGGCTCGAGGCGTTCCAACATACTGTCTCGGACATGTTTCCGCCCCTGGCCGGTACCACCGACGACGTTGCGGGGTTCAGCGGCCGACTCCAGTCGGCCAGCCTCGGTACCGTCCAGTTGTTCGACCTCGCCGCGACCAGCTCCGTGGTACGCCGTACCCAGAATCTGATCCGGCGCAACGCCCCGGACTACCTCAAGGTGTCGTTGCAGGTGCGCGGCCGCTGTGTGATGTCACAGGACGGACGCGAGGCGGCGCTGGGGCCTGGCGACTTCGCCCTCCAGGACACCACTCGCCCATACCAGCTAGTGTTTAATGACGCGTTCCGGATGATTGTGGTGATGTTCCCGCGGAAGCTTCTGCGGCTGCCCCCGGCGCGCCTGGCGCACCTGACAGCCCACCGGGTGCCCGGACGGCAGGGGCTGGGGGCATTGGTGTCACCGTTCCTGGTTGAGCTGGGAAGCCGGCTCGACAAGGGAAACCTGACCAGCGACATCCATCTGTCGGACGCGATCCTCGACCTGTTCGCGGCCTCGTTCGCCGAGCAACCGGCGTGCGAGAACCTGGCCGCCCCAGAGGCCAGGCGGCGCGGCTTGCTGCTGCGCATCCATGTGTTCATCGAAGACCGGCTCGACGACCCGTGGCTCGACCCGGCGACCGTCGCCGCGGCGCACCATATCTCCGTGCGTTATCTGCAGAAGCTGTTCAAAGACGATGGGGATACAGTGACTGGCTGGATCCGCGCCCGGCGCCTGGAGCACTGCCGGAGGGATCTCGCGGAGGCTCAGTTCGCGGAGCTGCCAGTGAGTTCGGTAGCCGCTCGCTGGGGCCTTGTCGACGCCGCACACTTCTCCCGCCTGTTCAAGGCCACCTATGGCCTTCCGCCTACGGAATACCGCCGTCAGAGCGCGGAGCTGAGCGGATTGTGCGTGCAGCGTCGACTGGAGTGCGGCCATGGGCTGACTTCGGCCGACCTGAATGAGGCAAGGCTGGCCGCCGAGCATAATAAACCAAATGGCATCTGCGAGATGGCCCTGGCAGCGGGCCCGCGACCGTCCGACCCCGTGAACCGCCTCTTACTCTCACCAGTTTGGCTGGTATCTCGGGCGCCCCGGCGGCGCCTCTTGTCGGGAATCCCTTGGCCCGCCAGGGCGGCAGAACTTTACCCGCATCAGGAGATCCGTGCCGCATTCGCGCGCCGGGGCTCGGCTCGGAGCCGTTTCAGCTGAACTGCTGAAAGATCAGGTCAGCTGCGCGCTCCGCGATGGCGTAGACGGTGGCGTTGGTATTGGCAGAGGGGACTGACGGCATGACGGATGCGTCCGCCACCCTCAGGCCTTCGACGCCACGGACGCGCAGTTGGGTGTCGACCACGGCCATCGGATCGGTACCGATGCGGCAGGTTCCCGCGTAGTGGAAGTAGGTCATGAGGTGGGCTCGCAGGTAGGCGCGCAGATCCATGTCGCTTCCGGGCACTGATTCTGCGGCTCGCCATGCCTTGAGCGAGGGGGCAAGCCCGATTTCGCGGACGAGTCCCAGGCCGACGACGAGTGTGTCGAGATCTCGGCGGTCGCTGAGATAACCAGGGTTCACGACCGGCGGCGCGGCCGGGTCGCTGCTGGCCAGGCGCACGCACCCGCGGCTATGCGGGGTCATCAAGCTGAGTGCGATGGTATAGCCCGCGCCCGGCTGAGGACCGGGCAGTCCCGGGGGAAAGTACGGGAAAGGTCCGAAGAGGACCTGCAGATCGGGACCGCCTGCCGTGGCCTCGCCGCTGTGCATGAGCCCGAGGGCCTCGCCGTGGTTGTTCACGCTGGGGGGCAATGGCCGGGAGGAAGCATAGGTAATGCCCGTCATCGGATGGTCGTGGAGATTCGCCCCGACGCCCGGCAAATCCGCTGCGACATCGATCCCGGCCCCGGTCAGGTGCCCGGCCGGACCGACGCCGGATAGCAGCAGCAGCTGCGCGGACCCGATGGTGCCTGCCGCCAGGATGACCTCGCCGGAGCAGTCCACGGTGTGGCACTTCCCGCCAGCGATGTACTCCACCCCGGTGCAGCGGCCGCCAGCGATCCGGACGCGGGAGCACAGAGCAACTGTCACCACGTCGAGGTTGGCCCGGCCCATGACCGGGCGGAGGTACCCGTCGGCGGCGGTCTGCCGACGACCGTTGACCACGTTGAGGTCTGCAAGGCCGACGCCTTCATCCAGCCCGCTGCTGATATCCGCCGCCCGGCTGTACCCAGCGTCCACGGCTGCCTCCAGCAGGGACAATGTGACCGGGTTCGGTTCCGAGGCCGGTGCCACTGTCATCGGCCCTTCCGTTCCGCGGTGATCGCCCGAACGCCCGACTGCTGTCTCAGTGCGCTTGAAATACGGCAGCAGGGAGTGAAAGTCCCAGCCGGCCGCGCCGTCCTTGGCCCACTGGTCGTAGCTGGAGCGGTGCCCGCGCGCGAACATCATGCCGTTGATGTTCGTGGATCCGCCAAGACCGCGCCCGCGCGGCCACGGCGCCGACACGCCCGCCCCTGCCATGGGGACAATCAGTCCTCCCCAGTCCGCACTGGTCCCCTGCAATGTCGGCCACACCGGCGGAATCGCCGCCTCATCCGGTGGTTCCGCATCACCTGCCTCCAGCAGGAGGACCTGAGCTGCCGGGTCGCGCGAGAGGCGGTTGGCAAGCACGCAGCCCGCCGTGCCGGCTCCTACAACGATGTAGTCGTAACTGTCGTTCATGCGAAGGTGAACCCCTTTCATTTGATGGCGGAGTCTGGGAGGCAGGCATTCATCCACGCGCCGCGCTGGTCGCACCAGTCGCGCAAGGCGACCACTCGCTTCGGCGCGCCCGTGGTGCCGCCGCTCTCGTACGCTCCGACGATGCCCGGGTCCGGGCCGTAGCCCCGTGGGGGCGCCTCCGGCCTTTGTGACTCCGTTCAAAAACACTGTGCGTCCCAAAGTGGCCCGGTCCCTTGCACGTGCCCGCACTCCTGTTGACGCCGCGCGCACAATCCGCCGGCTCAGCCCTCACCGTCGTCATCCCGCCGCTGACCCTGGCCCGCGCTCACGCGAGCCGCGCCCGACGGATGAACCCTCGTTCATCGCCTGGAAACGAGCCGTCAATTCGGGGCTGATCTCGTGCTCCGTGTGCTCCAGTTCCTGGCTTACGCGCCTCCGCTCAGCGGGAACGCCGG
Organism: Trebonia sp.; assembly: GCA_035948445.1. Classification (GTDB taxonomy): domain Bacteria; phylum Actinomycetota; class Actinomycetes; order Streptosporangiales; family Streptosporangiaceae; genus Trebonia. Next base: position 4,906 of record DASZJE010000020.1, on the reverse strand, counting down.
ACCGTCTAGCTCAGAAAATTCGTCGCCACAGTCGGTCATGGCACTGCTTTGCGGCTGACGATCATGCTTCCCGGTTGGCGCATCGCGCTGACCTGCCGGTTCGCCGCATGCGTTGAACTAATGTGCCGCGGGCCGGAGCCGTCTGGTCGAGACGGTCGTCGCGATCAGCGCAGCGTGGGGCGCCCGAGGGCGGCAAGTGCCGCGTTCAGGATCTCGACGGTGTCGTAGAACGCCCCAGTCGCAAGCAGTGCCTGCCCTAGACGCTCCAGGCGGCCTTACGCAGTCGGTCATGGGTTCCTCTACCGCAGGTAGGAGCCGTATACTTCTTGTATGGCAGATCCGATTACATTCCGTCCGACCTCCGAGGATACAGAGAACCTTGCGATCCTCACGGCAGACGGAACCAGCCCCACCCACGCGATCCGGCATGCACTGGAGATCGCAGCGCGTAGCAAGCGGCAGGAAGACCTGCGCGCCGACGCGGCGCGTTTGGCGGCCAATCCCGATTATCAGGCGGAGATCCGCGCGGTCCGCGAGGAATTGGACGAGCTCCGTGCGTGGTGACGTCTACCGGCTCAAGAAGCCGCGCTCCGCCCAAGGACACGAGCAGCAGGGCGAGCGCTACGCCGTCGTCGTCCAGGCCAATGCATACGACCAGCTCTCAACCTGGCTCGTGGCCCCGACGACAACCAAGTCCTTCGGATCCATGATCCATCCGACCATCGAACTCCTCGGCCAGGACATCCGAGTGCTTGTCGAGCAGACCACCGCCGTCGACCCGCAGCGCCTCGGCGACTTCGCTGGCCGCCTGGACCCGGACGAACTCATGGAGATCAACATCGCACTACGCGCCGTACTTGACCTCGAATAAGAGGTGTCTGCAGCAGCGATGGACAGCTGGCCTCAGCTGACTCCCATGCACCGGTGACCACAGTCTTTGGACTAATCCTCGGCGGCAAGCCGACCCGGCCCGCAGGGCGCGCAGCTACCGAGGACAGGAAGCGGCGCGGCGGCAAGGCTGTACCGTCTGTGCATGCCCGCGCTCGTCCAATCGAAGGGCTGGTGCCCTATCCGGTCAAGGGCTGCGCTGGGGTCCGGCTCGCTGAAGCATGCCTGGAGCCGACAGGCCTGCCGCACGATCGGCCTTCATGGTGGTAGATGAGCGCGGTGTCTTCCGCAGCCAGCGCCGCGACCCCGTGCTCGCGGTCATCCGCCCCGAGGTCAGCAGCGACGGCGGAATTATCGTGCTCCGCGCGCCTGACGCAGAGGACTTGCGTATCGAGGTCAACGTGACCTCCGCCCGGCAGGACGTCGAACTGTTCGGCGTGCCGTATGAGGGTATCGACCAGGGCAGGCATGCTGCCGCGTGGCTGTCTGGCGTGCTCGGCGCGCCATCCAGGCTGGTCCGCGTGCCGCCCGAGCATGACCGTGTCGCAGACGGATGGGTACCCGGCCCGTCGCACTGGCTACCTTAAGACGTCAAGGAACTTGCCGATCAATCATTGATCATTCTCTTGGGAAAGACCAACTCGATCAAGCTTGTCAACCTCCGCAATCGTGACCAATCGTTTTAAACCGGCATACGCGACAAACACATCGATGCCGCTATTACGTGCTGTATCGGGAACGTTCCGAGCACGGATCCCCGTCCCAGCTCCGCTCCTGCGCGCTAGCATCCGATTACAACGAGGCTGGACGGGTCCACCAGGCTGTCGCCAGCGCCGGCGAGCCAGTCGGCCGCGTCGCGGCAGATCCTCGAACGATGTCTTCGACAGGTACTCCTCGTTCACACGATCCCCCCGGAAGCGATTGAAGCCGGGCAGCGGGTGGCGTGGCGAACATCAGCAGGCCATCTCGCCGGGCACAATGTCCTCGGCGCGAGTTAGACTGTAACGAGATCGGTGACACTAGTTGGAACTACGATACAAGGACAACAAGCTCGAGAAGTTGTGCACCAACGAACGTGAGATGCGACGGAGGCGCCCGGACCTCCAGAAGAAGCTCCGGCTGAGGGTCAACGCCCTCCGGACCGCGGCCACAGTTGGAAACCTGCCCCGCGACGATCCCGGCGGGGCCTGGCACGAGCTCAAGGGCGACCTCGACGGGATCTGGTCGGGCGAGCTGAGCGGGAACTGGCGGCTCCTGGTGGAGCCGGACCCCCTGAAATCGCTCAGTGCCGTGGTTGTGACCGTGATCGACATCGACGACTACCACTGAGAGAGGAGACAGCCATGACCGAGACCAACTACGCTGTTGCTCCGGGCGAGTACCTGGAGGAGTGGATCGACGACCGGGGCTTCTCTCAGCAGTACGTCGCCGACCTCCTGGGCTGCAGCCGCAAGCAGGTCAACGAGATCGTCAACGGGCGTGCGCCGGTCACCAGTGACACCGCGATCCGCCTGGAGCGGGTTGTCGGCATCCCCGCCGACACCTGGCTGCGGTACGAGGCGGCCTACCGAGCCGACCTGGCCCGGATCGCCGACCAGGAGAACCTCGCAGAGCACGCCGACGAGATCGACGCAAACGCGGTCACCTACCTGCGGAGCCTTGGTGCGACAAAGGCGACGAAGGCGAAGCCGGGTCTGCTCGTGTCCGACTTCCTGGCGTTCCACCGGTGCGGGACGTGGGAATCGTACGTCCATCTGCACGAGACGGCGTCGACCGGCGACTACGCGCTGGCAGCGCTGAAGGAGTCGGGGGCGACGATCGCCCCGACGCTGCTGACGTCCTGGCTGCGCGCGGCGGAACTCGCTGAGCCGTTCGAGCGCGGCCGTGGCTACAGCTACGACGCGGACCAGTTGCGCGGCGCACTCTCCCGTCTGCGCGCGCGGGCGGCGACGCCCGACGGGACGATGCTGCGGGACATCAGGAACATCCTCGCCGATGTTGGCGTGGTGTTCATGGTGGTGGACCCGCCCAAGAATTTTCCGCTGCTCGGTATGACCCGTTGGATTGATAAGCGGGTGCCGGTGATCCAGCAGACCGGACGGTGGGTCAAGGACGGCTTCGTTATCTGGACGCTGTTCCATGAGATCGGTCACGTCCTCAACGATCCCCGGGGTGAGATGCACCTGGAGTACAGCACCGAGAAGAAGCGCAACAGCGCCGCCGAGAAGGCAGCCAACGCGTTCGCGATGGAGATCCTGTTCGGCGAGTCCGGTATCAAGCCCTTCGAAGGGCTGACGCTTGATCGCGAGATTGCCGACACGGCAAGGCAGCTAGGCGTCGCACCTGGCGTCGCCGTCCACCAGATGCACCGGAAGCGGCTTCTGGACTACGGGTGCGGCAACCGGCTCTGCGTCGACCTCGCCGGGACCTTCACCGCATAGAGATTGACGCGACGGCGACAGGGGTGCCGCCGCACATCGTGCGGGAAATCGTCGGGCCCTCCGACATTGAGGTCACGATGACGATCTACGCGCACGCCTCGCTCGATGAGAAGCGGGCCGCGCTTCGGAAGCTGGGGGATGCCCATGGCTGAGGACGTTGCCGTATGGCGAGCCACCCTCATGTGGGCTCTTGCTGCGAAAGCTCGCCTCCTCTGGCACTCGTGGCGCTACGTGCAGACCGTCAGATGAGGGGCGACCTCAAAGCCACCGCGACAACGCCGACGCCTCGTGGCGCGTACGGCACACGCTGCTACGTAGCCGCGCGGCAAACTCGTTTGTATGGGCAGCTATGCGTCGCCCTAGAATCGAACAAGGCCCGGGATGCGAAAACCCTTCGCTACCTGGGCCTTCGTCGTTGGAGCGGGTGACGGGAATCGAACCCGCACTGTCAGCTTGGGAAGCTGAACGATCCGGCCTTGAAACGAGCCTGACCTGCAAGAAACGGGTGTCCGCGAGTGACTGTGAGTGCCCCCACATCACCGGGGTTAATGGCCCGCTAATGGCCCGGCGAACGAGCGGTGCTGGGTCTGCCCGGAGCTTGGTCTAGCCATGGCCGGCACCCAATGTATAGGATTTGCTATAGTTGCATCATGGGAGAGGACGAGTGGGAGGTCTACCAGACAGACGGAGTCGCTGCCTGGATGGAGGACCTGCGGCGAACCGATCCACAAGCCGCCGAGAAGGTCGAAGCTGCGGTGGACGTGCTCGCCGAGTATGGGCCGACGCTGGGGCGCCCTCTTGTCGATACCCTCACGGCTTCCAAGCTCGCGAACCTGAAGGAACTACGTCCCAGGCAGACGAACATCCGGGTCCTGTTCGTCTTCGACCCTTGGCGATCAGCCATCTTGCTGATCGCAGGGGACAAGACGGGTCAATGGCGCACTTGGTACGAACGCTCGATACCGCAAGCCGAAGAGCTATACGCGAGCTATTTGAAGGAAAGAGCGAAAGAGGAGGAGGAAGCCCAATGAGCGGTTTCTCCAAGTGGGACCGAGCCGCCTACCGCGCCCGAGTCGGCGAGGAGGAAGCCGCTCGCCGCCGCGGCGCGATCATGGCCGAGCAGTGGGGCTACCAACTCGCCGAGCAGCGCAAGCGCCTCGGGTTCACCCAGGCCGGACTGGCCGAACTCATGGGCGTCACTCCCGGCCGCGTATCCCAGATCGAGCACGGCGAGGTCTCAACCGTCGAGGCCCTTGCCAGCTACATCGCAGCACTGGGCGGAAAACTGGAGTTGATCGCGGACATCGGTGGCCACCTCCTTAAGATGCCGGCCAATCCCGCAGCCTGACAGTCGATCGAGAACGCAAAGGGCCCAGGTCCGGCTAGCTCCCGGACCTGGGCCTTCGTTGTGTGGAGCGGGTGACGGGAATCGAACCCGCACTGTCAGCTTGGGAAGCTGATGTTCTGCCATTGAACTACACCCGCATGACGCCTAACAGACCTTGACACAACGGAAGTCTTGGCTGTCCTGGCCAACATATCGTACCGGACAAGGTAGGTTGCGTGGGTGCTCCTCT
>DASZJE010000019.1:0-3565 GCA_035948445.1 Trebonia sp. | reverse complement strand
GCCCGCCGCCGCCGCCCGGCGGCCCAGTGCCCGGCCCCGACAGCGGCCTGGGTCACAACCGGGGCGACCGGGCCCACCCATCCGAGCACCCCCGCGGGCCTGGCCCCGTCCAGAAGGGGAAAGGCCGCCCGCAGCACCTGGACCCAGCTGTCATCACGAGCCATCCCGGCATTGTCGCCCAGGCGACGCGTGCGTGCCAACCTCCCGGGCTGCCGCCACCCGGACGTTACCGCCCGGCGCGGCCAGGGCGGCGCCGGTGCTCAGGTCCGGCCGCATCCCCGCTAGCACCCCGCCGCTCACCTGCTCAACCGGGATCTCCTGACCGGGTTGCGGGCCCGTGTCACCTCCTGCTCCCCCGTGCGGAAGTACCCCGCACCGGGACTCAAGCTCAAACCCTGGTGATCCCATCCACACGAGTTCAACCTGGTTAGTGTGCAGATTTCGTCAACTTGCGAAGTAAATCCGCAGGTCAGCCTATTAAGCCCGTCGAAAGTCCATGATCGTGAGCCAACTCGGGTAGCCAGTAATAGCTAACCTCGCCCATGCAAGGTCACAGTCGGTAATAACACCCCTGGTCGGCTCATCAAACACGCCCTAGCCGAATACGCGCGTTTACCAGTCCGATCTTTTTACTGCGCTTAGGCAGCGGATTTCCTTCGCATTTCCCTAGTCCACCCGGCCCGGGCACGGTTGCCAAAGCAATGCTGGCTTCCATCCCATTACCCTGCGCTAGGATTGGTGGCGCTGGTGCGGGCGCTTCTGATGAGCCTGACCGAAATCCCGCTACGGCGTTCACGATGACGCGGTGCTGTTCACCATCACGGGCCGGGCCGCCTGGACCGCCCTGCGGGACGCTCGGAGCGACAGCTCCGGAGGCCGCTAATTGTGACGGAGCGTGATCAGTTTCGATACCGCCACCGCACCAGATCCCGTAATGCGCGCCGACCCGGTCGGCCGCGCAGCCATCGGTGCCACCTCGAAAGAGGTTATGAGTCCGTGGCGGAGTCCGGGAACGTGGCCTGGCAGCGCGGCGAGCAGATCTGTCGTGCCGAATTGAGTGCATTTCGCCTGATCTTGATGGTGTCGGACCGGTGCCGCCGCTGGCAAGACGAGCGTCTCAGCCGGTGGTGACGGGAAGATCCGATCCGGCGATGGCGGCGAGGTGGCGGCGCATCTGCTGGTATTGCCGCGCGCCGAGCCGCTGCGATATTTCCTCTTCGACCTGGCGCATCGCCACCCCGCTGGCTGCGGCCGTCGCGCGGCCTTTGCCGGTGAGGTAGATGCGCTTGGCCCGGCGGTCGGCGGGGTCCTCGTGCCGCTCCAGGTATCCCTTCGAGACCAGGTCGTCGATGAGCTCGCCCATCGACTGGGGTGCCATGCCCGCGCGGGCGGCGATGTCGGTGAGGCGAAGGCCGTCCTGGATGGCGAGCATCTCCATCGCGTTGCCGTGGGCGGGACGCATGTCGCTGGCGCCGGTTTGCGCGACGCCGCGGTAAATGGCGGCGGACAAGACGTTGTACGCCGTTCGCAGCAGGGTGGTCGTCGACGGATCTGGACCGGGACCAGGCACGGCTTGACTCCTTTATGAAGGAACCCTGATAATCAGGATACCTTCATAATCTAGCATCCCCGGAGGCACTCGTGAGCGGACAGGAAGAAGAACAAGTCCAGGTCCTGGTCGTCGGCGCCGGCCCCGCAGGGCTCGCGACCGCGCTGGAGCTGGCCGGCCGGGGACTTGCACCGCTGATCCTCGAGCGCCGCCCGGCTTCGGGGAGCCATCCGCGGGCAACCGCGCTGACTTCGGAGACCATGCAGCTGATACGCCGTTGGGGGGCCGAGCCGGAAGTGCGGCGCCTCGGCTTCCATTGCGAGCACGCGATGTCGGTCCGCTCCTGCCTCACGGGCCCGGAGATCCAGCGCGTGCCCTTCCCCGGCCACGTTTGGACGTGCGCGCAGGACCACCTCGAAACCATCCTCGCCCGGCGCGCGGCCGCCGCCGGAGCCCGGCTACGATACGGCGCAGAGCTGGCCGGGCTGCATCCCGCCGACGGCGGAATGCTGGCCAGCGTCGCAGCCCCGGCAGGCCCGGCTACCACGATCCGGGCCCGGTATGTCGTCGGCGCCGACGGCGCCCGCAGCGCGGTGCGCCAGGCAACCGGGATCGCCACCTCCAGGGCCCGCACCTTCGGCGACTGGATCAGCATCTTGTTCCGCGCGCCGCTGCGCGACCACGCCGGCGACCAGCCATACATGATCTACGGCATCGGCGACCCCTCCACCGGCGGCGTGCTCGTCCCCACCGACGCCGCCGACCGCTGGATCCGCGGCATCTCGTGGCACCCCGAACAGGGCGAACGTCTCGACGACTACGACGAGAAACGGTGCACGGCTCTGATCCGGTCCGCCGCCGGGGTCCCCGGCCTGCCGGTCGAGATCACCGACATCCGCGCATTCACGATGACCGCCGCCCTCGCCGACCGCTACCGGGCAGGCCGGGCCGTCCTAGCCGGGGACGCCGCGCACGTATTCACCCCGGCGACCGGGATGGGCCTCAACCTCGCCATCCACGACGCAACAGTGCTAGCCCGGGTCCTTGCCGACACCATCGAACACGGTGACCAGCCCCAGGCACTCGACCAGTACGAACAAGCCTGCAAACCGCTCGCCGAAAAACTGCTTGAGCCCGAACTCGGCCCGCCCGAGCCAGCCCGCGCGGCAGGAGCTGCGCACCGCGCATGACATGTTCGCCGCGATGGGTGCGGACCGGCTCGCCGAGTGGGCCGCAGCAGAGCTGCGCGCGACCGGCGAGCGCGCCCGGGCCCGCACCCCGGAGACCGCCTTCGACCTCACGCGTCAGGAAACGCGGGTAGCCGACCTCGCGGCGGCCGGAGCGTCGGACAGTGAGATCGCCGAGCAGCTGTTCATCAGCCCGAGCACCGTCGACTATCACCTCCGCAAGGTGTTCCGCAAGCTCAACGTAACGTCGCGGACGCAACTCGCCGGCCGCCTACGATCGGGACCGGACGTCGACGGCGCCTCGCCGGGATGACGTCAGGGACCGCCGCCGGGCTGATGGTCGCCCGGTAACGTGCCGGGCGTGAGATCCGCGGGGCGGATGTACCGTTTGCCGGTGGAGCGAGACGACGATGCCATACGTCTGTGCTACGGGGTCCAGCGGCCTGCGTCCTGCGGTGGCGCCTGCAAGGAACTAGAACGCGATCATGCACGGCGCCAGATGATCAGTCACGATTGAGGGAACAAGCGGGAGGCAGAAGGAAGGCTGCTCGATGACACGTGTCGCGATCATCGGGGGAGGCATCGGCGGATTGACCGCGGCGAACGCGCTGTCGCGGGCGGGGATCGAGGTGGCGGTCTACGAGGCGGCCGCCGAGCTCAAAGAGATCGGGGCCGGCGTCGCCCTGCACCCCAACGCAATGAAGGTGCTGCGCGCCATCGGCGTGGAGGACAACGTCCGCAAGGTTGCGGGGCGGTCGCATTGGCAGTTCATGCGCAACTGGAAGACGGGCCGGGTGATCGCCAAGACGAGCCGACAACAGCAGGCGGC
>DASZJE010000018.1:0-3349 GCA_035948445.1 Trebonia sp. | reverse complement strand
GGGGAAACGGGTACATCAACGAGATCCTCGCCGAAGGCACCCGGATCCTCGCCGCACAGGACGTGCCGCGCATCCGCGCCTCGACCGACCTGGGCAACGTCCCCATGGCCGAAGCCTTCACCCGGGCCGGCTGGGTCAACTTCCAGCGCTCCATCAGCATGACCTGGCCGTCAGGATGACACCGGACCTCCGCGCCGCCAACGTCGTTTCGGCGGCAGTTCACCGGCGGGCACCGGGCCCGGTTAGCGCTCGCCCGGCGAGTTCCCCCGTGAACGCCCCGCTGCTGATCGTGACCTTGCCGTTGACCAGGACCTCGCTCACCCCGGCCGAGAGCTGATGCGGGTTGCCGAACGTGGCCCGGTCTCCTACGGTCGCCGGGTCGAACACGACGACGTCCGCGAAAAAGCCCTGGCGCAGCACCCCGCGGTCGCGCAGGCCGAGCGTGGCGGCGGGCAGAGCGCTCATCCGGCGGATCGCTTCCGCGAGCGGCAGCACCTTCTCGTCTCGCGCGTAGTGACCGAGGACCCGGGCGAAGCTGCCGTACGCCCGAGGATGGGTCGGCGCCCGCAGGAACATGCCCTCCGGTGCCATCGACATGCCGTCAGAGCTGATCGCCACCCAGGGGCGGGCGAGCGCCGCACGGAGGTTCTCCTCGGACATCGAGAAGAACGCGACCTGTATCCGGGTTCGGTCGGAGGCGATGAGGTCCATCGCCGCCTCGATCGGGTCGGTGCCCGTCGTTGCCGCGATCTCGGCCAGAGTCCGTCCTTGCCACCGCCGGTTCTCTTCCCGGCTGACCCGGAGGATCAGCACGTTCTCCGCTTCGGTCACTTCGCCCCACCGGGCGGACGACGACAGCTCGGCCCGGATTTCCGCGCGGACTCGGGGGTCGCCAAGCCGGTCGTACAGCGCGTCCGCCCCGCCCTCGTGGTACCGGTCGGGAATGATGCTGGTCAGCCCGGTAGAGCTGGCCGTGTAGGGGTAGACGTCCGCCGTCACCGGCACCCCGGCCGCCCGGGAGCGCTCGATCAGTTCGATCGCCCCGTCCATCCGGTGCCAGTTCGGCCGCCCGGACGCCTTGAGGTGGAACACCTCCCCGCGCAGTCCGGCGTCCCGCACGATGCCCAGGAACTCGGCGATGGCCTCGTCCAGGTTCTCCCCTTCGCCGCGGACGTGCGAGGCGTAGCACCCGTCGTACTCAGCCGCGACCTTGCACAGTGCGGTGAGTTCGGCCGTGCCGGCGTAGCTGCCCGGCGGGTAGATCAGTGCCGACGCGATGCCGAGCGCGCCGTCGGCCATCTCCTCAGCGGCGAGCGCCCGCATCCGGTCCAGCTCGGCCTGCGTCGCGGGCCGGTCGGAGTACCCGACAGCGTTGGCGCGGAGCGTGCCGCTCCCGATGAACGACGCGACGTTCTGCGCGGCGCCGCGCTGCTCCACATGGCGGAGGTACTCCGATAGCCGGGTCCAGGTCACCTCGTTGGCCAGGCCGTCCCGCCTACCCAGTTCGGCCTTCATCCGCGGGGTCAGGGGACCCATTGACGTGCCCTCGCCGAACACTTCGGTGGTGACTCCCTGAGTCAGCTCTCCGAGTGACCGGGGGTCGTACAGGATGGTGAAGTATGAGTGGCTGAGGATGTTGATGAACCCGGGGCACACCGCCTTGCCGGTCGCGTCGATGACAGCGGCCGCCTCAGGCGCCAGGTTCGGCCCGACGGCCGCCACCCGGTCACCGAGGACGCCGACGTCGGCGCGCAGAGGTTCTGCTCCGGTGCCGTCATACACGTCACCACCCGCGATCAGGACATCGAACATTCGCGCCTCCGTCTCGCCGTGCTCGTTCATTATTGACGATCGGTGAAAGGCGGTCGGCCGGAAGCGGCCCGCACGTTACTGGCAGGATTTTCCACGAGCAAGACGGGAGACTGACATGGATATCGGACTGCACATCGCGAAGTTCAACTGGCCGGGCGGGCCGGAGAGCATCGGACCGACCCTGGCGCGTGTCGCCGCCACGGCCGACGAGGCCGGGTTCAGCATGCTGTCGGTCATGGACCACCTCTGGCAGCTCGACTGGAACGGCGTCCCCGAGGAGGAAATGCTGGAGGCATACACCACACTCGGGTTCCTCGCCGGGCACACCTCGCGGATCACGCTCCTCGCCTGGGTCACGGCGGTGACATACCGGGCGCCCGGGCTGCTCGCCAAGGCCGTGACCACCCTGGACGTCCTGTCTGGCGGCCGGGCCTGGCTCGGGATCGGCGCTGGCTTCTACGAGGCCGAGGCGAGCGGGCTCGGACTTCAGCTGCCGCCCGCGGGCGAGCGGTTCGAGCGGCTGGAGGAGGCGCTCCAGATCTGCCTGCAGATGTGGTCAGGCAGCGACGCGCCCTACGAGGGCCGTCACTACCGCCTGGCCCGCACTCTCAACTCGCCGCAGCCGCTGACCCGCCCCTATCCCCCGATCCTGGTGGCGGGCGGAGGCGAGAAGAAGACGCTCCGCCTGGTCGCCAAGTACGCGCACGCCTGCAACGTCGGCGCGACCCCCGAGCTGGAGCACAAGCTGGCCGTGCTGCGCCAGCACTGCGAGGATGTCGGCCGCGACTACGACGACATCACGAAGACCGTCATCACGCGCCTTGATCCCGGGCCAGGTGGCGAGCGGGCCGGCGAGGTCCTGGAGCAGCTCGCCGGCCTCGCCGCCCTCGGCGTCAGCCACGTCCAGACCCAGGTGCCCGGCGTCGCGGACATAACACCGCTCCAGGTATTCGCAGAGCGCATCATCCCGGCCGCCGCGAAACTCTGATGCCTGATTACCCGCTTGATCCGCCGATCCGGCGGTGGCACATCTGGCCGCGGGGCGGTTGCTATGCATAGCTGTGCGCCTGATCGGGGTAGCGGCGGTCAGCGACTTCGCTGACGTACTGGCGGGCGGCTGTGAGCAGGTCGGCATGCAGGTTGCCGTACTGCTTGACGAACCGCGGCAGGTGCCCGGTGGTCAGCCCCGCCATGTCCTGCCAGACAAGGATCTGCGCGTCGCAGCCTGGTCCTGCGCCGATGCCGATCGTCGGGATGCGGAGCGCTGCGGACACCCTGCTGCCCAGGTCAGCCGGCACGGACTCCAGCACAACCGCGAACGCCCCGGCCCGTTCCAGTTCGAGAGCGTCGGCGAGCAGTCGCTCACCGGCGTCACCGCGGCCCTGCACCCGGCGCACGCCACCGAGCACGTTCACGCTTTGCGGGGTAAGCCCGAGGTGGCCCATGACCGGGATACCCGCGGCGGCCAGCGCCCGGACCTGGCCGAGCACCCGGCTGCCGCCCTCCAGCTTGACTGCCTGCGCACGGCCTTCCTTGA
>DASZJE010000017.1:0-105395 GCA_035948445.1 Trebonia sp. | reverse complement strand
GGCGTGATCTCCACGGCCGAATCCACGACCGAGAGCGCCAGCATGCCGGTTGCGGGCGCGCTGGTGGCCGCCGCCGGCCTCCGGCCGGGGGCGCTCGTCCTCGCGGCGGTGGCCGTCGCGGCCGGGGCGGCGTGCCTCCTGGGGTAGCCGGGTCGCGTGCCGTACGCGCCGGGCATCCATCCTGACGGCCTGGCACTAACCGAAAAGCCGTGCAGCACGGCGGCTGCACGGCTGGACGGTCCGCGTCTGGCCGCGGTTCGGTCCGCTACGCGCTGATGAGCGCGAGTGCGGCGGCCTGAACGGACTGGTAGGCGGTGTCGAGAAGAGCCGGAGTTGTCGTCACCCCGGGCTGGTCGTCCGGAGTGTGGAATTGGGGGAAGTCGCCGGAGAAGCCCAGCAGCGGAACGGAGCTCCCAAGTCGCGCGTACCACTCCGCTGAATCGCCGGGGAATGGCGTCGTGGGAGCGAAGCTGCCGGCCTGCAGGGCCCCGGCAAGACCCGGGACCGAGGAGATCGGGGGATTACTGTCCACTGTCCGGGTCGACGCGAGACCGAACTGGCCGCTCGCCGGGTCGATGTCTCCGGCCGCGATGGAGGAGCCGACGCATATGACGGCGCGCGGTTGCAGGTCGAATGCGTCCTGGAGATAGGTACTGATGCCGAGGCCGTTCAGTTCGTGCCCGCTGGCCCCCACGACGAAGACCGGATGCGTGCGGGCCAGGTCGGCCGCCAGCTCCAGGGCGACGGCGATGCCCGAGCCGCGTTCGGCGGCGCAGGTGAACCAGCCGCTCTGCGGGGTGGCCACGACGATGGGGTCACTGACCGGCTTGCCGAACCAGCCGGTGATGACGTGGCTTTCGCTGGGCACGATACTCGCGGCGATGTGTGCCTCCACCCCCTGCTGGGCCTGGTCGGCCAGCTCGCCGGGGATGAACAGGGTGGGGACGCCGGTGGGTGCCGCAACGGGAGCGACATTGACAGCCACGAGACCGTCATACGCCGGATAGGGCGGCACCGAGTTGAAGACCGGCAGTACGGCCAGGTCCGCGTTCTCGGCCTCCGCTTCCTGCACCGCGGCGGTGAGCGCCGCGTCCACGGCGCCGCCGTTGATCGTCACCGGCTTTACGAAGGGCTTGTCGCTGCTGACATCGCCGACGCCCGCGTAGAAGTACGGAATCGTGTCGACCGTCCGCCCGCCCACGCGCACCTGGGCGGTCCACTCGTAACGGGGGAAAGAGAACTGAAACCGCGAGGTCGCGGCACCGCGCCGCTGCAGCTGCGACTGGAACCAGTCAAGCGCGGCGTTCTCCGATTCCGTTCCGGTCCGGTGCACCGACCATCGGCTGTATTGCTTGACCAAGTCATAGAGCCGGAGTCCGAGCGCGCTTCCGCTGCTGGCCGTTGCGCGCGTACTTGCCGACGCCGGCCCCGCTCCCATTACGGCGACGCCCAGCGCGGCGGCTCCGCCGATCAAGAGTCCGCGCCGTGTCGGCGTGCGCAGTGGACTGTCACTAGCTGTGCTCATCCGGTGTCTCCCATTAGCTTCCGGGGCGCTTCGGGGCCCCGTCTTCCTGAAGCGTTTCGAAGGCAGCACCGTTGCCGCCGCGCTCCGCACAAGAAGTAACTTCGTTTCCGATAGAGAATGTCGGAAATTGCCGAGCTAGTCAAGAGGCTGGCTTGCACTCGTGAGGCGACGCTAGGCGAGCTCGTTGTCCCCGCCGCGGATCGGGCGTACCGTCACGGTTAGGAAGGTTTACTCGTTCCTCCGCGTGCGGACGAGATTGAGATCCTCCCGGCCGCCCTGGACCTCGGTGGCGCTTAGCGCGCACCAAACCGAGATCGGCGATGAACGCATGAGCGTTCCAGCGAACCAAACGGCGCGCGGGAGCCAGTCCGGCTCCGTGCCTTCTGCCCACGGAACCAGTTATCTCAGCCGCCCTGAGGGGCGGATCGGCTACGACGTCGCGGGTGACGGCCCGCTGGTGATCCTGGTGCCCGGCATGGGCGACCTCCGCGCCAGCTACCGATTCCTGGCCCCTGACCTGCGCGCGGCGGGTTACCGCGTCGCCTGCACCGACCTTCGCGGCCACGGCGACAGCGACGCCACGTTCCCGTCCTACGGGGACAAGGAAACGGCGGGCGATGTCATCGCGCTGATCGCAGAACTCCACGGGCCGGCCGTCCTGGTGGGAAACTCGATGGGCGCCGGCGCCGCGGCCCTGGCCGCAGCCAGGCATCCCGACCTGGTCGCCGGTCTCGTGCTGGTCGGCCCCTTCGTCCGCAACGGCCAGACCAGCACGATGCGGCGCCTGCTCCTGCGCGTGGCCATGGCCCCGCCGTGGGCGGCTATCTCCTGGAAGTCATACTTGCCGAAGCTCTACGCCGGCCGGCGCCCCGCCGACTTCGGCGCATACCGGGACCAGGTCATCGCCAGCGTCCGCCGGCCCGGATATGAAAAGGCGTTCTCCCTCACCACCCGGACCAGTCACGATCCGGTCGAGACGCGGCTGCCCGATGTCAAGGCTCCGGCCCTGGTCATGATGGGCGAGCAGGATCCCGACTTCCCCGACCCGCGCGCGGAAGCGGACTGGATCGCCAGCGTCTTGGGCGCACAGGTCGTCATGGTGCCCGAAGCCGGGCACTACCCCCAGTCGCAACGGCCCGACATCACTACCGCGGCCGTCCTGGGCTTCCTCAAATCGGTTACAGGCGGTGCCAGGGACAATGGATAACGCGGCCCGGACGCGCCAGCGGGTGCTAGCCGTCTTCCTGCCTATTACCGCCGTCCTCTACATAAGCGGTGAGGCGGTAAGCCCCAAAGGCACCGACGCGCTGGCCACGGACACGGCCAGCGCGCTGAAGCTGCTGGCCGTCGCGGCGAAGTACCCGGCTCAGCTTTACGCCGCGGGCGGGCTTGTCCTGGTCGCGCTGGCGTGTCTGGCCGTCTCGTACGCGGCGATCACCACGCTGGTCAGGAACCGGGGTGCGGCCCTCGCCACCGTCGCCGCGCTGCTCGGGGGGCTCGGCGCCCTCAGCGGAGTCGTCACCAACGGCCTCGCCTATCCCAACCTCGCCGCCGCGGCCACGGCGCACCTGGCACCAGCGGCCGCCGCCCAGTTCATGGTGACCAGCTCCAACTCCGCATTCGCGCACGTGTTTACGTACTTCTACGCCGGCAGTGAGTACCTCGCGCCGGTCCTCATGGGGCTGGCTCTCTGGCTGAGCCGGAGTGTGCCGCGCTGGCTGGCGGTCCTGTTCGTCATCGGCGTGGAAATCGCTTCGTCTCAGGGATCGTCCGGGATCATCGTCATCCTGTGGATGCTGCCCTTCGCGGCAGCGCTGATCCTGCTGGCGGCGCGGATCTGGCAGGCGGCCGCGCTGCCCGCCAGCGAGCCACAGAAGGAACTGGCCGGGATGCCCGTGTAGCACCAGATCGGCGAAGTTACCGCGGGTCAGACCCTCAGCTTCCGCTGACCTCCGGGACCGCGGAGATCGTGGACTGGGCCTGGTTGAGCGCCGCCGGCGGCGACGCGGTGCCGGTGATCGCGGACTGAATGGCCGTCCAGATGGCCTCGGACACCTTCGGGTAGCTGGCGCCGTACTCGGTGGTCCGCGGGCGGGCGTGCGCCGTCTCCGTGGCGAAGACGGCGTAACTCGGTCCCTGCTTCAGTTCCTCGGCCGCCACCGCCGGCTTCGCGGGCAGATAGTAGTGCAGCAAGGAGGTGTACAGCATCACCGACGGACTCTGCTGGCCGAGTATCCAATCCCAGGCGAGCTTCTGCTGCTCGGCGTTCCCCGAATTGCCCAGGTCCCACGTCTCCCCGCCGAGCGGGACGATCAGCTTCTGGCCCAGGATGCGTACCGGGATCGGCACGATCCCGTACTGCTGGTTGTACTTCCAGCCCGCCGCGTTCAGCTCGGGGAAGATCCACGGGCCGTCCTCGATCATCGCGGCTTCCTTGTTCAGGAACTGCTGGGTGACGTCGGGGTCTTGGCCCCACTGCAGCACCGACTTGGACGCCGAGCCGTCGTTGACCATCTCTGTCCAGAGTTGCAGCGCCTGGACAGACTGCGGGGAGTTCACCTTCGTGAGGCTGGCGCCGTTGCTCCAGAGGTACGGCTCCAATTGCCAGGTGGACTGCTCGTCGCCGGTCGCGTCGAACGCGATCCCGTACACCCCGTTCTTGGTCAGTGCCTTCGCGTCCGACGCGAGTTGCGCCCACGTCGCCGGCGGCGAGAGGTGCGCGGCAGCGAACATCTGCTTGTTGTAGAAGATGCCGACCGTGTCCGTGCCGATGGGATAGCAGTAGTAGATGCCCTTGTACTCGCACTCGTTCATGTCACCCTGGTAGTAACCCTGGGTGGTGAAGCCGGGCAGGTTGCCGACCGGGCGCAGTTGCCCGGTGGAGGCGACCTCCGGCACATCCGGGTTGTCGATCATCACGATGTTCGGCAGGTCGCCGGCGCTGGCATCCAGGAGCACCTTGGTGATGAGGTCCGCGTACGGGACGACCTCCCGCTGGACGGTGACGCCGGGGTGCTCCTGCTCGAACTTCTTGTTCCACCAGATCACCGCTTGGTTGGCGCCACCGGTGGTGAAGTAGTCGAGTTCGGTGATCGTCACCTTTCCCCCGCTGCTCCCTCCCCCCGGGGAAGAGGCGCATCCCGCGCCGGCGAGAGCGATGAGTGCCACGCCCACGACGGCGAACTGCCAGCGGCGCCGCGCCGCGCCCCGCCTTCTTCCCGCTCCGTACGACCGCTTTGCCGCATGCATGTTTTCCTCCTGATTCGCGGCCGGACACGCGGCGTCCGGCGGTTTTCCGTGATTCAGCCCTTGACCGAGCCGACGGTCAGGCCGGCCGTGATGTAGCGCTGGGCGGCGATCAGCAGCATGGCGGCGGGCAGCAGGCCGAAAACGGCCAGCGCCATCGCCTCGCTCAGGTTCGACGAGAACTCGCCGATGTACGAATAAATGCTCAGCGTGATCGGCTGGAACGTGCTGCCGGACAACAGCGTGAGCGCGAAGATGAAATCGCCCCAGCCGTTGAGGAACGCGAAGACGGCGATCGTGATGATGGCGGATCGGCTCATTGGCAGCACGACCTGGGTGAATGCCTTCCATTCTGTCGCGCCGTCCACCCGTGCGGCCTGAAGGACCTCCTCGGGCAGGCCGAGCATGAAGGCGCGCAGCACCAGGACGCTGAATGGGACCGCGTAGCTCGCGTCGGCCAGGATCAGGCCCGGGTAGGTGTTCAGCAGGTGCAGCTTGTGATACACGATGAACAGCGAGTTCGCGATGACGATCGATGGCAGGATCTGCGCGACGAGCAGCGAGCCGACGATGATCGCGGTCGCCCGGAATCGGTAGCGGGCCAGTGCGTGCGCCGCGGGCAGCGAGATGGCCAGGGTCAGGAGCGCGGTAGCGAGGCCGATGATAAGCGTGCTGAGGATATGACTGCCCTGGGCGGAAATGACCGCGCTGAAGTTGGCGAACGTCAGCGTTGGCGGAACGAAGTTGTAGTGGTTGCCGAAAAGGTCCGAGTTCGGCTCCAGCGACGCGACGACTACCGCGTAGAGCGGGAACAGCATGATCACCAGCGCGACCAGCGCGCCGATGCTCGCGAGCACCGCGGTGAACCTGCGCTGCCGTATCATCTCAGGTCCTCCGCAACGAGTCCTTGTTGAGCCGGATGTAGAAGGGCGCGGCCAGCAGGGCGAGGATCAGCAGCACCGTGTTGAGCGCGGCGCCCTGGCCGTAGTCGAACTGCTGGAACGACAGGTTGTACGCCCAGGTGGCGAGAAGCTGCGTGGAGTTCGCCGGGCCGCCCTGGGTCAGCCCGATCACCACGTCGAACACCTTGACCGTGAACACGAACCCGAGAACGAGCACCACCTCGATCACCGGCCGGATGATCGGCAGCGTGACCCGGGTCAGCCGCTGCCAGCCATTCGCGCCGTCCAGCAGCGCGGCCTCCTTCAACTCGACGGGGACGTCCTGCAGCGCGCTGTACAGCAGCACCGTGAAGAACGGGATGCCGATCCAGACGTTGGCGATGAGGATGCTGGCGAACGCCCCGTCCGGCGAGGTGAGGAAGCCGATCGGCTGGCTGATCAGGCGGGCGTCCAGCAGGATCTGGTTCAGCGCGCCCGCCTGGGTTTGCAGCAGGAACTTGAAGATGAAGCCGGTGATCAGCAGCGGCAGCAGCCACGGGACGATGATCAGCGACCGCGCGAACCGCCGCAGCGGGAACCGCAGATTGAACAGCAGCGCCAGGCCGAAGCCGATGACGAACTGGAAGAACAGCGAGGCCGCGGCGAAGATCAGGGTGCGGACGATCGCGCTGTCCGTGGTGGCCTGCAGCAAGGTCGCCTGGTAGTTGGCCAGGCCCGCGAACGGCGCGAGCAGGCTGGTGATCGTCGCCAGCGAAGTCTGCTCGAAACTGAGGATCAGGTTGTAGACGATCGGCAGCGTGAAGCCGAACAGGCAGTACGCGAACGCGGGGAGCAGGAACCCGACGCGGGCTTGGGTCCTGGTCACTCGGCGGTCCCGCTGCTGTCCAGCGACTCCGCCGGGCCGAACGGCTCGACTTCGCCGCCGGCCCGCAGGTAGACGGGGATGATCTCCAGCGGCGCCGCCGCGGTCACCCATCTCCCGCCGTGCTGCCCGGCGCCGGTCCATGCGTCCCGCCACACCGCGCCCGCGGGCAGGTAGACCTCGCGCTGCCGCGCCCCCTCCCGCGTCACGGGCGCGACGAGTACGTCGCCGCCGAACAGGAACTGGTCGGCGATCTCCCAGCACGCCGGGTCGTCGGGGAAGTCCAGGAACAGCGGCCGCATCGGCGGCAGGCCGGTCTCGTGGGCTGTCCGCATCTGCGTCATCAGGTAGGGGCGCAGTCGCTCCCGCAGGAACAGGTAGCGGCGGAGGATCCGGTACTCCTGATCGCCGAACGACCACACCTCGTTCGGCGCGCCGGTCTGCTCGGCTCCCACCGTGCTGCCGGGCTCGCGGACCCCGTGCAAGCGGAAGACGGGGCAGAACACGCCGAACTGGAACCAGCGGACGAGCAGTTCGCGGAACGACGGTGAGGTAATGTCGCCGCCCCTGAAACCGCCGATGTCCGTGGTCCACCACGGGATGCCGGACAGGCCGATGTTGAGGCCCGCCGGGATCTGGCGCCGCAGGTCCTCGAAGGTGGAGTCGATGTCGCCTGACCAGACGACCGCGCCGTACCGCTGGCTGCCCGCCCACGCGGACCGGCACAGCGAGACGACCTCGTCCTCGCCCTCGGCGCGCATGCCCTCGAAGAACGCCCGCGCGTGCAGCAGCGGGTAGATGTTGCCGACCGCGAGCCCGGAACCGAGGTGGTAGCGCAGGTTGTCGGAATGCTCGGGCCGCAGTTCGGGCTCGCACGCGTCCAGCCACCAGGCGCGGACGCCGTGCCTGTAGTACCCCTCCTTGGCCTTCGCCCAGATGTACGCCCGGGCCCGCGGGTTCGTCGCGTCGTAGAAGCTGACAAGCGCCCGGCCGTCCGATCCCTTGTCCCAGATCGGCAGGTGCACGCCGATGCCCCGCTCGCTGGCCACCAGCAGTCCCCGCTCGGCCATCTCCGCGTAGTTCTCGCTCGACGGATTGACCGTCGGCCAGACCGAGACCATCAGCTTCACGCCGAGCCCCTCCAGTTCGGCGACCATCCCGGCCGGATCCGGCCATTCGGCCGGGTCGAACCGCCAGTCACCCTGGCGGGTCCAATGGAAGTAGTCGACGACGATCACCGACAGCGGCAGCCCGCGCCGCTTGTACTCGCGCGCGACGTCGAGCAGTTCGTCCTGGGTCCGGTAGCGGAGCTTGCACTGCCAGAAACCGGCCGCCCAGTCCGGCAGCATGGGCGCGCGGCCGGTGACGTCGCCGTAAGCGCGCAGCAGGCCGGCGGGCTCGTCGGCGGCGGTGATCCAGTAGTCCCATTGCGAGGCGGCCTCCGCGACCCACCGGGTGGCCGCCGTGCCGAGCTCCACCCGGCCGATCCCCGGGTGATTCCACAAGAACCCGTAGCCGAGGCTTGAGACCAGGAACGGGACGGACACCTCGGTGTTGCGCTGGACCAGGTCGACCACGGTGCCCTTCTGGTCAAGACGCCCGTGCTGATGCTGGCCGAGCCCGTAGAAGCGTTCCTCGTCACGCGCCTTGAAGAGCACCTCGACGTGGTGCATGCCGCCGCCGATGGCCGTGTACCGCCGTGACGGCGGGCCGGTGAAGTGCGGCGTGACTTCGGACAGCAGCTCACGCCCGTCCGCACGCAGGAACCTGAGCTGGCCCGCCGCGGAGATCTCTGCGGTCAGGCCGCCGCTGGTGATCCGCGCGAGCGCGGGCGAGATCGTGATCTCGCCGGCGCTGGCCGCGGGCGGGTCACCGAGCGCCCCGGGAAGATCATCGCGGATCCCTTGCCACAGCGTGCCTCGTACCCGCAGGCTGCCGGTGCCCCATGGCTCGATCCGCACGCTCTCCTGCCCGCCCTGCCACTCCAGGGCCGTGCCCCGTTGTGTGAACAAACCCATCCCGGTGACCTCCGAACCAGCCGTGACCTGAAGATGACGTGCGCTGCCAAACGTTCACTGGACTGTGACGGTTATCGTGGCCGACTGCGACGTGCCGTCAGCGTCGCTCGCCGTGCAGGTTCGCCGCCGCCGACGGAGAGACAGTTCGCACGATCTCCGCACTGTCGATGGCGATGGTGTCGCCCGCGCTGGCGGGGTTTTGCGTCCCGGTGACGGTCACGGTCAGCGTGTGCGCGCCATCGGCCAGCACTGGGCTGGTGTACGACACCGCCTGGGCGTCCCGCGTCGGCGAGTAGTCGTCTACGGTGGTCGCGGGCCCGCCGTCCACGCTGACTTGCATGATGCCCTGGTCGACGTCGTGCACGGTGTGCAGGATGACCTCGGTGCCCTGGAAGCTCAGCGTGGCCTGCGCTCCCGCGGTGGCCGAGTAATGGGCGGTGCCGTCGTACAGGTCGCTGACGCCGCTGGCGGTCCCCCACCCTGAGCTGTATTCCCACTGGTCCGGACCGGTGCCGGTCGTGCTGTCATCGACGATGACGTTGCCGCCCGGATCCAGGACGTCGGCCCTGTCGAGCATGACCGGGCCTGTGACGGTTCCAGCCTGGCCGCCGTCCACCGTGATCGTCACCGTGTGCGCTTGCCTCGGGAGGACCGGGCTCGTCCACACCACCGCCGAGGGCGAGGCAGTTCCCGAACTCGTCGACACGACCGCGGCGGGACCGCCGTCCAGTGAGACGCTGAACGAGCCATCGCGAGGGCCGGTGGCCGCGAACAAGGCTGCCTGGGTTCCGGTGAAGGAGAAGGTCGCCGTGTCGCCGGCGTGGGCCGCGGTCTGCAGCGTGCCGAAGTACGCGCCGCGCACGCCGGTCTTCTCGCTCCAGCCTGCCCCATACGTAAAGGCGTTCGCCGACGGGGCCGATGCCGAGGCGTCGACCGGCGTGAACGTCTGCGGAACGTCGACGCGGTCGAGTGTCACCAGCGAACCGCCGTCCCCGGCCCCGCCTAGAGTGCGGATGGTGAGGACATGGGTGCCGGCGCTGAGTACCGGACTCGTCCACACCAGGCTGCTGCCCTCGCCGCGCTGGGCTGAGTCGTCCACCGTCGTGGGCGTGCCGTCATCGACGCTGACGGTGAAGCTTCCCTGACTGGGCCCGACCTCGGCGTACAGTTGCGCCTGCGTACCGTCGAAAGCGAAGGTGGCGACATGACCGGGACCGGCGGCCCAGTCCGCGGTGCCGTCGAAGAACCCGGGCAGGCCCGACGTAACGTGCCAGCCGGGCCCGTAGTCGAATTCGCCTGGCCCGGTACCCGTCGTGCTGGCATCGACGGTGGTGGCGTCTGGCGTTTCGGGAGTAATGGTGACGTCATACGCTGAGGTGGCGGACGCCCACGGGATCGAGACGTCGACCGAGCCGTTGACGACCGGCTGGACGGCGTCTTCGATCGCCGTCGGCGCCGGCTGGTCGCCGTTGGTCAGTTCGGTGACGACGAGGCGCACCGCTCCTTGGTTCTCTAGCGACGGTTCCTTGCCGAAGCCGGTGAACGTGGCCTGCACGTCTCCCGTAAACCCGTCGCTGCCCAGCAGGGCGGACACGCGCTGGGCGCCGGTGTCGCGCGTGGCGAGGAGGTCGACGTTGGCGGAGCCTTCGCTGGCCAGCAGCGTGCCAGGTGCCGCTGCCGCGACGTCGGTCCAGTAGGAGCCGGTCGTCGTCAGCGAGGAGCCTGACCCGTCGAGCAGTCCGTCAAGCACCGGATCCTCGCAGCAGTTGGCCCAGATGGCGTGCGACGCGGACTGGACCCCCGAGCGCTGCAGCCGGGCCAGCCACCAGGCGCTGTCGCCCGGATCCTGCTGGTCGGCGAACAGGTACTCGTTGATCGTCATCGGCATCGGCGGCAGGCCGAGGCTCGCGACAATAGCCCGCGCGTCGGCGGCGTTGGCCACTGGGTCGGTGCCGAAGTGCCAGTTGAGGATGTTCGGCACCGTTCCGGCGGCCTTGGCCTGGGTGAGCCAGCTCAGCAGGGTCGCGTGGTCGTAGTTCGCGATCGACGGGCCGACGATGACAGCCTTCGGATCCAGTGATCTGAGCGTCTTGACGCCCGTGTTCCACATCTCGTAGTACTGGGCCATTGAGCGGGGCCAGAAGTAGGAGTCGGCCGCCGGCTCGTTCCAGATGTCGAAGCGGACCCTGGAGTTCAGCAGGCCATCGGCACGGAGCTTGCCCACGAGTTCGGTCAGGAAGCTCACCCAGGAAGCACAACTGGGACCGTCATCGCATGGCTCGGGAATGTTCGCCGGCCGCAGTCCGGAGCCGTCGGAACCCCATAGATCGCTGACGAGGATGTCGAAGGTGGCGTTGTAGGGCGGCCGGGTCACCCGCTCGGCCTGAGCGGCGACGGCGGCGTACCGCGGCAGGAACTGGTCGTTTCCGAAGGCATAGCCGAATGTGCCCGGCTCGTCGATCTCGCCGCCGCTGCGGAACGACGTGGGGGCGAGGGGCTGGAGGTAGGCGTTATCGGGCTGGGTGCCATCGGCGCTCAGGCCGTAGAGGAATCCCCGCCCGGCGCCGCTGGGGCGGCCAAGGCCGGAGGCGACGTCCACGCTCACACTCTGGGTGGGCACATCGGCGGATACGGCCGCCGGTGCTGGCGCGGCGTTGCTTGCGGTGGCCGGTGCCGCCGCGGCCTGGCTTGCGGTCGCCGGCACGGCAGCCGCGCTGATCGCCACCACCGCCACAGCGGCCATGGCCAGCCAGGACGAGGCCGATCGACTTCTGTTCATCCACTGCTCGCTTTCTCCCCGCGGGTGTGCTGACGCCAGGAGGGACAGGCGGGAACCACCGAACGGTTCTCCGGGATCCGGGTACGCCGAACCGTCCGCTACGATTAGAATCCTGAGATAGTCGAATTGATTCGATGCCTACGCTAGATTTTAACGGGACCAATTGGCGAGTCAAGAGCGACGTTGACAGTCTTTGACAGACTCTGTCGCCATGGAGCACCCCAGCGCGCGCTGCCTGACCACAATGACGTGCGACGTTCCGTCGAATCGTTTGCCTTGAGTGGTGTGCGTGAGCGACGGGGGCCGACAGGCGAGGTGCCGCATGGCGCAGGCTGGCGATCAGGCTCTGAGGAGGGCGCAATGACAGTCCGCGTCGCGGACGTGGCGGAACGCGCTGGCGTATCAACCAGCACGGTCTCGTATGTCCTTACGGGCAAGCGGCCGATCTCGGCCAAGACCCGCGAGCGGGTCCAGCGCGCGATCGACGAGCTCGGGTATCGCCCGAACGCGGGCGCGCGCGCCATACGCACCGGGACGACGGACATCATCGGCATGGTGATCCCGGTGGCTCCGGACGTCCGCGCGGACATCCAGATGCGCTTCGTGCTGGCCGTGCTCCAGCAGGCGCGCTCCTACGGCAAGAGCGTGCTCCTGCTGACCTCCGAGGGCGGCATGGACGAGGTCCGTAACCTCACGACCAGCGCCGTGGTTGACGGCCTGGTGGCCATGGAGATCCAAGTGCATGATCCGCGGGTACCGGTGCTCAGCGCGCTGAGCCGGCCGGCCGTGCTCATCGGGACACCGGCGGACCCGGGCGACCTTCCGCATGTCGACTTCCACTTTGCCGAGGCGGGTGCGGTGTGCGCCCGGTACCTCCTCGACCTCGGGCACCGCAACATCGGCTACCTCGGTCAGTCGCAGCAAGCTTTCGACCGCGAGGCCGGCTACGCCGTGCGCGCCAGGGACGGCGCCCTTTCACAGTTGTCGGCCGCCGGCTGCCGCAGCGCGTTCGCGCCGGTCGATCCGGGCCCGGCTGGCCCCGCCCAGGCACTGGAGTCCCTGCTGAGCGCCAACCCCGGCACCACCGGCCTCATCGTCTATAACGAGCACGCCCTTCCTCACTTGCTGCGCCGCCTCGGCGAGCTCAGGATGCGCGTGCCGGCCGACATGTCGGTGGTGGCAATCTGCCCCGAGGACGAAGCGACGTCACTGGTTCCGCCGGTCTCCGGCGTGACATTGCCCGTGGCTGAGCTAGGCAAGCTCGCGGTCGACCAGCTCATGGGAATTCTCCGCGGCGAGGTGCCCCATCCCGTGCTGCTGAGGCCGGCGCTCACCCCGCGCGGGAGCGCCGGCCCGCCGCCGCGCTCGCCCCGTACCCGGCGAAGCAGCGCGGAGACGTAGCCTGATCCGCGCATTCCCCCGGCCGACACCGGGGATTGACAGGAATGCGGAGGCAATACTTCTCGCCCAGGCCGTGCACGTAATTGGCGACGGCCTCGATGCCGTTCTCGCCGTTCGGCCCGGGCGGGAACTCCGCGGAGTTCGTGACCCAGCGCCCGTTAATTTGCGTCCGGCCGCGTCGCGCAACTTATTGCGTAAAAACTAGTGTTTTTGGTGGGGTCAGGGGGGCAACGTCATTCGGGACGTGTGCGAGCAGGTCATTGAGCTCGCGGCCCGGTAACGGGGCGGTTGTCGCGAAGACGACTTCAAACTGGCAGGCGGCTCGACCTTGACTATTGCTGATAATTCATAAAAAATCAGGTCGACATTTTCGCCTAGAAATAGACGAATCACACCATCTCACAGATGGGGACTGGAAAACATGGTCAAGGTTAGACGGCGCTGGCGGACATGGCTGGCGGCCCTGATTACGGTTGCCATGACGGTGCTCGGGTTGGCCGCCCCGGCGTGGGCGGCGCCGCAGCCGAGTCCGCCGACGAGGGCCGTCAGTCCTTCGGTGACGACCACGCAGCCAATCCAGAGTCTCATCGGGCATGCACCGGCTGGAGGCAAGCGATGGATCGTGAACGACTCGGTGGCATACGGCCAGGCCGTGAAGTCCAAGGCGTGGGTGCGCACACCCTACGGCCTGTCCTATACGGGGTGCGTGATCCACGTTTCCGGCACGGCGACCGTGCGAAACGGCTTGATCACCGAGCCGTCCGGTGCCACGCGCCAGCTGAAGCCGTGCGAGTATCCGACGCTCGCCTATCCCGCCTCGCATCAGGCCGGCGCAATCGAGCCCAGTGCGAGCGGGCAGGGCACGACCAATCCAGCCACGGGACGCGTTGCCCCCGCGGCCGGTCCGTGCTACTTCGGGACCGGCGGGGACTGGTGGGCCGCTTCCTGCTACGGCACCGGGTCGAACTGGGTGACTTCCATGAGCGAGGAGTACGCGGTACCCACTGACCCGGCGCAGGACGGAGCGTTGATCTTCCTATGGGGCGGCCTGGAGGACGGCGCCGGCGACACGGTCCTCCAGGACGTACTGACCTGGGGCGCGAACGGGTCGATAGTCACCAACCCGAACATCTGGTACGTGACGCCCTGGTATGTCTGGTCCAACAACTCCGTCGTCGGCTCCAGCATCCATGTCGCGCCCGCGGACACCATTGTCGCCACCTTGACCGCCAGCGACTGCAACAGCGGCGGCGACTGCACTTGGCTGCTCAGCGCAACCGATGAGACCAACGGGTTGTCGACCTCGTACACCGTCGGCAGCGGCGTGTCGTTTGATCTGCTGCTCGGCGCCGTTATGGAGGTCCCGACCGCTGATGGCTGCGTGGAGACGCCAGCCAACGGCCACGCGGCTTTCCGGGATCTCTCCGTCGTAGGCACTAGCGGCGACATCACCCCGAGCTTCGGCACCTCCATTCCCGACTCGCAGTGCAGCGTCTCCATCACGGCAGCGCCGACTGGCGCTGACATCCTCTGGAAGACATGACATAGCGGCAGTCCGTCGGATCAAGGCGGGGAGGCGCGGTGGCCCGGTCAGGATTACCTCCCTGGCCGGGCCTGGTCATGCAGGCGGCGACCCATGCATCAGGGCTTGCGGGCGACGAGCCGCCAGCCGACGTCACTGATCGGCGGGACACTGGCGCGGTCCGGGAGGA
Organism: Trebonia sp.; assembly: GCA_035948445.1. Taxonomy (GTDB): domain Bacteria; phylum Actinomycetota; class Actinomycetes; order Streptosporangiales; family Streptosporangiaceae; genus Trebonia. The sequence goes on along the minus strand of DASZJE010000017.1, from coordinate 90,950 downwards.
GCGCATGCCGCTCGATCTCGCCAGCGTCGATCACCTCGAAACCGTCGAGGATGCGTTTGGCGTCCTGCTGCGTACGCGGGAATACCGGCTGCCCTGCGCGCGCGTACATGCCGCGCACCTTGTCCTGAGGCTCGACGTCCCGCGGGTCGGGAGCGCCGATGTGGGAGATCACCAGGTAGCTGCCGGGAGCAACCATGTCCCTGATCGTCGCGATGATCCCGGCCGGATCGTCCTCGTCGGAGACGAAGTGCAAGACGGCCAGCAGCAGCACGGCCACCGGCCGCCCGAAATCCAGGTGGCTCCTGATCGCGGGATCGGCCAGCAGTTCGCCGGGCCTGCGCAGGTCGCCGAGGACGGCGATGGCGCGATCCGGGTCGGTCAGCAGGGTGCTGGCGTGCGACACCACGGCGGGGTCGTAATCGACGTAGGCCACCTTCGCAGCGGGGATCACCTCGGCTGCCACCTCGTGCACCGGCCCCTGGGTCGGCAGCCCGACGCCGATGTCCAGGAACTGGTCAACGCCCGCTTCCCGGGTCAGGTACCGGACAGCGGTCCGCAGGAACTTCCGGTTCTCGGTGACCGCGGTGCCGATCTCGGGTATCAGCCGCAGAATCTGCTCGGCGGTGGCGCGGTCCGCCTCGGAATTATTCTTGCCGCCGAGAATGTAATCGTAGATACGCGCGATATTCGGGACGGAACTGTCCAGCCCATCCAGAGGATTCTCCATAGTGTCCAAAACTATCAAACCGGGCCGTAACTAGATAGATTGGCCGCTATTCTGGTTTGGGCTGGCCGGTGCTTTGGTGCCGGGCCTGGTTATCCGGTTTCGGGGATCCATGGGTTTGCCTGAAAGGCGCGGGTGAGGACGGGGTATCTCGGGCATGCCAGAACTTCATAACGGCTCCCGCCCGCGAATAGGCAGACATCGAAGCCGGCGCAGCCAGACAGATACGAGCTGGTGACGAAAGGCGGCGCGCTACGCGTCGTCCCAGGTGACGGGGAGCTCTCGGACGCTGGTGACGACCTGCCCCGTAAGGAACGGCACCTCCGGCAGCGGCACCGCTACGCGCAGCCCGGGCAGCCGGGCCAGCAGGCCCCGGTACGCCTCCTGCAGTTCCATCCGGGCGAGCTGCGCGCCGACGCAGTGATGGGCGCCGACGCCGAACGCCAGGTGAGCCACGGGCGGCCGTGCCACGTCGAGCCGGTCCGGGTCCTCGAACGTCGCGGGGTCGCGGTTGGCGCTGCCCACCGCCGGGATAACTGTTTCCCCGGCGGGGATCGTGACGCCGCCGAGGCATACCTCTTCCCGGGTCATCCGCCCGAGGACGGCGCCGCCGCTGAAGAGCACCACGTACCGCAACATCTCTTCCACGGCGCCCGGGATGAGGCCGGGATCGGCCCGCAGCCGGCCCAGCTGTTCCGGGCGCTGGCACAGGGCGGTGAACGACAGGCTCAGCTGATGCGCGATCGTCTCGTACCCGCCAGTCAGCAGGAGGCTGCAGAACGCGATGAGCTCGGATTCGGAGAGCTTGTCTCCAGAGTCGCGGGCGGTGATCAGGACGCTGATCAGATCGTCCCCGAGCGCTTCGCGCTTCCGGGCGATCAGTTCCGTCATGTAGCCGCCCAGGGCAGCGTACGCGGCGGCCATCTCCTCCTGCGGCCGGTTCCAGTCGCCGCCCAGCGCGGCCGACCATGCGCGGAACCGGTCGGCGTCTTCCATGGGAACGTCGAGCAGCATGCAGATCACGCGGGACGGCAGCGGATCGGCGAACGCGGCCACGAGGTCCGCCGGACGCGGGCCAGCGAGCATTCCGTCGATGAGCTCGTCCACGGTCTGCGCGATCATCGGCCGGAGCGCCCGGATCCGCCGTGCGGTGAAGGCGCCCGCCACCAGCTTGCGCAGGCGGCTGTGCTCCGGCGGGTCCAGGGCGACGAGGGTGTCGGCGCCGGCCGCCATGTCCACGCCGTACCGCTGCCGGCCGGGGGCGAAGAGGAGAGCGCGGGAATACCGCTGGTCGGCCAGGACTTCCCGGACCTCATTGAAACCGGTGACCAGCCAGGCCGCGGAACCGTCCGGTGCCTTGACCCTCGTGACCGGGCATTTCGCCATGGCCTCGCGCAGCTCCGGGCCGGGATCGTATGGAATCGGCGAGGGCGGAGGCGGGAACCGCATGACTTCTGGTTCGGCGGATAGCTCAGCGGACATGGAAGCTTCCTCCATATCAATCATTACCTGCGGGTCTCACATAATCCCGTAAGATGCCTGTCCCGGATATTGCCCATTGCCTTTCCAGAGCCGATCATATAGCAGCCCCGCACTTCCCGACAACCCGGATATCTGTCGCCAGCTTAATATGAGACTGGATTTGACAGAAGAATGGTCGATGCGACATGATATAACTGTCTGTGAAACCGGCAGGACTCCACGTTGCCGCCTGCCTGCTAGAAGTTGTTATTTCCAGTCAGCTAATGCACAGGGAGGAGACTCGTGAACATCGCGCTGTGGATCGCCGCCGGCCTGCTGGCTGCCATGTTCCTGATGACGGGCGGCATGAAGGCCGTCACGCCCAGGGAGAAGCTCATCGGCACCATGGAGGGACTTCGAGTTTTGTCCCCAGCGCAGATCAAGGCCCTCGGCGTGGTCGAGATCCTGGGCGCGATCGGCCTGATCCTGCCGCGGGCGCTGAATATCGCCCCGGTCCTCACCCCGCTCGCCGCGGTCGGCTGCATGATCGTCATGATCGGAGCGACCGTCGTCCACTACCGCATGAAGGACTTCAAGGGAATCGGCGTGCCCGTCGTCCTCCTGATCCTCGCGATCGTGGTCGCCGCCGGCCGTTTCTGACCGCCAGCCGACCGCAGCGTTGCGCTAGTACACGCCCGGTCCCGTCATGCCTTCGTCCCCACCGCGAGATACAGCACGGACGTGGATTTAATGGGGTTTATCCGGACATTTTCCCCCTGATGGGCGAGGTACTTCAGCCAGTCGCCGAGATGCTGGCGCAGGCCGATCAGCCTGAGTTCCACCCCGTTGCGCCGGGCGACATGGACGAGCCGTTCCCGGTTGACGAAGAGCCGGTGATCGTGCGTCCCGCGGAGCGGCTTACCCGCAAGCGGGACGTTCTCGGCAACAGTGATGATGAGGAAGCGGGCGAGCATGGTGTCGGCGAGCGTGTCCAGGACGAGGGTGCCGCCAGGCCGCAGGACACGGCACGACTCTTCGACCACGGCGAAAGGATCTGGCACATGCTCAAGGCACTGGCCCGCCACTACCACGTCAACGGATTCCGACGCCAGCGGGATCCGCGCGATATCCGTCTGCACTACAGCGTCGTATCCATGCTGCCGGGCCTCGCGCAGGCTCATTGCCGACAGGTCCAGACCGACCAGACGGTAGCCTTTGCCGGCCAGGTGCGGGCCGGAGAGGCCCCCACCGCAGGCGATATCGAGCAAGAGGGCGTGAGAGCCGTCCGCTTCGGGGACAAAACCTGCCCGTGCCCGCGCGATCCAGCTCAACATCGCGAGGTCCCCCCTCGGGTCCCACCACTGGTCGACGAGGCGGTCGTAGTCGGTGATGAAGTTCTTGCGCAGTTTCGGCATTACAGACCGACTCTCCTTCTTGCGTTTTAACCAGCGTTACGCATGCATTTTTTATCAGACATTGGCCTGGATAACAGGGTGTAAGGCGCGGTCGGCATTTCCATCGAGGACCCGGCCGAGAACGATATCCGCAGATTGGGGCGAGAGTTGTCCGCCTCGCCATGCGATGTGCTGGTCAGGCCGGACGAGCAGCGACTTGCGATCGCCCCGGACGAGGCCGTCCGGTCCGAGGTCGACATGCGTCAGCGGAACGCCGCGGGCACGGGCGGCTTCTGTCATCGCCCCTGGATTGTGATCCCCGAACGTGATCAGTGTCAGTCCTGTCCCCAGGCTGTCGTAAAGTGATCGTCCGTTAGCGAGCCACCTGTGGGGCAGCCGGGCGCCGGGCCGGGTGGCCGGTACGTAGACGGTCGAATCTCTCTCGTGCCCGATCGCGGACTCATCGTCGTAGACGATGACCGGGGAATCGGTGTATTCGTAGCCCAGCACCAGCCCGAGACTGTGGAACTCCGGGCTCATCGCGAGGTGGATCTGCTCGCCCAGCGCGCTGCGAGCCCGGTCGCCGTCCGGCCCGGGAAGGTCTGCCCCGGCGGGGACCCGGACTCCGAGCGTTGCCATCAAACTGGCGGTGGCGGCCGTGATCGTGTCGGTCGCGATGGCGCGCCGCTCGGCGTCGTAGCTCTCCAGCAGCCGGTGTCCGCCCCATCCCTGCAAAGTCGCGGCGAGTTTCCAGCCGATGTTCACGGCGTCGCCGACGCCGGTGTTGTAGCCGTGGCCTCCAGTAGGCGGATTGAGGTGCCCGGCGTCGCCGGCCAGGAAGACCCGGCTCGTGCCGAGAGTCTCCGCCAGCCGCATGCGCACCCGCCAGTTGTCTGCGCAGAGGATCTCGTACTTGAGGTCTTCGGGAGCCTCGGGACCGATGACTTCCCGCAGTTTCACCGAAGGGTCTGCATCCGGGGACGGCAGCACCATGCCGGCCCACCACGTATCCGCGAGATCCAGCCGTCCGAACACCGCGGCTGGCCTGGGGTTGAAGACCAGATACTGCACCGCGGGGGCGTGCGGAACGTGCTGGGCGAGATCCGGGGCGCGGAATACGACCGTCGTGTAGTTCTGCGAGTCGGTCGGGCCGGCCATTGATATGTCGAGGCATTGACGGGTCGTGCTGCCGCCGCCGTCGCAGCCCAGGACGTATTGAGCGGTGATCCGCCGGATCGTGCCCTCGCCGTCCGCCGCTTCGACGACGACCCCGTCGTCGGTCTCGGTGAGCGAGTGCAGTGACCAGCCCAGCGCGAGCGTGACGTCGTCCAGTTCGCCGGCGACATCCCGCAGAACCTGTTCGACAGCGGGCTGGGGAATCTGCTGACCCGGCTCGGCGAACGTCTCCACTCGCGCGGTGGACAGACCCAGGCAGTCGTCGAAGCGGGTGAGTTCGGGCCCTGTCAGGCTGGTGGCGGCCATGACGCTCTGGGACCAGGACACCGGTATCGGCGCCGCGGCGCGGATCCTGTCGGCGATTCCCCAGCGCCGGAAGTGCTCCATCGTGCGGACGCTCGTGGTCTTCGCCCTGGGTCGCAGGGGTGAGACCTCGGTACGCGGTTCGAGCACGACGCAGTCGACTCCCCGCGTGCCCAGTTCGACAGCCGCGGACAGGCCGACCGGTCCGCCTCCGGCGATCAGCACCGACACATGAGCTGGCAGGTTCATTCACAGGCCTTTCTCGACTGGTTCAGGAACCGCTCCAAAGCGGCATTGAATGCGGACCCGGCGTTCTGCGTACCGTGCCCGCCGGGAATGATCAGCCGCTCGCCGGCCACCTGGTCGGCGAGGGCATCGCTGATGTCTTCGAACATCTGGCGCTGGCCGCCGCTGATGACCAGCTTGCTGAACGGAGCGGCGCGGAGAGCCGCCATGTCGACTTCGGCTTCCCAGGGCCACCGCGTGCTGCGGCGCGCCATCGCGGCAAAGGACACCAGCGATTCCGGCAGAGGGTCCGGATAGGCCGTTGCCGGGTCGATTACGGCGAACAAAGCCCGGAAGTAGTCCTCCGAAGACTCCGGCGGCGCCGCGGTCAATTCGCGCATCTGCTGCTCGTACCGGTCGACCGCGGTTTTCCCCCTGGCGACCGCGCTGGCAGCACTCTCGATCATCGTGAGCGAGCGAACACGACCGGGGCGGCGCAGGGCCGCTTCCATCGCACCGAGCGTGCCGTAGGACTGCGCAACCAGGTGCGCACCGCCTTCGAACTCCTCCAGCAGCTCTCCGATCAGCTGCCCGTCCTGCAGGTAGTCCTCGGGGAGGCCCGCGGCGCTTCGGCCGTAGTTGAGCCGGGACACGATCACCAGCCGCCAGCGTTCGGCCAAGGGCACCTGGGTCTGCCAGGCGTCCAGTCCCCCGAACGCACCGCCGTGGACGAACACGATCGGTTCGCCGCTACCGTATTCGGCGATGTGCATCCCCCCGGGGCCGGTGCGCTCGGTCCCCTGGGGCTCGGCCGGGGCCGCGGTGAGCAGCCTGGAGACCAGCTTGTCCCGCAAGCCGTCGACCGTGGGTGCGTCCAGGAACCAGGCCGCGGGCGGCGACGCGGCCAGCGCGGCGCCCGCCCGCTCCCTGATCTCCACCGCCATCAGGGAGTCCACACCGAGCTCGTGCAGTGGCACGTCCGGAGCGACCTCAGCGGGCACGGTGCCGAGCACGACCGCGGTCTGCTCCAGCAACACGGACTTGACCAGGCCGGCCACGGCTTCGTGCTCGCCGCGACGGACCAGATCGGCGATGCGGGCAGACTGGTCCGGGCCGTTCACGGCGGCGGCAGAGGCGCGCGTCCTCGCCGCGGGAGCAGACCTGATCGCGCGCTCGAGCGTGCCGCCGTCGGTGACTTTCAGATGAGCGCCGGTCATCCTCGCCACCTCGGTGCCGTCCTCGGCTGTGAGCGAGAGGTCCGCGCACACCGTCTCGGCAGTCGCCTGCCCGTCCCTGAACGCGACGTGACAGCGCAGCGGCGTGCCCTCGTACCCGAAGAACGAGTACTCCTCGATTTCCAGCAGGATTACTACAGAACCTTGTGATCCGCCCTTCGGCAGGCAGGCGAATGCCAGCTGCAGCATCGAGTCGGCGATTCCGGGGTGCAGCCGGTAGCCCTGGCGCTGTTCGTCCTCGTGCGGCGAGCGCAGCCACGCGACGGCCTCCCCATCGCGCCGCGAGATGCGCGTCAGCCATTGAGCCGAGGGCCCGAGGTGCATCTTTCGCTGCCATAGCGACCGATAGAACGACGGGCCGTCGATCTGATCGGTGCACCGCGCGAGAGCGGCGCCGATGTCCGTTTGCCCGGCGGGTTTCGGAGCCTGACTGAGCGTTCCCTGGGCGTGCAGAATCCACTCAGCGGCGTCGGGCCGCTTGCTGTGGTAGCTGAAGCGGCTCCGGCCGCCGCCCGAGTCGTCCAGTACCAGCTGGGTGGTCACCCGGCCGTCCTCGGGCAGGAGCAGGGCCTGGGGGATGACCAGCCCCTCCAGCCGTACCGCCGCCTCACCGCGGAGCCGGTCAGCCGCCTGGACCACTGCTTCCACGTAGAAGCCGGCATTGACCACCGTGGTTGATCCGGATGAGCAGTCGGCGAGGCTGGGATGCAGATCCGTGGTGAGTTCCGCCTGGAACTGAGTCACGTCGAGCGGAGAGCTGACCTGTTCGCCGAGCAGCGTCGCGCTGGGCTCCGAAACGCTCCCCGCGGGCCGTGGCGCCGGCTCCGGGCTGGCCGGCTCCGGGCTGGCCGGCTCGGGTGCCGTGAACCAGTGGCGCCTGCGCGCGAACGCATATGTCGGCAGCTCGACCCGACGGCGCTGACGGCCTTCGTCCAGGCCTGCCCAGTTGATGTTCACCCCCGCGATGTAGGCCTCTCCGAGGCTGCGCAGCAGAATGCGCCAGTCGCTGTTGTTGCGACGCAGCGACGGGAGCAAGCGGCGGCCCTCGGCGGGCAAGCTGCGCTTCGCGATCTCGCACAGGTGCGGCGAGGGCCCGACCTCAATCAGCACCTCGCACCCGAGGCCGGCCAGCCTGGCCAGGCCGTCGGCGAAGCGCACCGGCTGACGTGCGTGATCGCGCAGGTACGAGGCGTTGATCGTGTCCGGCCCGACCAGTTCGCCGTTGAGGTTGGAGATCAACGGCAGGTTCGGCGCCCGGTACGTCAGTTTGGCCGCGAACTCCTGGAAGTCGTCGAGCACCGGGTCCAGCATCGCCGAGTGGAATGCCTGCGAGACGGCCAGTTTCCTGGTCTTCACCCCCCGATTGCTGAGCTGGTCGGCCACTCGGCCCAGCGCATCCTCGGCGCCGGAGACCACTACGTCGTGCGGACCGTTGATCGCCGCGATCGACAGCTCGGCCGGGTACGGGGCGATCGCCTCGCGCACCTCCTCGGGCGTGGCGAAGACAGCCGCCATAGCGCCTCCGGACTTCAGGCCGTCCATGAGCCGCGCCCGTTCCGCGACCAGCGCCAGACCGTCTTCCAGGGAGAACACGCCCGCCACGCAGGCTGCGGCCAGCTCGCCGACGCTGTGTCCGAGCATGCAGGCCGGGGTCACGCCCCAGCGCATCCACAGCCGCGACAGTGCGTACTGGAGCGCGAACAGCGCCGGCTGCGTGTAGCGGGTACGGTCGAGCAAGGCGCCTGACTCGTTCTCGCCGAACATCACGGCGAGCAGCCCGGGCTCCAGGCGGTCACGCAGCACCTCGTCGCAGCGGTCGAGATCAGCGCGGAACGCGGGCTCGGTGTCGTACAGCTGCCTCGCCATCCCGGCGTACTGCGATCCCTGCCCGGTGAACAGGAAGCCCACCTTGGGACGTCCCGCGGGCGCGGTGCCGGCCAGGACGTCCCGGGCGGCGTCGCCCCGCAGATACGCGTCGAGGTGGTCGCGCAGCTGGGAGGTCGTGTCAGCGGCGATGGCGAGCCGGTGCCGGAAGCGCGCACGGCCGGTGTAGGCGGTGAACGCGATGTCCGCGAGTTCCGGGCCGTCTTGGGACAGGGTCCGGTGATACTTGCGGGCCAGCGCGGCCAGGACGTCGGCGTCGCGGGCGGAGATTGTCACCAGGTGAACCGGCCGGTCGGGCGCCGATCCGGACGGCTCGGCGACCGGTGCCTCCTCAAGCACGACGTGGGCGTTCGTGCCGCTCGCCCCGAACGAGCTGACGCCGGCCAGGCGGGGCCGGGATCCTCGTGGCCACGGGATAAGTTCGGTCGCCAGTCGTACCGGAAGCTTGTCCACGCCGATGTCCGGATTGACCTCCCGCAGGTGCAGCAGCGGGGGAATCGCCTCATTGCGCATGGACAGCACGGTCTTGATGAGGCCGGCAACCCCCGCCGCGGGTTCCAGGTGCCCGATGTTCGTCTTCACGGAGCCGAGCACGACCGGCCGGTCCGGATCGCGCCCCGGCCCGAGTACGGCGGACAGCGCGCGCACCTCGATGGGGTCACCCAGCGGGGTACCGGTGCCGTGTGCCTCGACGTACTCGATCTCGGAGCCCGCGACGCCGGCGACCGCGAGGGCTTCCCTGATGACCTTCTGCTGGGCCTGGGGGTTCGGCACCGTGATTCCGCTGCTGCGACCGTCATGGTTGACCGCGGACCCGCGGATGACCGCCAGGATCCGGTCGCCCGCCCGTTGCGCCGCGGACAGGCGCTTGAGCACCACCACGCCGCAGCCCTCGCCGCGGACGTAGCCGTCAGCTGATTTGTCAAAGGTCTTGCACCAGCCATCGGCGGCGAGCATGCCGGCCTGACTCGTCACCTGAAATCCCCCCGGTTCGAGGAGCAGGTTCACACCGCCCGCCAGCGCGGTGTCGCAGTCGCCCGAACGCAGGCTCTGGCAGGCCAGGTGGACGGAAACAAGCGACGAAGAGCAGGCGGTGTCGAGGGAAAGGCTTGGCCCTTGCAGGCCGAGCCAGTACGACAGCCGCCCCGCCATGAAAGTCGACGCCGTGCCGGTGATCACGTACCCGTCCAGCTTGGCGGGGGGCAGGTTCTTGTGGAGCAGCAGGGTGTAGTCGGCCCCGGAGACCCCGGCGAACACCCCGGTCCTGGTGTCGCGCAGGCGGTCCATCGGCGCGCCGGCGTCCTCCAGAGCCGCCCATCCCACTTCGAGGAAGAGACGCTGCTGCGGATCCATGTGCTCCGCTTCACGCGGGGAGATGCCGAAGAACGCCGCGTCGAAACAGTCGACCTGGTCGATGAACGCGCCGCGCCAGGAATGCTCCGTGGCGCCATGCGCTTCGGTGCTCCGCCGCGCTGACGGCATCTCGGTCACCATGTCCGTTCCGGTGCGCACCAGTTCCCAGAACGCGGCGGGATCATCCGCACCCGGTATCCGGCACGCCATGCCCACGATGGCGATCGGCTCGTTCCGGGCTCGCTCTCCGGCCGCGACCGCCGCACGCAACTCGCGGATCTCGGCGATCGCACGGCGAACAGCGTCATCGCGTCGGTCTTCCTGGGGACTCATCGCGGTAGCACCCCTTTACGGGTTGTTTGAGATTGCTCGATCTCCGCCTCCAGAATGGCGAGCAGATCATCGTCTGACAGGTCGTCGTCTGACAGGTCGGGTTCAACGTGGTCCGGCAGCACGGGTGCTTTCGACGGCGGCGCATCGGCGGCGGGCGCCGGCGCGCTCTCGACGGCGCTGACCAGAAAGTCGACGAGCGCGGCCACGGTGGGCTGCTCGAACAGGAGCGTGCCGGGAAACTCTCTCTTGAGGCGGACTTCAAGCTCCTTGCGGAGTTCGGTGGCCAGCAGTGAGTCCATGCCCAGCTGGAAGAAGCCGTCGTCGCAGTCGATTTCACCGGCCGGTATCTCGAGCAGGCCGGCAGTCAGACCGACCACGAGGTCGAGAAGCTGCTCCCGGCCGACGGCCACGGGGGCGCCGAGCGGCGGTTCGGCCGTAACCGGTGCGATCTGGTGAGGTTCTGCCGCCGGTGGCGTCGCGGGCACGTCCTGTCGGGTAGACGTCGGCCAGTACCGCTGCCTCTGGAATGCGTACGTCGGCAGTTCGACACGACTGACGCCGCCACCGAAGACGTTCGGCCAGTCCAGCACCATCCCGTGCGCATGTGCCTGCGCCAGGGCGCGCAGGAAGTCCTGCTTCCCGAACTCCCCGGCCGGCGGGCTGACGATCACCAGCGGCTGCTTGCCGGAAGCCCCGGCAAGACGCCGCAGTTGCCGCGTGAGCGCCGGATCATGGCCAAGCTGGATGATCGCGTTGTGCCCCTGGGCCACTAGATCGCCGATCGTCTCCATGGACGTCACCGCGACCGAATCGCCGGCTCCGCACTGCCTCCAGATCTTGATAAGGCGATCGTCATGGGGGCGGCCCGAGCTCAGGAACACCGGCCGGAGCGTGCGCGCCTTCGCTGTGACTACCCGCGCGTCGCCGGTTCCGTTCGCTACCGCGGACAGGCCGTCGGCCAGCTCAGCCCGAGTCCCGGCGATCACGACGGCTCGATGCCGCAGCGCGCTGCGTGTGGTCGCGGCGGACCAGCCGATGTCGGCGACGGCCAGTTCCGGCCGGGCCGTAACGTGGTCGAGAAGCCGGCGCGCCTGCGCTCGCAGGGCATCCGGGCTGTGACCTGAGACCGGTACGGCGACCAGAGCCGGAGCAGGGATGTCGCGAACGGGCTGGGGCAGGGGCTCGGCCTGCTCGATGATCACGTGCGCATTCGTCCCGCTGATCCCGAACGCTGACACAGCCGCCCGCCGCGGCTGCGGCCATTTCCGCTCCTCGGTCAGCAGCCGCACGGTGCCGGCCGACCAGTCCACTTGCGGGCTGGCCTGCTCGGCATGCAGGGTCTTGGGCATCAGGCCGTTCCGCATGGCCTGGACGACTTTGATTACGCCGCCGACGCCGGCCGCCGCCGCGCTGTGCCCGATGTTCGACTTGAGCGAGCCCAGCCAGACAGGTTTCCCTGGCACGCGGCCGGTGCCGTAGGCCGCCAGCAACGCGTTGGCCTCGACCGGATCGCCGAACGGCGTACCCGTCCCATGGGCCTCGATCAGATCGATGTCCTCGGGACCCAGCATGGCGTCGGCCAGGGCGGAACGGATGACTCGCTGTTGTGCCAGGCCGTTCGGCGCCGTCAGGCCGTTGCTGGCGCCATCGGAGTTGACGGCGCTGCCGCGTATCACCGCCAGCACCCGGTGCCCCAGGCGGCGAGCGTCGGAAACCCTTTCCAGCAGGAGCATGCCGACACCTTCGGCCCAGCCGGTACCGTCAGCGCCCGCACCGAATGCCTTGCACCTGCCGTCGGCGGCCAGTGCGCGCTGTTGGCTGAAGGACACGAATGCCGCCGGGGTCGCCAGCACGGTCGCCCCGCCGGCCAGCGCGAGATTGCTCTCTCCCGTCCGGAGAGACTGAGCCGCCAGGTGCATGGCCACCAGGGAGGACGAGCAGGCGGTGTCGACCGTCATGGCCGGCCCCTGGGCGCCGAGGGTGTAGGCGATCCGGCCCGACGCGACGCTCTGCGCCAGTCCCGTGCCCTGATACGCGGTCAGTTCCTCGGTGTCGTACTCGTAATCCCGCATCGAGATGCCGACGAAGACGCCGGTCTGGGTGCCGCGCACCGACGCGGGATCGACGCCGGCCCCCTCAAGTGCCTCCCAGGCGGTCTCCAGCAGCAACCGCTGTTGCGGATCCATCGCCTGGGCCTCGAGACGGGAGATGCCGAAGAACAAGGGATCGAACCCGGCGATGTCGTCGAGGAATCCGCCCTCCCGCGTGTAGCTGGTGCCGGGATGGCCGGGGTCGGGGTGGAAGATGTCGCCCGGCCAGCCGCGGTCGGCGGGGAAACCGGATATCGCGTCAACGCCGTCGGCGACCAGACGCCACAGGCCGTCCGGGTCGGCCACCGCGCCCGGATAGCGGCAGGCCATGCCGATGATGGCGATCCCGTCCTCGTCCTGCCGTTGCGGTGGCTGATCGAGGATCGTCCCCGGCCCCAGGGTGCTCATGAAGTCAAGCAGGGCCGCGGGCGTGGGGTAGTCGAAGGCAAAGCTGCTCGGCAGGCTCAGCCCCGTCGCGGGCTCCAGCATCTGGCGCAGTTCCATGACGCTGACCGAGGTCAGGCCCAGGTCGCGGAAGCTCGTTGTCAGTTCGATCGAATCGAGATCGCTGCTGCCCGTGACCGCGGCGAGGTTCCGGATGAGCAACGACTCCAGTTGCGCCGGAGAGAGGACTTCGGCCGGCTCGCCGCTGACATCCGTCTCCCGGGTGCTCCTGCCGTCCGTCTCAGATGCGTCGCTGGCGGGTTCGGTGCTCGCTGCCGGATCTCGATCGGCCTTGCGCGGCCACCAGTACCACCGGCGTTCGAACGGGTAGGTCGGCAGTTCCACGCGACGCGGGCCCGCGTCTGCGAACACCGCGTCCCAGTCGACGTCGGCGCCGCGAGCATGGATGCGAGCCAATGCGAGCTGAACAGCCCGCACCTCCGATCCGTCTGCCCGCACGGCCGGGATGGCGACCGCACCGCGGTGTCCCTCGAGGCAGTCGCCGGCCGACACCGCCGCGCTGCCGTCAGGACCGAGATCGACGAACCCGGTGGCACCGAGGTCGAGTGCCGCACGCACCCCGTCCAGGAAACGCACCGGGCGCCGTGCCTGCCGCACCCAGTGCGCCGGCAGGGTCAGGTCCGCGTCGGGCGCAAGGCAGGACATGACCCGGATCCGCGGCGGACGATGTACGACGCCGGCGACGACCGCCTCGAACTCGGCAAGCATCGGATCGAGCTGAGCCGAGTGGAACGCGTGACTGACCCGCAGAGCGCGTGCCTTGCGGCCGGCGGACTTCCACTGCCCGACGAGGCTGCGCACCGCGGCTCCGTCACCGGAGACCACGATCGAGGACGGCCCGTTGACGGCGGCGATCTCCGCACGTCCGCCGAGTGCGCGCAAGGCCGCCAGCACCTGCTGCTCATCCGCTTGCAGCGCTGCCATGGCGCCGTCATCCGGCAGCGCGCCCATCAGCCGGCCACGTGCCGCGACCACTGCGGCCGCCTCGGGCAGCGTCCAGACCCCGGCCGCGTAGGCCGCGGTCAGCTCACCGATCGAGTGCCCGACGAGCGCGGCGGGCCGCAGTCCCCAGGACCGCAACAGCGCATAGAGCGCGGCTTCGAAGGCGAACAGGGCAGGCTGCGCGAGCCCTGTGTGGTCCAGCCTCGCCTTGCTCGCGGGATCCGCATCGAACATGACCTCCCGCAGCGGCTTCTCCAGATGCTGGTCCAGGGCAGCGCAGATCTCATCGAGAGCGGTGGCGAACACCGGGAAGCGCTCGTAGAGCTCCGCGCCCATGCCGGCGCGCTGCGTGCCCTGACCGGCGAACACGAACGCCAGCCCGGAGTCGCGCGCAGAGTCGGCGACCACGTTCGCGTGGGGCAGGCCGTCGGCGATGGCATCGAGCCCCTGCCGCAGTTCTTCGCGCGTGCGGGCCGTCACGACGGCCCTGTGGCCGAACTGCGAGCGGGTGGTCGCCAGCGAGAAGCCCACGTCGGGAAGGAGCGCTTCTTCGTGACTGCCGAGGTGGGCTCGCAGGTCGGCTGCCCGGGCACGCAACGCCGTGGCGGTCTTGGCGCTCAGCGGGAACAGCCACGGTCCGGGCGCCTGAGGTTCCGCGCGCTCTTCCCGGGAATCCTCCTCGGCCGGGGCGGCCTGCTCGAGGATGAGGTGAACGTTCGTGCCGCTGATGCCGAACGAGGACACGCCGGCCCTGCGCGGCCGGGACACGGCCGGCCAATCCCGCCCCTCGCTCAGTATCCTGACTTCGCCCGCCGCCCAGTCCACGTGCGGCGTGGGAGTGTCGAAGTTCACGGTCGCGGGGAGCCAGCCGGCACGCAGCGCCAGCACCATCTTGATGACGCTGGCCGCGCCGGCGGCGGCAAGCGGGTGTCCGAAGTTGGACTTGAGCGACCCGATCAGCAGCGGCTCACCGCCGGCGCGGTCCTGTCCGTAGGTGTCCAGCAACGCGTCGGCCTCGATGGGATCGCCGAGCTTGGTGCCGGTCCCGTGCGCCTCGACGACGTCGACCTCGGCCGGGGACACGCCGGCGTCGGCCAGCGCGGCCCGGATGACCTCGCGCTGCGCCGCTCCGTTCGGAGCGGTCATGCCGTTGCTCGCACCGTCCTGGTTGATGGCTGAGCCGCGGATCACGGCCAGCACCGGCAGGCCGATCCGCTCAGCGTGCGACCTGCGGGCGAGCAACACCACGCCGACGCCCTCGCCGAGCACCATGCCGTCGGCCGCGGCGGCGAACGGCTTGCAGCGGCCGTCGGCGGCCACTGCCCGCTGGACGCTGAACTCCACCAGGGCCTCGGGGACGGCCATCACGGAACCGCCCGCGGCGAGCGCCAGATCGCAGTCCCCCCCGCGCAGTGCCCGGCTCGCCTGATGCATGGCCGTCAGGGCTGTCGAACACGCGGTGTCCAGCGTGATGGCCGGTCCTCGCAGTCCGAGCAGGTAGGCGATGCGTCCCGACGCGACGCAGGCCGAGCTGCCGAGCGGGGCATAGCCGGCCAGCTCCGGCGGTGTGCGGTCCATTCCGGGGTAGTAGCCCGAATTCCCCACGCCCGCGAAGACGCCGGTTCGGCTGCCGCGCAGCCGCAGCGGATCGATCCCGGCCCTCTCCACCGCTTCCCAGGTGGTCTCCAGCAGCAGGCGCTGGGCCGGATCCATCGCCGTCGCCTCCCTGGGAGAGATGCCGAAGAACGCCGGGTCGAACTCTCCGGCGCAGTCCAGGAAACCGCCGCGGCGCGTGTAGCACCGGCCGGGCTTGCCGGGCACCGGGTCATACAGCTTGTCCAGGTCCCAGCCGCGGTTCTCGGGCAACTCGGAGACCGCGTCCGCCTGCTCGCGAAGTACCCGCCACATGTCCTCTGGCGTACGGACCCCGCCGGGGAGCCGGCATGCCATCGAGACCACGGCTATCGGCTCGTTCGGCAAGGCGCGCAACGCGGCGTTCTCCGCGATGAGCCGCTGGTTCTCCTTGGCGCTGTGCCGCAGCGCGGCGACGATCTCCTCTTGCGTCGTCACCGCGGCTCACCGTCTGTCCCCGCGGGTTCGCCTTTCACCATGGCGACGAGCGCCTCGATGTCCATCTCGTCGATCTTCTCCTCCGAGGCCGCTGCCGTCACAGCCGTTACAGCCGTCACAGCCGTTACAGCCGTCACAGCCGGCGAAGCCGGTGCCGCGGTGATATCGGCGGGCTCGAACAGCGTGGCGAGGTATTCGGCCAGTTCGACTGGGCTCGGGTACTGGAACACCACGGTCGTCGCCAGCCGAATGCCCGTTTCAGAGCTCAGCCTGTTGCGCAGTTCGACTGCGGTGAGCGAGTCGATGCCCAGATCCTTGAACGGCCGGTCACGCCCGATCGCCTCCGCGTCGGCGTGGCCGAGCACCGTCGCCGCGTGCGCTCGCACGAGCGTTGTGAGCAGCGCGGTCCGCTCCTGCGCGGGCAGCCCGGCGAGCTTGCCCGCGAGTGACGCGACCTTGCTCGCGGACGGCGCGCCGACGGCCACCCGGCGTGCGGGCGCCGCGAGGCCGCGCAGCAGCGCAGACACTTCGCTCCCGTCGACCCGCAGGTTCAACGCGGCGGTGGCCAGGGTCGCCCCGCCGTCCGCGAGCGCCGCGTCGAACAGGGCCATCCCCAGTTCGTCGGGCATCGGCCGCATGCCGCTGCGCGCCAGCCGCTCGCGGTCCGCGCCGGCGAGATGGCCGGTCATCCCGCTGGCGCTCTGCCAGAAACCCCAGGCCATGGATTGGGCGGGCAGCCCCGCCCGCTGGCGCCGGATCGCGATGACGTCCATCGCCGTGTTCGCCGCCGCGTAGTTGGCCTGCCCCGGCGAGCCGAGCGTGCCGGCCATCGAGGAGAACAGCACGAACATCGCAAGGTCGAGGTGGCGGGTCAGCTCGTCCAGCAGAGCCGCGGCGTCCACCTTGGGCCGCATGACCGCATCGAACCGCTCGGCCGTCAGGGACTCGACGGTGCCGTCGTCGAGCGCGCCCGCCGCGTGCACCACTGCGGTCAGGCCGGCACCGATCTCGGCCAGCAGGGTTTCCACTTGCGCCCGCTCGGCCACGTCGCAGGGGACCACCCGCGCGTGCGCGCCGAGCTCGGCCAGTTCCGCCACCAGTTCGGCGCTGCCGGGGGTGTCCGGGCCGCGGCGGCCGGTCAGCACGAGCTCCCGGACACCGTGCCTGGTCACCAGGTGGCGGGCCAGCAGCCCGCCCAGCACGCCGGCACCTCCGGTGATCAGCACCGTTCCGTCGGGATCGAGCGCCCGCGGCAGGGCCAGCACGTTCTTGCCGGCATGCTTGCCCTGGCGCATGACGCTCATCACCTCACGGGCCTGCCGCACGTCCCAGGCCCGTACCGGCGTCAGCTCGGCCAGGTCCCCCGACTCGATCAGCCGGAGACCGTCTGCGAGCAATTCGCCCAGCACGCCGACGTCCAGGGTCAGCAGGTCGAAGAACGCGTAGGCGACGCTGAGTCCCTCGGGATCCCGGATGTCGGTCTTGCCCATCTCGATGAACCTGCCGTCAGGCGCGAGCATCCGCATCGACGCGTCGAGGAGATCGCCGGTCAGCGAGTTCAGGACCACATCCACGGTCCCGAACCGGTCGGCGAACTCAGCCGTGCGGGACGAAGCGATGTGAGCCTCGTCCAGCCCCAGTCCGCGCAGTACCGGCCACTTCCCCGGACTCGCCGTGCCGAACACCTCCGCACCGAGCCAGCGGGCCACGTGGACCGCGGCCTCGCCGACGCCGCCGGCCGCGGCGTGCACCAGCACCCGCTCACCTGGCCGGACCTTGCCCAGATCGCGGAGTCCGTACAGCGCGGTCATGTAGGCGACCGGCACCGCCGCCGCCCGTGCGTACGACCACCCGGCCGGGATGCGCGCCACCAGCCGCCGATCGGCGATCACCACGGAGCCGCCGCCGTCCCACATGCCCAGCACCCGCTCGCCGGCCTCCAGGTCGTGCACGCCGAGGCCGACCTCCGTCACGACGCCGGCGCCCTCCAGCCCGAGGGGTTGCGAGCTGGCCACCATCCCGAGGGCGACCATGACGTCCCTGAAATTCAGTCCCATCGCGCGGACCGCGACCCGGACCTGCCCGGCCGCCAGGGGCGTGCCCGCGCTCTCGTCCGGCATGAGAGCCAGGTTCTCGAGCGTGCCATTCTCCGTGGCGGCCAGATGCCACGACGCCGTTTCCGGGATGGTGATCCGCTTGTGATCGGCCACTCGCACCAGCCGGGGCACCGAGACGACGCCGCCGCGAATCGCGAGCTCAGGCTCGTCGAGGGTGAGCGCGGCCGCGAGCGACGCTCGCGACACGTCTTCGTCGTCCACATCGACGAGCACGAACCGGCCGCCGTGCTCGGACCGGGCCGAGCGCACCAGGCCCCACACGGCCGCCTGGGCCGCGTCTGCCTCGTCACTTAGCCCGCACGCCACCGCGCCGCGGGTCACCAGCGCCAGCTTCGCCGGCCCGGCGTCGTCACCGGCCGGTCCGGTGTCATCGTGCAGGAACGACCGCACCGCGGACAGTGCCCAGGCAGCGGCCCGCCGCGCGTCGGTCTCGCCGCACCAGAGCACTGACACGCCCTCGGCAGCGTCGCCGTCCGCGGCCGGTGCCGCCACCGGCGACCATTGAACGCGCAGCAGCGAATCCGTGGTGGACGCGCGCGCGCCGGCCAGCGCCAGACTCGACAGCGGACGGCCGACGATGGCCCCGACCGACAGTACCGGCTGACCGGCCGGGTCGACGGCCGACAACGCGACCTCATCGTCGCCGAAGACCAGGCGTACCCGCAGTACCGACGCGCCCGAACCGTGCAACTGGATCCGGTTGATCAGGAAGGGCACGATCGTCTGCCCGTTCGCGACGGAGTCGATGACCACCGGCAGCCACGCCGCGTCCAGCAGCGCCGGATGCAGGCCGAATCGCCCGGCGTCCGCGCGCACCGGTTCGGTCAGCTCCACCTCGGCGAACACCTCCCGGCCCTGCCGCCAGAGGGCACGAAGGCAGTGGAACGCCTCGCCGTAGTAGTAGCCCGTCGCGGCCAGCTGGTCGTAGAAGGCGCCGACGTCGACCGGTTCGGCGTCGGCGGGCGGCCAGGCGCCCGTGTAGGCCGGCTCGCCGGGGCCGTCCGCGATGATCGTTCCGGTCACATGACAGGTCCACCCGCCGCCGGCTCTGCGGTCTTCCTCCGCCAGGCGAGAGTGGATGCGCACGCTGCGCCGCCCGGCGTCATCCTGAGCGCTGACGGCGACCTGCACCGAGACCGCGTCGTCGGCGGGGAGCACGAGCGGCGCGGCCATCACCAGTTCTTCCACGAACCCGCAGTCAGCCTCGTCCGCGGCACGGATGATCATCTCGACCAGCGCGGCGCCCGGAACGATGACCGTGCCGTGCACGGCGTGATCGGCGAGCCAGGGGTGCGTGCGCGTGGAGAGCGTTCCGCTCAGCACCACGCCGTCGTCTGCGAGTTCGATCACCGCTCCCAGCAGGGGATGCCGGGGCGAACTCAGCCCATGGGAGGCCAGATCGGCGCTCGCCGAGCCGTTGCCCAGCCAGAACTTGCGCGTCTGGAACGCGTAGGTGGGCAGGTCGACCCGCCGGGCGCCGAGGCCCTCGAACAGGGTGGCGCCGTCGACGGGCAGGCCGGCCACGACGGCCTGGGCGAGACTGCGCGCGACTCCGTCCGTGCCCCGGTCGCCGCGGCGCATCGAACCGATCGCCGCGACCTCGGGGGCGCCGGCGTCGGCGGCCACGTCCTCGATCGCGGCCAGCAGCAGGGGATGCGGACTCGCCTCGACGAAATGCAGGATTCCGTCATTCAGCACGGTGCGGATCGCGTCAGCGAACCGCACCGTCTGCCGGAGGCTGGTGTACCAGTACTCGGCCGTCAGCGCGGTCGTGTCCAGGCACTCACCGGTTACTGTGGAGTAGAAAGGGATGGATGAGCTTCGCGGCGTGATGCCGGCCAGTTCGTCGAGCAGTTCCGCACGGATCTGCTCTACCTGGACGGAATGGCTGGCGTAGTCCACCGGAAGCATGCGTGCCCGCTCGTCCTCGGCGGTCAGGTCGGCGACCAGTTTCTCCAGCGAAGCGCGGGGGCCGGCGAGCACCGTCGCGCTCGGCCCGTTGACCACCGCGATATCAACGCCGTCGGTGAGGCAGGGCCGCATACGCTCAGCCGACAACGCGAATGAGGCCATGCCGCAGTCACCGGTCAGCTTCCTGACGGCCTTGCTTCGCAGCGCGACCACCTTCGCCGCGTCTTCCAGCGACAGCCCGCCCGCGATACAGGCGGCAGCGATCTCACCCTGTGAGTGACCGACGACGCATGCCGGCCGCACGCCGTGGTGCGCCCACAGCCGGGCGAGCGCAACCATGATCGCGAACAGCGCCGGCTGCACCACGTCGACCCGCTCCAGTGACGGAGCCCCCGGAGCCCCGCGCAGCACCTCGAGCAGTTCCCAGTCGCAGTAAGGCGCGAGAGCCCGGGCGCACTCATCCAGGTAGCCGGCGAACAGCGGTGAGGCCTTGACAAGATCAGTGGCCATCTGCGGCCATTGCGCACCCTGGCCCGGAAAGACGAACGCGACCCCGGCCGACGCCACGGCCTGCCCCGACACGACGGACTCGGAGGGCACGCCCTCCGCAATCGCATCGAGCCCGCCCATGAGTCGTTCGAGCTCGGAGCCGAGCACAACTGCCCGGTGCTCGAACCGCGCCCGATCCGTGGCGAGTGAATAACCGAGGTCGACCGGGTCCGATTCCGGGCACCCGGCCAAGTGCCGCCGAAGCGCCAGCGCTTGGTCGCGCAGCGCCTGCTCGCTGCGACCCGACAGGATCCATGGCACCATCCCGGCGTCGTCACGGTCCGCTGTGCGGCAAGGGGCAGGTTCCCCGGCCGGCGGCGCCTCTTCCAGAATGACGTGTGCGTTAGTCCCGCCGACGCCGAAAGACGAGACGGCGGCACGGCGCGGGCGGTCCCCGGGCGGCCATGCGGTCGCTTGCTCAAGCAGGCGTACCGACCCGCTCGACCAGTCGATGCGGCTGCTCGGCTTGTCTACGTGCAGGGTTCGCGGCAAGGTGTCGTGCCGCATGGCCTGAACCATCTTGATGACGCTGCCGACGCCGGCCGCCGCAGTGGAGTGACCGATGTTGGACTTGAGTGATCCCAGCAGCAGCGGCGGGTCCGCCGCCGGGCGCCGGCCGTAAGTGGCCAGGAGCGCCCTGGCCTCGTTCGGGTCGCCGACTACGGTGCCGGTGCCGTGCCCGTCGATCGCGTCGACCTCGTTCGCGGCCAGTCCGGCGTCGGCCAGGGCGCTCAGGATGAGCTGCTCGTGGGCGCCGGCGTTGGGCACCGCGAAACGCTCGCCGTCACCGTCGTGGTTGACAGCCGAACCGCGGATGACCGCCAGCACACGGTGGCCGTCACGCTGCGCGTCCGACAGCCGGGCCAGCAACAGCAGGCCGATCCCCTCGCTCCACGCCACGCCGTCCGCGGACTCCGCGAACGCCTTGCATTTCCCGTCTGGGGACAGGGCACCCTGCCTCGTGAATTCGATGAGATGGCCAGGGGTCGCCTGGAACGAGGCACCGCCGACGAGCGCCATCGAACACTCGCCTGAACGCAACGACCGCATCGCCAGATGCACGCCGACGAGCGAGGCCGAACATCCTGTGTCGACACCGATGCAGGGCCCGTAGAGACCGAAGAAGTGGGACAGCCTGCCGACGGCCGCGCTGGGCAGGGTGCCGAGCATCATTTTGCCCTCGACCTCCGCGGCGGCCTCATGCCAGAGCGGGCCGTACTCAGGGGCGAGGATTCCGATGAACGCCCCGACGTTCTGGCCGCGCATGGTGTCCGGAACGATCCCCGCGTGTTCGAAGACCTCCCATGTCGTCATGAGCAGCAGGCGCTGCACCGGGTTCATCGCCACGGCGTCACGCGGTGAGACCCCGAAGAACTCGGGGTCGAACATGGCCGCGTTCGACATCAAGCCGCCGAGGTAGCGGCTTGCGCTCCTGCCCGGCAGCGTCTCGTCCGGCTGGAACAGGCGGCTCAGATCCCAGCCTCGATCCTGTGGGACATCGGTCACCGCACAGCGCTCACCCGCGACGAGTTCCCACAGGTCCTCCGGCGACGCGACGCCTCCCGGGTAATGGCAGGCCATGCCGATGATCGCTATGGGCTCGGGGGTGTGGTCGGTGCGGTCGCTGGACGGCTGCTCCGTCACTCTCACAGACTGTCCTTTCTCAGCCGGCCCCCGGTTCACCTCGAGCGGTTCATATCGAGGTGCACCGGCACGCGGCTGGATCGCCTCGCTCGAACAGGAGCCAGTTTTGGCATATCTGAGTCTTCAAGATTAAAAGCGCTCGAGTTTGGGCGGAAGCACAATATCGCAAGTTAATACGACATAGGTTACTTGCGTGGTCTGTGGTGATAAAGCGGTCTAGATGGTCACAGGTGGCTGGTTGATTCACGCCTGGGCGGGCATTTCGCGCGGCCGGGGACGGCGGTGGAACCATTGAGGAACTTGGAGTTCGCTTCCGAATACTGGTTGTCATTGGATCGGCGAAGTTACACTTGCCGCGACCGGCATTTACCTCGCGGGTGACTTCTTGCATGAACACTGGACGCCGTTCCGCGACGCGGACTCCCCGGATGGCAGTGCCGCCGACCTGGCGGAGACTATGACGCCGACAACTTCCTCCGGCACCGCCAACCCCACCTGATCATCAACAAGCAAACCGCTACGACGGTTACCGTCCGGTAACGTCCAGGGATGGCGCCGTTGACCCGATTCAGCAACGTTGGTCTAGGGGGTAAACAGCTTCCAGTGCCCCTCGGAGACGACTTCGACGTTGCCGTCGGTCACCTTGATGGCGGTCTGGTCGTCGATCGCGTACGTCGGCGCCGGTATCCTCGCGGCCCATTGTTCTGCGATGGCCATGTCTTGGTGATCCGCGTTGTCCACGTGCGGAATGATCGCAAAATCGACCAGTCCGACTCCCTGAGCCTTGACAAGGATCATGCGGAGTTCGCCATCGGGTGTATCGAACACGATGTCTTCCGTCGAGAGCGCTTCACCGCTGCCGCGACGCGGCTCTGGGTAAGTCTCGGCAAAGGTGGAGGTCGCTGCGATGCTCCCGGCGCTCACCCCCAGGTAGACCGTCTCGCTAGGCAGCGACGGCAAGACGTCTGCAAGCCCGGACCGCCGCATCCAGTACGACAAGAACACCGGATCGCCGCCCCAAACCAGCAGGGCGTCGGTCTCCTGCACCGCCGGGACCCAGCATTCTTCGTCGATGCTTGGCAGCACGGAGAGCTCCAGCACGCCCAAGGACTTCCAGCCCAGTCCGGCGAAGGGACTCTTGCTCTTTCCGCAGATCGCCTCCCATGCGTGGCCAGCACCGCCGGGGAAGGGGTATATCGCGGTCGGAATGACGAGGGCGCTGGACTCCTCAATCGGCTTGCCCAGCAGGCCGAGAAGCGCGTCATGGATGCTCGTGTTCGCGACGCCGGAAGACGTCAGCAGAAGTTTCATGGCGTTTCCTCTTTCTCGAGCAGTGACGTCAGGTAGTCCTCCAGCTTGTCGAAGCTGGAGGACTGGCCGTCGTGCCTGGTCATGTGGTCACGGCCAGCCTTGTCACGGAACGCCATCGTCACCGTCAGCTTGGTGACTCCGTCAGTCTCTTTCAGCGTGTCCGTCTCGACGGCCTCCGCGTCCGGCCAGCCTTCGAACCGCCACGTCTGGACGATCCGTGCCGGCGGCTCGACCTCCAGGTAGGTCCCGCGGAACGAGCACTCTTTCCCGTCCGGCGTCACGAAGGCCATGTGGTAGTCCCCGCCGGCGCGCAGGTCGATCGAGCAGACCGTCATCTTGTCCTCGAAAGGGGCGAACCAGTGGCGGACGTGCTCCGGCTTCGTCAGCACGTCGAAGACAAGCTCGATCGGCGCATCGAACTCCCGGGTCGTGACGATCTCGAGCTCGCTCGGGTATTCGATGACTGCCGACCCGTGGCGTTTAGGTGTCATTGAAGGTCTCCTTGCCCTTGCAGCTCTTTGAGGTAGGAATCCATCCGATCCAGCCGCTCGCTCAATTCCCGCTCATACTTGGCAAGCCAATCGCGAAACGGCTGCAAGCGCGCTGGTTCCAGCCGGTACAGCCGGCGGCGTCCCTCCGCCCGGCACTTGACGAGTCCCACCTCACTCAGCACCCGGAGGTGCTTTGACACCTGAGGCTGGGACATGGAGAGATCGGTCGCGATCGCCCCGACTGCCTTCTCGCCTTCGATTAGCGCGTCCAGGACTTCACGCCGATGCACATCGGCAATGGCGTTGAAGACATCCGACGTCGTAGAAGCGCGAGCCACAAGGCCATCATATTCCGATCTCGGCATATATCAAGCCCCTAGATGACCGAAACCATTGGTTGCCCTGCCGAGCTTCACGGGTTCGGGGATCTACTACGGGATCGTGCAGAGAGGCGAAGGAACGTCTCATGGACCGCGCGCTGGCGCTCGAGCCCTGTCGGCGCGCCCAGGAGCCGGTCGCCGGCCTTGTGCCGTGTCCGTCTGAAGTACCCCGGAACGACATGGTTTCCCGCCGGACCTGGCGCCGGAGCCGCCGGGGACAGGCAGGCCAGGTGCGCGAACCTCATCGCTGATATAACCGGTGCTCTGCCAAGGAGGAATCCGCGGCCCGACAAGCGGCCGTGGATTCCTCTGATGCGCACAGGTTCCGCCGATCAGTGGCCGAGCATCGCCCCAGACCGCTCAACACCGCCATCATGCTCGCTGACCTGTCGGCACCCGGATCTGATATACGAGTCGCAGCATGCCTGACAGCAGAATGAAAACGTCCGCAGCGGGCAGCTGTGACGCTGACCCACCCAGCACATAGCCGTTCACCTGGGGACGGGCAGCTTGGCTAGCTCACGGCGTCTCACCTGTCGACGAGCCTCGCTGTATTTATGTACCACTTGCCGCGTCTATATACCTATATAGGCGGATGTGCCTGGAGTTATCCCAGGTGGCGTCGGTTGCAAAAATGTATCGATCCGGTAACAGCAAGATTATGTAGGCAATTATGCGGACAGGCAACGTCCGAGGTGGCACGTCCTCACCGAAGGTGACCGCACCGCCGCCGGGGCTCGCACAACTCCGGCCGGCTCAGTTCCGACACAGCCGTAACTACACGGCCTGAGTCTAGGCGGCGGATTGCCCGCACCGCTCCCGCGCGGACGCAACAAGGCCGTCCTGGCCAAGATCACAACACCGAAGTCCCCGCCTTCGGAGGAACCGTTCAGCAGACGATGAGGAGGAGGAGGCGTGACTGTCATCTCCGTTCCGCAGGCCTTCAACGCCGAGGAGCTCTATGTGGACCTGCGATCGAGCTTCGGGCAACCGCTGTTCCTGAAGTGCGAGGGTTTCAATTTCGCCGGCTCGATCAAGCTCAAACCGGCGGCCGAGATGGTGGATGCAGCGGAACAGGCCGGGATACTGACGCCGCGGTCGGCCCTGGTGGAATCCTCGTCGGGGAACCTGGGC
Source organism: Trebonia sp. (assembly GCA_035948445.1). Taxonomy (GTDB): domain Bacteria; phylum Actinomycetota; class Actinomycetes; order Streptosporangiales; family Streptosporangiaceae; genus Trebonia. The sequence goes on along the minus strand of DASZJE010000017.1, from coordinate 65,758 downwards.
GTCGCCCTGAGCATGATCGCGGCGAACAAGGGCTACCGGTTCCTGTGCGTGACCGACTCGCGCTGCAACCTGTCCACTCGGCTGCTGATGAAGGCGCTGGGTGCCAAGGTGCACACGATCAACGAACCGGATCCGGTCACCGGTTTCCTGGGCGCCCGGCTGAATTATGTCCGGGCGTTGTGCGCCTCGGATGAGCGGTACGTGTGGCTGAACCAGTACGCCAACCCTGGGAACTGGCTCGCGCATTACCGCAGGACCGCCCCGGCCATCGCCCAGTCATTCCCGGACCTGGACGTGCTGTTCGTCGGGGTAGGCACCACCGGGACCCTGATGGGCTGCGCGCGGTTCTTCCATGAGTGGCACCGGCCAGTGCGGATCGTCGCGGTCGACAGCATTGGCTCGGTGATATTCGGGGGGCCTCCTGGGCGCCGAATGATCCCCGGCCTAGGTACCAGCGTCCGCCCGCAACTGCTGGATCAGTCCTACGTCGACGAGGTGCTCCAGATCGCGGAGGTAGACACCATCCGGGCGTGTCATCGCCTGGCCCGGACCGGGTTCTTGTTCGGCGGCTCAACCGGCACGGTCGTCAGCGGCGCGCTGGACTGGCTGGTCCGGCATTCCAGGCCTGGCCTCACCGCGGTGGCCATCGCGCCCGACCTCGGAGAGCGCTACCTCGACACCATTTACCAGGCCAATTGGGTGCATGACCTCTATGGCGAGGAAGCGCTCCGCCCAAGCGAGCTGACCGCCGCTTCGCGCCAGCCTGCCGACCTCTGACGCAAGGAGCATTCATGGGGGGAAAGCCAGCCGACGTACTGCGCACCGATCTGACCGCGTCACCCCTGACACCGGCCGTCCCCCGCACGCCGGCGGCCGATATGCAGACCGTCCTCGCCGGGCTGCTGGCCGACGTCATGCACGTCGGCCACGTGCCGGTGCACAGCAACTTCTTCGATGACCTGGGGGGCGACTCCCTGGTCATGGCCCACTTCTGCGCCCGGGTTCGCAAACGGGACGACCTGCCGTCAGTGTCGATGAAGGACATCTACTCCTATCCCACTATCGCAAGCCTGGCGGCGGCGCTCAGGCAGACCGCACCTGCCCCGGCCCCTGACCAGGCAACGGCGGAGGTCGCGGCACCGACCGAGCAGGCCCCGCGGGCCAGCACGGCGGAGTACGTGGCGTGCGGGGCGCTGCAACTGCTGTGCGGTTCCGTCTTCGTCTACCTCTTCGCAGTGGTCGCGGGATGGGGTGCTGAGTGGCTCTCGGCCGGGACGGGCCTGGCCGACATCTACCTGCGGGCCGTACTGTTCGGCGGCGCGACCTTCGCCGCGGTTTGCGTCCTGCCGGTGGCGGCCAAGTGGGTGCTGATCGGGCGGTGGACGCCGCGGCAGATCCGGATCTGGAGCCTGGGCTATTTCCGGTTCTGGATCGTCAAGACGCTGATCCGGTCCAGCCTGGCGGGATTGTTCGCCGGCACACCGCTGTACGTGCTGTATCTGCGGGCACTGGGCGCCCGGATCGGGCCGGGAGCAGTGATCTGGTCCCGGCACGTGCCGGTGTGCACAGACCTGCTGACCATCGGCGCCGGCACGGTAATCCGCAAGGACGCGCTTCTCCAGTGCTACCGTGCCCAGGCGGGCTGGATCCAGACCGGCCCGGTCACTGTGGGCACGGACGCCTTCGCCGGCGAGAAGGCCGTGCTGGACATCTACACCGCGATCGGCGACCGGGCACAGCTCGGCCACACCTCCGCGCTGCACTCGGGGCAGGCCATACCGGCGGGCCAGCGATGGCATGGGTCCCCGGCCCAGCCGGGCGCGGTAGACTACCTGGCCGTCGCGTCGGCCCGCTGCGGCCGGCTGCTCAAGGCCCGCTTTTGCGTCCTCACGCTGGCCGCCCTGTTCCTCGTGTACCTGCCGTTCGCCGCGGGGGGCGTCTACCTGCTGCTGGACGTAGCGCAGCGGCTGTTCCCGGGAATTCCGTCGCTGACCACGCTGCTGAAGTCCGACACGGGCACAGCCGTGCCCGCAGGGCTTTACGCGGAGGTGGTGCCCTCCTCGCTCATCGTGTTCTGCGGCGCCATGCTCGCCCTCCTTTTGTGCGCTGCCAGCCTGCCCCGCCTGCTGAACCGGTTCATGACGCCGGGCAAGGTTTACCCGCTGTACGGGTGGCACGACCGCTTCCACCGCGTGATCCTCCGGATGACCAACCTGAGGTTTTTCAACATCTTGTTCGGAGATAGTTCGTACGTCGTCTCCTACGTGCGCTGGCTGGGCTACCACCTTGGCCAGGTGGAGCAGACCGGGTCGAACTTCGGCGGGGAGTTCGCTCACGAGACCCCGTTCCTGACCGAGGTCGGCACCGGCACCATGATCGCCGATGGGCTGTCGGTCGCCCACGCCGACTACTCGAGCACCTCGTTCCGGATGTCCCGGGCTTCGATCGGGCCGTGCAACTTCCTCGGCAACCACGTCGTCTACCCGGCAGGCGGCCGGACCGGCGCCAACTGCCTGCTGGCGACCAAGACGATGATCCCGTTGGACGGGCCGGTCCGCGAGGACGTCGGCCTGCTCGGCTCGCCGCCCTTCGAGATCCCCCGGTCGGTGGAACGGGACAGCCGTTTCGACTACCTGCGCAGCGGGGATGAGTTCCGCCGCCGATTGCACGCCAAGAACCGCTTCAACCTGCGGACTATGGTCCTGTACCTGATCAACCGCTGGGTGAACATCTGCGTTCTGGCGCTGTGCACGACCGCCGCTCTGACCTTTTACAATGCCGGCGCGCACGTGCTGACGGCCGCGTTCCTGGCCCTGGCCATCCTGATCACCACGGCGTTGTTCGTGCTGACCGAACGTGCCGTCCTGGCCTTCCGCCGGCTGCGGCCGACGTTCTGCTCCATCTACGACCCGTATTTCTGGAGGATCGAGCGGCTGTGGAAGTTCAACGAGGACGTTTACCTGAAGGTATTCGACGGCACCCCGTTCAAGAGCCTGATCTGGCGGATCCTGGGGGTGCGGATCGGCCGGCGGGTCTTCGACGACGGCTGCTCCATGCCGGACCGGACCCTGATTGCTATCGGGGACGACTGCGTCCTTAACGCGGGCAGCGCGATCCAGTGCCATTCGCAGGAGGACGGCACGTTCAAGGCCGATCGGACTGAGCTGGGGGCTGACTGCACCATCGGGGTCGGCGCCCTGGTCCACTACGGCGTGACAATGGGCGAGGGGGCGGTGCTGGCGGCCGACTCCTTCCTGATGAAGGGCGAGGAAATCCCGGCCGGCGCGCGCTGGGGCGGGAACCCTGCGCAGGGAGATGTGAGATGACCGCGATCCCCCGGTGGACCCTGCACCCGGTGCCGGGCGCCGCGAGCTATGAGGCGGCGATCCCCGCGGACCTATCGGCGGCCCTGGGCCGGCTCGCCCGCGAACTGGGGGTGCCGCTCAGCTCCGTGCTGCTGGCCGCGCACGCCAAGGTCCTCGCCGTGCTGTCCGGGGAACAGCAGGTCACGGCTGGCTATGCCACCGGGCCGAGCGGACCCGTGCTGCCCTGCCGGCTGGCGGCCGGGCCCGGCTCGTGGCGGGCGCTGCTGCTGACCGCCAGCCAGTCCGAAGCGGCGCTGCTCGCCCGCGAGGACTTCCCTGTCGCCGCCCTCGGTCGTGAGCTGGACCTGACCGGGCCGCGTTTCGAGACCGTCCTCGACCCGTCCGGCCGCGACATCGAGCTCACCGGGGACATCGTGCTGCGCGCGGGCATCCGGCGAAGGGACGGCGGGCTGGTGCTGCGGCTGCGATACCGCACCGACGTACTCGACACGGCTTCTGCCACCCGCATCGCGGGCTATCACCTCACCGCGCTCACCCTGACCGCCGCGGACCCCGATGCCGACCACGAGCGGCAAACCCTCCTGTCTGAGGGTGAGCGCCGCTTCCAGCTCGAAAGGCTCGCCGGACCGCGCCGGGACCTGCCGGACCTCCCGGCACACCAGCTGTTCGAACGGCAGGCAGCGGCTTACCCGGAGGCTATCGCGGTCACCCACGGCGACCGGGCGTGGACCTACGCCGAGCTCAACGCCCGCGCCAACCGGCTCGGCCGCGCCCTGCTGGCCCGTGGACTGCGCCGCGAAGAGGCGGTCGCGGTGGTGACCGAGCGCAACCTGGACTGGACGGCCGCCGTCCTGGCGGTGTTCAAGGCGGGCGGGGTATACCTGCCCATCGAGCCGCGCTTCCCCCCCGGCCGCATCGCGGCCACCTTGTCCCGCGCCGGGTGCCGGCTGGTGCTGACCGAATCCGGCAGCACCGCCACCCTCCAGGCCGCCCTCGGCACGCTGCCGGGCTCCCAGCTGCTCTTCACCGACACCGCCTACGCCGAGCAGTCGGCCGACGGTGACCTCGGCGTCCCCGTCACACCCGGCCAGCTCGCCTACATCTACTTCACCTCCGGCTCCACGGGCGAGCCGAAAGGCGCGATGTGCGAACACGCCGGCATGCTCAATCACTTGTTCGCCAAGATCGCCGACCTGGAGATCGGCCAGGGCACCGTGGTCGCCCAGACCGCACCTCAATGCTTCGACATCTCCATGTGGCAGCTGATCTCCGCGCTCTTGACGGGCGGGCGGACACTGCTGATCGAGCAGGAGGTGATCCTGGACGCCCGCCGGTTCATCGACAAGATCGCCGACGGCCAGGTCACCGTCCTGCAGGTCGTGCCTTCCTACCTCGAAGCCATCCTGTCCTACCTGGAACAACACCCCCGCGAGCTGCCGCACCTGCGGTATGTGTCGGCGACCGGCGAGGCGCTGAAAACCGAGATCGCCCAGCGCTGGTTCGCGGCCCAGCCGCAGATCAAGCTTGTCAACGCCTACGGGCTGACGGAAACCTCGGACGACACCAACCACGAGATCATGGACCGGAGCCCGGAGGACGGCCCGATCCCGCTCGGCCGCCCGGTCAGCAACGTGCACGCCTACGTGGTCGACGAGCACCTGGCGCTGGTCCCCCTCGGCGCCCCCGGCGCGATCGTCTTCTCCGGCATCTGCGTCGGCCGCGGCTACGTCAACGACCCCGAACGGACCCGGAAGGCCTTCACACCCGACCCGCACCGCCCCGGCCAGCGGCTCTACCACGCCGGCGACTACGGCCGCTGGCGCCCGGACGGCAAGCTGGAATACCTCGGCCGCCGCGACAGCCAGGTCAAGATCAACGGCTTCCGCATCGAGATCGGCGAGATCGAAAACGCCTTGCTGCGCGCACCCAAGATCCGTGACGGCGCCGTGGTGGTCACGCAGCGGGCCGGCCAGGCCGGCCAGCTCGTGGCCTTCTACACCAGCCCGCACCCCCTGCAGACCGATGCCCTGCGGGACCACCTGGCCGAGTCGCTGCCCGCATATATGATTCCCTCGGCGTTCCACTGGCGCCAAACCTTGCCGCTGACCGCCAACAGTAAGATCGACAGGAAAACCCTCTCCGCCCTGGCCGGTGACACCGGCGCTGGCCAGGAAAACCATGACGCTCCCCGCACGCCTACGCAGCGGCGGCTCGCCGTCGCCTGGGCCAAAACCCTCGGCATCCCCCAGGACCAGATCGGGCGCCGGGACAACTTCTTCGCCCGCGGCGGCACCTCCCTGTCCGCCGTCAAACTCGCGGTCACCCTGGACCGCGCGGTCACCCTCAAAGACCTCACGAGCCACCCCGTCCTCGCCGACCTTGCCGACCTCATCGACGGCAAGTCCCAGCGATTGCCCGGGCTGCTGCAGCTGCTTTCGGAGCCGGACGATGCGCCGGCCGGCGTACTGGTCTGCTTCCCCTACGCGGGCGGCAACGCGGTGAACTTCCAGCCCATGGCCAGCGCACTGCGCGGCAGCGGCCTGGCGGTCTACGCCGTCGAGCTGCCCGGTCACGACCTGGCCGCAGACAGCGGATCGTTCGCGCCTATGCCGCAGGTGGTGGACAGGGTCACCGCCGAGATCACCGGGCGTGGCCTGACCAGGATTCTGCTGTGGGGCCACTCCTCGGGCGCCGCGTTCGCTCTGGCGACGGCTAGGAAGCTCGAGGAGCACGGGGTGGACCTCGAGCGGGTTTTCGTCGCCGGACAGCTTGCTGGTGACGCGGCGACACGCCGCGCCGCCATGACCCGGCTGGCCGAGCCCGCTGATGCGTACCGGCACGACCTGCTGTGCGCACACCGTTTCCTCGCCGATGCCCTTGACGCCCCGGCGGCGGTGCGGCTGACCACACCGCTCACCGTGGTCGTCGCCGCCGACGACGAGATCACGGCAGGGTACGCGCGCCACTGGCGGGACTGGCAGCTTCTGGCCGACCGGGTAGACCTGCACGAGCTGGCCGACGGCGGGCACTACTTCCTGCGCACCCGCCCGGCCGAGACGGCACGGGCGCTCCGGCACGCCGCCGGCTTGCCGGCTTCTCGCTAAGTCGCAAGTGAAAGGACACGAAATGCCGCACTCTTTCCCGGCACCGCTACCCGACGTGGATCTGGGACACGGCAAGCCACCGGTCCTGCAGGCCGGCACGTCCAAGGACCCGCCGGGCTGGGCGGACGGGCACCGCGACGAGCTGCGCGCCATCGTCGCCGAGCACGGTTGCGTTCTGGTCCGCGGCCTCGGGCTCCGCGATGCCCCCATGACCGCCAGCGTCTTCCAGCGGCTGGCCACCAGCCTGATGACCGAAAAGGAGACTTTCGCGTCCCGCCGCCACTACTTTGGCGGCGTCTACTCCGCATCGAAGTGGCCCCCGAACCAGCAGATGTGCATGCACCACGAGCTGAGTTACGCCCTGGAGTTCCCCGGCCTGTTGATGTTCGCCTGCCTCACGGCGCCGGCCAGCGGCGGGGCGACCGGGGTGGCCGACGCGGCCACGGTCCTTGACGCACTGCCCGCCGGGCTGGTCACCCGGTTCGAACGGGAGGGCTGGCTGCTCACGCGCAACTACAACGAAGATATCGGGGCGTCCGTGGCCGAGGCGTTCGGCACCGGCGACCGGGCCGCCGTCGAACGCTACTGCCACGCCAACGCGATCGAGTTCGAATGGCAGCCGGACGGCGGGCTGCGGACCGGGCAGCATCGCAGCGCCGTAATCCGCCACCCGGTCACCGGCCAGCGCTGCTGGTTCAACCAGATCGCCTTCCTCAACGAGCGCACCATTGACCCCGAAATACGCGAGTACCTGGTGGACATCTACGGTGCCGACGGGCTGCCCTTCAACACCTTTTACGGCAACGGCGACCCGGTCGGCGAAGACGTCGTCCAGCTGATCAACGAAACGTACGAGGCCGCCACCACACGCGAGCCATGGCAGGCCGGCGACCTGCTGCTCATTGACAACATCCGAACCGCGCACAGCCGCGACCCCTTCCAGGGACCACGCGAGGTCCTCGCCGCGATGGCCGACCCGGTGCACCTAGCCGCCTGCTCACCCGCCACACAGGTGACCGCCCGATGACCGCCACCAGCCCCGCCGCCCAGCCCGCCACGCCCGCACCGGCCGCAGTGCCGACGTTCGCTGTCATCCCGGGGGAGCGGGTCAGCCGCGTCCTGGAGGGCCGCGAGCACCAGATCATAGAGCTGGTCGAGGCCACCTACCGGCTGCACAGCGCCGGTGATTCGGTGAACCCGCCGTCTTACTTCCTCCGATTTCCCGACCGCCCCTCCGCGCGGATCATCGCGCTGCCCACCTCGATCGGCGGGACGATCCGCGTGGATGGCCTGAAATGGATCTCCAGTTTCCCGGAGAACGTCCCGGCCGGCATCCCGAGGGCCTCGGCGGTCCTGATCCTCAACGACCACGACACCGGCTACCCGTTCGCCTGCCTGGAAGCCTCCATCATCAGCGCCACCAGGACGGCCGCGCTCGCCGCCTCCGCGGCGGACTGGCTGAGCCGCGGCCGGGGCCACCCGGCCCGCGCCGGGTTCTTCGGGACCGGCCTGATTGCCCGTTATATCCACACCTTCCTGGCCGCCGCCGGCTGGACGTTCGACGAGATCGGCGTGTACGACCTGTCCGCCGACAGCGCGGCCGGCTTCCGCGGTTACCTGGAGCAATCCGGCAGCGCCAGCCGGATCACGGTGTATGACCACCCGGAGCAGCTGATCCGCACCAGCGACCTGGTGATATTCGCCACCACCGCGGGCCAGCCCCACGTCAGGGACCAGGCCTGGTTCGGCCATCACCCCCTGGTGCTGCACATATCCCTGCGCGACCTCGCCCCCGAAATCCTCCTCGCCTCCGCCAACGTCGTCGACGACGTCGAGCACTGCCTCAAGGCCAGCACCTCACCTCACCTGGCCGAACAGCTCACCGGCAGCCGCGACTTCCTGGATGGCACACTCGACGACGTTATGGCCGGACACGTCAGCGTCCCGGCGGACCGAACGGTGATCTTCTCCCCGTTCGGCCTCGGAGTGCTCGACCTTGCGGTCGGCAAATACGTCTACGACCAGGTCGCCCGCACCGGCGGACTGCACATCATCGACGAGTTCTTCCACGAGCTGCGCCGATACGGGTAGCCAGCCAGCGCATCCCCGCTGACCTGGGCAAGGTCCCAGCGGTCGCCGCAGGGCGTCTCACCCCGTCCGCGGCGCGCGCGTCCGAGCGCGGCGGCACGCCGCGGGCGACTCCGGAAACTGACAACCGCGAGGGCCTACGGAAGTACCACTACGCGCCATGCAGGCACGGCCGGGCGACGCGCGACGCCCAGCTCGGCCCGGTGAAGCCAAGACGGACCTGCATCTCCAGGAGATGCAGGTCCGTCTGGTCCTGAAGGCCGCGAGTGGCTACGGCGTCACGAAGTCGATTACCCCTGGGTTACCCCACGGGTTACCGCTTGAATCGAGCTGCTGTACGGTCACTGTGTAGGTGTGACCTGACTGTAGGCCCGTGTAGTCCGCCTGCTCAACGGCGACGGTATCGGACGTGTTGTCAAAGCCGGGCCCATTGATCGTCACCTTCCACGTGCCCGGAGTCACGGTGGAGTCCCATGCCACGTCGGCGCGGGTAGACAGGAGCGAGCCCGAAACGACATGGCCGTTGCTCAGGACAGGAGCCTGCTGGGCAGGGGCCGATTGCATGAGGACCGCGATCCCGAACGCGACGTTGGAATCACCGAACGCAGGGGGCTGCGCAGGACTGGCAGGATCGAACGCGTACACGTTGCCGTTGCTGTCGGGTTCGTAGGTGTATCCCGGCGTAGACCCGGCCGAGCCTGTATCGGTGTCGAACCCGTAGAACGAGTAGAGCTCGTTACTGCCCGTAGGCGTGATCGACGGCCCCGTACCGGTTCCGGAAACATCCAGGTTCGCCTGCGAAACGAGTACGCCCGTCTGCCCGGAACCCGGGTTGTACTCCTGTCCGCCGATGCGCACGGCCGAGGGAGTACCCGAGGTCGTCACGGTGGCCTGGACCGTTCCCGCCGCCGTGACAGTTCCCTCGTAAACCGCCGCCGAGAAACCGGAGTTCACGCTGCCCGTGAGGGTAGTCCCCACCTGCTTCCACGTGGCGCCGCCCCCGCTGATGCCGGTAGGCGGCGCGTTGCCCTCGGTGATGACATGCAGCAGAATCACATCGCCCACAGCGTGAGCCGTAACCGACGGCGTCAGCGACGCACCCTGGATAAGACCGCCAACAGGAGTAAACGCGCTTCCAGGCGAGGACGCGGCGGGCGTGGTGAACGTCTGGTTGCTGCCGTTGGCGGTGCCCGTCGCGTTGGTCGCCACAAGCCGGTAGTCGTACGTGGTGCTGGCGGACAGCCCGGACAAGTCAACCGACTCACCGACCGCACTGCTGCCAGAGCCTGCGCTGGCCGGCGAAGCCGGCACCGCCGATCCGTAGCTGGTGCTGGTGCCGTACTGGAACTGGTAGGTGGTAGCGGCGCCCTCGGCGTTCACAGTCCCGTTGAGCGTCGCGGCGGTGTCGGTGACGCCTGACGCGGAGCCGGTAACCACGGCGGGTGCGCCCTGCCCCGGGGGAGTCGAACTGCCAGCGCAGTCACTGGACAGGGCCGTGTCGGCTTCGTTCCACTGCGTGCTGGTCATCGCAGGTGAGCCGCCGTCCTCCCATTCGAGGAAGCCGGTTCCGCCGGCCGTGCACAGGTCGCTGATGAACTGCGGGATCGTCTCGTACCCGGAGCCGTCCAGCGGGGCCAGGTTCGTCTCCGAGATGAAGATGCCCCCGGTGTAGCCGAGGTTGCGGATCTCACTGAACGTCTGGCCGAACTCACCGGAGAAGGTTCCGAACTGCGACCCGTACGCGGTGTCCGGATAGCCGTCGACGCCCACGAGATCAACCTTGGACGAGCCGGGCCACCACGGCGACGGGTCGGTCGTGGTGCCGCCGGTGTCCGCGTTCGGCGCCCACAGCCAGAAGGCGTTGCCGCCCGCGTTCGCGTCGACGATCGACTGGACCTCGTCCCACGCCGCGATCCACTGGGACGGCGTGCACGAGGACGACCCGCAGCTACCTGTGTCGCCCTCAGACCAGGGGTACTGGCCGCTGACGTTGAACTCGTGGGCGAAAGTGACCACGACTGGGTGCCCGTATGAGGCGATGGCCTTGCCAAGGTCGGCTAGCCATGTCGCGCACGAGGTGGCGTACGTGCTCTGGTCCAGCGAGCAGTTCGTGTCGCTCGCGTCGCCGTTGCTGGCGATGGCCGAGAATGACGGGGTGGCGTTCCAGCTGGGTCCCTCCTGCCACGGCTCGATCTCGACGAACGGGGTCGCGCCCTGGCTGTACGCCGAGCTCAGGAAGGTTGTCGGCAGCCCCTGCCCCCAAGAGAGATAGGTGTTCGCGACGTTGGGCTGCCCCGAGCCCGCGATCGGGATGAAGTCGGAGCTACTGTCCTCTGACGCCTGGTAAGTACCGAGCGTCATCGCGGGCGGAGCTGACGGGTTACTTGCCGCCTGTGCCGCGCTCGCCGCGGCTGTCAGGCTGCCCACTACCACCGCAGCGGCAGCGAGCGCGGCCCAGTATTTCCGGGCCTTGCGCAAGATGACCAACGCAGATACCTCATTTCTGGACGGAACACTAAACATTCAGTACTCACTTGAAAACTCCGGGAGGGAGGTGCTGACCGTGGGGGCTCCACAATTTCGCCGCGGGCCTCGCCGCGCGGCCGTCCCCTTCTGACGTTCTCCCGATCGCCTCGCACCCATAAGGTGCACGCCTCCCAGCCGACCACCGGCAGGCGCTCTGCTGTGGGATCTGACCGCTGAGTCAGGGCTTCCAGAGAATGATCATGACTCTCCCGACTCTGTTCCGGGTGGTAGCTCGCCGTTTGCGAAGTGTAAAACGGGCAAATGTCATGATATGACACTTATCATCTAAAATCAACTTAAGCCTGTAAGGAGTATATCTATTTATTGGTCAAATGTCCGTATCTGACGCTTCAGCGCCAAGCGAGCCTACGAACGGCAGCAGCAAACGGCAGCAGCCCGCCGCCCGCTGGTCCCCGCGATCACCCGGCATCGGCCCGCTGACCTGGCAGGATGATTCAAATAGACCTTCCTGCCACTAGTTCGCATCGAGAGGATCGGCATGCCGGCGGCGGGTGCATAGGCTGCAGAGCGGAAAGAGCTCGCCGGCCAAGCCCGCGACGGCGGCCGCGACCTGTTCAGGGCATGGGGCTGCCTGAACACTCGGCGCCGCCCTCGGGCCCGTCGGGTGCTTCCCCGCCGCCATCCAGGTTGTGATGGCGGCGGGGAAGGTGCCTGTTATAGCCGTGATTAGAGTGCCCGGTTACGTCCGGCGCGGGCGGCTGTTACAGGCGGGGCGAGGAGATGGTCGGGCTGGTACCCGCCAGCATGCCCAGGCCTGTCGCGTCGTTGCCGCTGCCGATGTGGAAAATGTCGAGGCCGTCGTTGTTGGCCTCGAACGCCACCTCGTAGGAGCCGTCGGGCAGGCAAGTGATCGCCGGGCTGGAGCCGGGGTCCATCTGCATGCTGCTGGTGTCGTCGCTGCCGGCCGAGGAGTAGGTGTACAGGTCCTGGTCGTTGGTCTGGAACGCGACCCGCCACGAGTTGTCGGTGAAGGACGCGATCGACGGGCTGGTGCCCGCCTCCATCCCGTACGGCGTGGGATTCTTGGTGCCGTCCGCGACGTCCGTGCTGCTGGTCCCGCTTACCGACAGGGTGTAGAGCTTGCCGGTGTTGGCCTGGAACGCCACCACGAACCCGCCGTTCGCCAGGGCGGTGATCGCCGGGCTGGTGCCCGCTGCCATGCCCAGGGTGGTCTGGTACTTAAGGCCGGCCGATGTGGTGATGTAGAGGTAGTTGTCGTTGTCCTGGAACGCCGCGATCCAGCCGCCGCCGGACCCGGCTATCGCCGGGCTGGTGCCCGCGTCCATGCCCAGTCCCGTGTTGTCGTTCGTGCCCGCGGAAGAGCGCAGGTACAGGGCGTTGTCATTGTCCTGGAACGCGACCTCCCAGTCGTTGCCAGCCGAGAGCGAGGCGATAGCCGGGCTGGTGCCCGCGTCCATGCCCAGTCCCGTGTTCACGTTGGTGCCGGCTGAGGAGTGCAGGTACAGGGCGTTCGCGTTGTCCTGGAAGGCCGTCTCGTACGTGCTGTCGTCCGACAGCCCGATGGTCGACGGGCTGGAGCCGGGGTCCATGCCCAGCGTGGTGGCCTCGTTCGTGCCGTAGTCGTAGCCGTACAGGTAGTTGTCGTTGTCCTGCATCTCGGCGAGGTAGGTGTTCGCCAGCGTTGTCGTTGTTGCCCCCTCCGGGGCGACGAAGATCCACTCCTCGCCGTCCCCTTCGGCTTGGTCCGCAAAATCCTCTGGCGTCAGGTAGCCGGTGGTGATGACCTGAATATCGGTGTTGTCACCCCAGATAAAGTCGCCGTTGACGGTGTCGATGGTGTTGTTCGAGGCGTCCACGCCCGTGATGATGCCGACATGGTCGGCGACGGAACCTGGCACGGTCTCTGAATCAGGGTTATACAGCACGATCGCGTCGCCAACGGCGGCTTCGGATGCCGGCGGGTCGACGGGCATGGACTCGCCCTCGGCCGCACCGTAGGTGTAGAACGAGCCAGAAGCAGGCGTCAGGTCGCTCATCGTGGAGCCGGTCACGCCGGACTCCGACCAGACCCACTTCGCGAAGTCGGCGCACCAGAACTCGCTGAGGTCCGTGACGCCGAAGGCGGAGTTCTTTCCGCAGCCGTCGTCGGGAGCCGAGGGGTTCTCGAGGGCCGTAAACGGGTTGCAGTCATCCGACTCGCTCGACGGGGGGCCGGGCGTTACGGGATTGTCCTCCACGCCGACCTCGTTATCGGCAACCGTCGCGATCTCTGAGCCGCTTACCGAGGCCACCGGGGCGGCAGTCGCCGAGGACGCCGGGGCGGCAGTACCCGCGGACGCCTTTACTGGCGAGGCCGGCGCCGTCTCCGTGCTGGCGGAGCAGGTGCCGATGCCCCAGGCGTGCAAGACGGCGGCGGGGATGGCCGCGTCGCAGGCAAGGTCCGGCCTGCTAAGACTCCGCATCGTCCACTTCTTGCCAGGCGCCCTGGTGAAGATGCCAGTACTGCCATCGTCTTGGAAGCCGACCTGGACCTTGAGCGGGTCGCTCTCCTTCGGGGTGAAGCCCTCTATCGCCCAGAGCGTGCCGTTCGAGGCCCGCGCGACGTGGGTCGATTCGGACCGGATCTTGTAGATGTCCCCGGCGGGAATATGCTCCTGAGCGGCATAGATGTCGAGCAACTGACGCTGCTCGGCTTTGGTCAGAGTGAGAGCGTGCGCTGGGGATGGCGATGCTTTCGGAGCGGCGCTGGCGGCTTCCGGAGCCGCACTGGCGGCTGCTGCCGTGGCGCAGGCAAGCACCAAGGACCCCGCCGCCACCGTGGAGAGAATCCCTGCTGCTCGCAGGCTTCTTAGCTTCACTTTTGCCCTTCTGTTCAGTTATATCCCTATTGATCCGAGATCAACGCAATTATTACCACAGCAACCCACAAAGTCCAATTTAGGTATGTATGGGCAGCGTGGCTCCACGGACTGCCTCGACCGGCCGTGGACGTAGTTCAGCCACAATCCACCTGTTATTTCGTTTCGGGCGGCTCGTCGTGCCGGGTGTAGGCGAGCATCGCCTGAGGCCCTCGCGCTCGGTGGTCGCGCCGTCTTCTTGACGAGACCGGGGTCGAGGCCACGCGAGCGACCGTCTCCTTTCTCCTGGTCGAGAAAGTCGCCAGTGCCCGCCACCAGATCCTGGGGGCCGAGCACTCCGGCACCTTGACCGCCCGCGCCAACCTCGCCCGCTGGACTGGGGAGGCGGGGGACGCGGGATGCGGTCGGGGCGCGTGACCAGTACGTGGCCCTGGTGCCGGTCATGGAGCGGGTCTTGGGGGCCGAGCAGGCGGCGCTGGCCGGGATCATGTACACGACGTGGGCGGGGACGATCGTCCTCAGCGCCGTTGAGGGCTACTCGCTGGAGGCGATCGCCGCCATGATCCTCTGCGGCATCACCCGTTCACCGGCGGGCGCGGTACGTACCACGGGCACGCTGGACACTGCGGTCAAGAGGGGCAAGATTATTGCCGCTTCGCACAACGTTTCCTGGACGAGGTCGCGTGTCCTAGTCGTAAGGCCCCGACGATGGGAACACGATGACATTCGAGGAGTTTGCCGCTACGAGACTCCCGGCGGTGCTGCGCTTCGCGGGCGTGCTGGCCGGCGACCGCGCGCTCGCCGAGGACGTGGTGCAGGAAGTCCTGATCAGAGTCCACCGGCAGTGGGGGCGTATCGGCGGGCTGGACCATCCGGAGCAGTACGTGCGGAAGATGGTCCTCAACGAGTACCTGTCCTGGCGGCGCCGGTCCTGGCGGATGATCCCCCGCGGTGATACGCGGGAGGCCGATGACCGGCAGACCCAGGACTACGCGACAGCGCACGCCGAGCGCGATGCCCTCCTTGCCGAGCTCGCCAAGCTGCCGCGCAGGCAGCGCGCCGTGCTCGTTCTCCGCTACTACCAGGGCCTCACGGAAACCGAGATCGCGGAACTGCTCGACTGCAAGCCCGGCACGGTACGGGGCTACATGTCCCGTGCCCTCGCCGCGCTGCGCGTCGAGATGTCCCCGCACGTGCTCTCCGAGGAGACAAGCAAGTGAGAACAGAAGAAGACCTCCGAGCCGCCCTGTCATCGCTCGAAGACCAGGCGCCGCTGGTCACCAGCGTGCTAACCCCCATTCGCCGGAACGGATCGCGCGGACTCCCGCGGCGTCCAATCCCTCGCATGCGCCTGGCCGCGGGACTCGCCGTCGCCGTCGCCGTGGGCACGGCCGTGGCCGTTACCGCCACGCAGTCGCCGGGTACCACCGCCGGGAGCCACCCGCAGGCGCTGCCCTCACACGAAGTGCTACGCACGAGGGTGCTCGACGCGCTCAGCTCCGCCACGAGCGAGATTGTCTACGAGCACACCAGGATCACCGCCAGCACCATCGCCGGCGCAACTGGCACGCCCGATCCTTTCCTGCCCAGTCTCGCCACGGGCACGGCCAGCGAGATCTGGTATTACCCCTGGCGGGCGCAGGCCGGACAGCAGGTGCGCGGCCGCGAGCTGACCTTGCACCCCGACGGCGCTGCGGCGTGGGACGTCGGGTTCAACTATCTGGAACCCACGGAGGCTCAGGAGGTCGCTTCCGGTGAGCTCACCACCGTCGATTACGCTCACGACACGTGGTCCGAGCAGCGCAGCTCGGGGATAATCGCCGACGGAGACAGCGGGTCGCCGCTGAGCCTCTGGGAACTCATACACAACGAGACGTGGTCGGCTGTCGGTCGGACCGAACTCGACGGGCAGCCCGCGATCAAGCTCGAGCTCAAGGGGCATTCTGGCTATCTGTGGGTCGATGCCCGAACCTACCAGCCGCTCCGCGAGACCTACGTCTTCAGCGGTGCCGGGGCCGAGGAGCGCATAAACGGGTCGTGGCGCAACCTTGGCTCCGGGCAGGCCACCATCGTCACCGACTACCAGTACCTCGCGCCGACGGCCGCGAACCTCGCCCAGCTGACGGTGCCGATCCCGAAGGGATTCCGGTAGCCGAAGGGGTAGCACCGCTGGGCCGGTACGAGAGCACCGGTCCAGCGGTGCTGCTTCGGGCTCGTGATCGTGGCCATTGCCCGGTCAGGTTCCCATTGTGCCCGGATTGAGTCTTCGTCGCCGCGGTGCTGATCGTGGCCGGGCTGCAGGCGCGGGCGGGCCGCCTTTGACCTGCGGGAACAAGGCCTTCACGCGAGCGATCCCCTTGGAACCGGCGCAAAATCCAGTCAGTCGCGGAGGACGTTGGCGACCCGTTCGGCTGCGGTGAGCTCAGGGACCTCGAACGGTCGCTGAGTCAGTTCCTCGGCGAGAAGGATGTAGCGGGTTGCGGTCGCGATGCGGACCTCGTCGGTCATGACGGGGGTCTCTCCGGAGCCGCGGAATCCTCGCTCGACCATCCACTCTCGCAGCGGCTCCTTGTCGAGTGCTCGCTGATCCTTGTTCTCTCGGAAGAGCTCGTCGTACGTGTCTGCGTACCAGTAGCGCGAGCTGTCGGGCGTGTGCACTTCGTCCATGAGCACGATCTCGTCACCGAGCAGGCCCAGCTCGTACTTCGTATCGACCAGGATCAGGCCGCGCTGGGCCGCGAGTTCGGTGCCCCGGGCGAACAGCCGGAAGCAGACGTCGGCACACCGGTCGAATAGGTCCGCGGTCACGAGACCCTCGGCGATTGCGTCGTCGCGACCGAGGTTTCGATCATGCACTTCGAACTTGGTCGTCGGGGTCAGGATCGGAGCCGTCAGCCGCTCGTTCTTGCGAAGCCCGTCGGGCATCGGGTTGCCGGCAATGTTCCGCGCGCCCGCCTCGTAGTTGAACCACAACGATGTCTTCGTTACGCCCGTGATGTAGGCGCGAACGACGAATTCAAGCGGCACCGGAGCGCACTCGCGGACGCGCACGACGTTGGGGTCAGGGGCCTCCAGGAGGTGATTCGAGACGATGTCGGAGGTGGCGTCGAACCAGTAGTTCGCTATCTCGTTGAGGACCTGTCCCTTGAACGGGATAGTCCCGAGGAGCCGGTCGAACGCCGACAGCCTGTCGGTGGTCACGATGGTGCGGACGTCGCCGTCGACGTAACTGTCACGCACTTTGCCCTCGTGGCGGACGCCAAGGTGACCGAAGTCCGTTCGGTCGAGTGTGCCCAGCAGTTCCCTCGCGAGCCTCTCGTCTGAGAGCATTGGCGTCCCTTCTTCGATCCGCGGCGGTGACTCCATGACGTCCTCCCTCTGGATCATCCGGTCCATTGCGTCGACCCGGCCAGCCGCCTGCCGGGCCGCCTCCGTCAGGCGTCGATGGTGCTCGACCAGTAGAGCCCGTCGCGCGCCTCGATCAGTGGCGTCGACGACGGCAGCGACATCCCCCAACGGCATGCTGACGTACCGCAACGCGGCAAGGGTGCGCGCTCGCGGCAGCTGGCGCAGCCCGTAGCGGCGGTAGCCAGTGCGATCATCGACCTCGACCGGCACGAGCAGGCCGACCTGGTGGTAGTGCCGCAACGTCTCAACCGTCAGCCCCGACAACTGCGCGAACGCCCCGACACCGACCAATTCGCCTGAGTCCACACCAGCAGTTTCCAACCCTCGGCCGCCCGAGAGTCAAGACGGGCCGGCGTGCCGTGAGGCGTGCAGCAGCTAGAGCAGACCTTCTCCTTGCCATGAATGGCCAGACGGTTCCTATGGGACTCTGAACGGCCAAAACAGCTAGCTCGGACTGGGTGGCGATGCCCTGGCGACGGCAGTTGGCGGCGTTCTGACAGCCAATCCGACACTCCCGCACCCGCACCCGCACCCGCACCAGGCCTGGGCACCCCTGACCTACACCGACGAGGAACCGCCCAGGTCATCCCCGTCACCCCCGTCACCCCCGCAAAACGCCCGGCATCCGCCGAGGCCAAAGCCTCACGTCCGCTTCCCCGGCACCCCCGCCGCTGTCCCGGTTCTCGCCGAGCCCACCAGCCGCCAGCAAGAGGTCTTCGACCTCATCGGAGCCGCCATCCCGACCATCCTGCGGAAGCAGCCAGAAGCCGCCGCCAGCCTCTGCATGAAAGCCCAGGCCAACGGCCATCTCGGCATCCTAAGGACCCATGACTTCGGCCTAACGAGGTCGGAAAAGACCAACTATGTTAGAGTTTGTCCTGAATGGTTTACCTCCTCCGGAAGGATGCACATGATACTCAGGCCAGGCCGAATCTCCGCGATAGCAGCCGGCGTCGTAACCCTCGGTACGCTCGTAGGGGTGACGGGAGCGGCACCAGCATCAGCAGCATCCTGGACCTACCTATGCACCCACGTGGACGGATATCAAGGTTGTGCCTATGGCCAAGGGTCAGGCGACCCCGTATCCGGTGAGTACTCATCAACCAATATCAGTGGCATGACAAACTGGATTTACCCAAACAGTAATGACGCCACGGGCGAAATACGGCAAGCCAACACCGACTTGTGCATGCAGCTAGACGAATCCTCCTATGGCGATATCATAGAGGCTCCTTGCGTCGACGACCTCGCCGAGCAATGGGAAAACATTTACAATGTCGGTACCGACCGCACCGAGTTCGTCAGCCTTTGGGGGCTCGACAACGCCGATGCCGCTTGGTGCCTGTCGAATGAAGGTGACCTCACTACCCAAGACTGCTCTCTGGACATTAATAATGAGCAATGGGGCACCTCCTGAGGAAGATGCCGACCCCGGCAGTTCACAGCTGCCGGGGCCACGTTCCCCGCATCGCCGTCGGCTCGGCTACCGGTGGGTGATCCCGTACGGCGCAGACTTGATGCTCAGGGTTGCACGCCAAAAGTGTGCTTTTACTTTCGGATTCGGATTTCAGGAATGAGCTGTTAGCCGGTCAGTAGGGTGAATCGGGACAGAGGCCGCCGTAGAGGAGATCTGCCGTCGCCATCAGGACATCTGCGCTACCGAAGCCTCTTGTGCCCAGTCCCATGCGCGGGCTCGGTCGGCGTGGTCGGTGAACCACGACAGTGCGAGGTACTCGATCTCCCCGGCGTCGGTGCGCGATGCGATGGCATCGAGTTCATCGAGCCGGGCCTGCTGCTCGCCGGAGCGCCGTACTCGCTGCGCTGTCAGATCGGCTTCCCGCCACGGATGCAGGAAGGGGCCGGCGAGCTGGATCAGCCCGGCCACGCGCTCGGGATGGGCGAGCAGGAAGTAGCTGGCCACGTTGGTCCCGAACGAATGCCCCATCAGGACAGCCCGGTCGTGTCCCCACGCATCGAGCAACGACGCCAGGTCCTGAACATGGCGGGCGATCGTGTGCTCTCCCTCCCAGGGAGATCCGCCGGTGCCCCGCTGGTCGTAGCGATGGACCAGGCACAGGTCCTCGGCGATCCCGGCGACCGGGGCGAGATAGTCGGGGACCCCCGGACCGCCGTGCACCATGACCAGGGGAAGTCTCTGAGGGATCACCGAGCCCGCGGTCCACGTGCGCAGCCGTGCTCCATCATCCATCTCGATCATCGTCGCGGCCATGAGCGTGAGACTAATAGGATCGGCGTCCGACAGACGATCCATATCTGGACGTCGAGCACGATGGCGCACTACAGCCGGATTTCAGGCGCCAGTCAAGGAACCCGGAACTCCCGCGTCCAGGACCGCTCATCCGGCCGTTAAGGGGTGGGGCCAGATCAACTCAAGGCGTCCTAACCATGCGGCGCTATAAGCGACAGTCGAATCCGCGAGGTCACCAGTACCGTACCTCTACCAGGTTCACACACCTTCTCTACTGTCAACGCGTGACGTAAATCACACATAGCGTTGCCGACGCGCCGAGCACGGCCAACGTCCGGCTCCGCCGGTGAAACCCGTGCGCGGCAGGTCGCTGTCGTTGACAAGCCGGATCACCGGAATGAAGATGCCCTGTATACGGAAAAGTTAGCCAGCCTAACTGAGCCTGATTTCATCTGCGACACGATCGCACACGAGAAGCTTCATACCGTCTCACTTTCACCATTTGCGTCCAGGCACCCGCGAGGCCGACCGCCTGGGCCGCGCCCTGCAAGGGTCGGCTGTCACCGCGTCAGCAGCGGCCACTGACGCGATCGCCGGGCGTGACGCCGGAGCCAGCAGCACCCTGAGCGAGCAAGAGGACTGCCCACTGAGCGGCGAGCAGATGCGACACGCCGCGCCGACAGGGAACACGCCGTTCCACTCGCCGGTGCCAGGTACCTACCCGGCCCGGCCGCCAGGGGCGGCCGGCACTGGCCGGGCTTGCCGTCATGGGAGCGGGCAAGCGACCGAGCAGGGATCCAAGTCTCACATCAGCCTCAGGAGAAGCACAATGACGTGGAAGAGAATCAGGGCGGCATCGCTGCGGGGAAACAAGCCGCTCGGGGCAGTGACGTTCGTCGCCGCGGCTGCGGCCCTAGTCGCGGGGCTGACGGTCGCCGGGGTCGGCGGCGCCTCCGCGGCGCCGCATGCCGAGGCCGTCGCGGCGCAGGCGCCGCCGTCGTGTACATCGGGCACGACCGTCCAGACCAAGGACGGGCCAGTATGCGGCCTCACCACCAACAGCATCACCTCCTACCTCGACATCCCCTACGCTGCCCCGCCGGTCGGCGATCTGCGCTGGGAGCCGCCCCAGCCGCACGCGCCGTGGACGACACTCCTCCAGGCCACCACGCCGGCGCCGGAGTGCGCCAGCCCGGGCTTTCCCCCAGGCTCGCCGCCGGCAACGGGCACCAGTGAGGACTGCCTCTATCTCAAGGTCGAAGTTCCGGCCGGCGTCAAGCCCGGCGACAATCTGCCGGTCATGTACGAGATCCACGGCGGCGGGTTCCTGGGTACAGCTCTGACCAACGACGGAGACAATCTCGTTAACAGCGGCAAGGTCGTGTATGTCTTTGCCAACTACCGGCTTGGCATCCTCGGCTTCCTGGCTGACAAGGCGCTAGGGCCGCACTCCGGCGACTACGGGCTGCAGGACCAGCAGGCCGGACTGCGCTGGGTCCAGCAGAACATCGCCGGCTTCGGCGGCAACCCGGGCAACGTCACCGTCTTCGGCGAGTCCGCCGGCGGCGCCAGCACCTGCGACCAGGTGGCCTCGCCTACCGCGAACGGACTGTTCCAGAAGGCGATCAGCGTCAGCGGGTTCTACAACTACCAGGACAACATCGTGTGGTCAAAGGCGGACTGCAAATCGACCTACTTCACCGAGGCTCAAGCCCAGAAGGCCGGCGCGCAGTTCGCGAACAAGGTTGGATGCGGCAACGTCGCGAACGTCGCAGCCTGCCTGCGGAGCGTCCCGGAAGCGACGCTGGTCGAAGACGGTGGCCAGGTTACCGAGCCGACAGCCGGCGGCACGATCGGGCCCATCGTGAACGGCACCACCTTGACCATGTCGCCGGCGAAGGCGTTTGCCACCGGCAACGTCAACCATGTCACGCTGATCAGCGACGTCGGGCGAGATGAGTTCAACGGCGGCGTCTACACCAACACCCCCGGATTCCCCGTGGTCGTCGCAGACACTGCCGCCCAGTACCAGCAACTGGTGCAAGAGCAGTTCGGCAAGCTGGCGCCGGCAGTGGAACGGCTCTACCCGCTGAGTCAGTACCAGTCGCCGTACACCGCCTACCGCACGATTATGGCCGACTCGGCTTCGGTGTGCCCGATGTTGCAGACCAACCAAGAGCTGTCCAAGTACATCCCGGTGTACGTCGACATCAACACGGACGCCGACAATCCGGCGGGTGAAGACCTGACGCTGCCCCTCGGTGCCCAGCACAGCGGGACGAACGGCCTAGTGCACTTCCCCTCCTCGCAACTGGACGCCAACCAGGCAGCACTACAGAATCAACTGCTGGCGGAGTGGACGTACTTCGCTCACACAGGCAACCCGAATGCGCCCCAGACGCCAGCGTGGGCACTTTACAGCGGGGGCCAGCATCCGGTGATGTTGCTGCAACCAGCGGATACCAGCCAAACCACGCCCGTAGCGTTCATCGCAGCGCAGCACAACTGCGCCTTCTGGGATCAGGCAACCCACTACTAATAGCGCTGGGCGATACCCCGGCAGTACCTGTAGGTGCGTTGGCTGGGCGCGAACGGCGCACAACGTTCTCCGCACAGGCTTCGGGACCATCCAAGGTCTGCGAACCTGGGGTAAGGAGGACGTCGTGCGCCGTCGTAAAGAACGGCGGTCCGAGGGACGCAGCGCAGGCTGGCTCTGGCGTGCGGACGCGAATGGGCACCCCACCTGCGAGGTCGCGCAGTGCGGGCGCCTGGGCGTAGGTGTCACGCCACGTAATCGCGTCGAACCGGTCTCCGGCTATCGCGGTTGTGTGCGCGGCCGGTGCGGACAGGCCAAGCCAGCGGCCGGTCCGCGCGGCCAGGTCCTTCAGCTTCGCCAGCGCCACGGCCAGCCACTCCCCCTATAGCGTCGCGTTGACCATGGACGCGTCGACGCCGAGGGCCTCGACCATGACGCGGGCGTGGACCGCGCGGCGGCGGGCGATGACCTGGTCCAGCATCGCGGCCGAACGGCCAGCGGCGACCGACGTGTCGCATTCAAGGACAGCGGCGGCCTCTTCCAGGCTCCGCCGACCCGCCTCGCGGCGCTGCCGCAGCAGCGCCCCTGCGGTTCGGGCGGGAACGCTGGCCGGACGCGTTCACCGGGTACGCCGAGGCGCCGCCGGTACCTGGCGGACCAGGAGCGGGACATGGCCGACTTGGGTGTGGTGTCGTGACCTTGGTTCGGGCTGCAGCGACGGCGGGCGCGGAGCGGCCCGCGCCGGACCCGGCGGTGACGGCGATCGGCTTCACCCCACCGCTGCGACGACGGAGCGGCGGCGGAAACGTTTCATTTGTGTACGGATCGAACACACCGGGACGGGCGGGATGTCGGACCTGCGGATTGACGATGCCACCACCAGCGGGGCCTCGGCCGGCTGCGGGCCGCGGCGAACCGGCTCTCCCCTGTGGTCCGGGCCGTGCAGGCGCTGGATACGGAGCGGCCGGGGTGAACGCCCTGGCCACTGAACTGGACCTGGGCGACCAGACCCTCGTCGCGGCGCTGAACGGCCTCGGCACGGAGCTGACCAATCTCGCCTCCCAGGTGGACGACGCCGCCGCCGACTTCGCCGGGACCGACCAGGCGCTCGCGGCGGACGCGGCCAGGTGACCGGGACAAGCGGCTACGCGCGGTCGATGCCGGCGCTCGGCTTCGACCCGGCGCCCGGCGACGTCGGGTCGGTCAACAGCCTGGCCCGCCAGTACACCCAGGTCGCCGCCGAGGTCACCGCCGTCACGACCAGGTCGCCGGCATCGGCCTGTCTCCGTGGAAGGGCAAGGCCGGCGACGCCGTGCGCGCCCGGCAGACCGCCCTCGCCCAGGCCCTGGCGGTCGCCGCCGCCGGCGCGACCTGGCTCGGTGCGGCGGCGTCCCTCTGGTCACCCTGGCTGAGCGAATTCCAGGCCGAAGCCGACGCGCTGGAACGCCAGGCCGCCGACGTGCAGGCCAACCGCCAATATCTGGCCGCCAAGGTGCCCGCGGTCCCGGCGCTGAAGGGCGACCTGGCCCAGTCGGAAACCGCGTTGTCCGCGATCCGCGCCAAGGCGGAGCAGCTCCACCGGGAGTACCTGAGTACCGCCGCGAGCATCATGAACGAGTTCGACCTCACCGCCTGGTGGGACAGCACCGAAGACATCCGCAAGTACCCCGAGCGACGGAACTCCTGCTCAAGGCCGCCAAACTCGGGGAAGCGACCGGCGAGAATGTGGACGCGTGGTATGCGTTCGCCCCACGCTGGCTGGGCAAGGCAGCCGACGGGCTCTCGGCCGTGCGCGGCGCGTCCACCGCGCTGGGGGTCCTGGGCATCCTCGGCGACGCCACCGACATGATCTCCCCGCAGAACAAGGGCACGCTGGGCTGGGTCGACCGGGGCGTCGCCGCCACCAACGCGGGGTTCCTGACCGCCGGCCTCGTCGGCGCCGGCCTGGTTATGGACGCGATCCCCGGCGTCGGGGAGGTGGCGATCGCCGCCACCGGCCTGTATCTCGCGGGAGACTTCCTGTACCAACACTGGACGCCATTCCGCGATGTCGCGAACGACGTGGGGCACGCGACGACCGTGGCCGCCACGGACATCGGACACGGGGCGTCCTCGGCCTGGCACCACGTCACGTCCGCCGCAGGGAGCTGGTTCTGATCGTGGAGCTTGACATCGACCTCGCGGCGGCAGAGCGCACCGAGGAAGCCCGGCGGCTGATCGACACCGCACAGTCCGACGGCATCGTCTCCCTGGGCGCCCTCGGCGGAATGGACCTGTGCATCCTCGGCGGGCCGATGCACTCGGTGTTCCCGGATGCCGCCGCGAAGGCGTGGCTGGGCCTGGGCGACCGCGCGCGGCAGAAGCTGATCGACGAGCGCACCGCCGACATGGCCAGACGTGGCATGCTGACGCCGCCCCCGCCCGGCGGCTACGGTTACGCGCTGGCCCCCGCTCTCGGGCTGGCGCTCGCCGCGCGGTGCCGCCGGCGTTCGTCGTGACGGCCAGCGCAGGCCCGCATATGCGGCCGCTGTGCTTCTTCGCGCTCGGCGACCAGACCGAGTCCATGGCGGCCTGGTAATCGAGGTCCCCGCCCCGCCCGCAGACTGCCGCAAGTTCCCGCAGCGGAAGAAGCTCGGTCCTCTCGGCTGGCTTTACAGCTACGCCCTGGTCACGCCGGAGAAGGCCGCCTACATGCTCGCCGAGCACGTGAGCAGCCCGCCGTCAGGGGTCCCGGCCGGCCCGGGGCAGCCTCCCTACGTGGTCACCCTGTATCCGGCCGGGGGCGGCCTTCAGCCAGCCACCGAGCTGTCCGTCCTCGGTGGCGGAACCACCGCGCGGGTCACCGGCGCCAGCATCGACGGCGAGTACGACAAGCCCGCGCTGCAGCAAATCCTGCTCGGCCTCCTCGCCTAGGGCACCCCGGCAGCCTGACCCCGTGCGGGCGGCTGCGGCAGCGGGCCGTGCCGAGCCAGTGGGTTGTGCGATAACCGGAGCCGCCGGCGGACGATGCGAGATGAGAAAGCGCAGTTCGGAATGAGTGGCGCGCGTGGGGCCCGAACCCACGACCGGCGGATTATGAGGACTCCGGTGCGCTTCCCCGGTGTCGTGACCTGCGGCGATGTCCGCTGTGTCTGCGTTGGAGCGCGCCGTTTCGCTGGTTTCTCCGGCGTGTCATTGGCTCGCCCATTGGCACGGAGCGAGCCCATCAGCCACGAATCGGCCTCAGCCCGGGCCGCATTCCCTGTCACTCTCTGTATTCATCACCCTGCCACGTACGCGGCTCTGATACATGCTATCTCGTGCCTGTTTCTGTTCCTGTTAGCGGGCCGGGTGACAGCGGCATGGGTGAGGTCCGGTGAGCGCGGAGCTCAGCGGTCGGGGGTACGACAGCGACCGGCCGGGCGAAACCGGCAGCGGAGGCTACGGGGCTCCCTTTGATGTGCCAGTGAACGCCGGGGACAATGTCGGGGTGAGCCGCAGGGAAGCGTTCGCCGAGCGGGACGCGAACCGCGCCGGTCACGACAGCAAGGCGAATAGCACGGCCGAAGTTGGTGGCGCGCCGGAGGTTGCCGTGCAGGGCGAAGGTGGCACTGCGGGCGGCGACGCGGTCCGTAGCCGGAATCCGGTGCGCGGGGGTGACAACACCTGGGCCGGGCAGGACGCGAGTCCCGCGCAGGAGGGCCCAGGGCAGCCGGGTCGCGGACCCGGCGGGTACTGGCGGAGTACGAGGCCAGAATGGCCAGGTATGAGGACAGGATCGGTGAACTAGAGGCGAAGGCGGCCAGGCAGGAACGCGGGTCCGGGCCCGACCACTCAGCAGACGGCCGAGAGCAACCCGAGCCGTCCGGAACACCCGAGGTTATAAAGCGGGGCGAGCGCAGCGAAGGGGCGAGTGTTGCCGGTGACCCTAGTGACGCGGCCGATCAGGCGGACAAATCCGATATTGAAGGGCTGGCGAACACCCCGGCCGGCATTGAGGGAAGCAAGGATCCCGCAAAGACTGAGCGCAAGGTCTTCACGCCGGAGAACGTAACGGCCGCGGGTACGGGGATCGCCCTTGGCCAGTCCATTGCCTCGATCTTCTATAACGTGCCACCTGAGGTGGGGGTCGGCGCGGCCGGTGTTGCCTTGGCCGGGGCGGTCATGGAGACGAAAGTCAGGGAAGTTTTCCGCAAGATACGGCGAAAGGACTGAGATGAACGAGAGCTGGAGACTTCCCAGGGAGATCGAGGCACAGTTCAGGGATGCGCTCGATCATGCGGCCAAGCGCCATATCAGTGAGCTTCATGCCCTGCTTCACAGCATGACCGACAGGCAGCAGATAGATGCTGCTGTTCACCTGTGCGGGCTCGTGGCGGCGTACACGGCCATCAACACAGTCAGCCGCAGGTGGCCGACTAGCAGCGGACTGCATCTGATGGCGGAGAAGATCGCGCAGGCGAAAGTCGATGAGCCATACGGGGTCACGGAGCAGAACGTGTACCTGTTCCTGTCCCGGTGCGCGCTCGGCTCGGAGTCCTTCGCCGACGTGTTCGGCGATGCGTTCGAGGACGCGGACGCGTTCATCGCAGCGCCGTTCTTCCTGACCGTCGATACTCTCGCCACCTTCGTCCCCAAGGGGCAGACGATCTGGGAGTTCCTCGACGTGATCGAGGACGCATACGAGAAGGCATGGCTCGCCGATCTCAGCCTGCTCCCGGCTCTCATTGTCCGCGCTCGCATGCAGCAGGAGCAGCAGGCACCAGGCTCGACAGCTGAAGGTCAGTAACGGCACCCGGAAAGCGAGTATCAATAGCCGGGCAACCAGTTGGCTAACCACTGCGGACGGCGATCGCGACGGCTCGGACGCCAGGCTGCGGTACAGAGTCGGCCGCAGAGGGGCCTGGGCATGGCGGTGCACGAAGGAGGGACGCGTCGAGTTCGAAGGCGACGAAACCCTTTGCCTTTGTATCCCTGGCGAGCAAGGTCGACAACTTGCTGTTGCTGTGTTCGCTGAAACCGTGGAGACTTCCTCAAAGCGGTTTCGTGTAATTTTCGCTTCGCTTGTGCCTACTCGAACGTATGCTTCCCCGGCGGCCCGCACCGCGGAACCGTGATCGAATCCCCGGCAGGAAACCCGGCCACGCCCGCTAAACGGCCGAAGGGCGGTCCGCTGGGCGCGGCCTTCTGCTACCTTCTGCTCACGCCGGAAAACGCGGCGGACTTCCTCGCCAAGTGGACGACCAGGCCCGCACCCGCCAGGCGCCCGTTCCGCGAGCAGCCGCCGCGGATCATGTCCCTATTCCGGCCCGGCAGCGACCCCGAGTCACCCGGGTCACATCCGGCCGTCCGCGGCGACGGGACCAGGGCCCGCGTGGACTCCCCCGACGGCAGCGCCGCCGACCTGGCCGGAGACTACGACGCCGACGGGCTGCGCGGCATAGGACTAGAGCTCATCGCCAGGGGAACCCCGTGAAACCGGCGGCCGCCGACGAAGAGAACCACAGCGCGCTCAACCTGCCGTGCTTGTCATGCGCCCTGATCGCGCCGCTCGCGCTGGAGGCCGTCTTCCTGACGCTCGCCGTCACGGCGAGCCCGCTGCGGGTGATCACGATGGCCGTCCTGCCCCTCACGATGCCGTTCCTGATGCTGATCAGCCTGCTGTACAGGAACTGGCCGACCGGGATCCGGCTGGATGAGCCGGGCATCACCTTCGGCGCGATCCGTTCCCGCCGCGCGAAGCCGGGAAAGCGGCACCCGACAGTCAACCACCGCCCCTGCGCAGCGCGAAATTCTTCGACAACTTCCTCCGGCAACGCCAATTCTCGTTCCGGCTGCACCCCGAACTGTCTCCCACCTGGGTGGTACCGACACGCCACCCTGAACCCCTCGCCGCGACACTCGCCCGCTTCGGCGCACCGCCGAGCAGGATCTGGGTGATGACCTCGTGGACCATCCCCTCACGGCCACAGAGCCGGTGCCCGGCGCGATTTGGCTTCCCGCAGGTCGCGGGCCTCTCCGGGCAGCAAGGCGGACCTGGTTCGAGAGCGTCACTGGCCCTCGTCCGTGGGATAGACCGTCGGCCGCCACGATAGGAGATCGGTCTCCGGTCCAGCGGACCTGGGGAGACGAGATCGCCGTTCACGAGCGGGTGCCGGCCAGGATGACCGCATCTCGCGGCTGAGTGGAGATCATCCATTCCGGCGCTAGTGAGCAGCCCCCAGCCGGGCGAGGAGGGCGTTGCTGGTTGCGGCGAATACGGGTAGGTAAGCAGCGCCGTGGGCTGGCTGCCGGTGCTGGATGTCAATGTCTGCGGCCTCAAGGTCGCGGGTGAGGCGGTTGATGAGGCTGCGGGCCTGGCTGGCGATCAGGTACCCCGACTCTGCGGTATCGGCCTTCTCGTCTAGCCACATGCTGATCTCCAGTGCCGCGGGCAGCAGGTGGACCCATGACACGAAGGACGGCATGTCCGCGGGCCCGGCGAGGTCAAGAAGCAGCGCCCATCTGTCACGGTAAGCGGTGAAGCGGCGTTCGTTGCCTGCCCAGGTGGCCTTGATCCCTCCGGAGGCCGCGAGGGATGTCAGAACATCGCTGATGTTTCTTTTGGCGAATCCTGCCTCGTCGGCGATCCTGGCAGCGTCGAGCGGCCCGTCTGGGCAGGTGAGCAGCACGCGCATTGTCTCGGAGCGGCCGCCTGGCCCGAATAGGTGGCGGAGCCGGAACGACAGGTTCACCGGAAGGGCCGGGTCCGGCTCGTGTGACTTGCCTGTCCGTGCGGCGGGCGGACGGATGAAGCCATGCTGGGCGAAGGTCGGATCCGGCTGCGAGACGAATGCCAGCACATCAGGGCTGAAGACTGGCTCTCTGGCCTGGACAGGGTGGGCGTGGTCACTGACGGGCGAATTCACGGGTGCCGTCCGACGGGTCCATGCGGTAACGGCGGCGACCAAGCCGGAAGGCAAGGGAAACCGGCCGGCCAGGTTCCGCAGTCGCTGCGTGGACAGGAGTTCGTGATTGAACGCCATCCAGTCGAGCATCTCATCGAACAATCGCGGATCGCGGCGGGCGATCCCGATGGTGAAGAGTATGAGGGCCTCGGGATCGACCGCCCACCGATCGGCTCCGTCGACGGTCGCTGAGACGCCGATCTGTGCCCACTGACGCCAGGCGAAGTCCAGGAGTCCCTGGCTGACCTTGTCCCTAATCTCCGAGATCTGCATCGTCTACCCCCAGGACGCGCAGCGCATCCTCCAGGACCGATCTGTACCCAGGCGACGGATCCTGCGTTATTGACCAGCGTGCCGCCGCGGCGAGTTCACCGTGAGTCGGGCTGAGCGCCCGGAGATCCGCCTCATGACGTCCTCCGCCCTGGTCAACCATGGCAAAGAGCTTGAAGTGAATCTGGTCGAACCGGTTGGCGAAGTGGACGACGAGGGCCCTCCCGTAGGACCTGGTCACCACCCGGCTCATGAGACCCTCGGGCAGCCCCCACTTGAGCAGGTCCGTCGGCCCCGCGTTCAGCCAGTTCCCGTCCAGTCCGAAGTCTGCTGCGACAGCCGCCCGTGCGGCCAGGAGGACTTGCGGCAGCGGTTCGGCGAGGCGCAGTTCGCCGTTCTCGGCTATCGCGAGGAGATCTACGTCTCTGGTAGAGCGCCTGACCAGGCCGAGGGCAGTCAGCGCGGAACCACCGATGACCACGATCTCAACGTGACCGCCGAGCGCCTGCAATTGATCGGCCAGCGCGCCGAACAGCAGGCCGATCGTCTCGTCAGTGATCTCCATCTTCCGGAGTGTAACTGATCGGGATGTTGAAGGCCTTCAATCGGGATGTTCAACACCTTTATTTGGGTGGCGTCGACGGCGAGGCCTGGCGGAGAGCTGCGTGGTGTCCCAGGCCCCATGCGCGCTGCTTGCCGTAGCACGCGCGGGCTCCGGGTAATACATGCAGCGCGGCGGACGCCTGGCCGTCGAGGGGGTCGGTGAGCCGGTCGTTGCGGACGGGACCCGCTGGGTAACAGGCGACACGGTCCGCGCCAGTCGGCGGCCAGCGGCCTGTCCGGCAGGCAGATCCGGGATGCCCAGTTGCTGCTGCTGCCTGCCCTAGTGGATGATCAGCACCTGGACACCGCGGGAATCGACGAGTTCCTGGGTACTGCCCGCGAACTCACCCGGCAGTGAGCAAGGACTGACCATGCAGGTCAGCGACCGGCAGGCGACTGCGCTCCGCGCGCTGCTCGCCGGCACCGGGCAGGAAGCCGCGTCCGCCGCAGCCAGGCTCACTGATGAGGACATGCGCGCCTACGAGCTGCTCTTGCAGGCTTCTCTCACGCTCACGAGCCGCCAGCGGTTCGCGTCCGGATACACCAGCGGTGACGTGATCCGG
Source organism: Trebonia sp. (assembly GCA_035948445.1). Taxonomy (GTDB): domain Bacteria; phylum Actinomycetota; class Actinomycetes; order Streptosporangiales; family Streptosporangiaceae; genus Trebonia. The sequence goes on along the minus strand of DASZJE010000017.1, from coordinate 35,359 downwards.
TGTATAGCGCGGGTCCGCGCCGGCACGCCAGCCCGGTCCGAGGACATGGACCTTGACCCGCTGGCAGCCGAAGCATTGCTCCGGCGCGCGCTCGGGCAGCAATCAAGCGGCCCGCGGATCGTGGCGTTCTTCGCGACAATCTATTACGCCGGGTTGCGGCCCGAGGAAGCCATCAACCTCGGCAAGGAAAACTTGATATTCCCCCAGCGCAAATGGAACGAGGAAAAGCTATGGCGAGGGCCAGGTACTGGTCTGGTTCCTTGAGGACTACCGAGAAGACACCGCCCTGGTGGCGTATGTACAGCTCCTCGCTACGCATGACGCATCTCGCGGCTATCGCGCTCGGTTCAGCCCTGAGTCAGCTGCGCGATCACGTCGGTGGCGGGCCGCGCGGCGCACCTGTCACGGCTGACCCACTTCTCGGGCTGGCGGTGGCGGGGAAAACCTCGCCGGAGCATCGAAACGACGGCCTGTTCCGGTGAACTGCGGCAGACCGCACGCCCCGTTCTACGAGGCATGAATATAAGGGATTTGACGCAGTCATAACCGTTACAATTCTTTTCGTCACTTTCCGTCGAAAGGCTCACACCTGATGCCCGATCTGCAGGTTAGCAATACGACGATGATGCAGGCGCAGGCAACGTTCCATGCGGCGGCCGGCAAGCTCGCGCCCGTGATTCCCGCAGTCCAGGGCCTGGACGACCAGGTCGTGGGCATGAACGCGCTTGAGAGCATGCTGACCGACGCCAACCGCACGCTGGCGTCGAAGCTTGAGATCATCGGACAGGCGCTCGCCGAGCTTGCCGCCCATGCAGGTCAGGCCAACGCGTCCTACGGCGAGACGGACCAGACCTTGAGCCAAGGCCTCGGGACCCCGTCATGACGGACGGCTACGCGCGTTCGATGCCCGCACTCGGTTTCGACCCGACACCTGGCAGTGTCGACCTGACCAGCGCCACGGCCCGCCGGTACGGGGACGTGACAGGCGAACTGGACACTGTACTCGGGATGCTCAAGGGACTGGACCTGAATTCCTGGCGAGGCGAGGCCGCGGACGCCGCACGGACACGCCTCGCCGTCATCGTGTCCGCGATTCAGGACACGATGACGACAGCGAAGGACCTTCAGTCCGCGACGTTGACCTGGACACGCACGCTGGCGACGTTCCAGTCCGAGGCGGCCGCGCTGGAACGGCAGGCCGAGTCGGCCATCGCGGAGCAGGCCGCTCTCACTACCCGCCAGAAGGGGGTGACCGCCCAGAACGGAACGCCGAACCCGATGATCGACCAGGAGCTAGACCAGGCCGCTATGAATTTGTCTACTATCCGGAGCCAGGCCGAGCAGCTCCACCAGATCTACCTGGCGACCGCCGCGGGGATCGCGGACCCGGTCACGATCGACGACCTCTGGCACGACAGCGAGCCGATCCGCAAGGTCCTTGAGGTGGCCCTCGCCCCGTTCGACATCGTCGCCGCCGACCACTGGCTCGACGTGCTCAAGGAGATCGGCGGGCAGCCCGGAGAACTCCTGGAGGATGCCGGCAAGGCTTTCGAGGCCGCCTCGAAGCTCATCGACGCCGGCGCGCCGCTCGCCGAACGCAGCAAGGCGCTTATAGAAGCCGGGAACGCCATCGACAGGGGCGGCTCGATGCTGGACGCATGGACAGCGTTCACACCCGGCTGGGCGAAGGCGACGGCAAGCTCCCTGCAAGGGATAGAAGGCCTCGACAACGCGCTGGGCGTGCTCGGCATCACCGCGGATGCGGGGACCATGATCTCTCCGGCGAACGCGGGCGCCCTTGGCTGGGCCGACCGCGGGGCAGCCTTCGTCAACGGCGGCCTGCTGGCGGCGAACATGGCCTTGGACGGGCTCCCGGTGGTCGGCGAAGTTACACTGGCCGCGACCGGCATTTACCTCGCGGGTGACTTTTTGTATGAGCACTGGACGCCGTTCCGCGACGTGGCGAAGGCTGTCGGCCATACGACCGTGCACGTTGCGGACGACGTCGGCCACTGGGTAGGGAGCTTGTTTTAGATGCTGCCGTCCGACATCGACGCCGCCGCGCGTACAGCCGCCGCGCGGCAGTTGCTTGACCAACTGGGCGGCAAGGGATTCGCCGACCTCACCGTGCTCGCCGGAGCGGATCTGTGCGTCCTCGGCGGACCGAAGCACCCGCTGTTCTGGGAGCCCTTGGCGCGAGCATGGCTGGAGCGGAGCCCGCGGGACCTGGAACGGCTGACGCGGTCGCGCACCGCCGCGATGGTCGAGCGCGGGCTGCTCATCCCGGATCCCAGCGCCCCGGATCCCACCGCCCCGGGCAGCGTGCACGCGCTCGACCCGCGGCTGGGAATTATGCTCGCGGCGCGCACCCGCCCGGCATTCGTCATCACCGTCCACTTCAGCCCTGCGATTCCCCCGCTCAGCCTCTTCGCCCTCGGCGATGACGAGGCGCCGGTCCGCGGAATCGTGCTGGAATCCCCGGGCGGAAACCCGGCCACGCCTACTAAGCGGCCGAAGGGCGGTCCGCTGGGCGTGGTCTTCTACTACCTTCTGCTCACGCCGGAAAACGCGGCGGACTTCCTCGCCAAGTGGACGATCAGGCCCGCACCCGCCAAGCGCCCGTTCCGGGACCAGCCGCCACGGATCATGTCCCTATTCCGGCCGGGCAGCGAGCCTGAGTCACCCGGGTCGCATCTGGCCATCCTCGGTGACGGGACCAGGGCGCGCGTGGACTCTCCGGACGGCAGCGCCGCCGACCTGGCCGGAGAGTATGACGCCGACGGCCTGCGCGGCATAGGACTAGAGCTGATCGCCAGGGGAACCCCGTGAAACCGGCGCCCGCCTACGAAGAGAACCGCAGCGCGCTCAACCTGCCGTTCTTGTCAAGCGCCCTGATCGGGCCGCTCGCGCTGGAGGCCGTCTTCCTGACTCTCGCCATCACGGCGAGCCCGCTGTGGGTGATCGCGATGGCCGTCCTGCCCTTCACGATGCCGTTCCTGATGCTCATCAGCCTGCTGTACAGGAACTGGCCGACCGGGATCCGGCTGGATGAGTCGGGCATCACCTTCGGCGCGATCGGTTCCCGCCGCGCGGAGTCGGGGAAGCGGCACCCGACCGTGAACCACCAGAGCCGGGGGATCTTCCGCTGCCCGTGGACGTCGGTGATGACGGCGCGGGTCGCGACCGACCCGGCGGAGATCCAGCGGCTGAAGAAATCCCCGGACCTCTACACGCTCACCAATCGCTGGGGACCCGCACGCGGGATGCGGCACAGCAGCACCGGGGTCCTGTCCTCGCCGTTCATGCGGGCCGCGCTGGTCATCGAGATCGGCCCGGGAACCACCTACCCGCCGCTGCGCAGCGCGAAGTTCTTCGACAACTTCCTCCGGCACCGCAAATACTCGTTCCGGCTGCGGCCCGAACTGTCGGCCACCTGGGTGGTGCCGACACGCCACCCAGAACCTCTCGCCGCGACACTCGCCCGGTGGCAGGCAACTTTTCCCGCTCAGACGGCAGGACCCGCCTCTGACTGACAGCGGGGCCGTGCCCGAGACAGCGGACCCGGGGCCGGGTGGCCCGGGGAATCGCAAGGGCCATGCGGAGCGACTAAGCCAGGATTCGGCGCACCAGCCGAGCAGGATCTGGGTGATGACCTCGTGGACCATCCCTCACGGCCGCAGAGCCGGTGCCCGGCGCGATTTGGCTTCTCGCCGGTCGCGGGCCTCTCCGGACAGCAAGGCTGCCTCACTAAGAGATGCGCGCGCTCGGTGAGTCCGCGCCGTTGTTCCTTGACGCGGATGCCCGCGCGGTCGCTCAGCTGACAGTGCTCGATTACGCCCGGGCGGCGTTCCGCAACCTTGGAAGTGGAACGCCCCGCGGTAGCCGCGCGCCGGCGACGAAACAGCTCGACAAACCGTTCCTAAATTCGTTCCGCAAAGGCGTTCCACAACGATAGTACGGAGACGATTTCCGGTACGATCGGCGGCATGACGAACAGCAGCGACCCAGTGCCGTCCGGGTTCGAGCTCGGCTACGCCCGCGTCTCGACCACCAAGCAGTCGCTGGAGCGCCAGCTCGACGCGCTCGCCGGGCAGGGCATCCCGGACGAACGGGTCTTCGTCGACAAGAAGACCGGCGCGACCACGGACCGCGAGGGCCTGCAGAAGATGCTCGCCTGCGCCCGGCCCGGCGACGTGATCGTCGTGCACACCCTCGACCGGATCGGCCGCAACCTCCGCGAGGTCCTCAACCTCGTCCACGACCTCGCGGCACGCGGCGTCGGCATCCGGTCCCTCTCCGACCCACTGCCGATCAACACCGCCGAAGAGGGCATGGGCCGCGTCGCGTTCCTGCTGCTGACGCTGTTCGCGGAGATGGAACGGACGTTCACCGCCGAGCGGGCCGCGCACGCCCGCAGCGTCGCCGAGGCCAACGGCCACCAGGTCGGCCGTCCCCTCGCCCACCCAGCCGACAAGATCGAGTACGCCCGGCTGCTCCACGGCCAGGGCAACAGCTACGGCGAGATCAGCGCCAAGACCGGCATCCCCAAGGCATCCCTGCACAGGTACCTCGCGGTGCGGGAACCCGCCGACCCGGCGGCCGAAGCCCACTGACAGCAGGACATCCGGAGTCACCGCAGGCTGACAGCGGGCTGCTCCAGGCATGGCGATCCGCAAAGCTGCTGCGCGGCCTTCGCCGGTGATGCCAGGGCACCTTCACCACCAGGCGGTCCGGACGGGCTCCGTGCGCGTCGCGATCATCTCAGCGAGCGTAATCCGGTGCTGCTCGCTGGCGGCGAGTGCCCGCAGCGCGGCGACGTCGTAGAGGGGGTACTTCTTGTAGTGGCCGACGACGCTGATGATCCCGGATTCGGCCAGTTCCTCCACGTCACGTGCGTGAACGCTCAGGCCGTCAGCTCATTGAGCAGCTCAGCGGCGCGCGGCGCGCCAAGCCGGCGCGGGTCTGTCCTTCGGGTGGCTGCCCGCGTCGTCTGGCGGTGCGCGGGTGCCACGCGGGCGGCCGCGGCTGCCCGCTGATCCTGCCCCGCTGACGCCCGGGCATCATGCAGGTCGACGCCCAGCGCCTCGCGGGCCAATTCGTAGACGCGGGTGGTGTCGTCCTCCGAGGTCTTCGTGAAGACGACATCGGGGAACTCCGCCTTGGTGATGATCTGCATGGCCTCATCGCGCAGCCACCGGAGGTGAGGGTCTATGGTCTTGCGCCTGCCGGTCATCTGGAAGATGACCACCTCGGAGACGAGCCGGACCTCTACCGGCTCCCCGGGGCAGAACCGCGTTCCGGCCCTTAGCCCGGCGATCATGCCCCGGTATTCCGCGGCGTTGATGGTCGACTCGCCAAACGCCGCGCTGACCTCCTCTATTACCTCCCCTGACTCGGCGTCGGAAACGACCACGGCGTAACTGGCCGACCCGGGGTTGCCCGTCATCGCCACACGCGATTCCATGATCAGCCGCGGGGTCACATTCCGGTTCCCGGCAGGCCCCAGCAGAACCCGGCTGCCGTCGCCGCCCGGCACCTTACGCCAGAGACCCTGTCCGCCGCGCCGCCGGCCGCCCCTGCCCATGCCGAACCTCCTCTTGTTGCGGGAAATACGTACAAGTCAAGGATGCCGCCCTTACCGGATGGAATCGGGGCGATCATTGGCAGAGTGTCCTATTTAACTGTCGCGCGTATTCGGGCAGCAACGATCCCCGATCGGGGTCCTGATGTCCTTCGACGACGTTTGCCACCATCGTTCTGCAGGTCTGCCAGCCGGGCGGCGGGCAGTCGACTTCGGAGAGTGGCGGACGTAGCATCCGGGGTATACGTGAAGCCCGTCCGCCGTCCAGTGCGCCGCCGACCTTGAAGATTGGACCGGCATCGCGGGTTCTTGCCGATCCCGTTCCGGTACTCCGGGGGAGGGAACCCGCGCCCGGGGCACCTGCGAGGTGCCCGCGGAAAGGGGCGCGGATGCGTAGCCACGGGCAGCCGGAGCCCGGTGGCCGGCCCACCCGCATCCTGGGCACCTCAAATTCATCTCTTCTCTTTGAGTGCTTGGAGGTTCCCATGGGACGATCCACTCCGATGGACCACGACGCCGCCGACCGGATCGGCGCGGCAGCGGACCGCGACCCGCAGAAGATCGCCGCCGCCGGGCAGCGGCAACAATGATCGAATCCGGCTGAAACGGGGACCGTGGACCGCCGCCGACAAGCGATTTATGATCGTAATCGGTGGAATACCTTGTGTGATGCACATGATAATTCCGTGCTCACTGCGGGCCTGGAGGTCTGAGTTGGCAACAGGGACGGCCGGAGGCCTCCTCGATTCCAACGATCACGCGCAGTCGAGTTTCAAGCACGCCATCATCAGGCACTACGTACTGCCGTACGTGGCCATGACGGGAAGCACGTCGAAAGACCACCGGGTGGCCGTGATGGACGGGTTCGCTGGTCGAGGCCGTTTCAAAGACCTCAGTCCCGGATCGGCGGAACTGATCATGCAGGCCGTCGAGACACTCCAGCGCTCCCGGACCGTGGACATGTTCTTCGCGGAGACGGATCCGGACAATTACCGAGCGCTCAGCGCCGTTGTGCAGGAATATGCGGACAAAGGGCTTTCCGCTCGGACGCTACCAGGATCGGCAGAGGAACACCTCGAGACCGTAGTCGCGGCGGCACGAGGAATCCCGCTTTTCCTGTTCCTCGATCCGTGCGGCGCGCTCGTCCCGTTCCCGAAGCTCGCCCGACTCCTCGGCAGCGACCGCCGAAGTAAGTGGCCGCCGACTGAGATCCTGATGAACTTCAGTGCCGACTTCACGCGGCGGGCGGCAGGACAACTCGCAGCCGAAAGATCAAATGAGGGTGGCGTCGTCAGGATGGACGCTACCTGCGGCGGAACATGGTGGCGCGAGGTCGCCATGAGCGCCTACCGTTCGTCTCCCAGGGACAACTTCGAGACCGCCGCCGAAGAGGTAGTGGGCCGGTATGCTGAACGGCTCATCAGGGAATCGGGGATGAGCGCGATCACCGTTCCGGTACGGCGGCGTCTGCATCACCAGCCGGTCTACCACCTGGTGTTCCTAACGCGCAGTCCCTACGGAATCTGGGTGTTCGCCGACGCTCTCGGCCACGCACGCCGGGAATGGCTGCGGATGATTGGCAGGCTCGACGACGACCGCAATGTGCAGGAGACATTCCCCGGAATGTCCCGATCGGATGACATGCAGCAGCTCATCGCCTACGAGCAGGACAGTGCTCAGAAAATCGTGGAGGCCAACCTCATCAAGCTTGCCCGGCCTGGGCAAGCGCCGGTCCGGTTGGTCGATCATGCGAGGCAGGTATTCGGGGACGCCTACGGCATCGCCACCGACTCGGTGGTGTCCGATGCTATCGCCGCGCTGGAAACACGAGGGGAGCTAACCGTCCCGGGACCCGCCACCCGAGTACGCAACCGCGTTATCGGCCCACCCGGCCAGGATTCCCAAGGCGGCGTCAGGCGGCGCTAGCCGGTTCCCGACCGGGCATCTGGTCCCACACCCGGCCACCGAGCTCCCGGCCGCGAGCCTTCGGCGTACGGCCGCCCCACTGCTTGAAGAAAAACGGCACTTTATCTGCTACGCAGGCGTCCCGGATGGGCGTCACCCATGAGGGATCGAGCTCCCTGTGGTCAGGGCCTGATTCCCCGCCTGCGATGACCCAGTCAATACCGTCCAGTTGAAGGCCTTCCAGCGGGCCGATCAGGGGCTCGCAGGACAGGAACCGCACTGCTGCGGGGACAGCCCGCAGATGCTCGATGCGGAACATCGCGTGCGAGTTCTCGACGGACACGCCCATCCACAAGTTCGCGGGCCAGTCCAGTTGGCCAGCGATCTTAGGAAGCCGGGCTGACCGCTTGGTAAGGACCTGATAAGTATGCTGCGGCGTGTCCGCGATGACGGCGAACACGTCACGGACAAACCCGAGCGGCACCCGCGCGTGAAACAGGTCGCTCATCGAGTTGACGAACACGGTCCGGTGTCCCGGCCACGTGTAGGGCTGCTGGAGAGCGCCCGGATGAACGCTCAGCCCGAAGCCGGGGCCCGAAGTGCGCGGATCACCGTCTTGCTGGTACTTAGCCTGCCCCATCGCCTTCAGCCGCTTGGCCAGCGTCAGTGCATAGCAGTGGTCGCAACCGGACGAAATCCGGTCACATCCGGTGGTTGGATTCCAGGTGACCTCAGTCCATTCGATACCCGTGCCTGATCCCATTGTCTCCTCCGCTTGGCTTTCGTACCTCTGGACGAGCACGCGATCAAGATAAAGATTTACCGGTAAATCTTTACCGTTAGGATAACAGCGTGGTCAGGTCTGGACGTAGCAGACGCGCCGAAAGCCGCTTCGCCGCGCAGGCCCAGCAGCTCGCCGCCCGGCTGCGGGCTCTTCGGGAGCGTGCCGGACTCACCCAGGAACAGCTAGCCGCCAGGGCCGGGCTCTCCGTCGCCACAGTCCGGAAGATCGAGACGGTAGCGGTTGTGGAGCCGGGCTACTTCACCGTGCTCGCGCTGGTCCAGGCACTCGGCGCCTCAGAGGATGACCTGGAAGAATCGCCGTAAGGGCGAGTGGCCCGCTGTCCTGCTCTTCAACGGACATCTGCCACCTTCATGACCTCGGCACCTTACGGTGCAGCGCTGGCGACCACGCTCGCCGAGCTTGACGGCTAGATGTGGGACCTCGCCGTTCAGGACGACCACGGCTTCTGCGTTGAGCCCGCCGTTGTCCTCCCCGCCGTCGTGTGCCGGGCCAGCTGCGGCATATGCCGGAACGAGCAGCGCACCGGTCCTCGTCCGCAATGACAGTGCCCGTTCAACCCGTGACAGACCGTGGAGACGCTGTGGTGCCGATGCCAGAGATGACGATGCATCCATTGGCGTTGCCCCCATCTGCTCTGGTGGCCATCACCGACACTAACGCGTTCGCGGGTCGGGCCTACTAGACCGTGAGCAGCGGACGGGCCGAGGATTGGTTCACCGGCGGCGGGACACACCTCGCTGGGCCGCCACGCGGCATCGACGGCATCCAGGTCGGCCGACCGATGACAGACCTGGGTGCCCTGGCTTTCCTGCTGGCCGTGGTCGCGCTCTGGCGACCTTCGCGTCACGGACTGGCTGTCTCTTGCGGGCAGCGTTCGGCCACCGCTGCTGACACCTGCGCCACCGTGAGATCTAGCGCAGTGGCGACAGTCTTGTACACGTCCGTGTCTCCCGAGAAGTTGAGCGCATTGAGCACAGCGCATACCCGGCCTGCCGTGGCAGTGTCCACGGAAACGGTTGGTTTCGGTGTTACGGATGCCGGTGCGGCTGGATGCGCTGCACTGCCGCAGGCAGTAGCGAACGCTGCGCTAGTGAGCACCACGATCAGCTTTCTCATATCGTCCACCCCCCTAGACGTACAAGAACGTAGTTCCCGCCGAAAAACAAGGCTTAGCGACGCGGTCTGGGAATATGAACGTGTTGCCAGGCTTTGACTGCGCGTGAGCCTCTAACCTGCTCGGGTTTTCCCGTCGGAGATTTGCCCTCGGCCGCCGCACAGCTTCCCGCACCGGCGCAGTTCCGCGTACAGACGGTCGATCAGCTCCGGGCGCTCCGCCAAATCGTGCACCGGGATTGTGCCGAGCGCGGGCCGGATGGTCCGCTCGACGTCGCCCTCGTAGGTGTAGGTGGTCTGCGGGTCCAGGTCGGTGACCTTGATGACCTCATCCAGGGGCAGCGTCAGTGTCGAAGTTTCCGCAGGTCAGAAGGGTAAAGAGCGAATGCAAAAGGCGTGGGGCGGGTGGGGCTCGAACCCACGACCGGCGGATTATGAGTCCGCTGCTCTGACCGGCTGAGCTACCGCCCCGGGCGCAACCGCCAGATTACCGTACCGGGCCGAAGGTCAGCACCTGCTTGACCGCCGTACCCGCCGGGGAATCCGCGATCGCCGTGCCGATGTCCTCGAACGGGTAGTGGCAGCGGCGCGCCGACCAGGGAGTCCGGCGGCCTTGCGCGCGACTCACGCAAACGGGCAGGCGACCACGACTCACGCGAAACCGCCTAAACTGGTGTCCTCCTGCGAGGTCATGGTCCAGACAGGAGGCCGCCCTTGACGCTCTCGATCGCACCACTGTCCGACTTCAGTCTCTGGGCACGCGGAGACTTGCTCGTCATCCTCTTGCTGATACTCGGCGCGATCCTGCTCACCCGTTTCGCGGGCTGGGCGCGTGACTTGTTCATGGCGCGCATCGACGCCCGGGATGCCGGCTCGGAGGAACTTGTGCGCTCCGAAGCCGCCAAGCACCGGCACATCGCCGCCCAGGTCGCCACCTGGTCCGCGCTGGCGGTCATCTATATCGTGACCGCCGTGCTGGTGGTGGAGCGCCTCGGCGTGCCCCTGGCAGGCCTCGCGGCGCCCGCGGCGCTGGTCAGCGCGGCGCTCGGGTTCGGCCTGCAGCGTTTCGTCCAGGACATCGGAGCCGGGCTGTTCATCACGGGCGAGCGGCAGTACGGCTTCGGCGATGTCGTCCGGATCTCGGTGTCCGGCGTGTCCACGCCCGCGACCGGCACGGTCGAAGAGGTGACGCTCCGGGTCACCCGCATCCGGTCGGAGAGCGGGGAGGTCATCGTCACTCCGAACGGCCAGATCATCCAGGTGACGAACCTGTCGCGGGACTGGGCGCGGGCCGTCATCGACGTTCCCGTGCCGTCGTCGGTCGACGTGGGACACGCCACCGAGGTGCTCCAGCGTGTCTGCAAGGAGACCCACGCCGACGACAGGCTGCGCAGGATGATGCTCGACGAGCCGAGCGTCATGGGCGTGGAGACGATCGAAGTCGACACGTTCTCGCTGCGCATGGTGGCGCGGACCCTGCCCGGCATGCAGTTCGAAGTGGGCCGTGAGATCCGTGCGCGGGTCGCCAGCACGTTCCTCGCGGAAGGCATCATCGTCTCGGCCGAACTGGACACTGGCCGTCCCACCGGGGCCGCCTCATGAGGCAGCGCCCTTCCCGCCGGAACCGCCTGCTCGCCGGGCGAGCGCGCAGGTCGACCCTCATACTGGTCGCGGCGTTCTTCGGCGTGCTCGCGCTCTACATCCTGGTGCGGCCGGTCAGCGCGCCCCGGACGACTCCCGCCGACTATACCCAGTCCCTCGCTCCCACCGTCTCTGGCACTCCCAGCCCCGCCACGGCACCCCTGGCACCGTTACCAGCGCCCTCGTCGCCCGTCGCCCGGTTCGCGGCCGAGCGCCGAAGCGCCCGTACCGGCCGGCGTCATAGTGCCGGCTAGTACGGGCGCCCCGAGAACAATCCTTATGCGCGGGGGATGTGGACGGCGACGACGGCGCTGCGGCCGCCGTGGACCGTGTCCAGCGCTTCCTTGAGGACGCCGGGAAGCGCGCCCGGATCGTCCACAGTGGCGCCGAAACCGGCGCCGGCCGCCAGCGCCACGCCCGGGAGGTCGACCTCCGGCTCGAACGAGACGTGGAAGTCGTCGGCAGAAGCCGCCGCGCCCGTCGGGTGCACGCTCAGCGTCGAATTCTTCGGCGCTCGCCAGCCGCGGTTGTCGAAGATCACTGTCAGCGACGGCGCGCCATAACGACGGGAAACCCACTGTGCCGACGACGGCACACCGAAAAGGAAGGTTCCGTCACCGATCATGGAGACCACGGTTCGTTCCGGGGAAGCTAGCTTCGCACCGACGGCGCCGCCGCCGTACCAGCCCAGCGAACCGCCGCCCGACCCGATCAGAGATCCCGGGCGGTTCATCCGCATGTGCTCGGCGACGGGCCCGAAGTTGGTGATCGCCTCCGTGAGCACGAGCGCGTCTTCGCCCGCCAGCAGGTCGCGCACGCACGCGGCCAGGTACCGCGACGTGATCTCGCCGTTCGCCGGGACCTCGAGCGCGTCCAGGGCGGCGCGCTGCGCGTCGTGAGCCGCGGTCACCTCCGTCCGGCGGGCCTCCACGACCTCCGCGTCGAACCCCTTCTCCCGAACGATCCCCGCGATCTGCCGCAGCGCCACCTTCGAGTTCGCGGCCGCGGAAAGCCGTGCGGGGACGTGCCACAGGGACATGTCCTGCTTCAGGGGGTCGATGTCGACGACGTAGATCGCCGCGTCCGGAGCGGGACGGCTGGTGGCGTATATGTACGGGATGTCGCAGTCCGCGATCAGGACGACGTCGGCCTCCGCGAGGAGGGGGTTCTGCTCGCTCGTGGTCCACTGCCAGCCGCGGTGCATCGGATGGTCGGCCGGGAAGTTGACGTGGTTCGGCGCGGACTCGATGACAGGGATGGCGAGCAGTTCGGCGAGTTCGACGAGCGCGGAGACGGCTTCCGGGTCGCGGCCGAGGTAGCCGGTGATGATGAGCGGTCGCCGCGCCCCGGCGAGGGCTTCGGCGATTTCGGTGGCGGTTTCCGCGGTGAGCGCCGCGGGCCGCACGGGCCCGTACCCCTCGACGGCGCCTTGTCGTCCGGCGCCACCGCGCTTGTTGCTGTTATCAGCGGGATTTGGGGTCAGCGGCTCTTCCATCACCTCGCGGGGCCCGACGAGGTAAACAGGACCCGCGGGCTCGGTGGCCGCGATCTGCAGCGCGCGGTGGACGAGTTGGCGGGCGTTGCGGCCGGTGCGCAGTTCGTTGTCGTACTTGACGTAGTTGCGCAGGATGCCGCGCTGGTCGTGGACGTCCTGCACCCAGTGGATGAACTCGTTGCGCCCGCCGGGCAGTTCGCCCTCAATCGTGTACGGGGCAGCGCCCGCGAAGATGAGCACGGGAACGCGGCCGCGCATGGCGTTGTTGACGGCGCCGCCGAGATTCTGGGTGCCGGCGTCGACATGCACGATGACTGCCTGCGGGGTTCGGCTGACCGCTGCGTAGGCATGCGCGGCGGACAGCGCGACGGTCTCATGCGGGCAGACGACGAGGCTGGGCAGTTCTCCCTCGCGGCCTTCGGCTCTCGCCTGGGCCAGGGCCTCGATGAGGCCGGGGTGGTCGCTGCCGAGGTTGGCGAATATGTACTTAACGCCGGCCTCGGCGAGCGCTTCAAGGAAGGCCGTGCTCGTTGTGTAATAGCGTTCGTTCATGTGACTATTGTCCCGATCGCCCGCTCCTGTGACTAACGCGGCTGGCGGGTTGTCGCCGCGCCCCCCAGACATGAACGGGGTATTAGTACCCGGGGAGGGGTACTAATACCGGCCGGCCGTCTGCATGGACATCGCGTGCTCGACGAGGGTCACAAGCGTGGCCTTCGTCGACTCGCGGTTCCGCGCGTCACACGGGATGATCGGGACGTTCCCCGGGATGGCGAGCGCCTCGCGGACGTCGTTCGAGCGGTGCGGAAACTGGCCGTGGAAGCCGTTGACCCCGATCACGAACGGCAGCCCGCTCGCCTCGAAGTAATCCACGGCCGGGAACGAGTCGGCCAGGCGCCTGGTGTCCACCAGCACCACGGCGCCGATGGCGCCCTGAATCAGGTCGTCCCACATGAACCAGAACCTGTGCTGTCCGGGGGTGCCGAACATGTACAGCACAAGGTCCTTCTCAAGCGTGATACGGCCGAAGTCCATGGCGACCGTCGTCGTCTGCTTGTCCGGGACAGCCGTCAGGTCGTCCACGTCCGAGGAGGCGACCGTCATGACCGCCTCAGTCGTCAGTGGCGTGATCTCCGACACCGAGCCGACGAAGGTCGTCTTGCCGACGCCGAAACCGCCGGCCACAACGATCTTCACGGAAGTCATCGCCGAAGCGTCGCCGCCTCCGTGCGGCCGGCCGACGCTAGATCTTACGGAGTCCACTGAGCACCCTTTCGAGCAAATTCATATCGGGGCGTCCTTCCGAGTCATCCCGCTGGTGGATGCGGACGAGCCCATCCGCGCTCATGTCCGCCACCAGGATCCGCGCCACGCCAAGCGGGATCCGCAGCACGGCGGAAATCTCGGCCACGGACCGCCAGTCCAAACAGAACTGGAGGATCGCCTGGCATTCCGGCGCCAGCACGGACAGGTCACGCTGCTCGTACACGGTCGCCGTGACGAGGGCCTCCATCGCGAGCTTGTAGCGTGGCTGGGTCCGCCCGCCGGTGACCGTATACGGCCTTACCAGGCTGCGCGGTGCCGGACTCTCCTCCTCAGCCTGGAACGGCTGAGGAGGAGGGTATGGAGAATGCCGTTGCGGCGGCATTTCCTCCCACGGGCCAGTCCGGCCCGGTCCCTGCTGCCAGGGGGCGGGAGAAGCGCCGCGGTCGTCACCGCGGCCGGGACCCGCCACCGTATCCTCCAGTATTCATTATCTTCTCCCGTCGCCCGGCATTGCGCCTTGCATTACACCACCAGCACGCGTCGCCGGGGTGAGCACCCGGCCCGCGCGCTCGACGAGCAGAGTCATCTCATAAGCCACGAGGCCCAGGTCGCACGTTGACGCCGCCAGGACCGCGAGGCTCGCGCCGTTGCTGATCGCCATGATGACCAGCACGCCGCGCTGCATCTCGACCACGGTCTGCACGACCGCGCCGCCCTCGAAGACGCGCGAGGCGCCCTGGGTCAGGCTGGTTAGTCCGGACGTGACCGCCGCGAGTTGGTCGGCACGCTCCTGGGGGAACCCCGCGGAGAATGCGAGCGGCAGGCCGTCGGAGGAGACGACCACACCGTGCGCGACATCCGGGACTCGCTCCACGAAGTTCGTGATCAGCCAGCTGAGGTCCTGGGCAGGGCGTCCTGGCGTGCTCACGCGCGATCCTCTCCAAGCCCGCTCATAACGGCACCTCCTCGTTTTCTGACCACTTGTTCGTGATATCTGTCCGTGAGTCTCATCCGTCCTATGGCTCCTCGTTCTGGGGTGCGGCGGCACGCGCTTCGCGCACACCGCGCTGGAAGCTCGCCATGCGATTGCGGATCTGGTCCGCGGACCGCACGGGAGGCACGGCTTCAGTCTTCTGCTCGGTGCCGCCGCCTTCTCCTCCGCCGCTGACTGACCCGGGCACGAGGTTCGCCCTCGGGACCCGCTTGGGCAATCCGGCGTTAGTCTGCTCGTCCGCGTTAGGAGACGCGGCGACCCGGGCCGCGCGCCATCCCTCGTCCGCCGGCGAGTTCCAGCTTTCCGACGCGGCGGCCGACTTCGCCGTCGCGGCCGCGCCCGCACTGGCGCCCGTGCCGACGCCGACTCCGGCGCCCGCACTGGAGCCGGAGTTGGAACTGGAGGACGTTCCGCTGCGCCGGAACCAGTCCGACTCTAGCGAATCGAAGATCGGCAGCCGCGCCTCCTGACCGGGGGCGACGGACGGCGGAACCGTGACCGAGCTTCCGTCGGAGCCGGCGATCGCGGGGGTGGTGCCGCCAGGTACCTGCGCCGGCCCGCTGCCGGTGCCGGGCCCCGGAACCGGGACGTCGCCGAACCCGTTGCCGGCGAAGCCGCCCCCGCTGGAGCCGCCCCTGCCGGAGCCGGCCTCGCTGAAGCCGCCGCCGAACGAGGACGTCTCCGGCACGCCGAAGTTTCCGCTTCCGTTCCGGTTGCCGTTCCCCGCGCCGCCCCTGGCGAACGTCGGGCCCGCGTCGGGAACGCCACCCGGGGCGCCCGCGCCGCGCATCTGGAGTCCGCCGGGCTGGCGCGTAGGCAGGGACGAACCGCTAGCCGGAGCGCTGTCATTGCCGTCATTGCCGAAGTCGCCGCTGCCGAAACCGGGCGCTGCGCCGGTGTTGCCGGCGTTGCCTGCGAAACCGCCGCCAGCGGTCGTCGCGCCGCCGAAGGGCGCTCCGCCGGCGGGGCCACCGCCGAGCCTCGTCATCCGGGCCGCCGCACCGCCTGCCCCGCCCGTGCTGGGACCGCTCGCAGCCGGCATGCCCTGGGCAAGGGCACCGGCACCCGGACCGCCCGCACCCGGACCGCCGACACCCAGGCCACCGGCACCCAGTCCGCCGACACCGGGGCCGCCTGCACCTGGACCGCCTGCACCTGGACCGCCTGGACCGCCTGGGCCGCCCGCACCCGGGCCGAGGCCGAACGACGACTGCTGACCGCCGAAGCCGCCCGCACCAGCGCCCCGTGTAGGCGCGGACAGGGCGGGGGCCGGCCCGTAGTCGTCGGGTTCGAACTTGCGGAGCCGTCCCATCGGAGTGGCGGTCTCCGTCGCGGCCACCGACTCCGGCAGCCAGATCAGCGCGGTGAGACCGCCGGACTGCGCGTGACGGAGACGGACCCTGACGCCGTGCCGGGCGGCCAGGCGGCCGACCACGAACAGGCCCATGCGCCGGGACACCGCGACGTCGACGACGGGCGGGTTGTCAAGGCGCCAGTTCGCGTGCGCCATCTCCTGCTCGGAGATGCCCACGCCGTTGTCGGTGATGTCCAGCAGCACGCCGCCGCTGGTGAGGGGCTGCCCGGTCACATACACCTGGGTGTCCTCGGGCGAGAATGTCGTGGCGTTCTCCACGATCTCCGCGACGAGGTGGACGGCGTCGTTGACCGCCTGGCCGATGACCTGGATACCGGGCTGCACGTTGAGCACGACGCGCTCGTACTGCTCGATCTCGGAGACCGCGGCACGCAGGACGTCGACGAGCGGTACCGGCTGGCTCCACTTCCGCGCGCCTTCGTGGCCGGCCAGAACCAGGAGGTTTTCCGAGTTGCGGCGCATACGCGTCGCCAAGTGGTCCAGCCGGAAGAGGCTGCTCAGCCGGTCCGGATCCTGCTCGCTCTGCTCCAGGTTGTCGATCAGCGTCAGCTGACGCTCGATCAGGGACTGGCTGCGGCGGGACAGGTTGACGAACATGGCGTTCAGGTTGCCGCGCAGCATTGCCTCGTCGGCGGCCAGCCGCACCGCTTCGCGGTGGACCTGGTCGAACGCCCGCGCCACCTCACCGATCTCGTCCGTTGACGTGACGCCGACCGGCTCGATCTCGACGCTGTCGTCGCCGCCCTCGCTCTCGCTGAGACGGCGGACCATGTCCGGCAGCTTCGTGCCCGCGATCTCGAGAGCGTCGGCGCGCAGCTTGCGCAGCGGGCGGATCATGGACCGCGCCACGATCACGGTGATCAGGATGACGACGATCAGCAGCAGGAGCGAGAGGGCCGTGTTGCTGATCAGGCTCGTCCGCGCGCTGGACGCCAGGGAGTCGGCCTGCGACGTGATCTGCGCGGCCAGCCCGGGCTGGGCCGAGGTCCCGTTGATGACCCCCTGCATGTCGTCGATTTCCTGCGTCTGGTCGGTCCACCAGCATTGCGCGGCGCTCTGGCTCGCGCATCCCTCCTGGGTGCCGATCGTCAGCCCCGTGCCGTCGCCTGAGGCCGCCGACGCCTCGGCGCGTTCTTCCTCGCTCTTCGCCTCGTCGACGAGCGGGCCGGAGACCGTGTTGTTGAAGTCCTGCGACTCCTGGACCGACGCGGCCGCGAGGAACTGGGCGTTGTCCGCCGACAGCGTGGAGTCCGCCTGCTGGAGATCTTGCAGCACTTCGGGCGTGAGATCCTGCGGGTTGCTCTGCAGCGCCTGGTAGAGGTAGGCACGCTGCAGGGAGGCGTCGTCTTCCATGAGCAGCAGCGAGTTGAGCACCGTCACGTCGCTCTGCAGGGTGCTGTTACCCGTGCCGGCCGCGATGTCGTTGCTGAACGTGATGAACGGCGTGATCAGGCGCTCGTCGTACACCTGGATGATGGCGATCGACGGGTAGCTGGTCGTGAGCGCCGCGTTGCGGATCTCGTTCAGGTCGCTGATGCCGCCGAGCACGCCGTTCTGCAAGGCGAGGATCGTCTGGGCGCGGATCGCGCTGTTGGACACGACACCCGCGGACTGGCTGGAAATCTCGTTGATGGTGACGTTCGTCGCCTGCTCGGCCGCCAGCACCTGGTTCTTCATGCTCGCGGGCTTGCCGGCGGCGACGTAGCCGGCGATCAGGTCGCGCTCGGTGCCGAGCTGGCCGACGCCCGTGACCACGAGGCTGTTGAGGTTGGCCAGCGACCGGACGTTGCTGAAACTCTCGTAGCTGCTGACAGCGTCGGTGCTCTGGATGACGCCGAAGATAAGGGCGGCAACGGTCGGGACGACAATGATGGCGAACAGACGCCAGCGCACTCGCCAGTTCCGAAGCGCGAAACGGCTGCCCCTGTTGACGGCCGACGAGGCGCCGCTGACCGATCCGCGCGCCGACGGCAGGTTGTCGCCATCACCCCGGCGCGGTGGGGGATTCACCGGGACGGGCAAGGCCGGCTGGCCTCCGGGGCCGCCTGCGCCGGGTCCGGCCTGCCCCTGGCCGGCACCCAGCGGCCCGTCACCGAACGAGCCACCGCCCCCGACGCCCTGGAAGCCGGAATCCGCTGCTTGCGGAGCGCCGCTTCCGCTGGTGGTCATCGATCGTCTACGCACTGCGCTTGCACCTCGCAGCTTTACGGGCCGTCTGGGCCTGCTCTGGGCACCGAACGGTTGAGCCGCTCTTCATCGGCACCCCTCTCCTTCCGTGGACAACGACCTTGCGAGAGCGCCGCTGCACGAGGACGACAGGACGGCCGAGGGCACTCTTCCAGCTAGCGACACAAAACGGGTAGGGACATATAATCATCAACCGGCACTGTCTTATGGGCCATTCGCGAGTTATCACCCGGAACTTCCGCAAAGATACACACTTCCTCCCCAAGCCTGCGCTGATCGCTGCACAGCAAAGCGGCCCACCCGCCGACGCGCCCGTCGCTTGTCAGGAGGGACCGTGAATCCCTGGGGAGGGACTCAAGGTTGCCGGCGGCGGCAACGAGTTGCCCGGCCACCAGCAGTTCCCCTCATGCCAGCCGTTGCCGAGCGGACAGAGAGTAGCCGGCATCGAATGATTCCCGCTCGATGCCGCGCCGCGTCCGACTGCCCGGCGAGACCGGCGGCAACGCGACGTCCCGCTGACGACACCGCGCCACCTCGGCGACACTGTCCTTCGTGACATCGCGGTACCACTTGACCAGCCCGGTACTGCCGATCCCTAATCCTAGAAAGCCCACGGGCGTTCCGTCAGGCGATTGGCATTCCTGAGCGGGCCCGTGGTCTTCGTCACTGGCCGGAGTACGCGATCTCTGGAGCCGAACGGCTCGCGGACGGTAAGGTGGCTTAGAACGGCTTAACGCCTTGAGAACGAGGAGATGGCGATCCTGACCTGCCCAGACTGCGGCGTCAAGGTGCAGCCGGAGGACCTGATCTGCTTCCGGTGTGGCGCCAACCTGCCGCACACGCCGTACGTTGACGACGATATCCCGTCGCCGACTGTTTCCCAGCAGTACCTCCGGCCAGGTGAAAGCAGAGTGGTGTGCCCGACCTGCGGGGCTGTGGTACAAGACCCCGCGGACCTGGTCTGCACCCAGTGCCGTCAGCCGCTGCCCGGCGCCCGCCGCCGAATCTCGCCCGTCGTCCTGCGGATTTCGTTCCCGACCGGGAACGTGGACGTGCCCGCGGGCACGTCGGTGATCCTCGGACGCGACCCGGCCCAGTCACTGGTCGCCGCGGCATTCGCCCAGTACGACAACGTGTCCCGGCGGCACGCCACGATCATGGTTGACGACTCCGGACGTGCCACCATCCGTGATGAGGGCTCGACCAACGGCACGTTCGTCAACGGCGACCGGGTGCTGCCCGGCGCCGAGGCGAGGCTTGTCGACGGCGATCGCATCCGGCTCGCGGCGGACGTCACCGGTGACGTCTCCATCCCGCGAGCGGAGCCCGACCCGGCCAGCCTCAGCCGCAACGGGTACGTCTGACCGCGAGGGCTGGCCCGCGCTTCCTCATCTCTTATTCAGCAATCCAGGAGCGGACTAGTCATGTCGTCAGCGTCAGATCCGGCCGGCGTCCCGGTTCCCGCCGATCCTTCGGCCGTCCCTGCCGACACGCCAGTCCCGCCCGATCCCGGGCAGCGCGGACCGGTACCCGCGCGCCGGGCAATGGCGGCGCTGCCCGCGGCCGGTGACCACGCGGACACGCCGTCTCCCGCTGGCGATAACCTTCCGGCGATCCCCGCACGACAGGCGATCACGCCCGCTGGCGCGGCGCACAGAGTTCCCGCCGTCCCGCAGGTTTCCCCCGTTTCCCCGGTGCCAGCCGTTCCGCCGCTTCCCGGTGTTCCGCCGGCTCCCGGTGTTCCGCCGGCTCCGGGGGTCCCCGGGGCACCGGGATACTCCTACGGTCCCGGGATCGCGCCGTCGGGCGGCGCCGGAGGCGGCGCGTATCAGGACCCTTCGGCCTACTCGGCCTACAACGGCGTCCCGAATGCCTACGTCGGGCAGCCCGCCCCGTACGAGCAGCCGACACCACTCGCCCAGCCGGGCCACTATGCGCAGCCCGGGCAGCCGACGGCCTACGCGCACCCGGCAGCCTATGCGCAGCCGACTCCTTATCCCGGAGCGGCTTATCCCCCGGCGGCCTATCCCGCAGGGGCTTATCCGGCTGCGGCCTATCCCCCGGGGGCTTATCCCGCTGCGGCCTATCCCCCAGGGGCGCAGTCTCCGCAACCCGCGCCATCTCCGCAGCCTGGATACTGGCAGCCCGGGCATTCCCAGACCGCACAGTATTCCCAGGCCGGACCGTATCCGCAGGCCGCACAATATTCCCAGGCCGGACCGTATCCGCAGGGCGCGCAGTATCCGCAGGGCGCGCAGTATCCGCAGGCCGCACAGCATCCGCAGGCCGCACAGCATGCCCAGCCCGCGCCTTACGAGCAGCCCACGCAGCCGGTCTCCTACGCGCAGCCCACGCGATCCGGCCCGCCGGCGCCCTACACCCCGGTACCCGGAACCCCCGTGCCCGGGGCCCCAGTGTCGGGAGCTCCGGCATCCGCGGCTGTGCAGGACGCCACCTCGTGGTTCACCCCGAACAGCAAGCCGACGTCGTCTTCCCCGGAGAATCCCCTGCCGGAGCCCCTGGCTGACACCGCCGCGGAAGCGGCCGAGAGGTTCGGCGACGATCCGCTCCCCCGCCGCTTCTCCGGGCGTCGCACGTTCGCGGACCGTGACTCCGCGGACCGTGACTCCGCAGACCGTGCACCTGACGACCGGATACCCGGAGACCGTGTCGAAGACCGTGTACCCGGACACCGCGTCGAAGACCGGATACCCGAAGACCGCGCGCCCGAAGACCGTGCGCCCGAAGACCGTGCGCCCGAAGACCGTGTCTCGCCGCGCGCTGAGCAGTCCGGCGCTCCCAGGCGGACCGAGCAGACCGTGTTCCGGCCGGTCGGATCCGCTTCCGGCCCGCAGGTTCCCCCCGCGGCCAGCCCGCGGTTCAGCGTCTACCGCGATCCGGAGGACACCCCCTACGACGGCCCGCAGCCGGGAGGCTACGCGCGGACCCGGGCCGGGACCTACGCCGACGCGCCGCAGCGCGGGTCGCTGGCATCGGCACACCCCGGATCCCCGGCGCCGGAATACCGGGAACAGGGACCGTACGGCCCCGCCGAGCCCGGGCCCTACGGGAATCCGCGGCCAGGGGCCTTCCGTGACGGCGGACCGGAACGGTCCGAGGACAACCGGCGATACCCTGACGGCGCCTACCCCAGCGAAGTGGCGGTAACGCGGCCGGGCCAGCGGGCAGGCGGACCTGACAGGAAATCCGGGAAGAAGATCGTCCTCATCGTCGGCGGCGTGGTCGTGGTCGCCGTGGTGGCGGCGGGTGGCGCCATCCTGGTGCCGAAGCTGACGGCGCCGACCGACCCCGGTTGCAAGGCATACGCCGGGACGGCGCTGACGGCCTACAACCAGACGATCAGCGACCTGAACGCGCGGGCTCCGCAGGCCAAGCTCACGACCGACATGACGACCGCCATCACGGAACTGACGACCGCGGCGGGACAGGCGCAAAGCGCTAGCGTGAAGTCGTCGCTCGACGGGCTGCTGACTGAACTGACCGCCGTGCAGGCGGACGTGCGGAAGGGCTCGGTCCCGGCGTCCGCCGTGCAGTCGCTGAACAACGCGGCCAGCGCCGCCGACAGCGCCTGCTGACGTCGAAAGCGCCTGCCCACGTCGATAACACCGCTGACGTCGTTAAACCCGTAATAACGATTAAGCGCCTCGCTCCGGATAAACCAGTGTCGTTACTCTTAACGATTGGCAATAGGCACGAAACCGCTCGCGTGAGACGATCACCGCGGAAGCATCACCAGACACGAAAGCGGTCATCGTGCCAACTGATTCGCGTCCCGCGCTCACCAGCGAAACCCATGGCCTGCGCCGCAACGCCATCGGCCTGCGCGAGGTTCTCTTCCAGTCCATTACCGATATGGCCCCTGGCGCGGCCATCGCCGCCTCGATCCCGGCCGGCGCCGCCTACGCGGGCGGGAGCCTCCCGCTCGCCGTCGTCTTCGCCCTGGTCGCCTGCCTGCTTTCCGCGTCGTCGATCGGGCTGCTCGCCCGTGAGATGCCCGCGGCCGGCTCGCTCGCCACGTACGCCGCCCGGGGCATCCATCCCATGGCCGGATTCCTCACCGCCTGGGGGTACGTGCTTGTCGCGGTCCTGATCCCGCCCCTTGTGCTGCTCCAACTCGGATTCACCGTGGCCAGCACCATCAACTCCGACTTCCCTGGATACCCGGCGAACCTGTGGTGGCCGTGGACGGTCGCCGGCGCGGTCGTTGTCCTCCTCGCCGGATATTTCGGGATCCGCACCTCGGCACGGCTCGGCACGGTCCTAGGCGTCTCCGAGATCGCCGTCTTCGTCGTGCTGGGCGTGTTCCTGGTGGTGCACGCCGGGCAGCACAACACGTTCAGCGTGTTCGGCACCGGGTACACGTCGTCTGGTTACAAGGGCATGACCGGAGTGATCGCGGGCTCGGTATACACGGTGCTGGCGTTCGGCGGCTTCGAGGGCGCGGCGCCGTTGGCTGAGGAGTCGAGGAATCCCAGGAAGACCGTCCAGAAGGCCGTCCTGTTCTCCACCCTGGGCATCGGCGTCCTCTATGTGTTCACCACCTACGCCGCGGACGTCGCCTTCGGCCCGAAGGGATTCGCCGGCTTCACCAGCGAGGGCGGCGCGTCGTGGGAGGGCATGGCGCGGAACCTGTACGGATTGTTCTGGTTCTTCGTCTTCCTCGCGATCGTCAACTCGACGATCGGGAACGCCAACGCCGGGGTGAACGTCGCCAGCCGGATGTCGTACGCGATGGGCCGCGTCAAAGCCTTCCCCGGAGCGCTCGCGAAAGTGCACCCCAGGCACCGCTCCCCCGTCCTCGCGATCGTCCTCTCGTTCGTCCTCACGTGCGCCGTCACGCTCGGCCTCGGCCTCGCCTACAACCCGCTGAACGCGTTCGCGATGATCGGCACCGGCATCGTGATCGTGCTCGTCGCTATCTACATCCTCATGAACGCCGCGTGCATCGGGTACTTCGCCAGGGCCGCGAAAGACAACGGCAGGCACTGGAACCCGTTCCTGCACCTCGTCGTCCCGCTCCTCGGCATCGCCGCGTTCGTCCCGGCGTGGCTGACGAGCGCGGGCATCAGGGCGTTCTCGTTCGTCACCCCCCTCACGCCGCCGTCGTCCTACATGGGCCCCGGTGTCGCCGGGTTCATGGTGATCGGCGTGATATATCTCGGCTACCTGCGGGTGAAGCACCCGCGGCGGATCACCGAAGTCGGCCTGGTCCACCTCGACGAACCCGCCCCGGCGGGCACGACCAGCACGGGCACAGCCGGCACAGCCGGCACAGCGAAGGAGGCCACGCAGTGAGCGACCTGGAAGTGATCACCTACCGGCCGACGGCGGGCGAATACGCCTGGACGTTCGGCGGCGCGGCCCCCGTCAAGCGCATCACGACACCCGTCGCGCTCAGCCTGTTCACCGAGGACTGTTTCGCCGGCCGCGTCCGCTCGGCCGACGACCTCGTCTCGAAGCTGAACATCACGGGCCTCAACCCGCAGACCGGTCCGTTCTGGGTCGAGGGCGCCGAGCCGGGTGACACGGTCGCGGTGCATTTCGTGAGCATCGAGCCCGCCCGTGACTGGGGCGCGTCCACGACCGTGCCGCTGTTCGGGGCGCTGACCGGCACGCACCTGACCGCGCTGCTGAATGAGCCCCTCGAAGAGCTCATGTGGATCTGGGAACTCGATCGCGGCAAGCGAACCTGCCGCTTCCGGGCACGCAAGAGCGAGTTCACCGCCGACCTGCCGATGGAGCCGATGCACGGCACCGTGGGGGTGGCCCCGGCGCAGAACGAGGTGCGAAGCGCCCTCGTCCCCGACGCGTTCGGCGGCAACATGGACACGCCAGAGATGCGGGCCGGCACCACGTGCTACCTGGGTGTCAACGTCGAGGGAGCGCTGCTGTCGCTCGGCGACGGCCACGCGCGCCAGGGCGAGGGCGAGACCTGCGGAGTGGCCGTCGAGACCGCCATGAACACGACGATCGTCGTCGACCTCATCAAGGGCGTGCCGTGCCCGTGGCCGCGGATGGAGAACGACGCCTACCTCATGTCCGCGGGGTCGGCCCGTCCCCTGGAGGACGCGTTCCGCATCGCGCAGCACGACATGGTGCGGTGGGTGGCGGAACTGTGCGGCATCGACAAGCTCGACGCCTACCAGTTCGTCACCCAGGCGGTGGAATCCCCGCTCGCCAACGTATGTGACACCAATTACACGTCGCTCGCCAAGATGCCGAAGCGATACCTGTCAACAGCGGCGTTCGACGGGATTCACGCGCATCTGAGGGAGCTCGCGGCCGGCCTGTAGACTGCCGTGATGGTATCCGTCAGGCAGCCTCACCTCATAGTGTGGATGTTGCGACAGCCTGAAGCCCCTCTCGGACGGACGCATGGAACCTGACCACGCCGTACTCGAAAGCCTGCGCAACGCGGTCAACGCGATGCCCGACGACGTGCCGCTGCGCCTGCATCTCGCGGCGCTGCTCCTGCATGCCGGCCATCGGGACGAGGCGGTCAGGCACCTGGGCGCGGTACTGCAGCGAGACCCGGGCAACCAAGAAGCGCTCGCCTTGCTCACCCAAGATCAGCCCCTTCAGCCCGAACGATCCGTGGTGACTCCCCCGGATACCACCTCGCTCACACCTGTCACGCCCGCCGAGCCCGCCGAACCCGCCGACTCAGGTGGCGAGAGCCAGGGCCCGCCGCCCGGCGCAGGCGCCGGCGCCGGAACGGGGGAGAGCGGCACTGAGTACGACTGGTCGCAGGCCGAAAGCGAGCTTCGCGACGTCCTCCCCCAGATGTTCGTCGGCGAGGACGCGGGTTCCGCGTCGGCCGGCATCGACGAGGCACGCGCGTACGACGCGGAGCACGCGGGCCTGACGCTGGACGACGTGGCCGGGATGACCGAGGTCAAGCAGCGGCTCGAGGCGGCCTTCCTCGCCCCGATGCGCAACCCGGAGCTGCGCAAGCTGTACGGGAAATCGCTGCGCGGCGGCCTGCTGCTGTACGGCCCGCCCGGATGCGGGAAGACGTTCGTGGCCCGCGCGGTAGCCGGGGAACTGGGCGCCCGTTTCCTGTCCGTCTCCTTCGCCGACCTGATCGACATGTACGTCGGCCGCAGCGAGCGGAACATCCACGAGCTCTTCGACATCGCCCGCCGCAACGCCCCGTGCGTGGTGTTCCTCGACGAGGTCGACGCGATCGGGCAGAAGCGGTCGCAGCTGCGGAACACGCCGATGCGGTCGGCGGTGAACCAGCTCCTGCTCGAGCTCGACGACGTGGCGAACGACAACACCGGCGTGTTCCTGCTCGCGGCCACCAACCACCCGTGGGACGTGGACTCGGCGCTGCGCCGGCCCGGCCGGTTCGACCGCATGCTGCTCGTGCTGCCGCCTGACGGCCAGGCACGCGAGGGCGTTTTCCGCTACCACCTGCGGGAACGGCCCGTCGCCGGGATCGACCTCGCGAAGCTGGCGAAGATCACCGACGGGTACTCGGGTGCCGACATCGCGCACATCTGCGAGACGGCCGCCGAACGCGCCCTCCTGGACTCCGTCCGCCGCGGCGAGGCCCGGCTCATCGGGCAGGCCGACCTGGAGGCCGCGGTCACCGAGGTCAAGCCGTCGCTCGGCACCTGGTTCGACACCGCGCGGAATGTCGCGCTGTTCGCGAACGAGGGTGGCGCATACGATGATCTAGTGGCTTATTTGCGGAAGCGCCGGCTCATCTGACGGACGCCAGCGACTTGACGGAGATTAGGCAGGAGCTGGCGCGCGCCGCCACGATGCTCGACCTCGGGCGCTACGACGAGGCCACTACCCTGCTTGCCCGCGTGGTGTCCGCGGACCCGGGAAGCAGCCGGGCATGGTGCCTGTTCGCCCGGGCGCACCTGGGCGCGGACCGGTACCTGGCGGCGATCGAGGCCGCCAACCGCGCGGCCGCGATCGACCCTGACGAAGAGTGGCCCCACCGGCTGGCCAGCAACGCCCTCATGCACCTCGGCAACCACGTCGAGGCGCTGCGCGCGGCGGCCGAGTCACGCCGCCTCGCCTCGTCGTACTGGCAGACGCACGTGTGCGTCGCGCAGGCCGCGCTGGCCGCCGGGCAGTTCGCCGTCGCGGCGGCCGCCGCCGCAGAGGCGCGCAAGCTCGCCCCCAACGAGCCTGACGTGCACTTCCTGTCCGGCAAGGTCGCCCTGAACCAGGGAAACCTCGACAATGCCCGGTCCCATCAGGAGCGGGCGCTGGCGCTCGACCCGACGCACAGCGGGGCGATGAACGAACTCGGCCGGATCAGGCTGCGCCGGCACGACACGGCGGGCGCGATCAGGCACTTCATCAACGCGGCGCGCACCACGCCGGGCGAGCACATCTACAGCCGGAATATCGACGTGGTCATCTTGCGGGCGGTTTCCAGGATGATCTACTTCTTCGTGCTGATCGCGCTGTTCCTGCTGTGGCTGCCGGCCCTCACGCACGTCGGCAGGCTCCCGCTCGCCCTGGGCTTCGGGCTGCTGACCCTGGGCACGGCGGCGACCTTCGTGATCATGCTGCTGCGCCTGCCCCGCGAGGCACGCGGCCTGGTCCGCCGGACGCTGCGCACCCGCCGGGTCGCCGGCGCCCTCGCCGTCGCGATCGGCGGCGTGGCGATCGCGTTCGCCTCGGTGGCGTTCGTTCCGTCGGCGGAACTCCCCCAGGTCCTCCCGGTCGCGTTCATCGTCGCCCTCGCGGGACGCGTGGCCGCCAGTACCAGGCTGCGCTCGTCCGCCGCTGCGAACCAGCAGGGTGCCGCCGCCCGCACGAACCGCTCAAATCAGCAGAGGCCACGCGCAAGATGACGAATGTCCTTCTTTGTGATCGTTCTCGTGCGATCATGGGCGCATGTCGAGTGAGCCCGCTGCGGCGTCCCCCCGCTCGGTCCGGTTCGGAGTGCCGGTCCAGTGGTCGCGGGGCGCCATCGGCGTCGTCGTCTTTCTTGTTCTCGCGGAGCTAGCCGGCCTCGCGATCCCGTCCTCCGTCCTGCCGCGGATGTCGACCGTTCTCGGCCAGGCCGCGCAGCTCGTGACGAACGGGCAGTTCATCGCCGACGTCGGCGCCACCCTGGAATCCTGGGTGCTCGGGCTGGCGATCACCGTGGTGATCGCGGTGCCGCTCGGCTTGCTCCTCGGCAGCGTGCCCGGCGTGCGGTTCTTCACCCGCGCGATCGTCGAGTTCCTGCGGCCGATCCCCTCGGTGGCCCTCATCCTGCTGGTCAGCCTGGTGCTCGGCTCGGGGATGCGGATGACGCTGACGCTCATCGTCTATGGCTGCATGTGGCCGATCCTGTACAACACGATCGCCGGCCTCGACGACGTCGACCCGGTCGCGAAGGAGACGCTGCGCGCGTTCGGGTTCGGGCGGCTCTCGATCGCCTGGCGGGTATCGCTGCCGAGCGCGCTCCCGTTCATCGCGACCGGCCTGCGGATCGCGTCCGCGGTCGCGCTGATCCTCTCCATCGGCGCCGGCTACATCATCGGCGGGCTCAACGGTCCCGGCATCGGCACCTTCATCGCCAACGCCTCGACGGGCACGTCGGATACCCCGCAGATCCTGGCCGCCACGCTGTGGGCCGGCATTCTGGGCCTGGTGCTCAACGCGGTGCTGACGTGGGCCGAACGCCGGCTGCTGCCGTGGCACAAGGCATCGCTGTGAGAGGGGCATCGCTGTGAGAGGGGCATCGCTGTGAGGGCGGCCGTCATGCGGATACCAGGCTGGCTGCGGTGGCTGGGATGGATCAGGCAGTGGCTGGTCCTCGCCATCGCCGTGTGGCTGTGGCAGGAGTGGGCGAACAGCCGGCAGAGCACGTTCTTCCCGCCGCCGTCGACGATCCTGTCCCAGATGCACCAGCAGTGGTTCTCCGGGCCCGCCGCGCACCTGTTCCTCACCTCGGACGCCACCGGTAACGTCGTGCCGAGCGTGGTCCGGATCCTGATCGGGCTGGCGATCAGCATCGCCATCGCGATCCCCCTCGGAATCGCGCTGGGCCGGTCCGCGGTGGTGACCGGGTTCCTCGACCCGCTGCTCCAGTTCGCCAGGGCCATCCCTGTGGTCACCGCCGCGCCCGTGTTCCTCGCCCTGTTCCAGCTCGGCACCCAGATGGAGGTCGCGACGATCGTCGCGGGCACGATATGGCCGCTGCTCCTGAACACGATCGACGGCGCCCGCACGGTCGGCGCGCTGCACCTGGAGACGGCGACCGTGTTCCGGCTGTCGCGCTGGGAGCGGCTCACCAAGGTGATCATCCCGTCGGCGCTGCCGAAGATCTTCACCGGCCTGCGCCTGTCGGTGTCGCTGTCGCTCATCCTGATGGTCTACTCCGAGCTTGTCGGCAGCAGCAACGGCATCGGGTACGAGATGAACAGCGCGAGCAACTCCTTCGACCTGCCCGAATTCTGGGCCACGCTCGTCCTGCTCGCCATCCTCGGCTACCTCATGAACGTTATCGTCGATGGCGTGGAGAAACTCACCCTTTCGTGGCATCGTGGTGCCAAACGTTTCGCCCGCTAAACCCCACTATCCTTCAGGACCATCAGGAGCAGCGTGCTTGAGATCGACTCCGTGTCCCGCACCTACGGCTCGTCTGGCACCGCCCAGCTCGCCGTAGACGGCGTCTCCCTCCGCGTCGCCGACGGCGAGCTCGTGACGATCGTCGGCCCGTCCGGGTGCGGCAAGTCCACGCTGCTGCGGTGCGTCGCGGGCCTGCTGCCCCCGACCAGCGGGCAGGTGATCCTGAACGGGACCCCGGTCACCAGCGTGCCCGACGGTCTCTCCGTCGTCTTCCAGGACTACAGTCGCTCGCTCTACCCCTGGATGCGGGTACGGGAGAACGTGGCGCTGCCGCTGCGGAACTCCGGCCGGACCCGCACAGGCGAGGACGGCGGCTATCGGACCCGGGTGGCACGCCGTGAGCGCGCTCTTTCCGCGCTGGAGTCGGTCGGCCTCGCCGACGCCGCCGGAAAGTACCCGTGGCAGCTTTCCGGCGGCATGCAGCAGCGGGTGGCGATCGCCCGCGCGCTGGCGTGCGACCCCGTGCTCCTGCTGATGGACGAGCCGTTCGGCTCCGTGGACGCCCAGACCAGGGAGGATCTCGAGGACCTGGTACTGCGCGTGAACGCCGAACGGAACATCACGATCCTGCTCGTCACGCACGACATCGACGAGAGCGTCTACACGGGCGACCGGGTGATCGTCCTGACTCCCGGTCCCGGCCGGGTCCGTGCCGACATCACGGTGGACCTGCCCGCGCCCCGGGAGCAGATCGCCACGAAGGAACTGCGCGAGTTCGCGCAGCTGCGCAGCGAGGTCAGCCGCCTGGTGCGCGGCCAGCCCGCGCCTGTCGCGGAAGCGGCCGCACATGGACCGTCATCTTCACACGAGATGGCAAACCCCGGGACCGTTTCATAATATGGAAGTGTGTCTATATAAGATCAACATCCCCCCATGTCATGAAATAGTTCACTGTTATGGGACATTTGTGGACACATAAAACCTTCAGGGGACTTGGAACCCTCGCGGGCTGCGCGGCGCTGACCTTTGTGGTCGCCGCTTGCAGTGGCTCAAGCTCTGGTTCCGCTTCCACTGCCTCACATAGCTCCGCCAGCAGCCTGGAGGAGACCAACGTCACCGTGGGCGCGCAACCCGTCGCCGACGCCGCGGCGCTGTACATCGCGCAAAAGGACGGCTACTTCCGCCAGGTCGGCCTGAACGTGCATATTATCCCGGTCGCCCAGTCCACGAAAGCGATCCCGGACATGCTCCATGGCACCGTGGACATCATCGGCGGCGCGAACGACGTCTCGTTCATCCAGGCCGACGCCGGTGGGGTCAGCATTAAGATCCTCGCCGACGCGGCGCACTGCACAGCTGACAGCTTCGAAGTGATGACGCTGCCCGGATCCGGGATCACCTCGGCGGCGAGCCTTGCGGGCAAGACCGTCGGCATCAACGTGCCCAACGACGTCCAGGCGGTCACCCTCAACGAGGTGCTCGAGGCGGACGGCGTGAACTACAAATCGGTGCATTACGTCCAGGTGCCTTTCCCTGATGTCGTTGAGGAGCTCAAGGACCACAAGATCGACGCGTTCAGCGGCATCGAGCCGTACATCTCCGCCGCGGAGGAGCAACTCGGCGCGGTACCCGTGCTTTCGCAGTGCACCGGGCCCACCGCGGGCTTCCCGATGTCCGGGTACTTCTCGACGTCGGCGTGGGCCGGCAAGAACCCGAACACCGTCAAGGCGTTCCAGACGGCGATCGACAAGGCGCAGGCCCTCATCGACGGCGACTCCCAGGCCCTCCGGCAGATCCTGCCCACGTACACCACCATCACGAGCAACATGGCTGACGTGCTGAACCTGGACACGTACCCCACGTCGGTGTCCCCATCCGCGATGCAAGACGTGGCAACCCTGCTGGAGACCCAGAGGTTGCTGAGCACCAAGTTCAGCGTCAGCTCGATGATGGTCCCGTAGTCCTGCCGGAAAAACCGGGAGTATTCTCCTGTTCGTGACCATTCGCGACACCACTCAATGGAGCGCCGGGGGCCCGACCCGCACGAAAGCCGACGGCCTCCGGCGCTGGGGGCTCTACCTGATCATGATCGGCGCGTTCGCCCTCATCGCGGCGGGCGCGGCGAGCGTGTTCTCCGTTACCGGCCTGGTCACGGACCTGATGACGGCCGCCGGCGCCGTGGCCTGCCTGGCGGGCTGGCGAGTCCTGGTCATCGCCCGCCGCCGCGCCCAGCCCGCGCGCGCCGGCGCACGCTAGCGCGCCGGTCCCAGGGCCCTGGATCCCGGGGCCCTATGTCCCGGGCTCGGGTCAGGTCGGGGATCCGGCGGCGGCGCCGGTGGCCTTCGCGCTGTCCCAGCGGGCCAAAGTGCGCTCCCAGTCCAGCGGGATCGTCATGGCGCCGCCTCCGGCGAGTTCGGCGTCCCAGTCATCGACGGGGACTCGCCACAGGACCTCGAACTCAATGCCGCTCGGGTCCTTCGCGTACAGCGACTTCGACACCCGGTGGTCGCTCTCCCCCACCAGCGCGCCCGCCTCCAGCAACCGGGCGCGGACCTCGGCGAGTTCGGCCAGCGTGCCGACCTCCCACGCCAGGTGGTACAGCCCGACTTCCGGCCGGCCGGACGCCTGGCCGGCGCCGACGTCGAACAGCCCGAGGTCGTGGTCGTTGGCCGAGCCGGGCGAGCGCAGGAATGCCGCCCGTCCGGGGATTTCCATCCGAACCTGCAAGCCCAGGGTCGTCGTGTAGAACTCGACCTCGCGCTCCAGGCCGTTCACGTACAGCACCGCGTGATTCAGCCGACGGACGGGCATCATCAGCTCCTATGTCTTGGGTGGCTGCCTGGGTGGACTGCCTGGGTGAGCAGCCTGCGTGAGCAGCGTCTCCTCCCAGACAATTGAAGCTTCGACTACTTTATTTCCAGAACCCCCGCTAGTGTGGCCCGCGTGAAGGTTTTCATTTCGTTTGACATGGAGGGCGTGGCCGGGATCGTCGACTGGGCCCAGTGCCGCGCGCCGGGGCAGCCGTACGAGGAGGGGCGCGGGCTGCTGCTCGGCGAGGTCAACGCCGCGATCGACGGGGCGCTGGCGGGCGGCGCGACCGAGTTCGTGTGCAACGACTCGCATGGGACGATGAACAACCTCGACCCCGGGCAACTGCACGGACGCGCCGTCTACGTCGCCGGGCGGCACAAGCCGCTGTACATGATGGAGGGCATGGACGACAGCGTTGACGCCGTGTTCCTCATCGGGTACCACGGGTCGATCTCCGGGGAAAGCTCGGTGCTGTCGCACACGTACAACCCGTCAGTGATCTCGAAGGTGACGCTGAACGGCGTCGAATGCGGCGAGAGCGGGATCAACGCGCTCGTCGCGCTCGCCCACGGCGCACCGGTCGCGCTCATCAGCGGAGATCAGCAGACGATCGCCGAGGGCGACCCCTTCTTCACGGAAGCCGAGCGGGTCGTGGTCAAGGAGTCCATCACGCGTTTCGCCGCCGCCCAGATGCATCCGCTGGATGCCCGGGACAAGATCGCGGCCGCGGCGATGCGGGCGGCGCGGCGGGCGCCGTCGATTCCCGCGCCGGCCATCACGCTGCCGGCGCGGCTGGACGTGGAGATGCAGACCGCCGACATGGCGATGGTGGCGAGCTGGGTCAAAGGCGTGGAACGGACCGGCACGCGGTCGGTAGCCATCGAGGGAGACGACCCGATGGCCGTGTACCGCTCGTTCGTCGGGATCACTTACATCACGCGGGTGGCCGAGGGCCGGTAACCCGGAGGCAGCCAGACGGTGCCGCCCGGCTCGCGTGTTCTAACGGCGAGCCGGGGCGGTCCGCGAGCCGGGGCGGTCCTGCGGCTATCGGCCGACCTGGTTGCGGCGCCGGATCTCGCGGTAGCGACGGCGCTGCGACGGGTCAAGCATCATGTAGGCGCCGGTCGGAACGGCGATCGCGAGGACGATGACCGCGAGAGCCAGCCATGCGTTCACGGAGAACAGGATCAGCCCGATGATGATCCCGATCCCCATGTAGAGCCACTTCTTGTTAGATGCCATGATGACTCCATCCATCCGGGCTGGGCTCCAGCCGCTCCCAGCTTATCTCCGCGGAGGACGACGTGCCGATCTCGATGCCAGTCGACGCAGACGCTAACGAACTCCTGACACGGAGTGCGTTCGCCCTCCTACTCGCGATGCTACTCGATCAGCAGGTCCCGTTGGAGCGGGCATTCAGCGCGCCGCGGGACCTGGCCGCACGCTTGGGGCATGAGCCGACTGCCGAGGATCTCGCGTCGTTCGACCCGGAACGGCTGGCCGCCGTATTCTCCGAACGCCCCGCGCTGCACCGGTTCCCGAAGGCGATGGCCGGACGGGCTCAGGAACTCGCGCGCATCATCGTGGACGCCTACGACGGGAACCCCGCCGCGGTGTGGGCGACGGCGCCCTCTGGCGCTGAGCTGCTGAGGCGGGTGTCGTCGCTGCCGGGATTCGGGGAGCAGAAGGCGAAGATCTTCGTGGCGCTGCTCGGCAAGCAGCTAGGGGTCCAGCCTTCGGGGTGGCGCGAAGCCGCCGGAGCGTTCGGCGACGAGGGTTCGTACATGTCGGTCGCGGACATCCGCGACGAGGAGTCGCTGGCGCGCGTCCGGTCCTACAAGCAGACGCTCAAGGCCGCGGTCAAGGACAGGGCCAAGGACAGGGCCAGGGCCAAGTAGCCGCCTATGCTCACCCGCTGGGCAGGATGGCCCGCCGCGATCGCCGTCACGCTGCTTACCCTCGCACTGGTGCTCGGCGAGCTCACGGACGCCGGGCTGCGGCGGTGGTGGGCGGCCCGCACGCTCACGACGGACACGGTGTCCGGGCTGCTCGTCCTGCTCATCACGCTGCTGGTCGTCGACCAGCTACTGCGCCGGCAGCGGGAACGCGACCAGGGCAGAGCCGTCGCGGCGCAGGCGGCCATCATGGTTGCGCAGGCCACCCGCGCTGGCCGGGCAATGGCCGCCCTGCGCGGGAACACCGGACCCGCTGACGCCGGACCGACTGACGCCGGACCCGCTGATGCCGGACCCGCTGACGCCGGCCGGGAGGCCGCGGTGGACGAGGTCAGGACCTACATGATGATGTTGCTCGTCGGGGCGCCGGTCCTCATCGAGAACCGGGTCTCGCGGCATTTTCTCGAAGAAGCCCAGTACCTCGGCGCCATTATGGCGGCCACCCTCTCCGGCAGGGGAACCGCCACCCTCTCCGGCAGGGGAACCTCCACCCCCGCCGGCAGGGGAAGCAGTACCCGCGAGGGCAAGGGAACCGGCGACCGTGAGCCCGCCGCGATGCTCGACGACGCGGTCGAACGGCTGCGCGCCGCGTCCGCGCCGCTGCTGCGCATCCTCAAGCCCGACGAACGCGCCGCGGCGAACACGGAGGAGCTCCTCGGATGAGTCGCGGCAGCGGGAACCGTGCCGGGATAACGAACACGGCCGCCAATTCCGGTCCATATCACCCTCGTCCGCGAACCGCCCGGCGAGGTATGGTTTGCCCATGACCTCCCGGCAGCAGCTTGCCCGCCTGCTCCCGCTGGCGCTGCTGGTTCTGCTCGGGATAGCCGGACTGCGCGGTGACATCGCCACGTCGCGCTGGAACGGGCCGCTGGAGGCATACGGCGTCGTGATCGGCGTGGTCCTCGAAGTCGTCCTCGCCATCCTCCTGGCGATAACGCGGTACAGGGAACGCGCCGAGAAGCAGCGCTCGTCATCAGGGGCGGCGTACGACTCAGGCCCTGCCGATGTTCCCGCCAGGCTCCGGTTCGTGCTCACATGGCTGCTGTCCGGCGGCATGATCGCCGTCGCGGTCGTCCTGATCGCTGACCTGCATCTGCACCTGTTCGGCCAGGCGAACGCGCAGCATCCGCCGGTGCGTCCGGCGGTCCCCGCCAGCAAGCCGCCATCCGGCGCCAAGACGTCATCCGGGGCGTTCCACATCCCGCTCGGCCCGATTCTGTGGGGCCTGCTCATCGCCCTGCTGGTGGCCGCGGTCGTGATCAGCATCTGGTGGTCCTCCCGGCAGCGCCGCCCGGCGCGCCCGGAGCGGATCCCCGACGACCTTGCCGAGGACTCTGAAGGCCTGCGCGACGCCGTCGAATCCGGGCGTGCCGCGCTCGCCGGACTGGACGACGCCCGCGAGGCGATCATCGCCTGCTATGCCGCCATGGAGGGCACCCTCGCCGGGCGCGGCGCGGCCCGCCGGACCGCCGACACGCCCGATGAACTGCTGGCGCGCGCTGTCAGCACCGGCATTCTCGGCGGCCTCGCGGCCGGCGCCGCCGAAGAGCTGACCACGCTGTTCTACGAGGCGCGTTTCTCCTCCCACCCCCTGGGCGACACCCACCGGGACACGGCTCGCCAGGCGCTGGACTTCCTCGCGGACGAACTCGCGGCCGGCACGCAATCCTCGGGGGC
>DASZJE010000016.1:0-13076 GCA_035948445.1 Trebonia sp. | reverse complement strand
GTTCCTCGAAAGTTACGGCGCGGAGATGATGCTGGACATCGCGCGGTTCTGGGCGTCTGTCGCTCACTTCAACCCCGCGCGGGAGCGCTACGAGATCCACGGCGTGATGGGCCCCGACGAGTTCCACGAGAAGTACCCGGGCGCGCAGCAGGGCGGGCTGGCCAACAACGCGTACACCAATGTCATCGTGGCCTGGCTGTGCGACATCGCGGCGAAGCTGCCTTCGCTGCTGTCGGCGAGCAGCGCCGAAGGATTGCGTGCGAGGCTCAGTATCGGGGACGAAGAGCTGGCGCTATGGCAGGACCTAGGCCGCCGGATGTTCGTCCCGTTCCATGAGGACGGCATCATCAGCCAGTTCGAAGGCTGGGGTGACCTCGAAGAACTCGACTGGGACGCCTACCGGGCGAAATACGAGAATGTCCAGCGGCTCGACCGGATCCTGCGTGCGGAGGGCGACGACCCCAACCGCTACAAGATCGCCAAACAGGCCGATACGGTGATGCTCTTCTTCCTCTTCTCGGACGAGGAACTGCGCGCGATCTTCGAGCGGCTCGGGTACGCCCACCGTCCGGACACCGCCGCGCGGAACGTCGCGTACTACGACCAGCGCACGTCGCACGGCTCGACGCTGAGCTTCGTCACCTACGCGGGAGCGCTCGCCACCATCGACCCGGAGAGCTCGTGGGACCGGTTTCTCGTCGCGCTCCGCAGCGATGTCGACGACATCCAGGGCGGCACGACGAAGGAAGGGATCCACCTGGGTGTCATGGCCGGGACACTCGACCTTGTGCAGCGGCACTACGCGGGCGCCCAAATTCGTGACGGTGTCCTGTACTTCGACCCCAGGCTCCCGAACGGGCTCGGCGGCCTCTCATTCCGCATGCAATTCCGGGAGGTCTCGATCCTGGTCTCGCTCAACAGCGACCTGCTGACGCTAGACGTTCAGCCCGAGGGCGCCAGCCACACGATACGAGCTGGGATACCCGGCGACGTCCGGGGGGTGCGCCCGGGCGACCGGGCCGTATTCAAGCTCAGCCAGGGCCGTGCCAGTCAGCGGCCAGCCGATGAGTGACGGGACAATCGCTGCGATCGCTCCCGCGCGGCTCACCCGCCGAGTTCGCCCAGGTCGTTCGGCGCGGGAAGGCCGGAGCAGATGTTCTCGCTCGCGTTCCGTGTCTGCACACCGGGGGCCGCGCTGCTGGCCGCGGGAGTACGAGCGGTCGCCTTCGGCTTCGGCGGCGCGGCGGCCGGGTGCGTGGCGGCCGGGTGCGTGGGGGACGGGTGAGTGGGGGTCGGGTGCGTGGCGGCCTCGGGTCCTGGCAGGCGGCCGGTCCACGGCCGGTCCTCGCGCAGCAGTTGCCAGACTTCGGACGCCTGCGGTTCCTGCGGGAGAAGCCGGTCGATGTTCGCGGGATCCAACTCGTTGGGCAGGGTGACGAAGGTGATGTCGTGCAGTTGCAGCGAGCGCAGGCTCTCGGTGAGGCCCGCGAGCGCCTGCACGGAACCGAGGCCGGGGTC
This sequence comes from Trebonia sp., assembly GCA_035948445.1. Taxonomy (GTDB): domain Bacteria; phylum Actinomycetota; class Actinomycetes; order Streptosporangiales; family Streptosporangiaceae; genus Trebonia. The sequence continues at coordinate 11,558 of DASZJE010000016.1, read as the reverse complement.
CGTGGTGAGCGACTTCGTCGCCGTGTCGGCGAGTTGGTAGAGGGTCACCGGGTTGGTCAGCGTCCCGTTGCTCATGATCTTCTTGATCAGCGACGAGACGAACATCTGCTGCATCTCGATGCGGGCGAGGTCGCCGCCATTGCCGATCCCGTGCCGGTCGCGGACGAACGCGAGGGCCTCGTCGCCGGAAATGACGTGCAGCCCGGCGGAGATGTTGAGGTGACTGCGCCAGTCATGGATGCCGGGTTCGGGGACGCAGACCTCCACGCCGCCGAGCACGTCGGTCATCGTCCGGAAGCCGTTGAAGTTCACCACGATGAAATGGTCGATCCGGATTCCGGACATGTCCTGGACGGTGGCGACTGTGCAGGCGGGGCCGCCGAGGTTCATCGCCGAGTCGAACATGGCGTCCTGCTGGCCTGCGATGACCGCGTTCCCGCCGACGCGCTCTTCGCATGGCGGCCGGTAGACGAGCAGGTCGCGCGGGATCGACAGCACAACCGCCTTCGTGTGCGCGGCGTTCACGTGGATCAGCATCGCGGTGTCGGACAGGTCGGTGCCCGGATCGTAGCCGAACCCGGGTCCCTGCCCGTCCCTGGTCTGCGAGCCGAGAGCGAGGATGTTCAGCACGCCCGCCCGGGACGGAGGCGGGAGCTTGCCGAGCACGGACATCGACTCGGTGGCGATGTTGCCGTTCAGCTGCCCGAAGAACACCGACAGCCCGCCGGTCAGCACCATGACCAGCACCGACCCTATGGCGGTGCCGACCAGCAGCCACCGCTGCCGCCGTGTCCACCGAGGCACGAGAGACCGATGCGACGTCGCCTCGATACGGCGCAGTCGCGCGGACACGTCGCGCCGCGTCGATCGCGCGCCGCGTCCGTTCATCCTGCTGCCCCCGGGACCGCATAGCTGATGACCCATTGAACGCTTGAGATTACCAAGAGTGATATATTGTCGTGCGGTGCCACGCCGGCATTCGTGCCACCGCTAACCACGCCATATGTGCTGGCTCACCTGGACTGCCAGATATTTCCGAGCGACCGGATACCGTTGCGTCCGTGACGATTGCTCGGCGGCCGGCCTGGCGAGCACTGCTGCGCGCGCTCTTGTGCGCTGCCTTCCTGGCTACGCTGGCCGCCGTTGCCGGCGCGTCTGCCGTAGCCTCCGGCAGCGTTAGCCGCGACAATTCCGGCGCCATTGCGGTCAGGCATGTCGTCATCATCGGCATCTCCGGCCTGCGCTGGGCCGAAGTGACCCAGGCGACCGCGCCCACGCTGTGGCGCCTGGCGCAGGACGGCTCAGTCGGCGACCTCGTCGACTACGCGCAGCGGCCGTTCGCGTGCCCCGCCGACGGCTGGCTCACGCTCAATGCGGGTGCCCGCGCAGCGGCCCCGGTTCCGTGCGGGACCCTGCCCGCGGTCGTGCCGGACGGCAACGGCGCCCGCGTCCCCCAGATGCCGGGCATCGTCGCCTACAACAGGCAGTTCCACGAGAGTCCCGACTGGGGCCTGCTCGGCGGCCTCGGCGGCTGCGTGACCGCCGTTGGTCCCGGGGCGGCGCTCGCCGTGGCCTCCGCCGCGGGCGCGGTTCCCGCCTACCTGCCCCAGCCAAGCGCGGTCAGCGAGGCGGTGCTGGCCCGCTGCCCGCTGACGGTCATCGACCTGGGCACAATCCTTTCCCCCGAACGATCCTCCCTCACTCGCCTGGACACCATTCTCGGCCGCATCTCCGCCGAACTGCCCCCGGGCACCCGCCTCCTCCTCACCGCTCCGGGCGGCGCGCCCGGCGGACGGCCGCACCTGGAGCTGACAGCCGTCACCGGACCTGGCTATGCGGGCGGCCTGCTGAGCGCGTCATCGACCAGGCAGCCCGGCATAGTGACCCTTACGGACCTGACGACGACGGTGGCGGGATGGCTCGGGCGGGCCGTGCCGACCTACGTCGTCGGTGCGAAGATCACCAGCGGCCCCCGTGGTTCCCTCGCATCCGCGGTCAGCGGCCTTGTCGGCAGGGACACTGCCGAACAGGTCTGGATCGCCGCGCACGGCTGGTTCTTCGCCCTCTACGCGCTCGCGGACGCGATCCTGCTCGGCTTGCCCGTGCTGCTGCGGCGGAAGCCTGACGCGAGCCAGAGGGTGCGCTGGCGGAGATCGCGCTGGCGGAGGGCAGGCGCGGCGTTCCTCGCCGCCGTGCCCGTCGCCACGTTCCTCGTTAACCTGGTGCCATGGTGGTCGTTTGCCCACCCGGCCGTCTGGCTGTACGCGACGGCAGCGGGGATGGCGCTCGTCATCGCAGGCGCGGCGTTGACGATGACGCGGGGAAACGGCCTTGTCCTTCCCGGGGGGCAGCCACTCTCAACGCCCTCGGAAGAAGGCGGAGGGACGTTCGGGCTAATCTGCCTTTTTACGCTCGTGGTGCTCGGGGTGGATGTGATCACTGGATCGAGGCTGCAGCTTGAGGCGCCGTTCGGGCTGTCGCTGACCGAGGGCGGGCGGTTCTACGGGATCGGCAACGAGGCGCTGGGCGTGTACTGCGTGAGCGCGCTGGGCGCGGCGGCGTGGGCCGGCGGGCTGGCGGCGGAGCGCTGGCCGGGTCGGCGGGCGGCGGTGACGTGCGCGTCGGTTGTGGCCTTGTTCGCCGTCGTGGCGTCGGGCTGGCCGGGCTTTGGCGCGAAGGTGGGCGGCACGATCGCGATGGTGCCGTGCTTCCTGGTGCTGCTCCTGGTGCTGGGCGAGGTTCGCATGCGGTGGAGCCGGCTGGCGGTGCCGATCGCGGTCAGCGGCGTGGCGCTATTCGCCGTGTTCGCGCTGGCCAGCTACTTCGTCCCGGCGCTCGGGGTGTCCGACATGGGCTCCTTCGCCGGGAACCTGCTGCACGGGCAGGGCGGTGCGCTGCTTGAGCGCAAGGCCAGCTCGAATGTGGGCACGCTCACAGTCAGCTATTTGTCGCCGCTGGTGCCGGCGCTCGCGGTCGTGGCGGGGCTTGCGCTGTGGCGTCCGTCGTGGTTCAGGCTTCGCTCACTGGAGACCGCGTTCTCGGAGTTGCCGCTGCTGCGGGTGAGCGTGTGGCTCATGTGGCTGGTGCTGCTACTCGGCTGGCTCGCGGACGACTCCGGGGTGATCGTGCCGGCGGCGGCCCTGCCGTTCGCGGTGCCTCTGGTGATCGGTATGTGCATGCCTGTTTCGTCCGTGGCCGGCGAGACGGCACAATATCGTGGTAACGCCTTCGCCGGGCCTTCCGTCGCGGGCCAGACCCCCTAGGTAGAGGCGAGAGAGTACACGGGTGCAGTACCAGATTTCGCGTGCGGTCGCCGGTCCTTTCCTGCGCACCTTCGGTCGGCCGGAACTCATCGGCCTGGATAACATCCCCGCCACCGGGGCGGCGATCCTGGCGTCCAACCACGTGTCGATCATGGACTCCGTCTACTTGCCGTACATGGTTCCCCGTCCGGTGGTGTTCCCGGCAAAGGCCGAGTACTTCAGGGCCAGGGGCCCCGTCGGCCGGGTATGGGCGGCCTACCTGCGGTCCACGAACCAACTGCAGATCGACCGGCAGGGCGCCCGTTCCGCCACCGCCACGCTCGACGCGGCGGTGGAAATCCTGCGCCGCGGAGACCTGTTCGGGTTCTACCCGGAGGGAACGCGGTCACCGGACGGACGGCTGTACCGCGGCCGGACCGGCATCGGCTACCTGGCGCTGAACTCGGGGGCGCCGGTGATTCCGGTGGCGATGTTCGGCACGCGGACGATGATGCCGCCCGGTTCCAGGCTGATCCGCCCGGCGAAGATCAAGATCCTTATCGGCACGCCCATCGACTTCGGGTACCTGTCGGGTGAACCAGTGGGGAAGGCCCGTCGTATCGTCGCCGACGAGGTCATGAAGGCGATCCGGGAGATCTCCGGCCAGGAATACGTCCACGAGTACGCCTCTGACGTAAAGGCCCGCCTCGCCGACGAAGCCGAGGCGGCAGCCGCGAAGAAGAAGTAACGCGCGCGCTCGCAGCGGGGGACGGCGACGGTGCCCTGGAAGCGAATTCGCGCTAGGCCAGCCGGAGGGTTATGGGCATGGACGGTTCGAGGCCCAGGCGGGCCTCCGCGCTGGCGCCGTTGATGGCGATCGAGACGAAGCCCGCGCTGTCGGAATAGGCGAATAGCTCCCCGGCGGGGACATCGCCGAACGCCCGGCGGAACGGGATCGTGAGCTCTCCTCTTTCCCCGCGCACCGTAACGGTAACGCCCGGTACTACGCCCGCGAGGTTTGCGTCGCGGGCCGTGACTGACAGCTGGATATTGCCGAACCTGTCGACGGTGACCACCTCGCCGGAGGCGACGCCGTCAGCGACATGGCTGGCCGGAGCGGGCAGGGTGAGCAGCGAGTCCAGCGGCACGAAGTCACCGGCGGAGTCGAGCGGAGTACCCGAAGCCAGGTGCGCGGCCACCGGCGTGAAGATGTCCCGCCCGTGGAACGTCGCCGGCACGTCGGTGTCCAGCCACAGCGACCTGTTGGTCAGGCTTATCGCCTCGGTCGCGCCGCCCGCCGCCTCGATTGCCCAGGAAAGCAGGCCGTTGTCCGGACCGACGAAGACGGATCCCGAAGCGGCGGCGACCGCGATTCCGCGTCGGGCAGTGCCCACACCTGGGTCGACGACCGCGACGTGGACTGCCTCGGGCAGGTACCGGACCGTTTGCGTGAGAACTACCGCACCCCGGCGTATATCGCCGGGAGGCACGAGGTGTGTAATGTCGATGATGCGCGCGTTTGGCGCGATCTGGTAGGCAACTCCATGACAGGCCGCTACGAATCCGTCTTCCAGTCCGTAATCGGTCAGGAACGTGAGACAGTGAAACGCGGTCATGGCCTGTCATCGTAGCGAGCGGAATCGCAGCGATCGGAAGGGAGCAGCGGATGCCCGCGTTGTCCGAGCGCGACATGCGGCTTCTCGCCTTCGAGCGGGGCAGTTGGCGTACGCCCGGTGCGAAGGAACAGGCCATCGCCGAGACGCTGGGCCTGCCGGCCACCAGGTACTACCAGCTGCTCAACGAGCTGATCGACAGCCCGGAAGCGCTGAAGTTCGATCCCGCGCTCGTGAAGCGCCTGCGCGCGCAGCGGGCGCGACGCCAGCGCATGCGATCGCCGCAGCCGGGCACGAGATAAGGCGTGTCAGACTCATCATTCCCGCGGGCATCCACCGTGGAAGGCCGCAACGGGCTCGACGCCATCCTGGAGGACCCGGCCGGCGCGCTGATCGCCTCTGACTTCGACGGGACGCTATCGGCCATCGTCCCTGACCCGGCCGACGCGCGCGCGTACCCGGGCGCGGCTGACGCTCTCCAGGCACTGGCGAGCCACGTTGGCACTGTGGCGATCATTACTGGCAGGCCGGCGGCGGACGCGGTGGCGCTCGGCCGCTTCGGCGGCATCTCCGGGCTGATCGTCCTCGGGCACTACGGCGCGGAGCGATGGGAGGCGGGCGAGGTAACCGCTGCCCCGGCAGCGAACGGCGTGGCGATCGCCCGGGTCGCGCTGCCCTCGGTCCTGGCCGCGGCGCGGGTGCCCGACGGCACCCGAGTCGAGGACAAGGGCATGGCCCTCGCCGTGCATACCCGGCAGACGCCTGACCCGCAGGGAACGCTGGAAAAGCTCCGGGGGCCGGTAGCGGAACTGGCGGCCGAGACGGGTCTTGTAATGGAGCCGGGAAGGTTCGTTCTGGAGATCAGGCCGCGAGGCTGCGACAAGGGCCAGGCGCTGCGGTCGCTGGCGCGGGAGCGCTGCGCGCGTGCGGTGCTGTTCTGCGGCGACGATCTCGGCGACCTCGCCGCGTTCGCCGCCGTCCGCGACCTGCGCGCGGATGGCGTGCCCGGGTGCGCCGTCGCCAGCCGCAGCGCGGAATCCCCTCAGGTCGCGGCGGCCGCTGACGTCGTTGTCGAAGGTCCGCCTGGCATGGTGGACTTGCTTTGGGGAATCGCCGCCTATTACGGCCGGCCGGGAGCGTAGAAGGTCCAGCCCGCCGAGCGCCACAGGTCCGTGTCCAGCGCGCAGCGCGCGTCGACCAGGACGGGATGGGTGACAGTCCCCTTGATCGATGCCGGGTCGAGGGCCTGGAACTCGCCCCACTCGGTGAGATGCAGCACGACGTCGGCCCGCTCGATCGCGTCCGACACCGAGTCCACGAAGTTGACGTCGGTGACTTGCCTGGCCGCGTTCGCGTTCGCGATCGGGTCGTACGCCGACACGACAGCGCCCTCCTCGCACATGCGGCGGGTGACGGCGAGAGCCGGTGAGTCGCGGATGTCGTCGCTGCTGGGCTTGAACGCGATACCGAGTACGGCGACCCGTTTGCCTGACAGGTCGCCGCCCGCCGCCTGACGGGTCAGGTCCATGACGCGCTCGCGCCGGCCGAGATTGATTTCGTCAACCGTGGCGAGCCAGGTCACGAGCGAGCCGATGCCGAGTTCCCCGGCGGTGGCGCGGAACGCGCGGATGTCCTTCGGCAGGCAGCCGCCGCCGAAGCCCAGGCCGGCGGCCAGGAACTTGCCGCCGATCCGTTCGTCGAGGCCGATAGCCCGCGCGAGCTTTGTCACGTCGGCGCCGGATGCCTCGCAGACCTCGGCCATCACGTTGATGTAGGAGATCTTGGTCGCCAGGAAGGAATTGGCCGCGACCTTCACGAGTTCGGCGGTCTCCAGGTCCATGGTGAGCGACGGGATGCCCTCCGCCAGTGCCGCCGCGTACACACGGCGCATGAGCCGTTCGGACTCCTCGTCGGTCACGCCGAAGACGATGCGGTCGGGGGTGAGGCTGTCTTGCACCGCGTGGCCCTCACGCAGGAATTCCGGGTTGAAGGCGATGTGGACGTGGTCGCCGGCGGGCGCCGCGGACCGGACGCGGGGCAGCAGTTTCCGCGTCGTGCCGACCGGGACGGTCGACTTGCCGATGATCAACGTTTCCCTCGTCAGGTACGGGGCAAGCGAGTCGACCGCACCCTGGACATAGGTGAGGTCGGCACCGGTGCTCCCCTTTGCCTGGGGTGTGCCGACGCACACGAAGTGAACGTCGCCGAACTCGCCGATCTCGGCGAACGAACGGGTGAAGCGCAGGCGCCCGGCCTCCAGGTTCTTCCGGAGCAGCGGCTCGAGTCCAGGCTCGTAGAACGGCGTTTCGCCTCGTGCCGCCTTGGCGACCTTCACATCGTCCACGTCGATAGCGAGGACATTGTGCCCGATATCGGCCATGCAGACCGCATGGGTCAGCCCGAGGTACCCGATCCCGATGACGGTGATATCGAGGGCATCGTCGCTGCTAACCAAGGTGGGTCCTCGCTTCCTGCTGGTTAGGTCGCGCCGCCCGCTTTAAGCGTCATGTCCGCTATGTAGCAATTGTTTTGCGCGCGGGCAGTTTGAGCGTAGGTCGAGCAGGGTGACCCACAGGTGGCCGCCGATGTATATTTCGGCGTACCTTGCGTTACCAGCCGGGGAATCAGCGAGGTTAATTCTTAACGCGATCCGGCGGACGCCGGACTAAACACGGCGGCAGCCCGCGAAAGCACGCAGGCCCGGTTCCGCGATAGGCGGGCACCGAGCCTGCGCTTGCCGTCAGCGAAAGACGGCCAACCCAGAGCCTCGCGCCGCGCGGCGCCGCGAGGCCGAGAGAACTAGGAGACGACGATAACCTTTTCGGCCTGCTGCCCACGGTCGCTCTGCGTGATGTCGAATTCGACGCGCTGGCCCTCTTCGAGGGTACGGTACCCGTCCGACTCGATCGCTGAGAAGTGGACGAAAACGTCCTTACCACCGTCGACGGCGATAAAGCCGTAGCCCTTGTCCGGGTTGAACCACTTGACGGTGCCCTGAGCCATTCCAAACAACTCCCTAACTGCTGCTCGGGCTTCGGGCCCCGCCCTTTCAACCGCGGAACCCGTCGATCGCAACCCGCCGAGCCATGCCGCGCACGCTCACGCGCTTAGACCTGCCTTGCCGGCAGCGACCGGAAACGACCCTACCGCTTGCGCGGCCTTCATGGCACTAGATAGGCGTCAATCGTGTCAACGCGCACCGCATTGATCACTCGTCGAAGCCGGCCGCGGTAAATGCCGCCACGCTCGGCTCGATGGCGGAAGGCACGTGGACCTCCTCCGCGATGGCGCCGAGCGTCTTGAGCCCGTCGCCGGAGTTGATGATCACGGTCTCGGCCTCCGGGTCGAGCTGACCGGACGCCAGGAGCTTGCGCAGCACGCCGACCGTCACCCCGCCGGCGGTCTCGCCGAAGACGCCCTGGGTCCGCGCCAGCAGCCGCATCGAGCGCGTGACCTCTTCATCCGAGACGTCGGCCACCGCCCCGCCGGTGCGCCGCACCACGTCGAGAACGTAGGGCCCGTCGGCCGGGTTGCCGATCGCGAGGGACTTCGCGATCGTGTCCGGCTTCACCGGGCGTACGACATCCCACCCGCGGGCGAAAGCCTCCGATACCGGGGAGCACCCAGTCGCCTGCGCGCCGAACACCTTCCAGGGCTTGGCATCGACGAGGCCGAGCGATGAAAGCTCGGAGAAGCCCTTGTCGATCTTGACGAGCTGCGCGCCGGAGGCGACCGGTACCACGATCTGCTCCGGAAGCCGCCAGCCCAGCTGCTCGGCGATCTCGAACCCGAGGGTCTTCGAGCCCTCGGCGTAGTAAGGCCGCACGTTCACGTTGACGAAGGCCCAGTCGTCGTGCTCGCCGGCGAGTTCGGAGGCCAGCCGGTTGACGTCGTCGTACGTGCCGTCCACGGTGACGAACGTGCCGCCGTACACAGCGGTAGTGAGGATCTTCTGCTCTTCGAGGTTGGCCGGCACCATGACGACCGAGCGGATGCCCGCCCGCGCCGCCGCGGCCGCCACCGCGTTGGCCAGGTTCCCGGTCGACGGGCAGGCCAGGACCTTGAAGCCCATCTCGGTCGCGGCGGCGAGCGCCACCGCGACCACGCGGTCCTTGAACGAGTGGGTCGGGTTGCCGCTGTCGTCCTTGATCCACAGCCGCTTCATGCCGAGCTCAGCGGCGAGTCCGTCCGCGCGGATCAGCCGCGTGTATCCGGGCTGCGTCGTCGGTCGCGAAGCGATGTCAGCCGGGACAGGCAGCAGCGGCGCGTAGCGCCAGATGTTGGTCGGCCCCGCCTCGATGTCCGCTCGGGTGAGCCGCGGGAAATCGTAGGTGATCTCCAGCGGCCCGAAACACTCCGCACAGGCGTAGAACGGGCCTAGCTGCGTGGTCCAGCCGCATTCCCGGCAGGACAGGCCGGTCGCGTTCCCGAGCACGGGGGTTCCGGTCGCGGGGGTCCTGGTAGCGCGCGCAGCGTCAGTCTGAGTCATTTGGGCGAGCCTCTCTCTCCCATCTTTCCCAGCGGTCACCTTGACCGCGGGCCGGACTTGGCACCAGTCGCGCGCTCGCCTCGCCACGCATGCCGACGACAGTGGATTCTGCGCCGGTATGCGGCCGGGGGTCCGAGGGGCCGTCCCCTCGGGACTTACCGAAGTAAGTCGTCATCGCGATGGTTGCCGGGGCTTCACAGGGCCGATCCCTCCACCCCTCTGGATGAGGTATTCAGTTGTAGCGGCCGAAGGACAGCGCTTCGACCCGCAGAAACACTGTAACCGATGACCTTCTGCCCCCAGAACCCGGCTTGCTGCCGGTTCAACTATTGTTGGCGGCATATGAGTAACGACCCGAGTCGGCTGGTCCTTGTCGCTTCGAACCGCGGACCCGTGTCGTACGGTTTCGCCGAGGACGGATCGCTGACCGCCAAACGAGGCGGCGGCGGCATGGTTTCCGGTATGACCTCAGGCCTGGCGAGCATCGCCGCGGATGGCGGAGCGCTGTGGGTCTGCGCGGCCATGAGTGACCCGGACCGCGCCGCCGCGCGACAGGGTGGGCGTGCGACAGGCGGCCATGGCGAACCCGAGGTGCGGATGCTCGATATCCCGCCGGACACGTTCTCCGCGGCCTACAACGGCATCGCGAACTCTATCCTCTGGTTCGTCCAGCACCTGCTGTTCGACACGCCGAACCAGCCCCGCTTCGACGCCGCGTTCCGCCGTGAGTGGGCCGACTACGTCGCCTACAACGAGGCGTTCGCCGCCGCCCTCGCGGAAGAATGCGGGACAGGCACGCGCACGCTCGTGCAGGATTACCATCTCGCGCTCGCACCGCGGATGCTCCGCGAGCGACGGCCGGATGCCCGGATCGCGCACTTCCAGCACACGCCGTGGGCGCCGCCTGATTACTACCGCATGCTGCCGGACGACGTCGCGGCCGCGCTGCTTGAGGGAATGCTCGGCGCCGACCAAGCGGGCTTCCTCGCCCCGCGCTGGGCCGGGGCGTTCCTCGACTGCTGCGAGGCGGTGCTTGGCGCGCGCGTCACCCGGTTCGGCGGCCGCGATCGCCCCGGCTCGGTCGTGGGCGAGGTCGAGTACCTATCCCGAACGACGGCGGTGGCTGTCCATCCGCTCGGTGTCGACCCGGTGAGCCTGCGGGCCCGCGCGGCAGAGGAGGACGTGCGCGCGCACGCCGCCGCGCTGACCGAACGCGCCATGGGCCGTCAGCTCATAGTCCGCGTGGACCGGACCGAGTTGTCCAAGAACATCGTCCGCGGCCTGCTCGCCTACCGGGAACTGCTCCGCACCCGGCCGGAATGGCGCGGCCGGGTCACCCATCTCGCCTTCGCTTACCCGTCCAGGTCCAGCCTGCCGGAGTACCGTGCCTACACCGAAGGCGTGCGCGAACTCGGGCGGTCGATCAACGAGGAGTTCCAGACAGCGGACTGGGAGCCGGTGATCCTCGAGGTCAAGGACGACTACGCACGGTCGCTCGCGGCGTGCCGGATCGCCGACGTGCTGCTGGTGAACCCCATCAGGGACGGCATGAACCTGGTCGCCGAGGAAGGCCCCGTGCTGAGCGACGGCGGCTGCGCGCTTGTGCTGTCGCGGGAGGCGGGCGCCGCCGCCCTGATCGGCGACCAGGCGCTGCTCGTGAATCCCTACGACGTGACGGAGACGGCGGAGGCACTGCACGCGGGCTTGCGCATGCCGGCCGGCGAACGACGGCAGCGAAGCGCCGCGATCGCCGCCACGGTGGCTGCTCGCGCCCCGCGCCACTGGCTGGCCGAACAACTCGACGCGCTGCGCTGAGTTCCCGCCCGTGATCAGGGGAAACGTGCCTTTCACGGGGTCGGCCGGCACTACCGGTGTTTGCACTCTAACGTTGAGAGTGCTAGACATGGCCTTGGCACTCTCCGTGTGAGAGTGCCAGCCAAAACGGCGGGATCGGGCGATGAGGCGTTGCCCGGGGGCAGGAAAGGCCTGCTACCAGGCGTGCCGTCCGTCGCGGGCGTCGACCGGTCTCACGCGTTCGCACGGAGGACTGGAATCAATGGCAGCGAAGCTGATCGCGTTTGACGAGGACGCCAGGCGCGGCCTCGAGCGCGGCATGAACCAGCTTGCCGACGCCGTCAAGGTCACCCTCGGCCCCAAGGGCCGGAACGTGGTTCTCGAGAAGAAGTGGGGCGCCCCCACGATCACCAACGATGG
>DASZJE010000015.1:0-11660 GCA_035948445.1 Trebonia sp. | reverse complement strand
TCCTCGCGGGTCGACTCGCCGGACAGCACCCCGGCTACCAGGGCGGCGCCGGAGCGCAGGCCGGACTCCACGTCGCTGACGGTGTCGCCGACCACGGCGAGTTCATGCACCGAGCCGCCGCCCAGGCGCAGCAGCGCCGTCAGCGGCATGTCCGGCCAGGGGCGGCCGCGGCCCGGGTCCGCGGGCGACAAGACCAGGTCGACCGCGCCGCCCCAGCCGAGCGAGGCGATGACCGCGTCCCGCGTCGCCGGGGAGAAGCCCGTCGACAGGCAGACCCTGATCCCCGCGGACCGGCACGCGGCCATCAGCTCCCCGGCTCCCGGCACCGGCTTGATGAAGCCCCCGCGCACCGCGGCGGCGTAGTCGGACTCGAACAACGCGTTCGCCCGCCGCGCCGCCTCCTGCGAGCCGAGGATGCACGCGAACACCTCGATCTTCGACTGGCCCATGGTCTCGCGCACGTACCGCATCGCGGCGCGGGAAAGGTCTCCTCGGCGATCGCGGGGGAACAGGTCATGCCGCGCCCGCCCGGACCCGTGACGAGCACCACGCCGCCGGCCGCGGAAGACCGGTGGTATAGCTCGCCGGTGCCGACGACCTCACTGTAAAGGCGGGTATTCGTCCAAGGAGGACATCATGGCGCTGCGCATCCCGAAGGGGAGGTTCCCGCCGAGCTGCGGGAGGCCCTGGTCAAGCAGGTCGGTTGCAGCTGGTGCCTTGACGTCAACTACTTCCTGGCGCTGAACCACAACCTGGACTTGGCCAAGGCGAGTCAGGTGCCTGCCTGGCGGGAATCGGAAGTGTTCACGCCGCTGGAACGGGACGTGCTTGAGTACGCCGAGGCCATGACCGCCACGCCGACGACCGTCACCGACGAACTGTACGCGCGCCTGCTCGGCCAGTTCGGCCCGGAGGCGATGGTCGAGCTGACGGTGTTCATCGGCTGGGCCAACATGGCAGGAAGCGTCAACACCGCGGACGGCGTCACGTCGCAGGGCTACTCCGCTGCGGTGGGCTGAAGTCGACGCTCGCAGGTGCGTGACCCGCGGGCCTACCTCATCCGGATCGTTACCCGGCAAGCGCTCAACCACCTGCGGACGCTGGCGCGCAGCCGCGTGGAGTACGTCGGCGAGTGGCTCCCGGAGCCGCTGCTGACCAGCCCCGATGTCGCTGAGGACGTCGAGCTCGCGGAAAGCGTCTCGATCGCGATGCTGACCGTGCTGGAAACGCTCGGGCCGATGGAGCGGGCGGTGTTCGTGCTCCGCGAGGTATTCCAGATGCCGTACGGCGAGATCGCCGAAGCCGCCGGGAAGTCCGCGGATGCGGTACGGCAGACCGCGCGGCGGGCACGCGCGCATGTCGCGGCCCGGCGGCCCCGGATCAGGGCGAGCCGATCGGAGCAGCAGGCCGTGGCGGAGCGGTTCATGGTCGCCCTGCGGACCGGGCGCCTTCAGGATCTGATGGAGGTCCTGGCGCCGGACGTGATCCTGATCGCTGACGGCGGCGGGCTCGCGGCCGCCGTGCTGGCCCCGGTCGACGGGGCCGAAATGGTAGCACGAGCTGGCCGCGGCGAGCCTCGTGGTGGAGGACGGGGCGGGTCACCAGGGTCTACCTGGTCCGGAACCCGCGAAAGCTGACGCGGCTGGACGAACCGGCCGACCTTGTCAGGAGCATCGACGCCCACCGCGGGTAACGCTCCATCACACCGTCACGCGGCGGATCGTGGCGTGGCCGCCGACCAGGCACACCACCGTCAGCGCGGCGATGACGCCGGTCAGGCCGAGGGCGCTCAGGGTGGCAGGGTACTGGCCTGCCGGCCGCAGCCGCAGCGGGCCGACGTCGGCCTGGGAGTACGCGATCTTGACGGCGAACGCGACCAGCACCTGAACGGCGATGAACGCGATCAGGCCCAGCGTGCCCCACCGGCGATTCACGATCCCGTACCACATGCCGTACACGAACAGCGCGGACAGCCCCACGAACGAGGTCAGCCAGGTGGCGTACCAGGGCCCGTTCAAGACATACGGCACCCGGAAGAAGGTGATGGACAGTCCCCAGCCGCCGGTCGCCCGTTCGATGGCCTGCAGCCCGGCCATCACCAGGCCGGAGACGAGGGACATCGATACTCCCAGCAGCGCGGTGCCGGCGTAGAAGGAGCGGCGGGTCGCGCCGAGCGCGAGACCGAACGGCAGCCACCGGCCGACGCGTTGCAGGCCCGTCACGAAGAACATGCCGAAGAGGACGACGAGTCCGCTGCGGAAGTGGTCGCCTCCCCGTACCACGTTCCAGGCGAAGACGGCCGCCAGGCACGCCCACGGGAGCCCGAGGAGCATCACCGGGGTCAGCAGGTGGTAGCGGGCCACCTTGATCATGGTGTTCACGCGCTGGTCCTCATCGTCGGGGAGCCGGTGCCGGCCGGCCCGGCGGACGCGCGGACCACAAGCTGCTGCAGGGATAGCGGGGTCAGGTCCAGGCCCAGCGACCGGGCCCGATCGCGGTCTTCCGGAGGTATCTGCCCCACTATGACGACCGACGCCTGGGAGCCGAGTCCGCGCCGTTCCCAGACCGGGCGCCCCTGCGTGAAGGAGTTCACCGCGAGGACCGGGCCGCTCACCGCGGTGACCGTGCCCCGCAGTCCGTCGGCTGCCGTGTCCAGCACGACCCGGCCGCGGTCGATCACGACCACGTTCTCGAACAGGCCGGCGGCCTCGTCGATCAGGTGGGTGGACAGCAGCACCGTACGGGGGAAGTCCGCGTACTCCGCCAGCAGCCGGTCGTAGAAGATCTGCCGCGCGACGGCGTCCAGCCCGGCGTACGGCTCGTCGAAGAGCGTCACTTCGGCGCGGGCGGCGAGCCCGATCGTGATCCCGAGGGCTGACCGCTGCCCGCGCGACAGGCGCCTGATCGCCTTGCCCGCCCGCAGGCCGAAGTCCTTCAGCAGCGAGGATGCCAGGTCCGCGTCCCAGCGCGGATAGAAGATGGACGCGGCACGAAGCGCCTGGGACACCTTGAAGTCCGGGTACCCCTGCAAGTCCGGGAACACCTGGTCCTCGCGGACGAGCACCAGACGGCACAGGACGTCCTGGTTCTCGGCCGGCGGCGCACCGAGCACCTGAACCGAGCCGGACGACGGGAACTCCTGGCCCGCCAGGATGCGCAGCAGGGTCGTCTTTCCCGCGCCATTGCGGCCGAGCAGCCCGGTAATCGTCTGGTTGCCGATCGACAGGTGCATGTCATCAAGGGCAACATGGTCGGGGTATCGCCGGGTCAGCCCGGTTACCGAGATCGCCGGTGTCATACGGCGACGCTTCCCTGCTCGTTACTGCATTCCCTGATGAGCGTGATCAGCTCATCGGAGTCGATCCCGAGCCGGGTGGCCTCGGTAAGCATGGGCTCCACGTACCGCTCGGTGAACCCGGCACGCCTGCGGGCCAGCAGCGCCGCACGCGACCCGGCCGCCACGAACATCCCGATGCCGCGGCGCTTGTCCAGCAGGCCCTCGTCGGCGAGGATGTTGATCCCCTTCGCCGCGGTCGCCGGATTGATCCGGTAGAAGGCCGCCAGTTCATTTGTCGACGGCACGCGCTCGCCCTCGGCCAGGCCGCCGTCCGCGATGTCGGCCGCCAGCCGCTCCGCCACCTGGGCGAACAGCGGGGTTCCCTCGTCAAGACCAGCCATTTCCCGCACCGTTTCCAACCTCCCGCCTTCTCCATCGGTTAATTACTTAAGTAATGTACCGCTCAACCAGCAAACAGGTCAACCTGTGCGCCGATGCCAGGATGGGTTCACCGGGCCCTCAGCGCGCACCGGCGCGAACACGGCGACGGGCACGTCTGCGACCAGTTCGGCGAGGACGAAGGCCTCTGCCCCGACCCCCGGTGGGTGGCCGGCCGTATCCCGATCCAGGCCTGCGGCGGCACCCGCAAAGCTCCAGGCGGTCGCCGGTGACCGTAAGCGTGTTCGCCCTCAGGAGGCTGAGTTGCTGCAGCCCATGCTCACGCCCAGGCCGGTGGACTGCGCGCCCGGGGCACCCTCACCGTTGAGTGCGTTGCCTAGCAGGCCGTTGAGAAGCCCGACCTGGCCCAGGACGTCGATGTTCAGGTCATGTGACCGGCACTGGGAGGACTGGCTGATGTCGGATTGGCCGCCGGGGCCAGCGGCAAGGGCAGGGCCTGCGGTCCCGAGGATGGCAACTGCGGCCAGGGCGGAGGCGGCGACGGCAGTACTGATACGCATGTTGACTCCACATGAAGGTCTCGAACAGTCGATGTCACTTGGCGCGCGAGGACCTCGGGCCCAATTTCCAACCGGTCTCGGCACCTGGTTTCCCCCGCGGCGACTATACACCGGGTGCGCTTACGACTACTTTATGTGACCATCGTTGCTTATCCGTGTCGGTCCGGGATCTGGCGAGATGGAAGGCTAACGCTGGATCGTAGAGCTCCCAACGCGGGCAGGACTAACAGGCAACCAAACTCGGGCCTGCCGACCGGCCTGTAGCGCGGCCAGTGCCCCGGCCAGGGCCTCGTCGAGGTCGCGGATGAGCCTGATCCCGACGCCGCGCGACGCGCCGGGAAGCCGCCACAGTGTTCGCGGCGACGCCGGGCAGTGGCGGGAGAGGGTAGGCGGCGGCCTGCTCGGCGTGCTCCCTCGTCTCGAAGACGATGACGGACATGCCGGTCCAGTCGACGGCTCCAGCCAGTATGCGCTGACGAAGCCCGGCGCCCTCGGGACTAGGTTCGTCCTCAGGTCCGCCAGCGCCGCGCGGGCCAAGACGGGGGCCTCGACGCGGACGGCGGCGCCGCGGTAGGTGCAGCTGCCGAACTCGGTGATCGCCAGCGGCTTGCCTTGCGCGAGGTAGGACTGGAGCTTGCCGCGGAAGCTGGCGGCGTTGGCGGCGCTACGGTACAAGTCGGCACTCACGATGTCGAAAATCGATCAGTCCACCTGCTCCCACTCGCCGGCGGCGTAGGCGACCGGGCCGGTGAACTCGGCCCGGACTGCCTCCGTCACGTCGGCGAGGAACCGGCCGAGGTTCCGGTTCCATGATCCCTTGACCGCGGTGCTGAGCATTAGCCGGTGTGTCGGCAGTGGTGAAGGACTTCAGTCTCTGCTGTTTTCCGGTCACACGCCGGGGAGGGTGACCGGAAGCCCGGGAAAGGCTGCGGACATCCAGTCGTTGGCCGCAGTGGTCGGCATGGCAGTGAGGTCTGGCATGCCGAACACGTAGCTCCGCTCGATGCTTTCAGCGTTTGGAATGACCTGGGCAGCGGCCTGAAGCTGGGCATCACTCCACCGGCGGAGAGCATCGTCCACGGCCGGCGCGCGGGCGAGGGCGTCCGCCAGTGAGGCGGCACTGGTCACCGCGCTGAGGACGCCGCTCCCCGCGAACGGAGGGGCCAGCGTGCCGGAATCACCCACTAGGCAGAGGCGGTTGCGTGCGTAGCTGCGGGCCACGAAGGAGTAGATGGCCTGGATTGAAGAGTTTCCGCTCTGTTGCACCAGCTCGAACAGCGGCGAGGGCAGCAGGCCCGCGAGGCGGGACTCCAGGGCCGCCCTGACCTCCGGGTGCACTTTCCCGAACGGTACCGAGCCGGACTGCTGCCGCTCCTGGTCGTCGACGAGCACCGAGGCCAGGGCGCTTTCGGGAACCTGGAGGTAGTAGCCCCACATGAGAAGGCGTTCTCCTGGTTCGGTGCTCTGCCCGGGCCCGGGGACGTAGTACGCGACCCCGTGGCCCCCCTGGTACACGGGCCGCAGGAGATCGCAGCCGCCGAGGGCACCGGCGCGGATGTCGCGCTCGGGGATGAGCCCGCGCCACAGCACCATGCCCCGGTAGGCAGGCGCGCCGGGGTCAATGAGCCCGCGTCCCAGCGAGCGGTACCCGTCGGCGCACACGACGAGGTCGAAGTCCAGTGAACCGCCTGGGGCAAGATGCAGCGTCGTGCCGTGCGGTGTCGCTTCGATCCGCTCGACGGCCGCGCCGCCGAGGTACAGACCATCAGGAACGCGCCGCCGGAGTGACTGGTACAGATGAGCCCAGTTGAACAGCATGGAGCTCATCTGGACGTCGCCCAGCCATCGCTGCCGGCCGGTCCCGGCTGCACGGGTGACGAACCGGGAGTAGCCGGCCCGGCAAGCGGAAACGGTCTCGTCGAGGATGCCTCGCGCCGTCATGCCCTGCCACGAGGTGGTGACCATGAGGATCCCGGCACCCCGGCTCACCAGGCCGGACTCGGACCGCTCGAAGACGGTTACATCGTGGCCGGCCCGGTGCAGGAGCGCCGCCGCCGCGCATCCGGCAATCGATCCCCCGATAATGCCGACTCTCATGCCGCTTGCCCCCGAACCCCTTGGAGCGCCACCCTGGAGGTGACGGCAATCCGTCAGCGTAGCGGCTATATGTTCGCGGAGGAAGCCGACGGAACGGGACCAGGTGCCCGACCACGTCTACGACGGCGGCATCACGCCGCCGTCTTAACCTTAACTCGGGGTCAGCGCCGTGACTCGCGCCGGCGGCGGGCGGCGCGGATCTCGGCGTCGGCGACCTGGTCGGCGAGCAGAGTGCAGGCCTGGGTGGTTTCGGTGGTGGCGTAGCCGCGGTCGTCGAGCAGCACGGTGCGGACCGTGCCGCCCTTGCCGCGCACGCGGGCGTGCTCGTCGTCCAGCCGCCTTCCAGGTCCTCGACGCCCGGACAGGCGCCGCGCTGATACCGCCGGCATCGCCGACGATGGCCACGCCCAGGTCATCCGCCGGTTCGCCGCCTGGGGCGTCTTGCCCCGGATTCGTGCCCGCGCGGACAGGAAGCCGCTCACTACGGGCGGGCGCCGTTACGCCGGTGAGCAGGTCAAGGCCGCCACGGCCTTCCTCCAGTGGTGCATGGCCAGCAAACTCGCCCGAAGCCTCCAGCTACCGCCAGCCGTGATCCGCGATGATAACCAGGTCCTCCTGCGCCTCGGCGAGCCGCCAACCCCCGGTCCCCGACCCGGTCGCCGACCTCCTGCTCGAATGGATCGGGAATCGGCGCAACATGAACACCGCGACTAACCGGAACTCGCCCTGGCTCTTCCCCGGCCGCATGGCCGAACGCCCCAGGTGATCACGGCCGCCCGCCAGCAGCCAGTCGCGACGATTTCGCCCGCTTCATCCATTACGGCGCTGGCACGGCGGCCATCGACTGGGAAGCCGCCATCAGCGCCCTGGACGCCGACGAACCTTGCTCAGCCGGCGAGAAACGGATGCTACGGCTCGCTGCCAGCCTCATAACGCCTCCGGACGACTCGGGCATGGCCGAGCAGGGGGGTCTGGGAGTGCGGCAGAGTAGATCTGTGATCGATTTCGACGCCTTCCTCGCCAATGGCTTCGTGCGCGTACGCGGCATCCCCGCAGACCGGATCGGCGCGTGCCATGAGGTCCTCCTCGACGCGGCAACGGCTGGCCGCAGCCCCGGGTCGCCGGTCGCGCGACTCCGGTGGCCGCGTACCGACCTTTTCCGTGGAGTCGCGACATCACCAGCCCTCACCGCCGCCTATGATGAACTCATCGGCGCCGGTCGGTGGACCACGCCGGACCTAACCGGTGGCACGCTTGTGGCCCGGTTCCCCTCGGACGTCGCCCCCAGCGACGCGGGGTGGCACATCGAGGGAAACTGGTCGAACGGCACCGAGTACTGCACGAACATCTACTCGACCGGCCGCGGCCTGTTCGCGCTGTTCCTGTTCAGCGATGTCACCCTCGACGACGCGCCGATGGGCATGCTCCCGGGATCCCACCTGCTCGTCCCCGACGTGCTGGCGCCGCACGGCAGCGCCGGCATGGGCGGGAATGCGCTGATCCGCTCCATGGACCCGAGAGTGCTCTGCCGTCAAGCGAGCTACGCCACCGGCGACGCCGGCGACGTCTATCTCTGCCACCCCTTCCTCATCCGCACCGGGACATGGCCGCATCGCGGCAAGAGCGTTCGCCTCGCCGCGAACCTCAAGATCGAAGCCGAAGCGGGCTTCATCCTGGACGGCTCGGACCCGTCGCCGGTAGCGCGGACTATTGTCGCTGGACTGTCAACCAACAGCCCAGTGCAGAGTCATTTCGCGAGTTGAAAGCGGCTGTGCCTGTGGCAGGTCCCGTCGTTACCGCAGGAACGCTATTGGCTGCCGTCCCGGCAGGTGCCTGCGCCCTGGCCGGACTCGGGACTCTCGCCGCCGGAGCGAAATTCTTCGACTGGCTCTACGCGATCTCACCAGTATCAACCTCCGGCTAGCCCAGGAAAGAGAAGTCGGCGGTGTGGGTGGTGCCGTCGATGAGGGTGAGGGTGATCTGCCGGCAGGTCAGGCCCCAGCTGGCCGGGGTCTGCCAGGCATAGATGTAAGTGGCGGTGAAGGGGTTGTAGGCCAGGGTGCCCCTGGCGGGCGTGACGGTACCGGACGGTGCGAGGGTCCGGCAGTTGATGGTCTGCACGGCGGGTGATCCGGAGGCGAGGATGCCCGAGCCCTGGTCGCCGCCGAGGCCGAACCGCAGGAACACGACCTGCCCGCCGATGCGCGGGTTGACGGTCGGCGGGTTGTCCACGGGCGAGAAGAACCCGGTGAACGGGTACGGCGCGAGATAGGCGTACCGGTCGGCGCCGCTGGTGGCGCTGGTGCCGCCCGCGGTGGTGACGGTCACGTCCACGGTGCCGGCGGCCTCGGCCGGGGCGGTGGCGGTGCAGGAGGTCGCGGTGCAGGACACGCTGGCGGCGTCAGTGGTCCCGAAGGCGACGGTCGCCCCCAGCAGGCCGGTGCCGGCAAGGGTGACGACCGTGCCGCCCGCGGCCGGTCCGCTGGCCGGGCTGATGCCGGTGATGGTGGGCATGGCGATGTAGGTGTACTGGTCTGCGCTGCTGGTGGCGCTGGTGCCGGCGGGGGTAGTGACCGTGATGTCTACCGTGCCGGCGGCTTGAGCCGGGACGGTCGCGGTTACGGTCAGGTCGTTGATTACCGTGACGTTGGTGGCCGGGATCGCGCCGAAGTCCACCGCGCTGGCGCCTGCCATCTGGGTGCCGGTGATCGTGACGGTCCTGCCGCCGGCGGCCGGTCCGCTGCTGCTGCTCACCGCGGTCACGGCGGGCGGCGCGGGGGCCATGGCGACCTCGAACGGGAGGCTGCCGACGGCGACGGTGCCGGTGATGGCATTGGTGCTGGTGCTGATGACCGATACGTTGTTGCCGCTGACGTTGGCGGCGTACGCTTCGCCGCCGGCCGGGTCAGCCACGATGCCGTCGGGCACCGAGCCGGCGGCGATGGTATCGGTGATGGTGTTCGTGGCCGTGCTGATGACCGAGACGGTGTTGTTGTTCTCGTTGGTGACGTAGACGTCGGCGCCATCAGGGGTGATCGACAGCCCGGCCGGGCCGCTGAGACCGGAGATGGTACCGGTGATCGTGTTGGTGGCGGTGCTGATCACCGACACGTTGTTGCTGTTGTAGTTGGTTACGTAGGCGAAGGCCCCGTCGGGGGTGACCGCCACCGTGTCCGGGGTTTCGGCGGTGGGGCTGGCGATTGTCGCGGTGACGGTGCTGGTGGCCGTGTTGATCACCGAGACGGAACTGCCGACGAAGTTGGCCACGTACGCTTCGGCGCCGTCGGCGGTGAAAGCGATGCTATCGGGCTGGTTGGCCGTGGCGATGGTCGCGGTGACCGTGTCGGTGGCGGTGCTGATCACGTCGATCCCGCCGGTGCGCGGGCCGATGTTGTTTCCCACATACAGGAGGGAGCCGTCCGGGGAGACCGCTGCGGCATCCGGGACAACCCCGACCGGGATGGTCGCCGTCACCGTGTTGGTGGCGGTGCTGATCACCGATACCGTGTCGCTGCCTTCATTGGTGACGTAGACGGTGGAGTCGTCCGGGGAGACGGCTACCCCGATGGGGTCGGAGCCGACCGGGATGGTCGCGGTGACCGTGTCGGTCGTGGTGTCGATGGCTGAGACTGAGTTGCCGGCCACGTTCGCGACGTAGACCATCCGGTCCGCCGTGCCCGCGTGCGCGGGCACGGCGAGCGAGGCCAGGCCGGTGACGGCAAGGAAAGGTGATACGGCCATGGCAGTGCGCCACCGGCGGCGCCTCCCGGGAAGCCGCCGGGTGACTGCGAGTCGGGACATGAGAATAGTTCCCCCTTGATGCTTCCGCGCTGACGCAGCCGGACCTGACCGGCCCAGGACATCGGCGGCAGCGCAGTCGTACGTGGACGTACCTTGCTCACCGGCAGCCAGGGCACAGTCATGTTGCTGAGCGCTGGAATACCGGACAAGCGTGTGCCGGAAGCGGGAACTGGACCCCGGCGGGTTACCGGAGATTCGTGGTTTTCGCGCCGAGTATGCAATGCCACTACCTATCAGCACTAATACATTGACCTCGCCCGGAAGAATCCGGAATGTCGCGGGCGGCGTGCAGGGAAATGCACGCTTAATTCACAATCCGGACCACGTCAACCAGCACGCCCACGGGGCGATCCTAGCAGTCGAGGCGTTCCTCCAGGAAGCCCGGGAACTCGGCCTCGACCAGGACGCTGAGGCAGAAGCTGGGGTATCCGAAACCGTACAAGAGGTAATGGCCCAGAAATAGAAGATCACGATTTTCCGGACGCCGGGCCAAAGCCGGGCCCGCCTCTTGACGGCATCGCGCAGCCGAGCACTCATGCAAATAGCGCAAATCAAAACATAACGCGCTTGTAGTGCCATAGGAACGTCGATATAGGATCGCTGTCGGTAAGATAATGATATTACGGTTCTACAGATGACACCACCTGCTACGGGCGAATGTGCATGTAACGGCCTGGTCGCTCCAGGTTAAATCGTGGTCTTCGCGACCTTACGGTGCGTTCATCCGCGTCGTCGCCTCCATCTGCACCGGCACCGTTCGGGCGTATGACGTGGCGACGGGACCGTACCGGAGCCACACGGCGCACGCTAGCGGCATGCCGGGTGGCAGCCGGGGCGCGTCGACGGGGAACGTGACTGAGTCCCCGGGCAGGGTCGTGCCGAAGGCGACCGGGCAACTGCCTCTGACGGGGCACGATCTGGAGTCTCGCGGTGCTCACCCGCCGGGCTCGATGGCTTTCCGTTGCCGCAGCCCCTTCTGGCTGCACTGGCGTGCGTCAGCGTCGCCTCGGCGGCAAGCGGTCGGCGGTGGGGAGGATCTCGACGGCATGACTATTCACGTCCTCCCGCACGTCGTCGACGGACGGCTGAACGAACTAAAGGTCTACCGAGACTTCATCGCCCGTATCCGACGACCTGTAAACACAGAGGAGCTTCGCGTCCTGGTCTTCTGAAAATCAGGCTCCGGCAAGTTCAGGACCAGCTACGGACCTGACTCGACGGCAGGAATACTCCGGATTACTCCCGCCAGGAAACGCTCGCGCGCTTTATCGCGCGCCCCGGATGCGGCGGCCTGCGCTCAGGTGAGGTGGGGAAGCAGGCCGGCGACGGAGTCCAGGATCAGCGGGGTGCCCGGCAGGCCAGTCCGCGACGGGACCGACGAGAGTTCCTCGCGGGTCGACTCGCCGGACAGCACCCCGGCTACCAGGGCGGCGCCGGAGCGCAGGCCGGACTCCACGTCGCTGACGGTGTCGCCGACCACGGCGAGTTCATGCACCGAGCCGCCGCCCAGGCGCAGCAGCGCCGTC
>DASZJE010000014.1:0-47741 GCA_035948445.1 Trebonia sp. | reverse complement strand
GAGTACCGGGCGACTGATAGGGGTTGAACGCGGACGCCGTTGCCGCCAGCGCGCTCGGCGCCGTGACAAGCGCGGGAACCAGCCCCAGCACAAGGACTGCCACGGCGATGCACGCGGCAAGCCACAAATGCGCGCGACGTTTTGAGTTCTGGGTTGGTGATGTTATGCGGGATTTCATCGAATTCCTTGGGGGCGCGGTGGTTCATCGAGGCTGGCGTGGCCCGTTAGGCCCTGCCGGTGTTCGAGGCTCCCTTGCCCCGGCGGGATTATAGGGGTTAGGTGGGGATTAGGCGAAAATGTCGCGTTCTGATAGCGGGCGGCGTGCCAGCCGGTGTTGACGACCAACTGAATCGCTGGACCTCCGACGCCCACGCACGGGATTTCGGCACCGCTGACGTTGCAGCCTTCGAGGGTTGTGGGTGTATCTGAGGTTATTCGCCGGGTCACCGAGCGGCACATCCGCACCGGGATGACGAAATCGATGTAACCAAACGGCTGGCTTGACCCCTAGAAGAGATGAGAGCGGGCCGCTCTCACAGCCTGTCTGCCCGCCAATGCCTGGTACCTGGACACCCGCGGCGGCGTGGGGCCGACAACCCCCTCATCTAAGCGCCGTGATGACCTGCTGTGTCGGCGGCCACCGTATTCGCTGAACCGTGAAGGAGTTCTTGTATGCGCAGAACGCTCTGGCGGGGCGGCCTGGCCGCGACGGCCGCCGCCATGGCCTGCCTGGGGCTGGCGGGCATCGCGGTCGCGCCGCCCGCCGCTCGTGCCGCCACCGGAGACGGGCGGGCGGCGCTGCCCAGCGCGGTGCCGTCATGGATCGGGTCCTACGCCGACGAAGGCCCGGCCAGCGCGGCTTTGGCGACATCGCTGCGGGTCTACCTGGCCGGGCGTTCCCCCACGGCGGAAGAGCGGTTCGCCACCGCCGTGTCCACGCCCGGCAACCCGATGTATGGCCGTTACCTCACCCCGGCGCAGTTCTGGTCCCAGTTCGGGCCAACCGCGGCGCAGACCGCCGCTGTCAAGGCGTGGCTTCGGTCCGCGGGCTTGACGGTGACCGGCGTGACCGCGCACTACGTCGCCGCGACCGGTACGGTCCCGGAGGTCGACTCGGCGCTGGACACCGCGATTCACGCCTACGGGTACGACTCGTTCATCGCGGGTTACGCGCCTGTAGGCGGTATATCGGTGCCGGTGTCGCTAGAAGGCGACGTGGCGACGGTGACCGGGCTGAACGAGTTCACCGGCACGGCGCCTGCGTCCGCGAAGCAGGCGGTCCCCGCGGCGCCGGATACGGTGACGGCGCCGACCACGTCCGGCTTCGCCTGCTCCCAGTGGTGGGGCCAGCACGTGAACGCGATCCCGAAGGCCGACGACCGCACCAGCGCACCGGACGGGGTCTGCGGCTACACCCCGCAACAGCTCCGCTCGGCCTACGGGGTGGGGCCGGACAGCGGCGAGGGCGCCACGATCGCGATCGTCCTTGACGGCAGCCTGCCCTCGATGCTGTCCGACGCGAACCGGTTCTTCGCCGCCCACCACGTGCCGGGATTCGCGCCCGGCCAGTTCACGGTGAACACCGGCCCGGGCTTCGCGGCTTCCTGCGATGACGACACCGACCTGCCCGAAGAGCCCCTCGACGTGGAAACGGTGCACACCATCGCGCCCGCCGCCAAGGTCGTGTATGTCGCGGCTGACTGCACGGCGGACGGGAACCAGACAGGGCTACTGGACGCCGAGACCCGTATCGTGGACCAGCACCTGGCGGACGTCTCGACTGAGTCCTTCAGCATCCTGGAAAGCCAGTTCACCCCGGCCACGGCGGCAGCGTGGACCCTGGTCTTCGAGCAGGGCGCGGCCGAGGGCATCGGGTTCGACTTCGACTCCGGCGACTATGGGGATTCCTACGCGGACGGCGGGGCGTCGTCGGTCCTGTTCCCGGCGTCGGACCCGTGGGCGACCGCTGTCGGCGGCACCACGCTGGAGATCGGGCGGAACGGCACGGTCACCGGTGAGCTCGGCTGGGGCGACAACGTCGCGGAGGAGAACGCCACGGGCACCGGCTACGTGCAGCCCTCGCCGCCCGGCAATTTCGAGGAGGGGTCGACCGGCGGCCGCAGCACGCTGTTCCCCGAGCCCGCCTACCAGCGCGGCGTGGTGCCCTCGGCGTTGTCCACCAGCGGCGGGACGATGCCGGCAGGCCGTGAGGTGCCCGATATCGCCGCTGATGCCAGCCCCGTCACGGGCCTGGCTATCGGCTACACCCCGCCCGGCGGAACGTATGGTCAGGTGCTCGTCGGCGGCACCAGCGCAGCGTCCCCGATCGTCGCCTCGCTCGAGGCCGACGCCGCGCAGGCCGCCGGCCACGCGATCGGGTTCGCCAACCCGCTGCTCTACGGCCTGCGGCATTCGGCCGGGATCCGGGACATCCTCCCCGCACGCTCCCCGGCTCTGGCGTTCGAGCCGAACTGCTTCGCCGACCCGGCCCAGCCCGGGCCCGGCTGCGTCTTCACGCTCGGCCCCGACGGCGGCCTGGCCGAAGCGCCCGGTTATGACGATGTCACCGGCATCGGCGCCCCGACAGACAAGTTCTTCGCCACCCTGGCCTCCGCAATTCGGCGGCGGGTGTAACCGTGCGCCGATCCCGTAGGTATTCACGGTGACGGGCCGGAGCAGGCGGCCAGGAACAAGGAGAAAAAAGGAGCGTGGTCGCAGTTGGACCGTGAGGAGTTCGCCAGTTTCTACGCCGCCGCTTTTCGCCGGCTGGTGGGCCAGCTGTATGCCATGACCGGTGACCTTGCCGAGGCACAGGACGCGGTGCAGGAGGCCTTCACCCGCGCATGGGCACGCCGAGGCAAAATCGACAGGAAACAGGCCCCCGAGGCCTGGATCCGGGTCACCGCGTGGCGGATCGCATCCTCCCGCTGGCGGCGCGCCCGCAACGGCGACCGGCTGATGGCGCTGACGGCCGCGCCCGAGCACGTCGCCGGGCCGTCACCCGACCGTGTCGCCTTCGTAGAGGCGTTGCGGCGGATATCGCCCGAACAGCGCCGGGCGCTGGTCCTTTATCACTTGTGTGACCTGACGGTCGACCAGGTCGCTGCCGAGACCGGCACGCGGGTCAGCGCGGTCAAAGCCCGGCTGGCTCGCGGACGCGCCGCGCTGGCGCCCTACTTGAGCGAGACCGCCGGGCACTCACCCAGTAGCAAGCAGAACTACCCAGGAGGTGCCCAATGAACGACCTCACCACCGAACTGCGGCGGATGGCCGACGAGGCCCAGCAGTCCAGGCCCCCGGCCGCTGCCGAGATTCTGCAAAACGGAGACCGCATGCGACGGCGCACGTTTGCCAGGCGGTCAGTGGCAGGACTGTCGGCGGTCGCCGCTGTCGCGGCCGTGGCCGTCACCGTGACCGCGATGCAACCGGGCGCTGCGGAAGCCCATCCGCCAAGCGCGCAGGGAACCCCGCCGCCGGTGCAGCCGCAGCACCGGCCGCAGCACCAGCAACGAGTCCAGCTGGCTGACTGGACCGTAGCCATGCAGGCCGACGGCAACATATCGCTCACTATCCGCCAGCTTGGCGAAACGGCCAGCCTGCAACAGACACTTCGTGCTGATGGTGTCCCGGCCAGCGCACTGATCGAGGGCCAGGCGAACCCGTGCCACGTCTACGGCACGTCCGACATGCCGAGCGTGGTGACTGGTTTCACTGTCGCCGGGGGGTCGGACTCCGCTGCCATGATCATCCATCCTTCGGCGCTGCCAAGTGGCGTCGGGCTGCAGTTCGTCGCCTCGCCTAACTTCGGCGAGCCGGGCAGGTCGGGAGATCTCACCGTCCGTCCGGTTGAGGTGAGCTCGGCGTGCACGGGAAGTTAACCTCCCGGCTGCGCGCAACACGCAAGGCCATGCCCGGCGGCGAAGCGGTTACGCTCGCCGCCGGGCATGGTGCGATACCGCCGCCGGCAGGATGAGATCCTCGTGGATTGCGTGGGCCCGCCGACCTCGCCGGGAGCCAGCCGTAGCGGAGCCCAGTGCAAGTGTGCGCATTGGCAAACTTATCGGCAAAGGTGACTTCGGTTACCTCAGGTAACCATTGAAACAAAAATGGCCTGCGTTTCCGCAGGCCATTTATAAAGTGGGCGAGGAGGGATTTGAACCCTCACACCCTTTCGGGCACACGGACCTGAACCGTGCGCGTCTGCCGTTCCGCCACTCGCCCCGAGCGACGACTCAGGCTAGCACGACCCCAGGCGTGCTCGTACCCCGGATACCATCTGTAGGTAGGAGAGCCGAAGGGAGGCCGAACGGGTGGGAGTTCTGCAGCGCTTCGAGCGGAGGCTCGAAGGCATGGTCGAGGGGGCTTTCGCGCGCGCCTTCAAATCTGAGTTGCAGCCCGTCGAGGTGGCTAGCGCCGTACAGCGGGAGATGGACGACCGCGCGGCCATTGTCGCCCAGGGCCGCACGCTGGTGCCGAACGACTTCGTCGTCGAGGTTGCCGAGACTGATTTCGACCGGCTTGAGGTGTACGCCGACAACCTTGGCACGGAGTTGGCCACGCTGGCCAGGGACTACGCGAAGGAGCAGGGGTACTCCTTCGTCGGCCCGGTGCGGATGCGGTTTGAAGGGGTGCCCGATCTCACGACGGGCATGTTCCGGATCCGCTCGGGAGTGATCAGGGGTCACACGGTGGAGGCGGGCGAGGTGCGCCAGCCAGTGAGCGATCTGCCGCGGCCGCAGGCGGGACAGTTCTATGGCCGGCCGCGTCTTGTCGTCTCCAGCTCCAGCAACGGCAGCCTGGAGGCAGGCAGCACGTACGAGCTGCAGACGCCGGTTACCTTGCTGGGCCGCGGTACCGACTGCGACCTGCGCATGGTCGACCCCGGCGTGTCCAGGCACCACGCGGAGCTGCGGGTCGAAGACGATCAGGTGGTGCTCGTCGACCTTGGCTCGACGAACGGGACGTTCGTGAACGGGCAGCCGGCGCGGCGCGTGGTACTCACTGATGGGACAAATGTCACGCTCGGCCGGACCACAATGGTCTTCCGGCAAGACACCCAGCCCGGTGGCGGCTACCAGGACGCCGGTTATCAGGACGGCGGCTACCAGAATGGCAGCGGCGGATATCAAGGCGGAGGCTACGACAACCGCGGTTACCAGGAAGGGCCCCAGGGCGGCGGGTACCAGGGCGGGGGCTACCAAGGCGGCGGTTACCAGGGAGGCGACAATCAGGGAGGCTACCCAGGCGGGGGCTACCAGGATGGCCGGTACTAATCAGCCACTAATCCGCGGACGCTCGGTGAGTAGTGCCCGACGGGGTCGTTTCGGCTACTACCCTTGGGCAAGCACAACCGAAAGCGACGCAGAAGCCGAGGACACTGCACCGGATGAACGCCCTAACACTCACCCTCATCAGGGTGGCCTTCCTGGCCGTATTGTGGCTGTTCGTCATCGCTGCCATCGGCGTGGTGCGCACTGACCTGTTCGGCACAGCGGCGGCCAAGATCCGCCGCCCGCGGAACGGCGGGCGCACGCCACAGCAGCAGATGCCACAGCGTCCGCCACGGCAGCCCACCAAGCCAGGACGAGGCGGAGGCGCTCCACGCCTTCTCGTCGTCACCGAAGGCCCGCTGACCGGCGTGACGATCGATCTTACGGATCAGCAAATTACGCTCGGCCGGGCTAATGACGCCACGATCGTGCTTAACGACGACTACGCTTCAACTCGACACGCTCGGATTTTCCCACAGGACGGACAGTGGGTCCTCGAGGATCTCGGTTCGACCAACGGTACCTACCTGGACCGCCAGAAGGTGACCCGGCCCCTGCCGGTCCCTCCCGGCGTGCCGGTTCGAATCGGTAAAACCGTTCTGGAATTGCGCAGATGACACTTGCACTCCGCTATGCCGTACGCTCCGACGTTGGCCTCCTCCGCGAAGGAAACGAGGACTCGGCCTACGCCGGGCCGCACTTGCTCGCGGTCGCCGACGGCATGGGCGGCCACGCGGCCGGCGAGGTGGCGAGCGCTGCCACGATCACGACGATCGCCGCACTCGACAATGACCACGCTGGAGCCGACCTCGCAGGCGCGCTAGCCGACGCCGTCGTCAGCGCCAACATCCGGCTGCAGGAACTGATCATCGCCGACCCGGCCACCGAGGGCATGGGCACCACGCTGACCGCGATCCTGTGGTCTGACGGGCACGCCGCGGTCTGCCACATCGGCGACTCCCGCGGCTACCTCCTGCGAAACGGGCAGTTCTACCAGATCACGCACGACCACACGCTGGTGCAGTCGCTGGTCGACGAAGGCAAGATCACCGAGGACGACGTCGCGACCCATCCGCACCGGTCGCTCCTGCTGCGTGCGCTGGACGGACGCAACGTCGCCGAGCCTGACCTGTCCGTACACGAGACCCTGCCCGGCGACCGCTACCTGCTCTGCTCCGACGGGCTGTCCGGCGTGGTCACCGAGCAGACCCTGCGCCAGGCGCTGAGCTCCGTATGGGACCCGGACAAGGCCGCGCTTCAGCTCATCGAACTGGCTATCAAGGGCGGCGGCCCCGACAACATCACGTGCATCGTGGCCGACGTCATCGACACGCAGTCCGCCACGGTGGCCCCGACGCGCGGCGCCATCTTCGCGGGCGCGGCGGCGAATGGTGCCCCTAGCGCTTTCCCCGCACCAGGTGTGCACAGCACCCCCACCAGTCCCGGCGGGTTCGGCGGGCAACCCGGCCCGAGCGGGCCGCACCGGCCCAGTTCCCCGGCGACGCGGGCGATGAACCTGACGCGAACGAAGCCGCAACCCTCGCTGCACGAGGAGGGTGACCTCCGCACGTGGGACGCCCCCGGTGGACCCGGGTTCGACGAGGAAGCCGACATCCGGACCGGCGGCGGCGGGCCAGGGGGGCCAGGCCGGCCAGGGGGTCCCGGCGGACCAGGGGGCCATGACGCGCCGGGCGCGCACTCGGCCCGCGGCCGGCGCGGCCGGCAGAATCACTTCGATGATGACGACTTCGACGCCCCTCGGGCCAAACGCCGCTGGCCTATCGTCTCCGGCCTGCTCGTGGTCCTAGTGCTTGTCGTGGGCGGCGGTCTCTTCGGCGGCTGGAAGTACGCGCAAGGGCAGTACTACATCGGCGAGCACGACGGCAACGTGGCGATCTTCCGCGGCGTGAACCAGAATGTCGCCGGGATCAGCCTGTCCAGCGTGGTCCAGGCCTACCCGGGTCTGCCGGTCAACCTGCTGGTCACGGCCGACCAGGCCCAGATAACCCAGACGATCTCCTACAGTAGCCAGCAGCAGGCGCAGACCGTGGTGAGCCAGCTTCAGCAGTCGGTCAGCCAGTGCCGCCAGGGGTATGAGACGCTCGCCGCCTGGCAGGCGACGGACGTCAGCTACCAGAAGGCGCTTACCACCTACGACAGGCTGCCGGCCGCGCAGAAGAGGACGGCGAGGAAGCCGGCGGCACCGAATGCCGAGCCGCCCGTACCGAGCGCGGCAAAGTGTGCTCCGTCGGCGGCGTTCGGCATCCCGGCGAGTCAGCTCCCCAGCACTACCAGCACCACCAGCACCACCAGCACCACCAGCACCGGCAGTAACACGGGTGGTGATACTCCCACCACGTCGCCCTCGAAGGCGAGCGCGCCGACCTCCACGACAGATTCCACGCCTACCCCGGGGGCCACAGCGTGAGCAGCCTGACAATGCCGCCCGCGGCCCTGCCCAACCAGCCAGGGCAGCCGCAAGACGAAGAAGCCGCAGCCGCCGGCCGCCGGCGAAGCGAACTCACGATGCTCGCATTCGCCGTAGGCGTGGTGGCCTTCGCGTACATCAACGTCGGACTGTCCATGAAGGGACAGAGCCCGGGCACGTTCGTCGCCTACATAATCCTGTTCGCCGTGATCTCGGGAGCCGCGCACCTCGCGGTGCGCCGGTGGGCGCCGTACGCCGACCCGCTGTTCGTCCCGCTGGCCATGCTGCTCAACGGCCTCGGGCTCGTGTTTATCTACCGGCTGAACCAGGCCGGCGTCAAGGGCAATCCCGGCAACTACAACCTTGCCGGGAAGACCATCCCGATCCCCACGCTGGCCGCCGACTCCACGACCATGCAGTTCGTCTTTACGGTGATCGGCATCGGCCTGTTCGTCGCGTTCCTCGTGTTCATCAAGGAACCGCGGGTCCTGCAGCGGTACACCTATCTCTTCGGCTTGATCGGAGTCGTGCTGTTCGGCCTGCCCGCGGTCCTGCCGGACAGCCTCAGCGAAGTGCCGGGCACCACTGCCAAGGTCCAGATCGCTATCCCGGGCCTGGGCAGCGTCCAGCCTGAGGAGTTCGCGAAGATCTTCCTCGCCGTGTCGTTCGCCGGCTACCTGGTGATGAAGCGC
The DNA here is from genome assembly GCA_035948445.1 of Trebonia sp. Classification (GTDB taxonomy): domain Bacteria; phylum Actinomycetota; class Actinomycetes; order Streptosporangiales; family Streptosporangiaceae; genus Trebonia. The sequence continues at coordinate 39,351 of DASZJE010000014.1, read as the reverse complement.
GACGTGCTGTCCCTGGCGGGCAAGCGGGTCCTGGGCGTCGATCTCCCCCGTGGCCGCGACATGGGCCCGATCCTGGTGATGTGGGTGATCAGCATGCTCGTGCTGGTCTTCGAGAGCGACATCGGCACCAGCGCGGTCTTCATGGGACTGTTCGTCGGCATGATCTACATCGCGACGGGGCGTAATAGCTGGCTGCTGATCGGGTTCGGCATGTTCGTGGTCGGCGCCGTGATCGCGGGAGCGCTCATCTCGCACATCGCCGCACGGTTCAGCACCTGGCTGCACCCGTTCAGCGTCGCGAACCTCGTTGACGGAGCACAGCCTTCTTATCAGCTCGTCCAGGGCCTGTACGGGATGGCGAGCGGCGGCGTGCTCGGCCGGGGGCTTGGCAATGGACAGCCGTTCTGGACTCCGCTGGTGCAGAACGACCTGGTCTTCACCGGATTCGGCGAGGAACTCGGGCTGACCGGCGTGATGGCGCTGCTGCTGATCTACGGCCTGATCGTGCAGCGTGGTCTGCGCACCGCGCTCATGATCAAGGACCCGTTTTCCAAGCTGCTGGCCGGCGGGCTTTCGTTCATGCTCGCGCTCCAGGTCTTTGTCATCGTCGGCGGCGTGACCCGCCTCATCCCGCTGGCGGGCATCCCCACGCCGTGGCTGAGCCAGGGGGGTTCGAACCTGATCGCAAGCTGGGTCATGATCGGCATCCTGGTCCGGCTCAGCGACATGGCCAGACGCCCGGCGCCGAAACCGATCCAGGATGAGGGACTGACTCAGGTGGTGTCGCTGAAGTGAACCGTGCGCTGAAGAGGATCTCCATCGCGGTCCTCGTGATGTTCCTGGCACTGATGATCAACGCGAACTACCTGCAGGCGGTCGAGGCGCCCAGCCTGGCCAACGGGCTCTACAACGGGCGTACGCTCGCGGAGCAAGCCCAGGTCCAGCGCGGCTCGATTGTCACCTCCGACGGCGTGACAATCGCCGAGAGCAAGCAGCTGAGCGACGGTTCCTACCAGCGTGAGTACCCGGACGGTGCCGCGTTCGCGCCCGTCACCGGCTTCGAGGGCGTCAACGGCGACGGCGGCATGGAGCAGGCCGAGGACAGCGTGCTGTCCGGCAGCGGCAGCCAGCTCGCCTTCCGCAACTTCATCGACATGGTCACGAACAAGCCGCAGAAGGGTGCGACGGTCCAGCTCACGATCAACGCGAAGGCCCAGGAAGCGGCCTACAACGGGCTCGCGGGCCAGCTCAGCGGCACCGGCCGGGTCGGCGGCGTGGTGGCGCTCGACCCGTCCACAGGCGCGATCCTGGCGATGGCGTCCTACCCGAGCTACAACCCGAACCAGCTCGCCACCGCGGACGGCACCGAGTTCAACAAGCTGGACAAGCAGCTCATCGACGAGAGCCCGAGCCCGCTGACCGACAACGCGACGCAGACCACGCTTCCGCCGGGCTCCACGTTCAAGCTCATCACGAGTGCGGCGTACTTTACGCAGAACCCGGCTGACACCCCGAACACCGAGGTTTACTCCCCGGACGTCCTGACTCTGCCGCAGAGCACCGATGTCCTGCACAACGACGCCGACGAGGCCTGCGGCTCGGCCGGCGCTAACGGCGACGTCCCGATTATCGACGCGTTCGCCATGTCCTGCGACACCACGTTCGCCAACATCGGCCTGGACCTCGGCGGCACGACCCTGAACTCCATGGCCGAGAAGTTCGGCTTCAACTACACCCCGAGCATCACCGGCGTCACGACCACGTCCAGCAATTACACCGTCTCGTCGAGTCCCCCCCTCACCGCGTACACGGCCATCGGGCAGTGGGACGACACGGCGTCACCGCTGCAGGAGGCGATGGACGCCGCGGCCATCGCCAACAACGGTGTCCTGATGAAGCCGTACCTCGTGCAGCAGGTCACCGCGTCCGACCTGTCGGTCGTGCAGTCCACGCAGCCCGCCGAAATGAGCCAGCCGGTCAGTTCATCCGTTGCTAACGACGTGAAGCAGATGATGATCGCGGTCGTGCAGCAGCCCGATGGCACTGGTTACGCGTTCAACCAGGGCGTCGAGGGCGTGGAGATCGCCGGCAAGACAGGTACCGCGCAGACCATAGTCGGCAGCGGCGTCGACGACGCCGCCTTCGTCGCCTTCGCCCCGGCCACCCACCCGACGATCGCCGTCGGTGTCATGCTCCAGGGCGCCGGTTACGGTGCCGCCGCGGCGGCACCGATCGCGGTCAACGTGATCAAGGCATACCTGGCGTCGGCGGGGCAAGGGTGAGCGACTACGTCCTCGACGGCCGCTACGAGCTTCTGGACCGTATTGCCTCGGGCGGCATGGGCGAGGTCTGGCTCGGCATAGACCGCCAGCTGGACCGCCAGGTTGCCATCAAGCTGCTGCACGCAACCCACGCGGGTGACGAGCAGTTCCGTGCCCGGTTCCGCGCCGAGGCACGGTATGCCGGATCACTGTCTCACCCTGGCATCACGCAGATCTACTCCTATGGTGAGCACAGCCCGCTCGGCGGCCCGTACCTGGTAATGGAGTTCGTCGCCGGCGAACCGCTGTCGGCGATCCTCGAACGCGTGGGCCGGCTCCCCCCGGAAACCGTCCTCGACATCGTCAGCCAGACCGCCAGGGCCCTGGATGTCGCGCACCATTCCGGCATCGTGCACCGCGACATCAAGCCCGGCAACCTGCTGATCATGGCGGACGGCACCACCAAGATCACCGACTTCGGCATCGCGAAAGCCCGCGAGTGGGGCGACCCGCAGCTCACCGCGACCGGCATCGTCATGGGCACCGCCATGTACGTGTCGCCCGAGCAGGCGACCGGCTCGACGGTCACAGGGTCATCGGACATCTACTCCCTCGGCGTGGTCGCCTACGAGTGCCTGGCCGGCCAGCCCCCGTTCGTCGCCGAGCAGCCCCTGGCCATTGCCATCATGCACAAGCACGACCCGGTGCCCCCGCTGCCACCGGACGTGCCGTGGCAGGTCGGTGACCTGGTCATGTCGATGCTCGCCAAGACCCCGGACGGCCGCCCGGAAAGCGCCCGCCACCTCGCCGACCGTGCGGACATCATCAGGGACGCCCGTGCCCAGTCAGGCGCAGGCTACGCGACGACCGCCGCCCTTCCCGTGGTCCCCGACTTCCCCGCATCGGACTATCCCACCGCGACATACTCCGCCGCGGAGTACCCGTTCTCGGACTATCCGACCCGCTACGAAGACCAGTACCAGAACACCCGCTATCAAGGCCATCATCCCGAACGATCCGTGGTATCGCTTTTCACACGCCACCCGCTCGCCACGGCGGGGATGGGCGTGGCCCTGTGCGGTATCGGCGCCATCGTGGCTGTGCTGCTCACGTCCGGCACCGGCCCGCAGAAGACGCCAAGCGACCCTCCAGCCCCCCGGGTATCGGCGAGCACGACCAGACACCCGAAGACACACACGAGGACGTCGCAAGCCGCCCCCAGCGCCCCGAGCACTAATGTATATACGACGCCGGTGACGGCACCAGCCCAGCAGCCGACCCAGCAATATCAGCCATCAGTTTCACCGTCCCCGACGACGCAGGCGCCTACTACAGCACCGCCGCCATCGACCCCAACGTCCCCGACGGCATCGGCGTCTAGTAGTACACCTACACCTACACCTACGGCTTCGTTGCCGACGATCTTCCCACCGCCGCCGACAAGTTCCAGCCCGGCGCCGTCGCATCAGGGATGAGACCGATAATGCAGGATGGTTTGGAAAAGTGCGAGACATGACTCAGCCCCAGTTGCTCGGCGGCAGGTACGAGCTAGACGGTGTTGTCGGCCGGGGCGGCATGGCAGAGGTCTACCGCGCCCGTGACCTTCGGCTTGACCGTGTTGTGGCGGTCAAGACCCTGCGCCCTGATCTCGCCAGGGACCAGACCTTCCAGGCGCGGTTCCGCCGCGAGGCCCAGTCGGCCGCGTCGCTGAATCATCCGACGATCGTAGCGGTCTACGACACCGGTGAGGACATGGCCACCGGCGTGCCCGTGCCGTACATCGTCATGGAGTACGTGGACGGCCGCACCGTCCGCGACCTGCTGATGGAAGGCCAACGGCTGCTGCCGGAGCGGGTGCTGGACATCACAAACGGCGTCCTGCGCGCGCTTGAGTACAGCCACCAGGCCGGCATCGTGCACCGTGACATCAAGCCCGGCAACGTGATGGTCACGCGCAACGGCGATATCAAGGTGATGGACTTCGGCATCGCGCGCGCGATGAACGACTCCCAGGCTACGATGACGCAGACCGCGCAGGTGATCGGCACCGCGCAGTATCTGTCGCCCGAACAGGCCAGGGGCGAACGGGTGGACGCCCGCAGCGACCTGTATTCCACCGGCTGCCTTATGTACGAACTGCTCGTCGGCCGGCCGCCGTTCACCGGCGACTCCCCGGTGGCGATCGCCTACCAGCACGTGCGGGAGAACCCGGTCCCGCCCTCGAACATCGACCCGGCGCTGCCGCCGTGGGCGGACGGCATCGTGCTGCGCGCGATGGCCAAATCGCCGAACGATCGGTACCAGAGCGCGGCCGACATGCAGGCCGACCTCCAGCGTGCCCGCTCCGGCATGCAGGTATCCGCGCCGCCCTCGCCGACGCGCATGGACTACTACGGCGGCGGGTACGCCGAGCAGACGCAGCGGATGGGCGCTCAGACGATGATGGCGCCCGGCACGCAGGCGCTCCCGCCCTACCAGCAAGGCGGCGGCTACGACGACTACGACCGCGGCTACGACGGCAGCGGAGGCGGCCGCGGCCGCAAGTGGGTGCCGTGGCTGATCGGCGCGATCGTGGTCATCGCGGCGATCGTGGTCGCGGTGATGCTGCTGGCGAATACCACAAAGGGCACCTTCGTCCCGATCGTCCAAGGTGACTCCCAGACGCAGGCTGTGACGGCGGTCAAGGACGCGGGCTTCGTCCCCCAGGTCACCGACCAGAACAGCAACACTGTGGCCAAGGGCAAGGTCATCAACACGAACCCTCAGGGCGGCAGCAGCGCCACCAAGGGCTCGGCGGTCACCATCTACGTCTCCGAGGGCCAGGCCAAGGTCACGGTGCCGACGATCACCTCATGTGAGTCGGATAGCGCGGCGGAAGCAGCGCTGACGAACGCCAACCTCGTGCCGAACCAAGTGTCCGACCCCACGTCCACATGCCCCGCAAACACTGTGGACCACATCACCCCGTCGGCCGGAACCCTGCTGGCCCCGGGGCAGCAGGTGACGCTGTACATCGCCGGCGGCGGCGCCGTCCCGCAGTCCGTCGTTGGATACCAGGTGAACACGGCGGAAGAGATCCTGAAGGCCCAGGGCTTCACCGACATAGCGACGGTTTACACCAACGCGCCGTCGGGTGGCGGGCCAATGACCGCGGGTACGGTTTGGAAGCAGCAGGCTGCGGGCACCGCCGGCGCATCCGTGCCGTTCGGCGCGAAGATCACGCTCTTCGTGCAGGCAACGACCACGACACCACCTAGCCAGTCACCGACGCCGTCGCCCAGCACGACGCCGACGACCCCGTCGGGTAGCCCGAGCGCAAGCCCGTCCGCCTCAGCCTCCGCCTCCGCTACCCCGACCCTTCCGTTTGCCCCGCCCACCGGGTGAATGGACTAGTTTCAGCCGTCGGATACGACGTGATGGCGTTCCTGGCTGAGACGATGGCGGCTGGAACCGCTACTCTTACCACAGCAAATCGTCCCCGAGCAGGAGGTGCGCGGTGCCGAAGTCCCGCATCCGGAAAAAGCCGGTTTACACGCCGCCGCCGAGCCAGTCGAAGAAGCGGAAGGTCAGCGCGCCGTGGCTGGTGCCGACCATGCTCGCCAGCCTGATACTCGGCCTCGCATGGATCGCGGTGTATTACATCACCAACGGCGCGTCTTTCCTGGCGCCACTTGGCGGCTGGAACCTTGTCTGCGGCTTCGCCCTGATCGTCGTAGGCGTGGTCCTCGCCACCAACTGGCGCTAAAGACCGCCCCGCAACAGCCCGAATACGCATTTGGACACGTCGGCCTGCGTGTCCAAATGCGTAGATGAACCCGCCATGACGTTCTCGAATGCGCATTCGAGCACGTCATGGCGGCGCAGCGGGTGGGCCGGGGCGTTAGCCGGTGAGCTGGCCGTTTCGGATCACTACTGCCGCGGCTAGGAGGGCGATCATCGCGACGGTGGCGCTGACTTGGATCAGCGTGCGGTTCTTCCGCGGCGCGTAGGCGTAGGCAAGAGTAATCAGGGCCCCCACGATCAGGCCGCCGATGTGGTCCTCCCAGGCGATCGTGCTGCGGTAGAGGAAGCTGAGCGCCAGGTTGAGCACGATCAGCGTCACGATCCCGCGGCTGTCGGTGCGCAGCCGCCTGGAGACGACGAACCAGGCGCCGAAGAGGCCGAAGATCGCGCCGGAGGCCCCGAGCGCCGGCTGGTTCGGCGGCGCCAGGTAGTAGAACAGCACGCTCCCGCCGACCGCGCTCACCAGGTAGACGGCGAGGAATCGGATCCGGCCGAGCAGTTGCTCCAGGCCCGGGCCGACCGCGTACAGCGCCCACATGTTGAACGCGATATCCAGGATCCCGAGGCCCCCGGTGCCCGGGAGGAACGCGGACGTCAGCAACCGGTACCACTGCCCGGCCGCGACGCCCTGGACCGGTCCGCCCGCGACATTCGAGGCGTAGCCAAGCATCCACCAGTCCTGGGCGAGGCTGGAGTGAGCCAGTTCGACCAGGTAGAGCAGGACGTTGAGCCCGAGCAGGGTCCAGGTGACCGTCGCGGAGCGGGTGGGCCGGCCGCCGAAGATGGTCCGCGCCTGACGCGCGGGACGACCGCCGGCCCCCGCCCCCCTTACGCACTCGACGCACTGCTGTCCCACCGCTGCCTGGCGAAGGCAGTCGGGGCAGGCGTACCGGCCGCACCGGACGCACGACACCCACGTCTCCCGGCCGGGATGCCTGAAGCACATGGGGGGATTCTGCTGATCCGGATATGAGCCCGGATCGTCCTGCTGGCCCGGTACGGTCATGGGGGTTTTCGCTTCTTTTCTGCTATGCGCGCTGGATAGTGACCGACTGGAGCACGACGTCGTTCACCGGCTTGTCGCCAGGCTTGGTCGGGAGGTTGCTGATCGTGTCCACGACCTCCTTGCCGCTGATGACCTTGCCGAAGATCGTGTGCTTGCCGTTCAGCCAGTACGTCGGCACGGTCGTGATGAAGAACTGCGACCCGTTGGTGCCACCGCCCGTGCGGGGATCCTTCCCCGAGTTCGCCATCGCCAGCAGGTACGGCTCGCTGAAGGTGAGGTCCGGGTGGATCTCGTCGTCGAACTGGTAGCCGGGGCCCCCCGTGCCCCTGCCGAGCGGGTCACCGCCCTGAATCATGAACTGCGCGATCACTCGGTGGAAGATCGTGCCGTTGTACAGCGGGTTCTTCGTCGGCTGCCCGGTGGTGGGGTCGGTCCACTCGCGGCCGCCCTCCGCCAGTTCCACGAAGTTGCGCACTGTCTTCGGCGCGTGATTCGGGAAGAGCTCGATCACGATCGTCCCCTGGTTGGTCTGCAGCGTCGCGGTCAGGGTTTCCGTCATTACTTGACTCCGCTCCTACGATAGAAGGTCCTTCGCTGGCCGGCCTTTCCGGCCACTGTCGCGTATACCTCCGCACTCTCACGGTACCCGCCAACGCGGCCCGATGGTTGAACCCGGCGGCAGCGGGAAGTGTGACGTATCGAGAACGCCGACGGGAGGGCAAGCGTGTTCCACTCGAAGATGAACCACAAGGTCAGCGACACAAACGGGCTCGCCGCCAGGGCACGCAGTGGTGGCGGTGGTGCGTCCGCGGCGCACTCCGCGCACAACGTGGCGCAAGCGGCCCAGGCAGCGGCGCACTCCGCACAGGCAGCGGCGCAAGTCGCCGCGCTCAACGTGACGAGCGCCGCGCAGGGCGTGGGCAAGACGGTCAAGGAGGGGGTCCACACCGCGCGGGGCTGGGCCGCGCCGCGTCTGGAGAACGCCGCCGACTACTGCACGACGACGGCGGCGCCGCGTGTCTCCTCCGCCCTCCGAACCACGGCCAGGCAGGTAAGCCCCGAAGACACCAAGAGCGCCAAGAGCCGCCTGCGCCCCGCGCTGTCGTGGCCATTCCTCGTGGTCGCCGCGCTCGCCGCGGCCGGCGCGGCCGTGGCGGTGGCGGCGGCCAGGCAGCGGTACCGGGCCGCGATGGAGGCCGTCACCGAATCGGACAGCGCCGACACCGCCGACCCGGAGGACCCGCCGATCACGGCACCGGGCCAGGACGCTGGAGACCTGAACGAGGCCACCACGGCGAAGGGTTCCGACCCGGCGCAGGACGCCAGCACCGACGCCAGCACCGACGCCAGCATGAACGGGCGGGTAACCTCGTCCGGCTGGTAAGCCCACACCGGGCGCCATCAGGAAGTTACACATGTTTCGCCGCCGAACCTGTCAGCCGAACCTGTCAGCCGACGGCCGTGCCGTTCAACACCTTAACTTTTCCTGAAGGATTAATATAGCTTTCCTGAAGAAGTGATACGGTACGGTCTTTGCTGATTGTCCTCAAGCAAGCCCGATGACGTAAGCACCGGGGAGCGAAAGTCTTGAAAGACCGTACCCGGGTGTTGGCCTGGACTTCAGTAACCTGCATAACGGTTTCACTGCTTGTCATGCTCGGTGTCTCCGTGGCGGGGCCTTCTATCGTCGTGCCCGCGATGGCACACACGTCGGGCGCTCCACCCTGGTGGCTGTCACTCGGGCTAACGAACCAGATCCTGTTCGTCATGTGGGGCGCGGCGGTCATCGGCGCCGTCGGCGTCGGTGCCGGCCTGATCGCGGTCGCCCGCGGCGCGCGGCCCAGGGTCCGCCCGCTCCTCGTCGCTTCCTTCATCGTCGTCGCCATCTTCGCCGTGCTGCCTCCGGCGGGGTCCACCGACACGGAGTCGTACGCGATCGACGGCAACATGCTCGTCGTCGGCCACAGTCCGTACGTGTACACCCCGGCCCAGATGGCGGCCCTCGGCGACAAACTCGACGACAACAGCCCGCCCACCTGGAAGCACTCGCTGTCGGACTACGGGCCGGTCGCCACCGCCGAGGAGTGGGTGTCGGCGGAGCTTGGCGGCTCGTCGATGGCGGGGATCACGTTCTGGCTGAAGCTGTGGGTGGAACTCGCCTTCGTCGCGGTCACCTTGATGCTCGACCGCGTGCTGCGCGGTGATCCGGCAATGCGATTGCGCGCCCATCTGCTGTGGTCGCTCAACCCGCTCCTGCTGTGGGAGATCGTCGCCTGCGGCCACATCGACGCGTTCGCCGTCGCCTTCGGCCTCGGCGGCCTGCTGCTCCTGGGCAAAATGCCGGAAGGCGGCACGCCCGGCGAAAGACGAACAGCGCTGCTGAAAGCGGCCGCGGCGGGTGCGCTCATCGGCCTGGCGGTCGCGGTCAAGTCGCCGTTCGTGCTGTTCGGGCTCGCCGGGGTGGTGGCCCTCCGCCGCTATCCGGCGGCACTGGCAGCCGGGATCGGCGGTGCCGCGGCGGTAATCGTCCCGTCCTACGCGGCGTTCGGGACCCCGGCCATCAGCGTGCTATTCCAGCGCGGCAATCAGGTGACCTGGGACAATCTGTATCAGTTGTTCTACAAGCCGCTCGGCTTCAGCAAGACTCCGACGCACCTGGTGGATCTCGCCATAGTCGCGTTCATCGTCGTCGCGCTGCTCGCCTTCGTCCGGATGCCGGACCGGGTGCCTCGATTTCCCGCGGTCACTCCCGCTCTCGCGCTGAGCATCGGATGGCTCTTCCTCTGGCCTTTCCAGCGGCCGTGGTACGACGTCATGATAATCGCGCTGCTCACGCTTTACCCGCGGTCCTGGCTCGACTGGGTCGTGCTGGCCAGGCTGTGCTTCGGCGCCATCACGTACATGGAGTCGGCGCTGGTGCCCAGTAAGTCCTTGGTCCAGCACATCCAGCTATTCCAGGGAGAGTGGATAACGCCTTCCGTGCGTCTGCTCGCCGTGGTGGCCATCGTGTACATGTGCATCTCGCGCCGCTGGGGATTCCAGCCGAACGCTGATTCTGCCGCTATCTCCCCGCCGATGCTTCAGCCGCAGGCCTGACCGCCAGGCTGTGGATAAAGCAGCGGGATCAGCCGGAGCCTGTGCATAAACTCTGTGGATAACTGCCTGGATGCCGTAACCCCCAGGTAATGCGCAACTGTTTGCGGCCAGTAATCCACAAGCCGTAGGGTTTTGGCTGACTCTGCGACCTGGAGGTGATCACCCGAATGGATCTGCTGGACGGTTCCGACGAGGACATGATCGAGATGGACCCGCCGCGCCGGCGATGGGAACGCTACGGCGAACAGTGGCGGGTGCGCTGGCAGGAATCCCGGCGGGTCACGCGGGCCTCGATCGCCGCGGGCGTGGTCCTCGCGGTCGCCGGCGGGACCGGCATCGCGTACGCGGTCACGCGTTCCGCCGCGCCTGCGGCCGCCACCGGTTCAGCTAGCTCGGCCGCGTCGAAGAACGTTATCCGCGAAACGGACCCTCCGTCGTCCGTCCTATGGGCAAGAGGGCCGCACGACAGGCCGTGGGCGGCGGTGGCAGACGGCGCGCCGTTCACCGGCACGAGCGACGTGCAGATCGGGACCGTCACCGCGGTCAACCCGGCATCACTCACGTTGGAGAGTTACGACGGCCATGTGACCACCTACTCGGTAATCGCGGCCACGCAGGTGAACTTCCAAGGCGACGAAATCGGCTCGGTACGTAAGGGCGAGATAGTGGACGTGATCTCGACACCGAAGGGCAAGGCCGCGGTCGCCTTGGTCATCGAGAGCTTCGCGGCCACCGGCCAAGGTGGGCAAGGTCCCGACCGGATCGCCGTTGTCAACCCGGTGACGGGCAAGCCGGGTTCGGAAATCATCCTGCCGTAGCCGTCACTGCCGCGTAGCCGTCACTGCCCCGTAGCCGTCACTGCCCCGGGCCGCCAGGTACGCGAGTGGCCACTGGCAGTCGACGAAGTCGTCGAGAAACCCCTCACGCGGGCCGGAAGACTCCAGTGCCGACGGACGGCTAACCCCGTACACGACCGCTTCCGTCACGGGACCCGGCAGCCGCCATCGTGGTTCCTCCGGCGCACATGGTTCTTCCGGGGAGCCCGGGCCACTGCCGCGCTCGGCGTCAGCGCGGATCACCGCGCAGACATGGGTCGCGAGTCCGGCAGGGTCTACCCGGCCCGCGAACGCGGGAACTCGTACGGCTACCGCGGAATCGACGGCGTGCGACACCGCGCACTGCGCGACCCGAGGGGGCAGCGCCGCGAACGAGGCGAGACGCGATGGTTTCGGCACGGGCGCGGGCCAGCCCGCCAGGTGGGCGAGCACGGCGAGTTCCGCCCACCGCCGGACCCACCGGCCGTCACCGGGCAGGTCGTCGTCCAGGAGGCGCTGGGCAGCGCGCATTTCCCGCAAGGTGCACGGGCGGGTGGCGCACTCACCGCCGCAGGTAACCGACCGGGGCGTCACCACGGATTGCGGAGAATGGGTACTCGGAGGAGCAGCCAGCTCTCGTTCGGTGCGATCCTTGATCTTGACCAGGACGGGGAAGTCCATGCCGTCGGTGAACGCGGCGGCCTGGCCTGGCGGCAGGGTGACGAGGTAGCGGGACTGGGCGGGAGTCACGTTCATCGTTGCGCCCACCGTGTCCCGGTCGTCGGCGGCGGGAAGGCGATGCGTGATCTTGATCGCCGTGTTCTTGATGACGTCCACTGTGATGCGGGCCGGGATCTGCTCGGCGACGATCAGGCCTTCACCGTAGGCGCGGATCTCCGCGAGCAGGCCCGCGAACATCTCGACCGCGTGCGCGCCCGCACCCGCCTGATCTCCCGGCTCGGCGCGGCGGAGCAGTCGGTGTGCCTCCTCGACCACGGTGAGATGGGTGAGGTGCTGGCGGTTGCCCGTGCTTCCGCCCGTGCTTCCGCTCCTGCTCGTACTTGCCATCATGCCCGCGTGGGCCAGGCGCAGGTGCTCCGTCAGCCTGATGAGCACCGTGCCCATGAGGAAGGCCTTGTCTCTGTCGTCACCAACGTCCTCGATCTCCAGCACCACGTTCTGGCGCAGCAGTCGCGCGAAGTCGACCGGGTGGCCGCCTTCGAGGAACCGGCCAGTCGTGCCCGCGCGCAGGCTCGCGATCCGGACGCGGATGAAGCCGAGCACGTCGTCGGTGACCCGCTGGCTGTAGCCGATGTCGGCCACCACGCGCTCGGCGGCCCGCTGCAGGTCAGCCAGCGTGGGGTAGGAGGCGCCGGCGAAGCCGCGCGCCTCGCCGAGCGCCAGGTCCCAGCCCGCCTCCTCGTACACGCGGGTCAGCGCGGCGCTCAGCACCTGAGGAAACGGCTCTTCGGACCGGAACGACGCTATGAACAGCGCCCTGATCAGGTCCGCGTGGGTCTGCAACGGGAACCTTTCGCCGGTTTCCGTGACCGCCGGCTCGAGCGGGTTGAGGCCCGCCGCGACCGCGTCTGCCTCGCCTGGCCTGATCCGCACGACGGCGGTGCCGGGAAGCCGGTTCGCCATCAGCCGGTACTCAGCCTTGGCCGGCTCGACGACGAGCCAGTTGATGCCTCGCGCGGTGGCGGCTTCCAGCAGCGTCCTGACGGTCTGGGACTTGCCGGCGCCGGTCGCGCCGCAGACGAACACGTGCCGGTTCAGCGAGTCGAGCGTGACCGAAAACGGGCCGGCAGGCATAAGGTCGCGGTCGAGGACGTCCCCGATGGTGACCCCGGGCCCGGGGGCTGCTTCAGGCGTGACGTCAAACTCGGGGCGCAGCGCGAGCCGCACGCCCGGGACTTCGGATTCCGGCGGGCGGGCGAGCGCGGCCAGCACCTCCGTCGAGCCCAGGAACGGGGACAGCGCAACCGTGTCGTCCGAGGAAGGGATGGATTCCGGGGCGCGGGCGCGCTTTTCGGCTGTTTGCGCCGCGGCGTCCCCGTCAGGTGCCGGGACCAGACGGTAGGGGAGCCCGTCCAGTTCCGCCGACGCGCAGAACAGCCCGTTCACGCGCACCGCGCTTGCCTCGTCCATTCCGCCGGCCATGACGCGGATGCTCCAGAATCCCGACGAGAAACCCTGGCGAAGCTCGGCATGACGAGCGTTAAGCCGGCGAGCCGCCACTGCCCGTTCGGGAAATCTGTCGGCCGCGGCCTCGGCGAGATGCAGGTGCTTCGCCGCGTCGTCGGCCAGGGCCCGCAGGTCGCCGGCGGCCAGGGGCGTCGCGACCACCATCCAGCCGAACGGCCCCGTCCAGCTCCGCAGCAACCGTGACTCCACAGACTGTGCGCCGCCGGCTCGGGTCGACCTTTCCCCGGGTGGCGTGAGGAGTCCGTCGCTGATGCCGGCGACGTTCCGCCAGCAGCCGATTCCGCCGAGGAGTCCGGTCACGTCCGCTGGCGTCAAGACAGTGCCCCGTGCTCCGCCGGGCAGCGAGAGCAGTACGTCCCCGCCGGTCGCCGTGCTCGCGGGGATCCTGCTGCCGACCAGGGCGTCGCCGGCGACGACGACGTGGACCGGCCCGCCTTCGGCGATCCTGATCCAGCCGAAGGCGATCACGCCATCGACGTGGTAAGCCGCGGTGAGCGCGGCGGCGCGCTGCGGCCTGTCCGGGTCACTATCCTGCTGCCGGCCGTCGCCGGCCGAAGGCACGTCATTTCTCGGGATCTCGGTGATCCGGTACGCGCGCAGACCGCGCAGCCCGTCGAGCAGATCGCTTACCGCAGCCATATGACTACGATAGACATGCCGCCCATTATCCGGGGCTGCTCTCGCGCGGTGTCGTTACTCGCGAGCCAGGGCTTGCGGCCCCAGGGCGGCGCGTAGTTCGGCCATTCCTCGTGCCACGTTGATCCGAAGGACGGACGTGCCGACTCCCATGGCCGCCGCGGCGTGCTCGTCGGACAAATCGCCGAAGTACCGCAGGACCAGTGCCTCCCGCTGTTCAGCCGGCAGCGCGCGCACGGCGCGGATCACGGAAGTGTCACCCGCCGCGCGATCATGAACGACCGGACTGAGCCCGGCCCCCGTCACGACCGCTCTCGCCCGGCAGACGACATCCCTGAGCAGGAACGCGAGCGCCTCTTCGCGGCAGCGAAGGCCACCGTGTTCCCGGCGCTGTTGTTCCCGGCGCTGTTGTTCCCGGTACAGCGCCGCGAACGACTCGTACACCACCTCACGTGCCGCGCCGACATCAGGGACGAGAAGAGCGGCCAGCTTCAGAAGCAGCCGCGAGTGCTCGGCGTAGGCCAGCGCTAGCGTGTCCCCCCGGATTTCCGGTTGCTGCCGCACCCGGTATCGTGCGCGACGGTGCACCGTACTGAAGGTCATGGCTCCCCACCCCCGAAGCTCCACCAGACCCTGTGTAGTTCCTATCACGCAGCGGTCATCAAAAACAGTCCCAAAACCTCCCAATTGGTGATCGTTTACCGTGCCCGATCCGCTAGCGGCCGAGCACCTGTTCCAGGTAGGGGTTGGTGAAGCGGCCCTCCGGGTCCGTCTCGTCGCGGACGCGGACGAAGTCGGCGAAACGCGGGTAGAGCTCGGCCAGGCGCCCGGCGGCGAGGGTATGCATCTTCCCCCAGTGCGGGCGTCCGCCTGCCGTCGCGGCGATCGATTCGAAAAGCCCGAAGTACTCCTGGTACGGCAACCCGGCGTACTGGTGGATCGCGATGTACGCGCTGTCCCGGCCGTAGGACGTGGAAAGCCAGGCATCGTCGGCCGCCGCGACCCGGACCTCGACAGGGAACATGACGGGCGTACGCAGTCGGGGGACCGCGGTGCGCAGCTCAGCGAGGACGTCCAGCACCGTTTCCCGTGGTACCGCGTACTCCGACTCCACGAACCGCACCCGGCGGGATGTCACGAACACCTGGTGCGACGGCGCGGAGTACGAGCGCTTCGAAAGCGACGCGGCGGCGAGCCGGTTCAGGGGCTTGATCAGGGCTGGCACCGCGCGGCCGGTCCGGCACAGCATGCCGAACGCCGCGTTCTCCATCACCTCGTACTCCAAGAACCGGCGCCAGGCGGGCATTGGAGCCGGAGTTTCCGCGGCGGGATCCCCAATGACACGGTTGTTGCGCTTGACGAGGGCAAAGCGACCGTAGGGAAACCAGTAGAACTCGAAGTGGTCGTTGTCCGCGGCGAACTCGCCGAACCGCTCGGTCACTTCCTCCAGCGGGAGGGGCCGCTCGTCGGCCGCGAGCGTGAACGACGCGACGCACCGCAGCGTCACCGTCGAGATCACGCCGAACGCCCCGAGTCCCACCCGGGCGGCCGCGAACAGTTCCGGACGCTCCGACGCCGAGCAGGTGACGACCGACCCATCCGCCAGGACCAGCTCAAGCCCTTCGACGAAAGCGGCGAGCCCGCCGAGGCGTGCCCCGGTCCCGTGCGTCCCTGTGGAGATCGCGCCGGAAATGGTCTGGGCGTCGATATCCCCGAGGTTCGGCATAGCCAGCCCGAGCGTATCGAGGGCGGCGTTGAGAGCCCGCACCGTGGTCCCCGACCG
This sequence comes from Trebonia sp., assembly GCA_035948445.1. GTDB lineage: Bacteria > Actinomycetota > Actinomycetes > Streptosporangiales > Streptosporangiaceae > Trebonia. Next base: position 23,763 of record DASZJE010000014.1, on the reverse strand, counting down.
GACGGTCACAAGGCCGGTTTCGGCGTCGGCGGACACTACGCCGGTCCAGCCGGACAGGTCAAGCGCGGTTCCCGCGGTCGCCGCCGCCGGGGTGAATGAATGCCCGCTGCCAAGTGCCCGAACGGTAAGGCCAGCCACGGCGGAGTCTTTTATCGCGTCCGCGATCGCCGGCACGGTGCGCGGCCAGTACCGGCGCGCTGGTTCGGCGGAGACGGTGCCCGCCCAATTCTGCCAGGTCATGATTAAGTTTCACGAATTCCGTGGCCCGTGGTCCACTTTTTTCCAATAGCGGGCTACTGTGCGATTATGCCGGATATGCGATCCGGGCCGCCTGGCCGCCGTGAGGCGTACGAACGTGCCACCGCCCACCTTGATCCGCCGTTCGCGGTGGTGGACCTTAACGCATTCGACAGCAACGCGCGCGACCTGGTCAGACGGGCGGATGGCGTGCCGATCCGCGTGGCGACGAAGTCGCTGCGCTGCCGGTCCCTCATCGAACGCGTCCTGCGCCAACCCGGATTCCGGGGGGTGATGTGCTACTCCCTGGCCGAAGCGCTCTGGCTTCACCAGGCCGGAACCAGTGACGACATCCTGGTCGCCTATCCCACCACGGACCGCGGGGCGCTCCGCGCGCTTGCCGCCGACGAGCACGCCCGCCGCCACATTACGGTCACCGTCGACGAAACCGCCCACCTGAACTTCGTCGACGCCGTGCTCGGCGACGGTCACCCCGACATCAGGGTGTCTGTCGAACTCGACGTGTCATGGCGTCCTTTCCCCGGCGGCCCAGTAGTACAGATCGGGACATGGCGGTCACCGCTGCGCGAGCCGGCGCAGGCGGCGCTGTTCGCCGAGACCATCATCAAGCGCCAGGGATTCACGCTCACCGGGGTCATGGGCTACGAAGGCCAGATCGCGGGGCTCGGCGACTCGCCGCCCGGGCGCCCGATACGCGGCGCGCTGCTACGCGCGGTGCAGGCGCGCTCGGCGAGGGAACTGACCCAGCGACGCGCCGAAACTGTCCGGCGCATCCGTGCCCTGACCGACCTGGAGTTCGTCAACGGCGGCGGCACTGGCTCACTGGAGGTCACCGCTGCCGACAAATCGGTCACCGAACTCGCCGCCGGCTCCGGACTGGTCGGTCCCACCCTCTTCGACGCCTACCGGAGATTCCGGCCCCGTCCCGCGCTCTTCTACGCGCTGCCGGTTGTGCGCCGGCCGGGTCCGGGCGTGGCGACCCTGTTCAGCGGCGGCTACATCGCCTCCGGCACAGGGACGCCGGACCGGCTCCCCCTGCCGTTCCGCCCCGAAGGCCTGCGCCTCACACGCACCGAAGGCGCCGGCGAAGTGCAGACCCCGGTGCTCGGCGAAGCCGCCAGTGAGCTCGAGCCGGGCGACCGGGTCTGGCTGCGTCATGCCAAGGCCGGGGAACTGGCCGAGCGCTTCACCGAATACCACCTCATCGGTGGAGAGCGGCCAGATGAGACATCAGTACCTACCTACCGCGGAGAGGCTCAGTGCTTCGGCTAACAGGTGCTTCGGCTAACCCTGTGCTTCGCTAACACCGTGACCAGGAGGTAGCCGGTGAGAAGGCGGGTGCATGTTCCACGTGGAACAATTCCCCGGACCTGGCCGGAGCCGCGCAGTCGCCGGGCCGCGTGTCACCGAACGTCGCGTGTCAGGCCGCCGTCTGTGCTTCTGACGTCATGGGGCGAACTTACGTGCACGCGGCCGGTAACCGAGCGCTGAGGACAGCCCGGCTGCTTCGGCCACGCAGCGCCGCGCGATCGTGTTCAGGCTGTCTCGTGTCACCCGCGATGCGAGCGCCGACACCGACAGCGCCGCGACCACCGTGCCGTCGTACCGGTAGACCGGCGCCGCGAGCGCGATCAGACCGGGTTGAAGTTCCTCGTCGCTCACCGCGTAGCCGCGTGCGCGGACACCGGCGAGTTCGACGCGCAGGCTTACGAGGCTGGTGATGGTCTTCTCCGTGCGCCTCTCCAGCCGCTCAAGCCTGGGCGGCAGGTGCGCCGCGCCGTAGGCGAGCAGAACCTTGCCTTGCGCGGAGCAGTGCAGCGGGACTGACAGGCCGGTCCAGTTGGTCCCGCGTATCAGGTGCGCGCAGTCAACCTGGGCGACCTGCTCTACTGCGAACCCGCTGGCCACACCGAGGTTGATCGTCTCGCCGGTGGCTTTGCCGAGCCGGTCGAGGAAGGGCCGTGCGACAGCGACGAGGCTAGCGTCGGCGCCACCGCGCCAGGCGAAGCCGACGAACATCTCCCCTGGCAGGAACCGGCCGTGGTCGTCCCGGCGCACCAGGCCGTTGCGCTCGAGCGCGAGCATGAGCCGCGACGTGGTCGACTTCGCGAGCCCGCACGTGGCGGTCAACTCGGTGAAGGTGACTGGGCTTGAGGCATGCACGACTTCGGAGAGCAGCCGGGCCGCCCGGTCCACGGCCTGTGTGCCGTTGGAATTGCTCATTTCACGGCCCCTAAGGATAGTTCCACTTTATGGAACAACGTCCTGCTATGTGATCGTACGACCCTGATTAATGATCGGTCAAGCACCCGATTCACTGCCGGTGAAATCTCACGGGGATTTAGCCCATATTTGCTACCGACCCAAATGCGCAAACAAGCCGGCCACAGCGCGCTTGAATGCGTATTTGAGCACCGTCGTGAGCGCGCTTAAATGCGCGTTCGAGCCTGTTCCCGGATCGGCCGTCTAGCGCAGGCCCGGTCTAGCGCAGGATGCCTGGCCTAGCGCGGACACCCGGTCTAGCGCAGGACGCCGGTGCGGTTGCCGTTCGGCAGGACGCGTTGCTCGGCGTGCCACGTGACCGCGCGGGCGAGTCGGATGTGGGGCATGATGGGCGGGTGCCGTTGTTCTCATTCGAAGGACGTGAGCCCGTCGTCAGCCCCAAGGCCTGGATAGCGCCGACCGCCACGCTGGTCGGCGAGGTGTACGTCGAAGAAGAAGCGTCAATCTGGTACGGGGCGGTGCTGCGGGCGGACTTCGGCCCGATCTTCATCCGCCGCGGAGCGAACGTCCAGGACGGATCCGTACTGCACGGCGGCATCGACCCGGCCACCGAAGTCGGCGAAGGCGCGACCGTCGGACACTTGTGCGCGGTACACGGCGCGATCGTCGGAAAGGAAGCGCTGATCGGGAACGGCGCGACCGTGCTCGACCAAGCCGTCGTCGGCAGCCACGCCCTCGTCGCGGCCGGCGCCACCGTCCCCCCGGGGATGCGAATCCCGGACGGCACACAGGCGGCGGGGATCCCGGCGCGCGTGCTCGGACCGCTCAGCGAGAGCGCCAAGTTCTGGGTGGAGACGAACCCCGCCATCTACCGCGAACTGGCCCGACGCCACGCCGAAACCGTCCGCCCTGTCTAAGCTTGGCTCAACTCCTGGCCGGGGGACACCAGGCCGGTCTCGTATGCGAAGATAACCGCCTGAACCCGGTCACGCGGTTCCAGCTTGGTGAGGACACGGCCGCATACGTCTTCACCCGGCTGCCTTGAGGATCCGCCGGAACCCGCCGCGCACCAGCGCATGATCGCCGGCGATCACGACCTTCACACCGGAAGCACCGCCCGGACCTGCCACCCGCGACCCGGCCGCGGTCCCGCGGCCAGTTCACCGCCGTACAACGCCAGCCGCTCTCGCAGCCCTAGCAGCCCGCGGCCCATTCCAGGAAACCCAGGCGGCCCGCCCTCGCCGCGCCCCTCGTCTGTGACGCTTATCAGCAGCTTCTGTCCCCATTTCACCCGAACGACCACTCCCGATGTTTCTTCGACAGGATTTGGGGAGGTCGTCCACCCAGACGAACATGGCATTGCCCCGGGAGCGCTTGATGTGCTCGCTTCCCCAGAAGCAGGCGGTGCCTCACCCGCATGACGCATCACGTTCGTCAGGGATTCCCGCACCACCCAGTACGCTGCCAGGTCCGCACCCGGCGGCAGCGGACGCGGCGTGCCGATGACCTCCAGTTCCACCGCGAGACCGGCGGCTGACACCCGGCCGATCAAGGCGCCCAGGTCGGCCAGTCCCGGCTGCGGGGCGAGGGCGGCACCACCGCCCTCGCCATCCGGCCCGAGCAGCCCGAGCATGGCGCGGAGTTCGGCGATCGCGGTACGGCCGCTGGACTCGATGGCCTGGAGGGCTTCGGCAGCATCGGCCGTTTCGGCAGCGGCCGTGGATGTCGCGAGCACGGTGCGTGCCGCGCCTGCCTGCACGACCATCATGCTCACGTGGTGGGCCACGACATCGTGCAGTTCGGCGGCGATGCGGGCTCGCTCGGCCTCGATGGCGCGCCTGGTGGCGGCCTCATGCTCCGCCGACGCGCGGCGCAGTCGCTGCGCGGAGTCGCGCAGCCGCTGCCCGATCTCCCGGATGCCCACGGCCGTGGCCACGGCCAGGGGGACGATGGTGATCGTCGCGGCGAACCTCATCGGGTATCGCGGCAGCATCACGGCGGCGAGCACCGCCGCCGCGGCCAGCGAGACGACCATGATCACCGAGATGTCCAGGGCGAGGCCGCGTCTTCCCATGGAATTCATTGTGGCTGGGTGGAGAGCAGTAACCATCGTCCGTTCGGTGTAAAGGTTCTACATCGCAAGGATGACAATGAGCCGATCTCGGTAGCCGAGTGAGGCATCGCGGACGACTCGGGCGGGAACACACGGCCGTACGGTGCTGACATGGATACGGTTGTTCACCTGGAAAACGTGACGAACCAGTACGAAAGTGGCTCGCTGCCAGTGGTCGCCGAGGTAAGCCTCACGGTGGAGGCCTGGGAAGCGGTTGCCATCATGGGGCCGTCGGAGACCGCGGCGGCGCGCTACCGGCGGCGGCAGGTCGGGATAATGCGCCGAGTAGCCCGCACTCCGCAGTGCTGCTGTACGGTCCAGTGCTGCTGTACGGTCCAGAGCAGACGTTCGGAAAATACGGTGGAGCTAAGGGGACTCGAACCCCTGGCCTTCTGGATGCAAACCAGACGCTCTTCCAGCTGAGCTATAGCCCCAGGACGCCGACGCTCCCGGCGAGACGGGCGCGTATCGGCTTCGATTAAGGGTACCAGCGCACCGCGGGATACGCGTGATCACCGGAACTCGTGCTCTCTCCCGGCGGGGAAGCCCATCCCGCGGTGCCACTCGGTGACCTACGGAGCGAGGCGGAGTTCGGTGACGGCGGCGCTGTACAGTTCCGGGTCACCATCCGTGGCGCGCGTGATGACCAGGATCGGAATGCCAGGACTTAGCCCGCCGAGCCGCTCTCGCTCGGTGTCGTCCGGCATCCGCGCCATCACCCGATCGCCCGGATTCAGCAGCGCGACGCGCAACCGCGGGACGGCGGTGACAAACGAACCGACCCCGTGACGGGTGACGACAAGTCCTTCCTCGCGCAGCAACTGCACCGCCCGCCGCACCACTGAACGGTCCACCCCGTATTGCCGCTTCAGCTTTTCCTCGCCCGGCAGCCGAGCCCCCAGCATTATGTGGCCGCTCACGATTTCCTGGCGCAGATGGCTAGCTAGCTGCACGTACTGGCGAATCTCCGTTGGCTGCGAATGCTGTGCCCCCGTCATGACCGGGCCTTCATCGAGTACTTCCACAGGCTGTTGGAGCATACGGACAACCATCCGTCTTTAGAGGGGAGGCTTCACCACGATCCGTAATCGTACACTTTCGATAAGAAGTCTTCCAAGCGTGGGACACGCGTTATTTCAGGAGCCGTGACAGCCGACGGTCGGCAAGCGGCTTGCCGCCGGTCTGGCATGCCGGGCAGTACTGCAGCGCCGAGTCCGCGAAGGACACCTCACGGATCGTGTCGCCGCACACCGGGCAAGGCTGGCCGGCCTTGCCATGGACCCGCAGGCCGGTCTTCTTCTCGCCCTTCAGGTCCTTTGCCGCCAATCCAGCCGAACGAACCACGGCGTCTGCCAGTGTCTCCTTAATTGCCCTGTGCAGGGTGGCGACATCCTCGGGCGTGAAGCTGGAGGCCAGCTTGTACGGCGACACCTTCGCGGCGTGCAGCACCTCGTCGGAATAAGCGTTGCCGATTCCCGCGATGATGTGCTGGTCACGCAGCACGCCCTTGATCTGAGTACGCCTGCCTTCGAGGATGCTCGCGAGCCCCTCGGGCGTGAAGTCGTCCGCCATGGGTTCGGGCCCAAGCGTCGCGATGCCGGGCACATCCATCGGGTCCCGTACCAGGTATACGGCGAGACGCTTTTGCGTCCCCGCCTCCGTCAGGTCGAACCCGGATCCGTCGTCGAGCACGAAGCGGAAGGCCAGCGGGCTCTTGCCCGGCTTCACCGGCTTGTCGGGGATCTCGTCACGCCACCGGAGCCAGCCTGCCCTGGCCAGGTGCATGACCAGGTGCAGATCCCCGCATACCAAGTCGAGGAACTTGCCCCGGCGCCTGGCGTCTTTGACGCCGAGGCCGACCAGTGCGGTCAGCGGCGGATCGAAGGTCTTGAGCACGGCGAACGACGCGGCTTCGGCACGGGCGACCACATGCCCGCTGGCGTGCTCGCGCAGGAAAGCGGCCAGCGCCTCGACTTCCGGCAGCTCCGGCATGCTAGAAGTCTAAGCCGATGTTGCGCTAAGCCGACGTTGCGGCCACGAGCAGTTCAGGCAGTGCGGCGACGTCGTCGAGCACGACTGTCGCGCCGGCGTCACGCATGGACGGGACCTGCTGCGGGCTATCGGCCACGCCGATTACGAGTCCGGCACCCGCCCGGTATCCGGCGAGCAGGCCGCTGCCCGTCGCGCTGACCACAGCGATTTCCCGGACGTCCGGCGTGCCCAGGCGGAGCATCGCGGTGAGCATGAGATCCGGCATCGGGAAACCGCGCGGCGCGTCATCTGCGCAAAGCACGAGATCGGCCGGAACGTGGCAGCTGACCCAGTCCAGGACCGTCCCCGACGCGGCCCGCGACAGTGAGGTCAGCAGGCAGACCCGGATACCGCAGGCGGCCACCTTGTCAAGGGGAGGCAGGGTCTCGGGCGATGCGGTAACCCCGAAGCGTTCGGCCGCGGAATTGAAGGACTTGTCGAAGGCGAGGGACGCCGCCTGCACCCGTGACTCATCGCTGCCGAACAAGTCGCGCAGGATGTCCACAGGCGACCGTCCCCGCCCCCGGTCGAACCTCACCATGGAACGAACGTAGGCCTCTGTGCCAGTGACGATGCCCTGCGTCGCGATGGCCTCGGCGAAGGCGCGTTCGACGACGGCGGTGTCAATGACCAGACTCGCGAGGTCATAGCAGACCAGCGACACGGCGGGGGAGACCATATGGGGTACGTCAGGAATCAGTAGTCGTCGGCCGTGGTGGCCTCACTCCACAGGTCAAGGTCGGCCTTCTGCGCCTGAACCCTCCGCCAGACGGCGAAGCCGCCGAGCACCAGCAGGGCAAGTATGAACAGCTTCTTCACTGCGCCGGACCCTCCAACCGTGGAATTACGAACCTTGAACGCTAGCCTACAACCCGCCCGTTCAATCCTGTCCCAGCCGCCGAAGGCTCGTGCCCCGGAACAGTGCCATAGGCAGGCAGTTCTTGCCGCACGATTCGGCCGGAGGCGGACCTCGAGGCTGTCTCCGATCGGCTAGCGTGGCGGTGTGCCGTTGCGTGAGGGTGATCCGGCTCGTTTGCCCTTGGTGACTGTGGCGCTGCGGCTGGTCATCGTCTCCGTTGTCTTCGGTCTGTTCTCTGGTGCCGCCTCGGTGATAATCGGGCTGCAGGACAATAGCCTTGGTGTCTTCGCGGTCGGACTGGACGTCCTGGCCGACGTCACGGGCTCAGCGGTTCTTATCTGGCGGTTCCGCGCCGAGCGGGATCAGCCGGTACAGTCCGATACGGCCGAGGCCCGCGCCGCGATCGTCGTGGCTGCCGCCCTGGTCGTCGTCAGCGGTGTGCTCATCATCCAGTCCGCTGTCGCGCTGGCCAGCGGCTCACGTCCTGGTACTTCCAGCCTGACCCTTGCCGCGGCTGGTGTCTCGCTGGTCGTCCTCGCGCCCCTGGCTTACGCCAAGCGTCGTGTCGGCAGGCGGATGGGCAGTCGCGCTCTGCAGGGTGACGCCGCTCTTAGCGGCATCGGCGCGGCTACCAGCTTGTTCGCGTTCGTGGCTCTGGTGCTGCTTCATACGCTGGGATGGTGGTGGGCCGACCGGATTGCCGCGCTGATCGTGGCCGCCATCGCCGCCGCTGAAGCATGGCATACCGCCCCGAAGCGGTCTGATTGAGGACCGCTGCAACCAAAAGGCATGTTAAGCAGGGTGGGGGTACGTGGACTTGAACCACGGACCTCTTCCTTATCAGGGAAGCGCTCTAACCGTCTGAGCTATACCCCCAGCAGAGGAGCCGACCCAATCGGATCCGACTGCGATACTCTACCGCATCTCGCACACCATTCGCACATGGCCACAAGCCCGCGGCGGGAGCGGAAAGAGGCTCCTGACATGCTCGATTGCGCAATCAGTGTCGTCCCTGCACGCCCATCTGCGCAATCGAGCACCTTCGTCCCGGCCGCCGCGCCCGCGTCCCGACCGCCGCGCCCGCGTCCCGACCGCCGCACCACGTCACCGCGAGGCGGCTACTCCGTTTCGCGGAGGGTGACTTCGATTCCGCCGATGGCGTGGGCGATCAGGTTGTAGATGACCGCGCCGATCGTGGATATCGCCGTGATCAGGACGATGTTCAGGGCACCGAGCATGCCGGTGTAGCCGAGGATCCGAGAGGCGGACAGCCAGCCGGAGATGTTGGTGCCCGCCGTGCCCTGGCCGGATGAGATCGAGGACACGGTGTGCTCAAGCGACGAGAACACGCCTAGCGCGTTCAGCACCATGTACAGCAGGGCGACCGCGACGAACAGGATGATGAAGGCGACCACCGAAGTCAGGAAGCTGAACTTCATGACGGACCAGGGCTCGATCCTGGCCAGCGTCAGGTGCGCCTGACGGCGGTCACGCCGGGACCCCCCGCGTTTGCGCTTCGATCCAGCCGGCCGGTCCTGCCACGCCGCGGTCACGGATCCCGCATATCCGGATATGCCTGAGCCGGCCATGGTGGCCGCGGACCGTACTGCGCCGCCCCCGCCTCCCATCCCGCCCGCAGCGCCTGGGCCGGCCGTACCCGGGCCGGCCGTACCTGGGCCGGACGTACCCGTACCGACGGGTCCTGGGCCGACGGGTCCCGCACCGACCGGCCCCGCGCCGTTCCTGTCCGGCTGTCGGCCGGACGGCGCCTGGCCCCCACCGGGCATCGCGCGAGCGGAATCGCTGGGCGCGGCGCTGGCACCGTAGGGCTGCGACCACGGAGTCGCCGGACGGGACGCGGACTGCTGGGGCATATACGCGTCCCGCCACAGCGACCGGGCCGAACCCGCGTTCGTCCTTACGCCAGCACCTACTGCCGGCCCCGTCCCCCCACTGCCCGAGGCGGTGGCCGCGCCGAAGTCGCTGCCCCGGGTTCCACTGCCGGCACGGACACCGGCGCCCACGGGGGCGCTCTCCACCGTGGAGGACGGCGATCCATATGCCGAAGAGTTCGCGCTCGACGTGGACGACGGCTCGCTCTTCGCTACCCGGCTGGCGATCCAGCCGTTCGTTGCGGTTACCGCCGACTTGACCGCCTGCCGCCCGGTTCCCAGCTTGTCCCCAAGTGTCGCGGCCGCCCCGCTGAGCAGGTCCGCCGCGCCGCCGATTTTTCCTGAGGAATCACCGGAACCACCGTTCGCGGACGTCCCCCTCACCGACGTCGCCTCGGACCTTGCGGCCGCCGCCCCGAACGGTGTCCCGGACGGGACGCCATCCGGCCGGCCGATCTCGTCCGCGGGGAGCGGAACGCCGCCCGCGGAGGGGTCATGGCGGCCTCGGTCAGCGCTTTCGGCACCCGTACCGTCAGCCGGGCCGCCCTCGCTATCGCCCACGATGTCCTCCACGATTTGCCGACGGCTCCGCAGGTCTCCCCGCCTCGTTCACGCCGTCCTCCTTGGTCCCTCGGAACGCCCGGCCAGAAACCTCCGGCGCGCCCTGCTACCTTGAGCAGAGACTATCCGACGGCGGGAATCCGTGGAGATCGCCTGTAATTCCCGCACGTCGCCCATTTTGTCAGACATCATCCTCCCCTGGAATGCTTTCTCCATTTGCGGGAGTTTCCGTGACGTCGCCAGGATCGGCCTCGCCAGAATCAGCGTCGGCAGAATCAGCGTCGGCAGAATCAACGTCGGCATCCACGGAATCGGCGTCGACATCGACGTCGGCATCGGCATCCACGGAATCGGCAGCGGAGTCGGACTCCGCGTTGCGTGCCAGTGCCACCACGCTGTCCCCTGCCGCGAGGTTCATCAGGCGCACGCCCATCGTCTGCCGCCCGGACTGCTTCACCTCACCGGCCCGCGTGCGGATCACGCCGCCCGCCGAGGTAATCGCGAACACCTCATCCGAAGGCCGCACCGTCAGCGCGCCGACCAGGCGACCGCGGTCTTCCACGATCCGGGCGGTGATGACGCCGAGCCCGCCGCGGCCGCGGAGCGGATACTGGTCGACAGGGGTGCGCTTGGCGTAGCCGTTCTCGGTGGCGACGAGCACGTCCTCCCCGTCGCGGGCGACGTACATGCCGAGCAGTTCGTCGCCGTCGTTGAACCGCATGCCGATGACGCCCGAGGTCGCACGGCCCATCGGCCGCAACTGGTCGTCGGACGGCGTGAACCGCAGCGCCTGCGCGCCCTTGCTGACCAGGAGCAGGTCCTCGTCCGGGGACACCAGCGACGCGCTGATCACCTCGTCGTCCTCGCGCAGGTTGATCGCGATCAGCCCGCCGGCCCGCGACGAGTCGTACTCCGACAAGCGTGACTTCTTCACCAGCCCGGAACGCGTCGCCAGCACCAGGTACGGCGCGGCCTCGTAGTCCCGCAGGGTCAGTACCTCGGCGATCGTCTCGTCCGGCTGGAAGGCGAGCATGTTCGCGACGTGCTGGCCGCGGGCATCGCGGCCCGCGTCCGGGAGTTCGTACCCCTTCAGGCGGTACACCCGGCCCTTGTTCGTGAAGAACAGGATCCAGTCGTGCGTCGAGGTCACGAAGAAGTGGTCGACGATGTCGTCCGAGCGAAGCGCAGCGCCGCGCACGCCCTTGCCGCCGCGCCGCTGCGCGCGGTACTGGTCGGTGTTCGTCCGCTTCGCGTAGCCGCCGCGGGTGATCGTGACGACAATGTCCGATTCGGCGATCAGGTCCTCGTCGGTGACGTCGCCGTCGAAGGCGATGATCTCGGTGCGCCGGTTGTCACCGTAGCGCGACACGATCTCGCCAAGCTCGGACCCGATGATCGATCGCTGCCGCGACGGCGAGGCGAGAATGTCGTTCAGGTCGGCGATCCGCGCCTCGAGATCGTCACGCTCGTCGATCAGGTGCTGGCGTTCCAGGGCGGCCAGCCGACGCAACTGCATGTCGAGAATGGCGGTGGCCTGAACCTCGTCGAGGTTCAGCAGCGCCATCAGGCCGCCGCGTGCGGCTTCGGCGGACTCCGCCCCGCGGATCAGGGCGATGACCTCGTCGATCGCGTCGATGGCGGCGAGCAGGGCGGCGACGATGTGCAGCCGCTCCTGAGCCTTGCGCAGGCGGAACCGGGTGCGGCGCTGGATGACCTCGATCTGGTGCGCCACCCAGTACCTGATCATCTGGTCCAGGCGCAGCGTGCGCGGCACGCCGTCCACCAGCGCGAGCATGATCACGCCGAAGGTGTCCTGCAACTGCGTGTGCTTGTACAGGTTGTTCAGCACGACCTTGGCGACCGCGTCGCGCTTGAGCACGATCACGAGCCGCTGCCCGGTGCGCTGGCTCGATTCGTCCGCCATGTCGGCGATGCCGGCAACCCGGCCGTCCCGTGCGAGTTCCGCGATCTTGACGGCCAGGTTCTCCGGGTTCACCTGGAAGGGCAGTTCCTTGACGACCAGCGAGGTGCGTCCGCGGGAATCCTCTTCCACGTCCACTACGGCGCGCATCGTGATCGAGCCGCGCCCGGTCCGGTACGCCTCGCGGATGCCGCGCCGCCCGACGATCAGGCCGGACGTCGGGAAGTCAGGTCCCGGAATCCGCTCCATCAGCCCGTCGAGCAGGTCCTCCCACGGGGCCCGCGCCGGCACGTCCGCGTCCTCAGCGGACGGGGCGGGGGCGGGAGCGGGGTTCTCGAACCGCTCGTAGTTCTCCAGGTACCACTGCACGCCGGCCGCGACTTCGCGCAGGTTGTGCGGCGGGATCTTGGTGGCCATGCCGACCGCGATGCCCTCGGAGCCGTTGACAAGCAGGTTCGGGAACCGGGACGGCAGCACCACGGGCTCCGCCGAACGGCCGTCGTAGTTCGGCCGGAAGTCGACGGTGTCCTCGTTGATGTCCCGCAGCATCTCCATCGCCAGCGGGGCGAGGCGGCACTCGGTGTACCGCATGGCGGCAGGCGGGTCGTTGCCCGGGGAGCCGAAGTTCCCCTGCCCGTCGACCAGCGGCATCCGCATCGACCACGGCTGCGCCATCCGGACGACAGCGTCGTAGATCGAGCTGTCGCCGTGCGGATGGTAGTTGCCCATGACCTCGCCGATGACGCGCGAGCACTTGAAGTACCCGCGGTCCGGGCGGAACCCGCCGTCGTACATCGCGTAGAGGATGCGCGTATGCACGGGCTTGAGCCCGTCCCGCACGTCCGGCAGCGCGCGCCCGACGATGACCGACATCGCGTAATCGATGTAGCTGCGCTGCATCTCGACCTGGATGTCGACCGGCTCGACGCGGTCGTGACCAGGCTGGTCAGTAATCTCCGTCAACTCGCAGCCCCTCGCAAATAACAAATCCCTTATCCCGGAACGACAGTGGTGTTTGTCAGATGTCCAGGAATCGAACGTCCTTGGCGTTACGCGTAATGAAGGCACGCCGTGCCTCCACGTCCTCGCCCATCAGCACGCTGAACACATCGTCCGCCTGTGCCGCGTCGTCCAGCGTCACCTGGCGCAGCACGCGGCGGGCGGGGTTCATCGTGGTGTCCCACAGTTCCTCGGGGTTCATCTCGCCGAGGCCCTTGAACCGCTGCACGCCGTCGCGCGGCCTCGGGTCCCTGCGGCCGGCCGCGATCCCGGCCTCGATGACCTGGTCGCGTTCGGTGTCGGAATACGCGTACCCGGGCTGGGCACCGCGCCCTTCCCACTTGATCTTGTACAGCGGCGGCTGGGCGAGGTACACGTTCCCGGCCTCGATCAGCGGCGCCATGAAGCGGAACAGCAGCGTCAGCAGCAGTGTCGTGATGTGCTGACCGTCGACGTCGGCGTCCGCCATCAGGATGATCTTGTGGTAGCGAAGCTTGGTGATGTCGAACTCTTCGTGGATTCCGGCGCCCAGTGCGGTGATCATCGCCTGGACCTCGGTGTTCTTCAGCACCCGGTCGATGCGCGACTTCTCGACGTTGATGATCTTGCCGCGGATCGGGAGGATCGCCTGGAACTTCGGATCCCGGCCGCCCTTGGCCGAGCCGCCGGCGGAGTCGCCCTCGACCACGTAGATCTCGGACTTCTCCGGGTCGGTGGACTGGCAGTCGGCCAGCTTGCCGGGCAGCGACGTGGACTTGAGCAGCGACTTGCGGGTCAGGTCACGGGCGTGCCTGGCGGCGATGCGGGCGCGGGCCGCCATCTGGGCCTTGGTGATGATGTCCTTGGCCTCGCCGGGGTTGCGGTCGAACCAGTCGCGGAGGTGGTCGTTGCACACGCGCTGCACGAACGACTTGGCCTCGGTGTTGCCGAGCTTGGTCTTCGTCTGCCCCTCGAACTGCGGCTCGGCCAGCTTGATGGACACGATCGCGGTGAGACCCTCGCGGACGTCGTCGCCTGTGAGGTTCTCGTCCTTCTCCTTGAGCAGCTTCTGGTCGCGTGCGTACCTGTTGACGACGCTGGTCAGCGCGGCGCGGAAGCCCTCTTCGTGCGTGCCGCCCTCGGCGGTGTTGATCACGTTCGCGAAGGTGTGGACCGACGGGGTATAGCTCGCGTTCCACTGCATCGCTATCTCGACCGACATGCCCGGCTGCTCGTCGGAGAAGTCGATGATCGACGCGTGCACCGGGTCCTTCTTCGCGTTCAGGAACTGCACGAAGTCGGAAAGGCCGTTCGGGTAGTGGTAGGCCACGGTACGCGGCTTCGACGCGACCACACCGGGAGCGGCATCGGCGTCGTCCTCGTCATCGGCGATCGACCGCGGCCGCTCGTCGGTGAGCGAGATCCGCAGGCCCTTGTTCAGGAACGCGTACTCCTGCATGTGCCGGGACAGCGTCTCGTAGTCCCACTCGGTGGTCTCGAAGATCGTCCCGTCCGGCCAGAACGTCGTGGTGGTACCGGTCTCCTCGGTGGGCTCTCCCCGGAGCAGCGGCGCGACCGGTTCGCCGCGCTCATAGGACTGCGACCACACGTACCCGTCCTTGCGGACCTCGACGTCCACGCGTGTGGACAGCGCGTTCACTACGGAGATGCCGACGCCGTGCAGTCCGCCCGAGACCGCGTACGCCCCGCTGTCGAACTTGCCGCCCGCGTGCAGCGTGGTCATGATGACCTCGAGCGCGGGGCGCTTCTCGACCGGGTGCTCGTCAACAGGGATACCACGTCCGTTGTCCTTGACGCGGACTCCGCCGTCGGCGAGCAACGTAACCTGGATACCGGTGGCGAACCCGGCCAGCACCTCGTCGACCGAGTTGTCCACAACCTCCCAGACGAGGTGGTGAAGGCCGCGCTCACCGGTCGAGCCGATGTACATGCCAGGACGTTTCCGGACGGGGTCAAGACCCTCGAGGACCGTGATCGACCGCGCATCGTACGACAAATGAAACTCCGTCCTGCCTCGGCAGCGAACCGGCTCCCCTCGTGACCTCGCAGGTCGCCGAGACGATGCCGCGCTGCGGTCCCGCGACGTCTAGGTAGACCCTTGCCCGCCTGCGGTCTTGTCCGCGTGACTACCTCTCATTTTACCTGTGGTTACGGACTCCTGAGGCGGCCTTAACCGTACGTGTCGCCGCCGCTATCCCCTTGGGGGAGGACCCCCGAACCCCCGGCCGCACGCCCAGCCCCCTGTCGGCCGCACGCGATCGTATCCGGGCGCACTCAACCGTTCCCGCGTCCTCGGGCGCGCCCCCCGGGGCCGCGGACCTTCAGGTGGCGGACGGTGCCCGCGCCGAGTTCCTGACCGAGCCGTTTCAGCACCTGCGGAGCGAGCAGCCGCATCTGCGTGGCCCACGCCGGGGAGTCCGCCGTGACGACCAGTTCCCCGTCGTCGAAGGCCTCCGGATTGGTGTGCGCGGCGACCTGCGGGCCCACGATCTCCGCCCACCGCCCGAAGACCGCCGCGACCGCGACCCGCGGCCGCCAGCCGCGGGCGGACAGCATCCCGCCCACAGCCACGCTCAACGACTGCGGGTCGTCCCGGCGCGTCCTTGACGACCACGACGGCGGAAGGGGAGTACCGGCAGTTGCCCCGGGACGTTCGGCGGAATGGCGGTTGGGACTTTGGCCTGGCCGTTCGCCGCGCGCCCATGCGTCGGCGCGGGCGCGGGCGAGTGCCTCGGCGGCGAGGCGGACGCGCTCCGGGTCAGGACGCACGGGTCAGTTCCCCGCCGGAGACCGTGAACCTGGCACCGGTCAGCAGTGACGGCACGTCGGCCGGGACCGCGGCCGTGACGAGCACCTGCTCCGCGCCCGCCACAAGCGATGCCAGCCGCGTCCGGCGGCCCGCGTCGAGTTCGGCGAACACGTCGTCGAGGATCAGCACCGGGTCTTCGCGGCCCGCGCGCAGCAGGTCGAAGCTGGCCAGTCGAAGCGACAGGGCCATGGACCACGACTCCCCGTGGCTCGCGTAGCCGCGCGCGGGCAGGCCGCGAACGGAGAGCTCGAGTTCGTCGCGGTGCGGGCCGGCCAGGCACACCCCGCGGTCGAGTTCGCTGTCCCGGACCTGGGCGAGCGCCTCGCGCAGTGCCTCGTCGGCGGATCGCAGGCGCTCGCTGAACGGCGTCTCGTCCGGCAGCGCGGGCTCGCCGAACGACCGCTTGTACTTGATCGCGGCCGGGCCGCGGCCGTCGCCCGCCACCGCCGCGTACGCGTTTTCCACATGCGGGCGCAGCGACGACACCAGGTGCTCGCGGGCCACGAGCAGTTCCGCGCCCGCGCGGGCCAGGTGCGCGTCCCACACGTCGAGCGTGGCCATGACCGCCTCCCTGCCGCTCGCGCGGTCGGCCTTGGGACCAGCCGACTTCAGCCCTGCCGACTTCAGCAGTGCGGTCCGCTGCCGGAGCACCCGGTCGTAGTCCGAGCGGACGGCGGCGTACCGCGGTGCCATCGCGACAAGCAGGTCATCGAGGAACCGCCGCCGCTCGCCGGGATCGCCCTTGACCAGCGCCAGGTCTTCGGGCGCGAACAGCACGGTGCGCAAGGTTCCGAGCACTTCGCGGGGCCTGGGCAGCGGCGCCCGGTTGAGCCGGACCCGGTTGGCCCGGCCCGGGTTCAGTTCGATTTCCACAAGGCTGTCACGGACCCCGTCGTGCACCTGCGCGCGAATGATGGCCTGCTCGGCACCGTGCCTGATGAGCGGCGCGTCCTGCGCGGCGCGGTGGCTGGCGAGGGTCGCGACGTAGCCGACGGCCTCGACGAGGTTGGTCTTGCCCTCGCCGTTCGGGCCGTCAAAGATCGACGTGCCCGGCTCTAGCGTCACGTCCACCGACCGGTAGGACCGGAAGTCCGTCAGCGCGAGGCGGGTCAGGTGCACTGGTCGAGCGTCCTTTGCGAGACTGGCTAACACTGCGAGATTAACCCGCGGAACGGATCGGCATGAGCACGTAGCGGTAGTCCGGCTGTGCCTCGCCCTTGCCGGTGAGCACCGCGGGACGGGTCGGCGAGGTGAACGAGATCCGCGCGACGTCGGAGTCGACCGCGCCGATGCCGTCGAGCAGGTAATCCGGGTTGAACGCGATCTGCATCTCATCGCCGTCGTAGCTGGCGCCGATGGCCTCGCTGGCCTGCGCGTCCTCGCCGGCGCCGGCCTCGAGCAGCACCTCACTGGAGTTGAAGGTGAGCCGCACCGGAGTGTTCCGCTCGGCGACGAGTTTGACGCGCTTGACGGCTTCGGCGAACGGGGCGGCGGGCAGTTCGGCGACGGCTGAGTACTCGGTCGGGAGCAACTGCTGAATGCGGGGGTACTCGCCGGACAGCAACCGCGTGGTGGTGCGCCGGATCGCGCCCTTCTCGCCGCCCTCGAAGCCGATGATGCCCTCGCCGGGATTGCCTTCGGCGGTGGCGAGAGCGACGGACACCTCGGCGCCGCCGGTGAGGGAACGGGCGGTGTCCCCGAGCACGCGGGCGGGGATGAGGACCGCGGTATTCAAGCCCGAGACAACAGGGTTCCAGCGCAGTTCCCTGATCGCCAGGCGGTACCGGTCGGTGGCGATCAGCGTGAGGGCGTCGTCGTTGATCTCCACCCGGATGCCGGTCAGGGCGGGCAGCGTGTCATCGCGGCCGGCCGCGATCGCGACCTGGCTGATCGCGCCGGCGAACGTGTCCGCGCCGATTGTGCCGGTGACCTCCGGCATGGCGGGCAGCGTCGGGTACTCCTCGGCCGGGAGCATCGTCAGCGTGAACGTGGCGCTGCCGCACTTGACGGTCATCCTCGTGCCGTCGGTGCTGAGGTCGACCGGCCTGGCCGGCAGGCTGCGCACGATCTCGGCGAGCATCCTGCCGGGCACAAGCACCGTGCCGGCCTCGTCGGCGGTCACCGCGATGGATCCTTGTGCGGAGACCTCGTAATCGAAGGTGGACAGTGTCAGTTCATCGGCCGCGTCCAGGCGCATGCCCGCGAGCACGGGGGCTGTCGGACGCGCCGGGAGAGCGCGGGCAGTCCAAGCGACGGCGTCGGCGAGTGGGTCGCGCTCGACCTGGAGCTTCACGTGTGCCTCCTGCCGGTTTCGGCGGTTGTGTTTGTGAGCTTCCCTGTTCGGGGTATCCCGTATGGGCCGGTCCGCGCGGTGTCTTCCCCAGCCCGGGCGCGGACCTACTTGTTTTTGTCTTTCATTCATAGATAAGAACGTCATAGTCATAGGGCCTGTGGAGACTGGGGAAATCGATGTTCTCCCAGGTAACGGCCCATTTTTTGTGCACAGGGGGTGTGTGTCAGAAGTGGATGGCGCAGGGGTGGCTGTGTATGCCCCCGAGTTGCTCCCCGGTTACCCACCTGTTGTCCCCCGTTTCTCCACCGGTACCCCACAGGGTTATCCACACCCCTTGTCCACAACCCCTGGATAACTTCTGTGGATTGGTGTGGAAACCCCTTGCCATATTTTCGCGGCTCGCCTCCGGGCCGCCTGGGCCCGGCCCTTTGGCTCGCGCGGGATGTCAACTTCCGCCCCTGGCCTGGAGCTTGATGCGGTTCGTGAGTTCAGTGACCTGGGTGTATATGGAGCGGCGTTCGGCCATGAGCGAGCGGATCTTGCGATCGGCGTTGATGACCGTCGTGTGGTCGCGGCCGCCGAATTGAGCCCCGATCTTCGGCAGCGACATGTCCGTCAGTTCGCGGCACAGGTACATGGCGATGTGCCGGGCGGTCACCAGCACCCGCGACCGACTCGACCCGCACAGGTCCTCGATCGTGAGCCCGAAATACGACGCCGTCTGCCCCATGATCAGGCTCGCCGTGATCTGCGGGCCCTGCACCTCAGGAACGAGGTCCTTGAGCACGATCTCGGCGAGTTGCAGGTCGACGCCTTGCCGGTTAAGGCTCGCGAACGCGGTGACGCGGATGAGCGCTCCCTCGAGTTCGCGGATGTTGGTGGAGATCCGGCTGGCGATGTACTCGAGGACGTCCGCCGGGGCGTTCAGTCCCTCTTGCACGGCCTTCTTGCGGAGGATCGCGATGCGCGTCTCCAGTTCGGGAGGCTGGACATCGGTCAGCAGGCCCCATTCGAACCGGCTGCGCAGCCGGTCTTCCAGCGTGACGAGGCGCTTGGGCGCGCGGTCGCTGGAGATCACGATCTGCTTGCTCGCGTTGTGCAGGGTGTTGAAGGTGTGGAAGAACTCTTCCTGCGTGCCTTCCTTGTTCTCGAGGAACTGGATGTCGTCGACCAGCAGCACGTCGACGTCACGGTAGCGGCGCCGGAAGCCGTCCTGCTTGCCGTCCCTGATCATGTTGATGAAGTCGTTGGTGAACTCCTCCGAGCTGACGTACCTGACCTTCAGGCCGGAGTAGAGGGTCTGCGCGTAGTGCCCGATCGCGTGCAGGAGATGGGTCTTGCCCAGGCCGGAGTCGCCGTAGATGAACAGCGGGTAGTACGCCTTGGCCGGCGCCTCGGCGACCGCGACCGCGGCCGCGTGCGCGAACCGGTTGCTCGAGCCGATGACGAACGTCTCGAAGGTGTACTTCGAGTTCAGCCGGGTGCCGCCGAGCCTCGGGGCGGGCGGCATCGACCCGGGTCCGCCGGGACGGCCCTGATCCTGGCGGGCGTGCTCGCCGGCGCTCTGCATTCCGCTCTGCATCCCACCGTGCATCCCGCCGTCGTGCGCCGGGTGCGTGTGCGGGCTGGCGGGCCGCGGGCCGTGGTCGGCCTCGGCGGCCTGCCCCCCGGCCAGTCCCTGCAGCCCCACTCCCTGCAGACGGGGCGCGGGCGGCTCCGGCGAACCCGGGGCGAGGTCCTGGCCTGGGCCGGACCCCGGCATCGCGGCCTGCGGCGCCGGATCGACGGTGACGGCGAGCTGGATGTCGCGGCCGAGCTCCTGGGATAGCGCCTGGGTGACCAGGGCGCGCAGCCGGGTCTCCAGCTGTTCCTTGACGAACTCGTTCGGCGTGGCGATGAGCGCGGTGTTCTCCACCAGGCCGAGCGGCCGGGTGAGTTTCAGCCACGCCCGCTGGTGCGGCTGGATCTGCAGGTCGGCCAGCCCGTCGAGGGATCGTGCCCAGACTTCTGCCAGGTCTGAATGTGCCACCTGTGCGCTCCCCTCGCATCCCCACGTCGCGAGCCGCGCTCACGATCCACAAAGCATCCACATGTTGTGCACGTGGCATCCCCGCTGCATACCGTGACTACGGCAGCATGGGGAGAATAGCTTTCCACAGCCTAAGTCTCGTCAGCGGGGCACGGCTGGCAAACGGCGGGGTTCCGGATGGTAGCCTGTGGTGAATCCGAGAACCGCGCGCCGTTCGAGCGTGCCCGCAACAAGATCCCTGACCTGGAGTTCCAGTGAGTAAGCGCACGTTCCAGCCGAACAATCGGCGCCGCGCGAGGACGCATGGTTTCCGGCTGCGCATGCGCACCCGGGCCGGGCGCGCCATCCTCGCCGCCCGCAGGCGCAAGGGCCGCGACCAGCTGAGCGCCTGATCCTGCCGTCCCAGTCCCGGATGCGCCACGGCGCTGAGTTCACGCTGGCCGTACGCACCGGAAGCCGAGCGGGCCGGCCCCTGATGGTGGGCCACCTGCTGGTCCGCCAGGACGCCCGGGAGAGCGCACCGCACCGGCAGGAGCCGGCCAGGGTAGGATTTGTAGTGAGCCGGGCGGTTGGCCCGGCGGTCACCAGGAACCGCGTCAAGCGGCGGCTTCGCGCGCTTATGCGCGGGTACCTTCAGTCGCTGCCTGACGGTAGCCTTCTTGTGGTGCGCGCAAACGCCGCGGCCGCGCACGCAAGCCATCCGGATCTCGCCGCGGATCTGGATTCGGTGATCAGCAGGTTGCTGCGGCGGCAGGTTGGGGCGCGCGTCGGTAATGCCAGCTAGAAGTCCAGCTGTAGATAGCGATCACGGTCCGGTCCGCACCGCGCCTAGCCAGGCTACGGTGCCGGCCCGGCTGCTGATGCTCCCCATCGCGGGGTACCGGCGGGTCATCAGCCCGCTGCTCGGACCGCGCTGCAGGTTCGCGCCTTCGTGCAGCGAGTACGCGCTGACCGCCCTGGCCGAGCACGGCGCGGCCCGCGGGCTCTGGCTCGCGATGGCGCGCATCGCCCGGTGCCATCCCTTCCATCCCGGCGGCTACGATCCCGTGCCGACGAGGAAACCCAAGGTCGCGAGGAGCTAGCAGGTGGCTATCCTTAACCCGCTGAACGACTTGGTGGCCTGGGTCATCATGCGGTTGCACGCCGGACTCGGCGCGCTCTTCGGCCCGGACTCCGGATGGGCCTGGGGCCTGTCCATAGTGTTCCTGGTGATGATTATCCGGCTGTGCCTGGTCCCGCTGTTCGTCAAGCAGGTGAACGCCCAGCGGAAGATGGCCCAGCACGCCCCGCAGCTGCAGGAACTGCGCAAGAAGTACAAGAACGACAAGCAGCGTCTCAACGAAGAGACGATGAAGTACTACAAGGAAAACGGGGTCAACCCGCTAGCGGGCTGCCTCCCGATGATCCCGCAGCTGATCATTTTCTTCTCGCTGTTCAGCGTGCTGCGGTTTATCGCCGACTGGAAACCAGGTCACCCGCTCCAGTACGGGTTCACCCAGCCGGTGGTGGAAAGCGCCCAGAAGGCGACCATCTTCGGCGTTCACCTCTACGACAAGCTGCTGTTCCGGACCGCCGGCTCGCCGCCGCTGTCCTTGCACGTGGTGATCGTGATCGTGATCACCGTGGCGCTGAGCGCGACGACGACGTTCATGACCGTCCGGCAGAGCGCGAAGCGCGGTCTCATGCAGACCAGCATGGACCCGAGCAACCCGATGGCCCAGTCGCAGAAGTTCATGCAGTACATCGTGCCGTTCTTCTCGCTGACCGGGCTGTACTGGCAGTACGGGCTGGTGCTCTACTGGGTGACGACCAACGTCTGGACGCTGGGCCAGCAGTACTTCATGTTCAGGAACTGGGACCCCCAGCCGGTCGGCGCCGAGGGCGCGCTGGCCGGCGCGACCACCGGTGGCACGGCCAAGACGGCGCAGAACCCGGCCCGGCCCGCATCGGGGACCGGCTCATCGCGGCAGTCCTCGTCCCGCCCGGCCTCGGCGCGCCCCGCAGCGGGTGCCAAGACGGCGGCGGGTGCCAAGACGGCGGCCAGCGGCGCGCGTAACGGCACGGCGAGCGGTCGGCAGGCGGCAGCGCAAGGGTCGGCTTCGGCCCGGGCCAAGGGCAATACGGCATCAGGTTCCGGCTCGACCGGGACGGCGCGCACGGGGACGGCGCGGACCGGGACGGCGTCCCGCCCGGCGCCCGCCGCGTCCGGCGCGGCCACCGGGCAGAACGGCTCGGAAAAGCGCGGGCTGCTGCGATTCGGCCGGGCGAAAGCCGAACCCGAGCCCCAGGACGACGTGCCCACCGCTAAGGTGGTGCGGCAGCAACCGGTACGGCAGGCTAAAAGCAAGCGATCGGGCAAGCGGTGACGGGAACGCAAATCACAGTGGGAGGTCCGGTCGTGAGCCAGCAGGACGTGGAGGTCACCGACGCGGAGGAAGCCCTCGACAGAGCCGAGGATGGCCAGGACGTCGAGGATGCTGCGGGGGCCGAGCTGAGCGACCTCGAGCTCGAGGGCGATATCGCCGCGGACTACGTCGAAGGCCTGCTGGACATCGCGGACCTTGACGGCGACATCGACATGGACGTCGAGGGCGACCGGGCGATCGTGTCGGTTGTCGGCGCGACGCTGGAGGAGCTGGTCGGCGACGACGGTGCCGTCCTGGAGGCGCT
The DNA here is from genome assembly GCA_035948445.1 of Trebonia sp. Lineage (GTDB taxonomy): Bacteria > Actinomycetota > Actinomycetes > Streptosporangiales > Streptosporangiaceae > Trebonia. The sequence continues at coordinate 1,105 of DASZJE010000014.1, read as the reverse complement.
TCAGGAGCTGACCAGGCTCGCCGTGCACCGGCAGACCGGTAACCGGGCCCGGCTGATGCTCGACATCGGCGGCTACCGGGCTCGCCGTCGAGCCGAGCTCGCCGACTACGGCCGGAGCGTGGCCGAGGAGGTCGCGCGCACCGGCGAGCCGAAGACCCTGGCCGCCATGACGCCCTTTGAGCGGAAGGTCGTGCACGACGCAGTGGCCGACGCCGGCCAGCGCAGCGAGTCGGAGGGCGAGGAGCCGAACCGGCGAGTGGTGGTCTTCCCGGCGCGGTGACGGCCGGATGGTAGGCGGTCGCGATTTCGAAAGCCAGGATCGCTCTAGCAGGGCTGTCGATATTGATTTCGGCGAGGACGACGACACGACGGTGACGGCGCCTGATGTCCCGCCGCGAACGCCTGTCCCGCCGGCGCCTCCGGCCGCGGCCGACGTATTCGGGTCCGCGCTGGACGGGGCCCGTGCCTTTGCCGAGATGCTGGCTACCCACGGGGTCGAATGGGGCCTGATCGGGCCGCACGAGGTGGCCCGGCTATGGGACCGGCACCTGCTGAACTGCGCCGTGGTGGCGGACCTCATCGGCAGCCGGTACCGGACCCTGGTGGATATCGGTTCCGGCGCGGGCCTGCCCGGCATCGTGCTGGCGATGGTGCGGCCGGAATTGGGCATCACCCTGCTCGAGCCGATGGAGCGACGCTGCCGGTTCCTGTCCGAGTGCGTGGACGCGCTCGGCCTGGCCAACGCGAGCGTACTGCGCGGGCGGGCCGAGGACGCCACCGTTCGGGCCGACGTGGCCACGGCACGGGCAGTGGCCCCGCTGGACCGGCTGGCCGAGCTGGCCGTGGGCGTGGTCCGGCCGGGCGGCCTGGTGCTCGCGATCAAGGGACAGACGGCCGCTGACGAACTGAGAAAGGCCCGCCCGGTCCTGCGGCGAATTGGCGCCCGCGGCGCCGAGGTTGTGCGCGCGGGGCAGGGTAAGGTCGATCCTGCGACTACCGTCGTGCGGTTTTTTGCTAGATGAGGCAGGGCATAGGTGGCGCTCAGCTATTACCCGCCGGGCACGGCGAGTCCGCCGATGGCGGCCCGGAGTGCGGTCGGCCTGGG
>DASZJE010000013.1:0-4928 GCA_035948445.1 Trebonia sp. | reverse complement strand
CGGGACGCCCACCTACCAGGCAGGGGGCGTCAGCTTGTTTTCCTAAGCAAGCTCCAGGATCTGCGCTGCCCCAGCTGACCGGAAAAGACAACAGCCCTGGGCTGCGTACGCGCAGCTCAGGGCTATTTTGCGGTGACAGGTGAAGATCGAGCAGGATTTCGTTTTACGCGGAAATTCCGCAGCTAATAAGCTGTCAAACTTCCGTGAAAATGGGACCGGCCGCGGTCCCGTTGGGACAATCCGGGCGGAACGGGCACGCGCGAGGCGCGGTGGGACGCCGGGGAGTTCCTCAGCCAGGGATCTTGCCCATCAGGCACCCTTGGCGTTGGCACCGTACCGGCGGCGGAACTGCTCTACCCGCCCGGCCGTGTCGAGGACGCGCGACTGGCCCGTGTAGAACGGGTGGCTCGCGGACGAGACGTCGACGTCAACGACGGGGTAGGTCCTGCCGTCCTCCCAGGTGACAGTGCGCTCGGTGCGGACGGTCGACCTGGTGAGGAAGGCGAAGTTCGCGGCGCGGTCACGGAACACGACCGGCCGGTAGTCCGGGTGAATTCCCGGCTTCATGATTACCGCTCCTCTCGAAACTCAATGTGACGGCCGATCGTCGGGTCGTACTTGCGGATGACGAGGCGGTCAGGGTCGTTTCTCCGGCTCTTCCTGGTCACGTAGGTGTAGCCAGTCCCAGCGGTCGACCTGAGCTTGATGACGGGGCGAAGTGTGCTTCGACTCATAGGTGCGATAACAGTCCACTAATGAAAATCATTCCCGTTAGCAACCGCACTGCTGCTCGTGCTCGAGCCTGCTCGACCACATGGCCCGCTTCAAGCGGCCCGAGGACTACCGGTTCGTGGACGCTCTGCCGACCAATAATGACGGCAAGGTCGTCGAGCGGGAACTGCGCGACCTCCTCAGAGCCGAAACAGTGGACAACCCTGAACGCATACCTAGGAGGCCCGTCTCATGAAGCTCGCTCTCTACCTGCCGAACTTCCGCGACCACGTAACCGTCAAGGAACTCGAAGACCTCACCAGCCTGGCCGAGGAGCTCGATTTCGACTCCGTATGGACGCTCGACCGGATCGTCGTCCCCGAAGCCTCCGACCGCCAGGAGCTCCGGTACTCGTTCGGCATGATCGACGGGTTCCCGACGGCGCTGCCGGTGTCCTCCCGCGGCCAGTGGTACCAGGGCTGGCCGCTGATCCCCTGGCTCGCCGCGAAGACGACCAAGGTGCGGATCGGCATGAGCATCACCGACACGCCGTACCGGTCGCCCGGTGTCCTCGCCGCGGAACTCGCCACGGTGGACCACCTCTCGAACGGCCGGCTCAACGTGGGCCTGGGCTCCGGCTGGATGCCCGAGGAGTTCGCGGCCGCCAGTGCCTCGCACATCTTCCCCAGGCGGCACGCGCACCTGCGCGAGACGATCGAGATCATGCAGGGCATCTGGACCAACGACCTGTTCGAGTACCACGGCGAGTTCGCCGACTTCGACAACTGCGGGTTCGGCTGCAAACCGGTGCAGCAGCCGCACCCGCCGATCTTCTTCAGCGGGCTGAAAGACCCGGCCCGCTCGGCCCGCCGGATCTCCAAATACGGCTTGTCGGGCTGGATCGGCATCCAGGACTCGCCCGAGGAACTCAAGCAGTGGCGCACCGCCATCCAAAGAGAACTGGAAAAGCTCGAGAGCCCGCGCTCGATCGACGACCTTGAGATCTGCAGCATGATCTGGTTCGTGATCACCGACCAGGAAACCGATCAGACGCCCATGGGGAAGGGCACCAACCTGCTGGCAGGAACCGCGGCGCAGATCACCGACAAGCTCAAGCGCTACAAGGAAGCCGGGCTGACGATGCCGCTCCTTTGGCCGCCCTTCCAGGACGTGCCCGTCGCCAAGACCCTGGACGACCTCAAGCGGCTGAAGGAAGAGATCATGCCGAACGTCGAGGCCGCGTAACCGGGGTCTTCAGGCCCGCTACTTGCGCGCGACGCCGACCCAGGCGGCCGACGGGCGGGCGGCCTCTTCCTGCGAGTCCGGCCGCCACCGCGACGGGCGGACCAGGCCGGGCGGAAGGAGGTCAAGCCCGGTGAAGAACCGCTCGACATCGCCGTAGGCGCGCAGCGTCCGCTGCTGCTCCATCGCCCGGTTCAGCCGGGCCATGGCTTCCGCGGCCCCGGCGTACTGGTCGATCGCCGGGTGGCAGAGCATCAGGTAACTCCCCGCGGGCATGTCGGCCATGAGCCGCGCGACGATGCCGTGCGGATCTTCCGCGTCGGCGATGAGGTGCAGGACGGCGATCAGCATGACGGCGACCGGCTGGTCGAAGTCCAGCTTCCGCGCGGCCGCGGCCAGCAGCTCTTCCGGGTGCCGCAGGTCGGCTTCCGCGTACCCGGACCCGGCGGTGTCGCCCGTCAGCCGCGCGAGTATGTGGTTGCCGACGGCCGGGTCGTTGTCCATGTACAGGACACGGCACCGCGGGGAGACGGCGAGCGCCACCTCATGAGTGTTGGCGCTGCCCGCGGCGGGCAGGCCCGCGCCGATGTCGAGGAACTGGCGGATGCCCTCCCTGGCGGCGAGGAACCGCACCGCCCGGACGAGGAACGCGCGGGTTGCCCGGGCCGAGGACGCGATGTCCGGATACACCTCGAGGGCGTCTTCGCCCGCCGCGCGGTCGGCGGCGAAATTGTCTTTCCCGCCCAGCCAGAAATCGTGCAAACGAGCGGAACGAGGCTTCCGCGGATTGAATTCCGGCATCTCGCCATCATCGGCAGCGCTTATCGCCACAGAACATAAAATACCAGGATCTATCGCATCTGCACCTGGATCTACGGGATCATGCTCCTGTCCTTTCGTGTCGGGGGCGCCGCTAGCGGGCCCGCTTCCTGCCGGGATCCGGTTGGTCAGGCACGAAGGTGCTCCCGCGCGGCGTGCATCAGTTCGAGGGCGTGGCCGACGTGGTCGCCGGCGAGCTTGCCGTCGCGCTTGACGACGTCGCCGCCGACGATCACCGTCTCGACGTCGGCGGGCCCCGCTCCGAGGACCATGACGGCGACCGGGTCACCGAACCCGTCGAGGTGCGGTGACCGCATGTCGATGACCGCGATGTCGGCCTGTTTGCCTGGCGCGAGGGTGCCGGTCTCGCCGTCGAGGTGCCACACTCGGGCTCCGTCGACGGTGGCCAGGCGCAGCATGTCCCGCTGGTGCAGGTCCACCGCCGGAACCTGCTTGCCGCTGGCCAGGGCGGGTGCGTTGGCCCTGGACCGCTCCGCCGCCAGTGCCAGGCGCATCTCGGAGAACAAGTCGTTGCCCGCGCTGCAGATGGTGTCGATGCCGAAGCCGCAGACGATTCCGCGGCTGAGGGCCTGCCCGGTGGCAGGAAAGGTGCCGAACTGCATCAGCATGTCCGTGGACGGCGTGATGGTCACCGTGCCCCGGCTTTCTGCGATGAGGTCGAACTCCCGGTCGGTGAGCATGTTGCCGTGCGTGTAGTTGACGTCAGCTCCGAGCAGGCCGTAGCGCTGCAAGGTCGTGACCGCGTCGGCGGTGCCCGCCATGCCCACGTGCACCGAGATCGGCAGTCCCAGGTCGCGGGCGAACGCGTAGTCTTCGGCGTTGCGCTCGGCGCTGGTGAAACAAGGTCCGCGTAGCGCCATGCCCATCCGCAGCCGTCCGTACGTGCCGGAAGCGAAGTACTGGTCGCGCATGCGGCGGGCGTCCGCCGGGTGCGGCGGGTTGGGGTCGTCGGTGGCCGGACCTGGCCCGCCGTAGAGGAAGTAACCGCGGATCCCTGAGTCCCGCAGGCCGCGCAGGTCCGCGTCGGCGTGCGCCGGCGACTGGTCGTTGTGTGCCCAGTCGGCGATCGTGGTGATGCCCGCGTCAAGTGCCTGCAAGGCGCCCCACAGCGTGCCCGCGTACACGTCGTCTGGGGAGTGTTTCGGCCCGATGCCGGTCAGCACGGCGGGCCCGTACCCGGCCCCGGTGATCTGGGGCGTGTAGCCGCCGATGGCTCCCTGCCACACGTGACGGTGAGTGTCCACCAGGCCGGGGATCACGAGGCGGCCTGCCGCTTCGATCACCTCAGCGCCTGCGGTCGCTGGCTCCAGGTCCGGGCCGACAGCAGTGATGAGGCCGTCTGTCACGAGGACGTCGCCCGTTGGCAGGTCACCCAGATCCGGGTCGACGGTCACGACGTGTCCGCCCTTGATCAGCAGTTCTTTCGACACGATCTCTCCCTTTCCCGCGTTTGCCTTCTACGGTGCGGTGCCCGCGTGCCTGCCGTCCAAGACCTCTTCTGGCGCCTGTCATACCCTGGAGGCATCAGGAGGGGAGGTGCCCATGGCTGATGTCGACCTCCGGAAGCTGCGTTACTTCGTCGCCGTCGCTGAGCGGCTGCACTTCGGCCGGGCCGCCGAGGATCTGCACATCGCCCAGCCGGTGCTGTCGCGGCAGATCAGGGCGCTGGAACAGGAGCTGAAAGCGGAGCTGTTCGTGCGGGACAAGCGGGCGACCGAGCTGACCCCGGCCGGCCGGCAGCTGCTCGCCGACGCCGGGCCGCTGCTGGCCGGCGCGGACGCGCTGCAACGGCGGGTCACCCGCGCCGCCCAGGGCTCGGGCTGCTTCACGATCGGGTTCATGCCCGGCCTCATCGTGACCGGGGCCGTCCGCGCCCTGACGAGCCTGCACCCGCAGCTGACGGTGGACGTGCTGCGCACCAACTGGGACGACCAGACCGCCGTCCTGCACGACGGCCGGGCCGACGTCAGCTACGTCCGCCTGCCCGTCGACCAGAGCGGCCTCCAGGTCAGGCCGCTGCTGACCGAACCGCGAGTGGCGGCACTGCCGGCCGGCCACCGGCTGGCAGGCAAAGACACCGTCACGCTCGCTGACCTCGCCGACGAGCACCTCCTGCAAGATCCCGCGGCGGTGCC
>DASZJE010000012.1:0-26782 GCA_035948445.1 Trebonia sp. | reverse complement strand
CGTGATGCCGGGCACGGATGTCACGCAGACGGCGACGGGGACGGGGATCAGCGAGTCGCTGACGCTGCATTCGGCGGACGTGGCGACCTCGTGGGTGTTCCCGCTGAAGCTGACCGGGCTGACCGCGTCGCTGGACGGCGGCTCGGTGGACCTGAAGGACGCCGCCGGGAAGGTCGTGTGGGTGATCTCGCCGGCGGTGGCCCGGTCCGGCCCAGCCGCGGCGGGCTCCGGCCGCGCGAAGCCCGCCGCGCAAGCGTCGTCCGAGCTCGCCTACCGGCTGGTGACCGACGACGGCGGCCCGGCGCTGGAGATGACGCTCAGCAAGTCGTGGCTGGAGGCGCGGGGCCGGGTGTTCCCGGTGGTGGTGGACCCGACGGTCTACCCGGGCGCGTGGGGGTCGTCGTACACACTGGACTACAACGGGACGCCGCAGACCCAGAACAACGAGGACGCGGAGTACCTGCCGTCGGGGACGGCGACGTTCAGCGGCGACACCTACCAGTCCTATGACTACCTGGCCTTCGACGGCGATCTGGAAGATGAGATGCCGGGGGCGCAGATCACGTCGGCGTCGCTGTACCTGTTCGACGTGTGGGCCGACCAGTGCTCTTCGCCGATCACAGTGGACGCAGACCAGGTGACGCAGTCATGGTTTCCGACGGACTCGCTGACCTACCCGGGGCCGTCGTACGGGACCCAGGACGCGGCCTGGACCGGGACGGTGCCGTCGGACGCGTGCTCGGACGACGCCCCGGAGCCGGGGCTGGGCGGCTGGATCGGGCTGAACTTCAACTCCGCCGGGGTAGCGCTGCTGAACGACTGGACGACGGAAACCGGCCCGGCTGATGACGGGTTCGCGCTCGTCTCCTCGCAGACCAATGCCGCGCAGGGCACGGAGTTCGACTCCTCCAACGAGACAGACGTGCCGTCGTCGGATGGCGGGGACTGCTCGGGGTCCTGCAACCCCTTCCTGGAGGTCAACTACACCGTCAACAGCGGCCCGGTGCCCAACGGCACCTCTCTTTCCTTCCCGATCTCGGACCGGGCGTCCCTTTCGGTGAACGTGGGAACGGGGAACGCGCTGCTGACCACCTCCGACATCACGCTGCCGCAGACCAGCTCGCCGCTGACACTCGGCATGGCCTACAACAGCCTGCTGGCCGGGGCCGGCGTGACCGGGGACACGGGTGCCTACGGATGGACCACGGAGCAGGGCAGTGACGTGAGCCTCTATCCGGCCTCCGACGGGTCGATGACCTTCATCGGCCCGGACGGCACCACTGGCACGTTCACCCCGGATTCCGGCGGCGGCTACTCCAGCCCGCCGGTGTTCCCCGCGACCCTGGCCGAGTCCTCCGGCAGCACCTGCGGCGGGACCGGCTGGACGCTGACCTGGAACGACACCGGCGAAGTGATGTGCTTCAACTCCACCGGGGCGATCACCAGCGAGGCCGACCGCGACGGCAACACCACCTCCTTCGCCTACAACTCTGACGGCAAGGAAACCTCCGTCACGTACACCCCGGAAGGCGCCTCCGCCCCGACCGAGACGGTGAACGCGCTCCGCAGCTCGTCCGGGGGCGACCTGACCGGGTACACCGAGTCTGGCGGGTCAGCCGGGACCAAGACCGTCACTTACAACTTCGACAGCTCCACCGGTAACCTGTCCTCGATCGTCCAGCCCGACGGCACCACGATCAGCTTCGGCTACGACTCCTCCAACGACCTGACCTCCATCACCAACGGCGACAACGTCACCACGACGCTGACCTACAACTCCAGCCATCAGGTCACCTCGGTGACCCAGCCCTATGGCAGCAGCGGCGGCACCGCCACCACCCGGCTGAGCTACGTGTCCCCCACCGAGACGCAGGTCGCCACCCCGAACACGAACCAGTCCGAGCCGGTCGCCTCGGTGCCGAACATCACCTACACCATCGACCCGACTACCTCGCTGGTCACCAAGGTCGTCAACGAGGCCGGCGACACCGAGTCGGACACCTACACCCCGTTCGATGACGTGGCCACCTCCACCAACGCCGTGGGCGGGGTAACCACCAACACCTACGGCGCCAATAGCGGCGAGTCGCTGACCGAGTCGGAGTCCCCGACCGGGTCGGCCACCTACCTGGCCTACGACAACGCTGACAATGCCACGGACCCGACAGCGAGCTTCCAGCCCAGCTCGAGCACCGACGGGCAGGGCAACGTGACCGCCTACATCTACAACGGGGCCGGGAACGAACTGCAGGCCACCAACGCGCTGGCGGCCGCGGCGAAGGTGACCTACAACTCTGACGGCACCCCGGCCACGTCCACTGACCCCGACGGCGCTGAGACCACCTACGGCTACAACGCCGATCATCAGCTGACAACGGTCACGCCGCCCACAAGCGGCAGCCTCAAGCCCGAGACCGTCACCTATGACGGGTTCGGGAGGGTGGCCACGGTCACCAACGGTAACGGCGACACCGTCACCTATACCTACGACATGGAAGACCGGATCCTCAAGGAGGCCTACACCGGGCCGTCCGCACCGGTCACCGTCACCTACAGCTACGACGGCGCCGGGAACCTCAAGACCCAGACCGGCCCCTCCGGCACCACGACCTATACCTACGACGGGCGCAACACGGTCCTGACCCACACCGCGACCTCCGGCGGCGGCACCCTGTCCTACGGCTACGACGCCGACGGCAACATGACATCGGCGACGGACGCGGGCGGGACGACCACCTACGCCTACAACGACCTGGACCAGCTGACCTCGCTCACCGACCCTGACGGCCTGCTGTGGGAGTTCGCCTACAACGCCGACGGGCAGCGGACCACCACGTGGATGAACACCAACTCCACCGAATCCACATGGGCAGGGAAGACGGTCACCGGCTACGACGCCGCGGGCCGGATCACCCGGATCCAGGCCTACAACGGCGAGAGCTCCTCCGACGTCGTCTCCGACACCTCCTACTGCTATAGCCCTTATGTGTCCGGCACGGCCTGCCCGACATCGTCGGCCACCACCGACACGTCACTGCTGCAGTACTCGGTCAACAACCAGACCGGCGCCGTGACCAAGTACAGCTACGACGACGCTGACCGGCTCGCCGCGGCCACCAACGACAACGCCCAGAACTACAGCTACGGCTACGACGCGGACGGCAACCTCACCTCCGGCGCCGGGGCGGGATCGCTGAACTACAACGCTTCCAACCAGATCACCACCAGCGGCTACGCCTACGACGGCGCGGGGAACCTAACCTCCGACCCGGCCAACGGCACCCTGACCTACAACGACGCCGGGCAGCTGACCTCGGCCAGCAGCGCGGCCGGCGGCGGCAGCGGCGCCGGCAGCGAGACGTTCAGCTACGCCGGCGCCAGCCAGGACGAGCCCCTGAACGACGGCTCGGCCACCGACATCGTCTACGGCCTGCCCGGGCAGGGCGGCGAGCCCCAGGTTGACTCCTACAACATCGGCGGGCAGACCGACTACATCATCCGCGACCCGCAGGGCGACCCGCTGGGCATGATCCGCGGAGGCGAGACGTACATGTTCGTCACCGACAACGTCGGCTCCGTCACCGGGATCATCGACTACAACGGCTCCACCGCCGCCACTTACTCCTACACCCCCTACGGGCAGATCACCTCTGCCGATTCCGGCGCCGGAATCGCCGAAGACAACCTGATCGGCTACACCGGCGCTCTCACCGACACCTCCACAGCCGGCTCGACCGGCTACGTCCACGACGGCAACCGCTGGTACGACCCGGCCACCGGCACCTTCACCGCCCAGGACGCCGACAGCTACCTCACCAGCTTCGCCAACGGCAACCGCTACGCCTACGCCGCCGATAACCCCGCCAACTACATCGACCCCACCGGCCAGGACATCTGGGGTGATTTGGCCGCTGGTGTCGTTACTGTCGCTGGCACTGTGCTTGGCGTTGCGGCCGTGGTCGTAGATATCCCGGTCATTACCGTTGCGGCCGCCGTAATCGGCGTCGCAGCTCTCGGAATCTACGTGTACCAAATGGAATGCTCGTACGGTGGCGCGGGGTCGATGTGGACCATCCCGGGCCAGTGCACAGTGTTCTAGGAAAGTGAGATTCTGGGCGTACGGCTCCGCACTCCGCCTCCAATCAGGAGTGCGGAGCCGTACCCCGCCATCGCAGGTGCCGGAATCTGGGTAAGGGCAGTGCTAGGGTGTACAAGTGAGGTTCTGGGTCGTTGGGTCCGCAATCCTGACTGTAGTCGGCGTAGCCATTGTAGCTTCGCAAGGATACCTTGCGATCTCTGAAGCTGGCGGATGTAGCATGGATATAAGCGGTCTATTTGCGGGTGCGGCCGTCGGATCCACTGGGATGGGATTGTTTACGCAAGCGCTCGGAGGGAAAATCGGGGGCTTTCCGCGCAGCGTGCCCGGAAGCGGAGTGGGGTTCCGCCGGAAAGCAATGAGATATTCAGTGGTCGCAGTTGGCCTAGCAGGTGTTTTGGTTACCTTTGGAGGTCTTGCAATAGCGGGGGCTATCACATGTGCGCTTAGCGTTGCGATGATGTGGATCTGCTTCTTTTGCGTCCTAGTGCTAATCGCCCGAGTTGGGCATATCAAGCGGGAGGCTCTCCGAGCCGCCGGAAACAGCGAAGGAAATGGCCCGTCGCCAGGGCTTTGAGGTCAGGCACGGGTAGGCGCGGCCGCGTAGGCGGGGCGACCCGCTGGGCATGATCCGCGGAGGCCAGACGTACATGTTCGTCACCGACAACGTCGGCTCCGTCACCGGGATCATCGACTACAACGGCTCCACCGCCGCCACTTACTCCTACACCCCCTACGGGCAGATCACCTCTGCCGATTCCGGCGCCGATACCAATATCGTCCAAGAGAACCTGATCGGATACGCCGGCGGCCTCATCGGCACCTTCACCGCCGGTTCGACCGGCTACCTCCACGACGGCAACCGCTGGTACGACCTCGCCACCGGCACCTTCACCGCAGAATGGTCGATTCATTTCGGCGTTGATCTGCCCGTTCCGCTGCGGGAGTTATGTGCTGGCATGCGCACCCCGGCCGCTGCGCTTCGGCTTGTCCTCGCCCTTGGCCGTCGTCGCCGGGGCCATCTCGTCGTCTGCCAGGATGGTAGTCCCGCGAGACGGCTGAGGTGGTGATTTCTTCGTCAGATTCCGTTGACATGCCTCTTGTCGCGGAGAGCAGGCGAGGAGATGATGTCGGAGCACAAGAGCATCAAACCATCTGTTTCCATGCGAAAGGGATTCCATGCGCAGCGCGAGTAGGCAGCATGGTAAGGGTGCGATCGTAGGCACCGTACTAACCACCTTCGTGCTGGCCATGGGAATCATGGCTCTTCTGTCCCCCGCGGCGCGAGCTTCCACGGGCCCTATTACCGCCGGTAACTCGCAGACCAACTGCTTCACCCTCACCGGGGGAACGGACAACGAGATCAGTACCGCGAACCTGGCATCCGTCGAGTCCACCACAGGCATGACCGTCGATTGCCTGGAGACGTTCAACAACCCCGCCGCTACCTGGGACGCATGGGATACACCGTGGCAGTTCACGAACGGCCAGCCTTCGGGCACCGAGTCGTGGAACAACTGGGTCGCCGCAGGCAACTCGATGATCCTAGGGGAAGACCTGATCCCGCAGGCCGTCGACACGGGCAACTGGGAGGCGAGTTGCGCGGCAGGGGACTACGACTCTTACGCGACGACGCTGGCCCAGAACCTCGTCAGCTACGGTGCGGGGAACATCACGATCCGGCTCGGTATCGAGGCCAACGGAAACTGGGAGACCGACTACGTCGGCACCGACCCGTCAGATTGGGCGACGTGCTACGACAACGAGGTCTCCGCTATGCGGGCGGTTTCTGGCGCGCACTTCCTGTTCGTCTGGAACCCGAACGCCTGCTACAGCAGTGCCGCTTCTGGCGGCGACCTCTCGTCCTGGTACCCCGGTAACAGCTACGTTGACATCATCGCGGCCGACGACTACGACACCGACTGCACCAACAATGACACTGTGGCGCAGGAAGGATTTTCGGCCTACGCCAGCGCTGGCAGCCCGAGCCTGGACAGCATCCAGTCCTTCGCCGAGTCGAACGGCAAGCCGTTCGCAATCCCCGAGTGGGGGCTGGAGTCCGGCGACGACCCGGCCTACGTCAACGGGATCAGCTCGGTGCTGAACTCGACCACGTCTGGCTGGTCGTTCCAGTCATACTTCGACGACGGTGACGGTGCCGAGCAACTGACCAGCACCTACCCAAACTCGGTCGCCGCATACAAGAGCGACTTCGCGGACTCTGGCACTACTTCGCCGACCCCGCCAGCTGCGCCTGCGAACCTTCAGGCGTCGGTGAATGGAGACTCTGTAACCCTGTCCTGGAGTGCGGTTAGCGGCGCGACTTCCTACGAGGTCCGGGTAGCGGGCTATGCGATCCAGGTCGTAACGATGAGCGACGGTGTTTATGCCGACGACACGACAGGGACTACGTCTCTGACGCTGAGTAACTTGCCCACGACGGAAGGCAATGGCGACGACTACTGGTGGGGTGTAGCTGCGGTGAACTCCGCGGGCGAGACCTGGGACGCTCAGACCGCCGCCGGTAACGCCAACGAGTTCGTCCTCGGCTAGGGGATAAGGCGCGCAGGCCCCTCTCTGTCAGACTCGCGTGAGACGGGATGAACCTGTAAATACCAGTGCAAAATGTGCAAGCAGGGCGAGACAATGATCAACTAAACGTGACGATGGATATCGATGACGTGATCGCCGCCCGGACCGAGCATGATGATGGAGCAGCCTCCCCCGATGGGCCGCGGATGTGGGTACGGCGGATCTGTGCGGCGGCTGTCACTTCCGGGTGGTGCGCGGTGAGGTAGCCGGCCAGGTGCCGCAGCGTGGTATCGACGAGGGCGGCGCTCCGGCGGGGCTGGCCTTGCGTGTGGGGGCCCCGTCCGGCGGAGCGGGGCCGGGGCGGCTTGTTCGCTGTGCGGGGCTGGCAGGAATCGATGTCGATGATGCCGGGGTCGGTGATCTCGCCGATAGTTCGAGAGGTGCTCGATTGCGTGTTCGCACGCGTAGACGAACGAGCCCGAACGCGCAATCGAGCACGCTATACGGCGTGCTCGATTGCGCAGTCGGTGTTGCCCTGGTGCGCTCAACTGCGCATTCGATCCGGTCAGCGGGCCGGTGGGCCGGTTAGCGGGCCGGTGCGCATTCGATCCGGTTGCGGTTACCTCAGCATCTGGCCGCGGCGGGTGACGCGGTCGACGATGATGGCCGCCAGGAGGACCAGGGCGGTCCACATGAGCTGGGCGGCCGCGGACAGGCCGAGCAGTTCCAGACCGTTGTTGATCACGCCGACGACCAGGCCGCCGAGGACGGCGTGCAGCATCTTGCCGCGGCCGCCGAACAGGCTGGTGCCGCCGATGACAGCCGCCGCGACGGCGTCCAGCACGTTCTGGCCGCCCTGGACGCCGGTGGAGATCGAGCCCAGGTAGGAGGCGTAGATGATGCCCGTGATGCCCGCGGTCAGACCGCACAGCATGAACGCCAGCGTCCGGATCCGCACGATGCTGATGCCCGCGCGCCGCGCTGCCTCGGCGTTGCCGCCGATGGCGTAGATGTAGCGGCCGAACCGCGTGCGTCCCAGCAGGACCGTCCAGAGGAACAAGATGGCCAGCACCACCAGCACGCCCCAGGGCATGCCCTGCAACGTGATCAGCCGGCCGCGGTTGGTGTTGGCCACCAGCGTGACGATGATGCCCGCGGCGATGATGGCCGCGATCTTCAGCAGCGTGACGGACATGGGTGCGGCGACCAGCCCGGCGGAGCGGCGACGGAGGTCGCTGACGAACATGATCAGCCCCGCGACCGCCACGATGGCCATCATCACGATCCACGTGGCCGCCACGCTGAGCTGGCCGCTCTCGATGTCGTTGATGATGTTGTTGTGCAGGTTGATCACGCCGCCGACGCCGATGTTGCCGGTGGCGGTGATCAGGTACAGCAGCAGGCCCGACAGGCCAAGCTGTCCCGCCAGCGTCACGACGAACGACGGCAGCCGCAGCTTCGCGATGATGATCCCCTGTGCCGCGCCATAGGCGGCGCAGGCCGCGAGCGAGGTCAGCACCGCGGCCCACCAGGGGTCGCCGAGCGCGAGCATCCACAGCGCGACGACGGCGCCGCAGGCGGCGGTGAAGCCGGCCGCGAGGTCGATGTCGCCGAGCAGCAGCACGAAGATCTCGGCCATGCCGAGCGTGATGATGAACGCCGACTGCGCCATCAGGTTGACCAGGTTGCCCGCCGACAGGAACAGCGAGTTCTTGACCTGGAAGAAGATGACGATGGCGATCAGGCCCACGATGACGGGGAGCGCGCCGCTCTCGCCGCTGCGGACGCGGCGGCCCACGATGGCGACGTAGTCGCCCATAGAACTGGCGAGCAGGTCCGCGGACGCGTCAGTGGCGACAGCTTTGCTGCGCACGTCACCGGTCTCTTCGGCGGTGGCGGTCGATCCCTCGTCGGGGTCTGGCTTCACGGATGCCAAGGCTCAGCCCTCCGCGCTCTGTTGTGTGGCGACATGGTTGCTGGGGGCGGTGCCGGTGGTCATCCAGTGGACTGCCGAGGCCGTATCGTAGTTCGCCAGCGGTCCGCCCGAGACCATCCGGCCCAGGTAGAGGATCGCGAGGCGGTCGGCGACCTGAAACACGTCGGTCAGGTTGTGCGAGATCACCAGCACCGTGATGCCCTGACTGGCCAGGCGCTTGATGATGTCGAGCACGAGCGCGGTCTGCGACACGCCGAGCGCCGCCGTCGGCTCGTCCATGATCACGAGCTTGGCGTCCAGCATGACGGCCTTGGCCACGGCGACCGACTGGCGCTGCCCGCCGGACAGCGAGCCGACCGGCTGGCGGATGTTGCGGACCGTGGTGACCCGGAGGTCGGCGAGCGTGCGCTTGGCGGTCTGCTCCATCGTGATCTCGTCGAGCAGGCCGTTCTTGCGGACCTCGTGGCCGAGCATCATGTTCTGCACGATGTCGAGGTTGTCGGCGAGCGCGAGATCCTGGTAGACGGTGGCGATCCCGGCGTCCGTCGCGTCCTTCGGCGAGCGGAAGTGGACGGGCTTGCCCTGCCAGAGGATCTCCCCGTGCGAGGGTTCCCAGATTCCCGCGATCGTCTTGATCAGCGTCGACTTTCCGGCGCCATTGTCACCGACGAGCGCGGTGACCTGACCGGCCGGGATGTCGAGGTCGACGTCGGCCAGCGCCCGCACCGGGCCGAAGCTCTTCCCAACGCCGCGGAGCCGCAGCAGCGGCTCCGCGGCATCGTTAACTGATGTCATGTCAGCTCGTAATCCCGGCATTCTTGCAGTCGGTGGCGTACGAGCCCGCGCACAGCTGGGACGCCGGCACGAACTTGTCCGCGATGACGGTGGAGTTCATGTTCGACGGGGTGACCCACTCCGGGTTCAGCAGCACCGACGGCACGGCCACGTGCGAGACGGTGTCCTCGGTGGTGCCGTTCACCAGTGACGACGGCGGGGTCTTGCCGTCCCGGACGTACAGGGCCAGCGCCGCGGCCGCCTGCGCCTCCAGGTAGATCGGCTTGTAGACGGTGCCGCACTGGTAACCGGCGAGGATGTTCTGCAGGCCGGTCAGCGTCGCGTCCTGGCCCGTGGTCGGGAACGTCTTCGGCTTGATGCCCTGGCCCTGCAGGTAGTGGATGATCGGCGCGCCGTTCTCGTCGTTCGGGATCAGCGCGGCGTTGATGTTCTTGTGCGCCGTGTACTGCTGCTCGAATTCCGACAGCGCGGTCGGCGGGTCCCAGGTCCCGGCCGGGTTGGACACGTCCTTCCACTTGCCGTCGGCGAAGTACGGCGCCAGCACGGCGTCATAGCCCTGCGCGAACAGCGTCGCGTTGTTGTCGGTCGGCGCGCCCTTCATCACGATGACGTTGGGGCTCTTCACGCCCCACGCGGTCATGCAGGACACGAGGCCCTGGCCCATGACGGTGCCGACCTTGACGTTGTTGAAGCTGACGTAGTAGCTCCGGGTGCCGCCGAGGGTGAGCCGGTCGTAGTCGATCACCGCCACGCCGTGCTGCTTGGCGTAGGTCTCGATCTGCGCTCCGACGCCGGAGTCCAGCGGGTCCACCACCAGCACCGAAGCGCCCTTGGTGATGGCCGTCTGGGCGTCGGCGAACTGCGTCGCGTCTTGGCCGAGCGCGTTCTGGACGGTGAGGTCCGTGGCCGGCAGGCCGGCCGCCGCGAACGCCTGCTTCAGGTAGGGGGCGTCGAACTCCACGTACCGGGTGGAGGAGACCGTGTCCGGGAGGATCACCTCGACATTGCCGTGGCCGGCGGCGGCCAGTGACTTGAGGTTAGCCATCGCGGTGAAGCTGTTGTTGAGCTCGCTGAGCGAGATCGATGCGGTTGAAGAAGAGGAGCTGCTGCTGGAGCTGCTTGGCGTCGACGTGGAACTAGTGGTGCCACCGCTGCTACACGCCGCGATGAGGAGCGCGGCGGCTCCGGCGGCGACGGCGGTCAGTCCCGCTCTTGATACGGAATACAACGTTGTACCTCGCTTATGTAGCCGAGACATGCATTGGCATGTGCGAGACCAAATCCAGCGGACCTGGTCATTGATTGCCGGGCCTTTCAGCGGAAGATCGTAGGACGGCGAACAGAAACGTGCCGTTAACGTTCCCGCAAGCCCGTTAACAAAGCGTTAAAATCCGCTCGCGCGAATAGCTATCGCTTGTTTACCCTCCGTGATACTGCTTGTAACATAGGGTACATCTGACAACACCTACAGGGGTATAGGCGCGCCGGAGGTTCAGTCCGCGCAGATCCGGTAGCCGGCCCGCGGCTGGGTGAGGATGAGCGGCGCGCTGCCCGGCGGTTCGAGCTTGGCGCGCAGCCGCCGGATGTAAACGCGCACGTACTCGGTCTCGGTCTCGTAACCGCGGCCCCAGACGCGGCGCAGCAGGTGGGTCCGGGACAGCAGCTTCCCCTGGTTGACGGCGAGTTCGCGCAGCAGGGCGAACTCGGTCGGGGTGAGGTGGACCTCGGCGCCCGCGCGGCGGACAACCTGGGCGGTCAGGTCGATCTGGATGTCACCGATCGTGATCACCGACGGGACGGTTCCCGCTCCCGCCTCGGCCGGGCGGGTGCGACGCAGGGTGGCCAGGATCCGGGCGAGCAGCTCCTCGATGCCGAACGGCTTCGTCATGTAGTCGTCCGCGCCCATGTTCAGCGCGTTTACCTTGTCCCGCTCGCCGCCGCGCGCCGACACCACGATGATCGCGACCGTTGACCGCTCGCGGATCTGGCGGCACAGCTCGAAGCCGTCCGCCTCCGGCAGCATGAGGTCCAGGAGCACCATGTCGGGCTGCTCCGTCTCCAGCAGCGCCAGCACCTTGCTGCCGTCGGTGGAGACGAGCGTGTCGAACCCGCGGACGGCCAGGTTGGACCGGATCAGGTCCACGATGTTCAGGTCGTCTTCCACGATCAGCACCCGTGTCTGCAATGGCTGGGCTGTTTGCTGATCAGTCACCCGTGCTCCGTTCCCTGGCCGTGTCCCCGCGGACGGGGCCCGCGGGCATCTCAACCGGAAGGCTGATCCGGAAGCAGGTGCCCCGGCCGGCCGTTTCCAGTTCCAATGACCCGCCGTGCGCGACCACGATGCCCTTGGCGATGGACAGCCCGAGTCCCGCGCCGTCGCCGCGCCTGCGCGGCCGCCCGGCGGGCGCCGGCTCGCGCATCAGCTCCGGGGACATTCCGTGGCCGTCGTCCGCCACTTTCACTGTCACCGTACCGGGCGCGTTCGCCGCCGCGGTGACCTGGACCCGGGTGCCGGGCGGGTTGTGCGCGAGCGCGTTCGCGAGGAGGTTGACGAACACCTGCTCAAGCCGGTCGTGATCGGCCCAGATCGCGGGCAGGCCCGGCGCTGCCTTCAGCTTCACGAGCGGCGCCCGCTCGGGCGGAAGCACGGCGACGGCCGCGTCGATGACCAGCGGCAGGTCGCACCAGTCGCAGGCCAGCCGGAAGATCCCTGACTCGATGGCGGAGAAGTCGAGCAGGTCGTTGACCAGCCGGCCGAGGCGGGAGGACTCGGCGGCGATCCGGGACAGGAAGCGCTGCTGCGTGTCCGCGTCCCACGTCACGTCCTGCTGCAGCAGGCTGGACGCGTAGCCGGTGATGGCCGTGAGCGGCGTGCGGAGCTCGTGCGACAGGCGCCGCAGGAAGGCGTGCTGCATGTCCTTCGACTGCCGCAGCGCCATCGCCTCCTGCTGGGCGGCGAGGGCCTTCTCGCGCTCGAGTGCCAGGCGGAGGGAGTGCGCCGCGTCTTCCAGCAGGTCCGTCGCGTCGTTACGGGCCGTGCCGGCAGGCCAGATGGCCAGCAGGGCAGTCAGGCCGTCCGGCGCGGTGAAGATGACGGCGAGGCAGGCGCCAGTGTCGTTCGGGATAATGAAGGCGCTGCCCTGCGGCCTGGCGTAGTCGATGGCGGTCCGCGCCACGTCGAGCGTGGCCTCCGCCGGCACCTCGCGCGGCCCGGCGTAGGCGCGGCAGTGGGCGCGGCCGTCCGGGGTGCGGGTGACCAGCGCGGTCTCGGCAGCGCCGAGGCCGCTGCGCAGCGCGTGCAGCGCGCTGCCGAGCCCGGCGGCGACGGGCACGGGACCGGCCAGGGTCTGCAGCACTTCCCTGATGGTCTCGAGCACCCGGTTACGCGCAGTCACCTGCTCCAGCAGCCGGTCGCGCTCGACGGCGCTGGCGGCGTACCCCGCGTACAGGCCCGCCAGGTCGAGGTCATCGCGCTGCGGCTTTCCCGTCGTCGAGCGGAACACCGTGATCACGCCGAGCAGCCCGCCGGGCCCGAGCACGGGTACCGACCAGGAACTCGCCACTTTCGCGGACCTCGCGAGCCCGCTGTAACCGTTCCAGGAGCCGGGCCGCGCCGGGATGTTGTCCTCGACAACCGGCTGCTCGGACCTGGCGGCGATGCCGGCCGGGCCGCCGTTCCCGTCGGCCGGCAACCGCTCCCACGCGTCCAGCAGGATGCGCGGCACCCCCAGCGACGCGGCGCAGTGCAGCAGGCCGTCGTCGCCGAGCAGGTGCATGCACAGCCGCTCGCTGCCGATTGCGGCCCCGAGCGCGGACAAGATCAGCGACAGGCTGGAGGAGGGGTCGGAGGAGACCAGGCGTCCGGCGAGCCCGTGCAGCCGGGTCAGCTGCCGCCTGGCGGAGGAGTCCACCTTCTGACCGGACACGAGCGCCGCGACGTCGTCGGGGTGTACCTCGCTGGGGGAGACTTCCGCGACCACGCGGCCGTGGCGGAGCACCAGGATCCTGTCGGCGAGCCGGAACATCTGCCCGATGTCGTGGCAGGACAGCAGGATCGTCGTGCCCTGCGCGCGCAGCCGCGTGATCAGCCGCTCGACCAGGGCCGACTCGCGGACGCCGAGCGCGGAGGTCGGCTCGTCGAGCAGCAGGATCCGGGGCGCGTGCGCCATCGCCCTGGCGACGGCGACCATCTGCCGTTGCCCGCCGGACAGCGACTTCACCGACCGCGTGGTGTCCGCGATGGGGATGCCGAGCTGCGCCAGCAGCCGTGCCGCGTCGTTGTGCAGGCTGACAGAGGAGAAGAGGTGACGCCGCCGCTCGTTGCCGAGCATGATGTTGGACGCGATGTCGAGGTTGTCGGCGAGGGCCAGATCCTGCCAGACGATCCTCACGCCCAGCCGCGCGGCGCCGATGGGATCCGGAGACAGGGCACGGCCGCCCAGCTCGATCGTGCCCGAGACAGTGGTGATGTCCCCGCCGATGGCGCGGATGAGCGTCGTCTTCCCGGCGCCGTTCTCGCCGGCGATGGCCACGCACTCCCCGGCCCGCACGCTCAGGCTGACGTCATCGAGCGCGGTCAGCGCGCCGAACCGGACGGTCAGCGATGACGCCGTCAGCTCTGGCGGCGCCGCCCGCCCGCGGTCTGGTGCGATGGCAGTCATCGGGAACGCGGCGTGGATACTCCGGCCTTCAGGCCGGAGAGGAAACGCCGCTCCCTCCCTTCATTTTCCGGTATAACGTTCGTATGTCCCGGTACCATCTCCGGCCATCTCCCGAACAGGAGATCGCGCTGTTGCGGCACTGCTCGGACGCCCGGTACATATGGAACCTTGCGGTTGAGCAGCACGCCTGGTGGCGTCCCGGCCCGAAGTCCGCGCCGGGCTACCTGGAGCAGTCCCGGCAGCTCACGGTGGCGCGGGCAGAGAACCCGTGGCTGGCCGAGGGCAGCCAGACCGTGCAGCAGCAGGCGCTCCGCGACTTCGGCCAGGCGATGGCGAACTTCTTCGCCGGGACGCACCGCAAGCCGCGATGGCGGAAAGCAGGTCGTGACGAGGGATTCCGGGTGGTGGGCCGGCGCGGGCGCCAATGGGATGTTCGGCGTCTGAACCGCCGCTGGGGCGAGGTCAAGATCCCGAAGATCGGCTGGGTCCGGTTCCGCTGGAGCCGTGCCGTGCCGGAGGACGTGAAGTCGTTCCGGGTGACCCGTGACCGTGCGGGCCGCTGGCATGTCGCGTTTGCCGTGATCCCCGATCCCGTCGGGGGTCCGGGCACCGGCGAGGTCGTCGGCATCGACCGGGGCGTCACGGTCAGCGCGGCGCTGTCCACCGGCGAGATGCTGAACGTTCCCGGCCTGAGCGGCCGCGAAGCCGGCCGCCTCCGCCGCCTGCAGCGCAAGCTGTCCAGGGCCAAACGCGGGTCGAACCGGCGCGGCAAGGTCAAGACCGCGATCGCGAAGCTCCGCGCCCGGGACGCCGACCGGCGCAAGGACTGGTGCGAGAAGGTCTCCACGGACATCGCGCGGCGGTTTGACGTCATCCGCGTCGAGGACCTGAAGATCGCGAACATGACCCGCTCGGCGAAGGGAACAGCCGGGGCGCCAGGCCGGAACGTCGCCGCCAAGGCCGGTCTCAACCGGGAGATCAGCCGCTCCGGCTGGGGTCTGCTGGTCCGCCGCCTGGAGGACAAGGCCCCGGGCCGGGTCGAGAAAGTACCACCCGCGTACACAAGCCAGCGCTGCTCGGCGTGCGGGCACGCAGACCGGAGATCGCGCGAGAGCCAAGCGCTTTTCCGGTGCACTGCCTGCGGTTTCGCCTGCAACGCCGACGTGAACGCGGCTATCAACATCGCGGCGGGGCACGCCGTGACTGCGCGGGGAGGCGACCGGGTTACCGGGCCTGCGAACCGTGAACCACAACTGCTTGCCTCCTTAGGCCAGTAGCTGGAATCCCACGCCTTCAGGCGGGGGAGGATGTCAAGGACTTATTCTGATATGCCCGGCACGCTGCCGCTACACGTGCCGCGGCGCTGCCCGGTGGGGTTAGCCTCACCCCGGTCCGGGGGGATCAGCGTATGGCCGCGGCGGCGGAACGTGCCGTAGCGTCACCAACATGTTTCTCATCCGCGAGCTCGTCTCGGCGCGTACCTGGCTCGCGTACATTCACCACCTCGTCGGCGTGGCCGTGGGGTTCGCCGCCGCGTGGATCGTGCTGGCCGGCATCGCGGGCAGCCTGGCGGGCCTGCCGTTCGCGCTGATCGGACTCGTGGTGCTCGGCTTCACGCTCCGGTTCGTCGGAGTGATCACCCGGCTGGAGCGCGTGCGGTTCGCCGTGCTTCTCGAGGAGCCACTGCCGGCCTGGCCGTCGCAGGCGCGGGCCGGTTACCGGATGGCGGTCGTGCCGCGCGGGAAGAAGCTCACCGAGCGCGCCACGTGGCGCGAGGTGGCCTACATAGTGCTGCGGGCGCCGGTCAGCGCGCTGTTCGCGTTCGTCAGCCTCGGTGCGCTGGTCATGGGCCTGGCCGCGTTCCTGCTTCCGCTGTACAACGAGTTCCTGCCGAGTGGCGGCGCCCACGTGGGCGCCGTGGTGCTGCACGGGTTCTGGGACATGCTGGCGTCGGCCAGCGCCGGGCTCGCGCTGCTGCTCGCGGCGCCGTGGCTCGCCCAGGGGTTCGCGAAGATGGACGCGGCACTCGCCCGCGGCCTGCTGTGCCCGCCCAGCGACCTGGCGGCACGGGTCACCGAGCTGGAGCGCAGCCGCGAGCGGGTGGTGGACGCCGCGGAGTCCGAGCGCCGCCGGATCGAGCGCGACCTGCACGACGGCGCGCAGCAGCGACTGGTCGCGCTCGCCATGGAACTGGGGCGGGCGCAGGCCAGGTTCGATGATGACCTGGACACCGCGCGCCGGCTCGTGGACCACGCGCACGTCGAGGCGAAGGCGGTGCTCACCGAACTGCGGAACCTGGTCCGCGGGGTGCACCCGCCCGTGCT
Organism: Trebonia sp.; assembly: GCA_035948445.1. Lineage (GTDB taxonomy): Bacteria > Actinomycetota > Actinomycetes > Streptosporangiales > Streptosporangiaceae > Trebonia. The sequence continues at coordinate 10,438 of DASZJE010000012.1, read as the reverse complement.
GTCCGACCGGGGCCTGGACGCGGCGCTGTCCGGGCTGGCCGCGCTGTGCCCGGTGCCGGTCGACGTCGAGGTGGACGTTCCCGTCAGGCCCAAGCCCGTGGTCGAGGCCGCCGCCTACTTCGTGGTCGCCGAGGCGCTCACTAACGTGGCCAAGCACTCCCGGGCCAGCCGTGCCAGGGTCGTGGTGGAAGGGCACGGCTTCCCCGGCACGCTGAGCGTCGTGATCACCGACGACGGAATCGGCGGGGCCGACGCCGACGGCGCGGGGCTGCGCGGCCTCGCCGACCGGGTCGAGGGCGTCGACGGGCGGCTGACGGTGGAGTCCCCGCCTGGCGGCCCGACGATCATCGCGGGGGAGCTGCCGTGCGGATAGCTATAGCCGAGGATTCGGTGCTCCTGCGGGAGGGGCTGACCCGGCTGCTCGAGGAGGCCGGGCACGAGGTCACCGCCGCCGAGGGCGATCCCGAGCGGTTCCTGCGCGCGATCGCTTCAGGGCCTCCCGATGTCGCGGTCGTGGATGTCCGGATGCCGCCGACCTTCACCGACGAGGGGCTGCGCGCGGCGCTGGTCGTCCGTGACCGGTGGCCTGACGTCGGCGTGCTCGTGCTCTCGCAGTGGGTGGAGGAACGGTACGCGACCGAGCTCGTCTCCGGCCGCCCGCACGGCGTCGGCTACCTGCTCAAGGACAGGGTGGCCGACGTCGCGGAATTCCTTGACGCGCTGCGCCGGGTGGCCGCCGGCGGGAGCGCCCTCGATCCCGAGGTCGTCGCCCAGTTGCTGGCCCGCAGCGCGCATCCGATCAGCGGACTGACGCAGCGGGAGCGCGAAGTGCTCGCGCTGATGGCCGAAGGCCGCTCGAACTCCGCCATCGCGCACTCGCTCGTGGTCAGCGGCGGCGCGGTGGAAAAGCACATCAACAACATCTTCACCAAGCTCGGGCTCGCGCCCGGCGAGCGCGATCACCGGCGCGTCCTCGCCGTACTCCGTTACTTGAATGGGGCACAAACATCATGATCAGCACCACCCTGCCCGCGCGCCGCATCAGCATGACTCCCGCGCAACGGATCGTCCTCCTGCTCGGCGTGCCGGCCACGCTCGCCCTCGTCGTGTGGACCGGGTACAGCATCGTGGCATCGACCGCGCAGGGCAGCTACACCGACGGCTACACCGAGGCGGTCACCGGCACGCAGCTGACCTTGAACGTCGACAACGGCATGGTCAGCAATGTCAACGTCGAGGGCGGCGCCGCGACCGGCTCTGTCAAGCTGTCGCAGACCGTGACCTACGGCCTCGTCCGGCCTGACCTCCAGCCGGCGCTGAACGTCACCCGCGGCGTGAGCGGCACCAGCATCGACTTCGGCTGCCAGCAATGGAACAACTGCGACGTCAACGCCCTGGCGGCGGTCCGGCCGCAGACCGCGGTGACCGTGTCGACCAACGGCGGCAACGCCACGGTCGGCGACCTGGCGGCTCCGGTGTCCGCGTCGACCAACAGCGGCAACCTGACGGCCAGCAACCTCACCGACGGCGGCACGCTGTCCTCTGGCGGCGGCAACATCACGGCGACCGCGGTGAGCGGCAGCACCACCATGCTGAGCGGCGGCGGCCAGGTGTACGCCGACCAGATCACCGGAAACCTGGAGATGTCCAGCCAGGGCGGGAACATCCAGGCCAACGGGCTGGCCACCCCCGACCTGTCGGTCGACAGCGGCGGCGGCTTCGTGGCCCTGACGATGACGCAGGCACCGGCGAACCTTCAGGTCGACGCCGAAGGCGGCAACGTGACGATCATCCTCCCGCCGGGCGGCACCCGCTACGACGTCCGCGTCGACGCCCAGGGCGACAACTCCCCGAACGGCACCATCGCCAGCACCGTGCCGTCCAGCCCGACCTCGAAGAACGTGATCACCGTCAACAGCGGCGGCGGCGACGTCACGATCAGCTGAGCGACGCGAACGCGTCCTGGAGGATCTCCAGGCCCTCTTCCAGGAGATCCTCGCCGATCACCAGCGGCGGCAGGAACCGCAGCACGTTGCCGAACGTCCCGCACGTGAGCACCACCAGGCCTGCCCGGTGACAGAACGCCGCCACCGCCGAGGCGGACGCCGCGTCCGGCTCCAGCGTCCCCGGCCGCGTCAGTTCGATCGCGATCATCGCGCCGCGCCCGCGCACGTCGGCGATCACCGGGTACGCGGCGGCCAGCTTCCGCAGCCGGAGAAGCATGATCTCGCCGATCCGCCGCGCCTTCCCGGCCAGGTCCTGGGCCTGCATTGTCTCGATCGCGCCGAGCGCGGCGGCGCACGCCACCGGGTTGCCGCCGTAGGTGCCGCCGAGCCCGCCCGGGTGGACCGAGTCCATGATCTCCGCGCGCCCCGTCACCGCGGCCAGCGGCAGGCCGCCGGCGATGCCCTTCGCGGTCGTGATCAGGTCCGGCTCGATCCCCTCGTGCTCGGAGGCGAACCAGTCGCCGGTCCGGCAGAACCCGGACTGGATCTCGTCCGCGATGAACACGATGCCGTTGTCCCGGCAGAACTCGGCCAGGCCGCGCAGGAAGCCCTCGGGCGGCACGATGAACCCGCCCTCGCCCTGGATCGGCTCGATGATGACCGCGGCCACGTTGGACTCGCCGACCTGGGCGTGGATCAGCGACTTCACCACGCCGAGGGCCTCGGCCTTGCAGGCCTCGGGGCCGTCCGGCCAGCGCAGCGGGTAGGCCATCGGCATCCGGTAGATCTCGCCGGCGAACGGGCCGAACCCCTGCTTGTACGGCATGTTCTTGGCGGTGAGGGCCATCGTCAGGTTGGTCCGCCCGTGATAGGCGTGGTCGAACGCCACGACGGCGGACCGCCCGGTGTAGTGCCGCGCGATCTTGACCGCGTTCTCCACCGCCTCCGCGCCCGAGTTGAACAGCGCCGAGCGCTTGTCGTGCGAGCCCGGCGTGCGGCGGGCGAGTTCCTCGCACACCCGCACGTACCCCTCGTACGGGGTCACCATGAAGCACGTGTGCGTGAACTGGGCGACCTGCGCCGACACGCGCGCGGCGACCGCGGCGGCCGCGTTGCCCACCGACGTCACGGCGATGCCCGAGCCGAAGTCGATCAGCGAGTTCCCGTCCGCGTCCGTCAGCACCCCGCCGCCGGCCGCCGTGACGAACACGGGGAGCGTGGAGGACACGCCGGGGGCCACGGCCGCCGACCGCCGTGCCTGCAGCGCCCGTGAGGCCGGGCCGGGGATCTCGGTGACAAGATTGCGGCGCTGCGGCAGTTCCGGGCCGCCAACGGGAATCGCGTTCATATACGGGACGATAACATCGCGAACATGCCTGACCATCACCTGCGGAGCGCGCTATTCGGGGGCGTATTCGGCCGGGGCGGCGCGGACACGAGCGACACGGCATGGCTGCAGGCCATGCTGGATACCGAGGCCGCGCTCGCGCGGGCGCTGGAGCGGGCGGGCCTGGCGCCCGCCGGATCCGGCGCGGCCGTGACCGCCGCCGCGAACGCGGCGGACTTCGACCTGTCCGAGATCGGTGAACTCGCCGCCCTGACAGGGAACCCGGTCCCCGGCCTGGCGCGGCTGCTCGCCCGCAAAGTCGGTGGCCAGGCCGCCAGTGCCGTTCACCGGGGCGCGACCAGCCAGGACATCATGGACACGGCCGTGATCCTGCTCGCCCGCCAGGCCATCGACGCCACGAGCGGCGACGTGGCGGCCGCCGCGGACGGTGCCGCCAGGCTCGCCGCGGAGCACCGCGGCAGCGTCATGATCGGCAGGACGCTGCTCCAGCAGGCGGTGCCGACCACGTTCGGGGTGGTGGCGGCGGGCTGGCTGTCCGGTCTGGACGCCGCGCTATCCGGCCTCGACGCCGTGCGGACCACACGGCTGGCCGTGCAGTTCGGCGGCGCGGCGGGCACGCTCGCCTCCCTGGGGGAACGTGGCCCGCGCGTCGTGGCCCTGCTCGCCGGGGAACTGAACCTGCCGGCCCCGCCGCTGCCCTGGCACACGGAGCGGCTGCGGATCATCGACATCGCGACCGCCATGGCCCGGGTCACCGCTGCCCTGTCCAAGATCGCCCGGGACGTGACGCTGCTCGCCCAGACGGAGGTGGGGGAGGTCTCGGAGGGCCCCGGCGGTCCCGCCGACGGCGTGCCCGGCCGTGACGGCGTGCCCGGCGGTGACGCGCCGCGGCGCGGCGGATCGTCGGCGATGCCGAACAAGAACAATCCCGTGGCCGCCGTCGCGGTCCTCGGCTGCGCCCGGCAGGTGCCGGGGCTGCTCGCCACTCTCGTCGCCAGCGCCGAGCAGGAGCACCAGCGGGCCGCCGGCGCCTGGCACGCCGAATGGGAGCCGCTGGGCGCCATCCTCCGGCTCGCGGGCTCGGCCGCCTCCTGGGGCAGCGACCTCATGCGGGGCCTTCAGGTCGACGCGGCCCGGATGGAGAAGAACCTGGCGGCGGCCGGCGGCCTGCCGCTCGCCGAGCGCGTCACCGCCGTCCTCGCCGAGGTTCTCGGCGGGCCCCGGGCGCACGACCTGGTCGCGGCGGCCGCCGCGAAGTCGGTCGCCTCGGGCGTGCCGCTCGCGGACGTGCTGCTCGCCGACCCCGCGCTTGAGAACATTTCTCCCGAACGGATCCATGTTTCCCTGGACCCTTCCACGTATCTCGGCGCCAGCCAGACGTTCGTGACGGCGGCTCTGGCTGTGCACGCCGAGACGGCACACTCCCGGAGGACGGACAGCTAATGGATGACGAGGAACGCGGCGCGCAGGGCATGGAGGTCCGCCGCGCCGTGCTCGGCGACGAGCACGTGGACCGCGCGGTCGCGAACACGACCGAGTTCACCGGGCCGTTCCAGGATTTCATCACGCGGTACGCGTGGGGAGACATCTGGTCCCGCCCGGGGCTCACCCGCGCCGAGCGCAGCATCGTCACGCTGACCGTGCTGGCCGCGCTCCAGCACGAGGGTGAACTCGCCATGCACGTGAACGCCGCGCTGCGCAACGGCCTGACGCGTGAGCAGATCCAGGAGGTCCTGCTCCAGGTGGCCGTCTACGCGGGCGTGCCGACCGCCAACCGGGCGTTCGCGATCGCCGACCGGGTGATAGCGGAGCGGGACCATGACCGCTAGCTGTCCGCCACGCGAACAGGTGTACTCTAAGCGGCACCGCCATCGCTATTGTTGAGCCTCCCAGCATCGCGTTAGGAGTGACGACCGTGACCGTGTCCGAGCAGCGTGCCCCGGGGCGGGGCCTAGTGGTCCCTGAGACCGGCGAGCTCGCCTTGCCGACGTACGCGAAGCCCGGGCCGGGCAACCACCCGCCCCTGGATTACCCCGGGTACAAGTCGACGGCGCTGCGGCACCCGAAGCAGCCCCTCGTGCTGCTGCCGCACCGGCTCACCGAGGTGACCGGGCCGCTGCTGGGCGACAGCCTGATCACCATGCAGGACGCCGACCTCACCACGCAGCACGCGGGCGAGCCGCAGGGCCAGCGGATCATCGTGTTCGGGCAGGTGCGTGACTCCGGCGGCCGCCCGGTGCCGGACACGCTCATCGAGATCTGGCAGACGAACGCGGCGGGCCGCTACCGGCACTCCCGTGAGCACCACCCCGCCCCGCTCGACCCGAACTTCGACGGCATCGGCCGCGCCATTACCGACGCCGGGGGCCGGTACCGGTTCGTCACCATCCAGCCGGGCTCCTACCCGTGGGGAAACCACTACAACGCCTGGCGGCCGGCGCACATCCACTTCTCGCTGTTCGGGCGCGCGTTCACGCAGCGGCTCGTCACCCAGATGTACTTCCAGGGTGACCCGTTGCTCGCCTACGACCCGATCTACCAGTCCGTGCCCGACGAGAAGGCGCGGGAGCGCATGGTCGGCCAGTTCTCGCTCGAGGACACCCAGCCGGAGTGGGCGCTGGCCTACAAGTTCGACATCGTGCTGCGGGGTCGCGAGGCCAGCGTTTTCGAGGAGGCACACGCGTGAGTGAGCTGCTTACCCCGTCGCAGACGGTCGGCCCGTATTTCGCGATGCGGCTGCCCTGGGCGGACGGGCCGTTCGTGGTTCCCGAGGGGGCGCCCGGCGCGATCACGATCATCGGCCGCCTCTACGACGGCGCCGGCAACGTCATCCCGGACGGGCTGATCGAGACCTGGCAGGCCGACCCCGACGGCCGCTTCGCGCACCCCGACGACCCGCGCGGCCCGGTGCCCGGCGGATACAAGGCCTTCCGCGGGTTCGGCCGGGCCCAGACAGAGCTCGACGGCTCGTTCAAGATCGTCACGCTGAAGCCGGGACCGCTGCCGTTCGGCGACGGCCAGGTGGAGGCGCCGCACATCGACGTGTCCGTGTTCGCGCGCGGCATGCTGGACCGTTCGGTCACCCGGATCTACTTCCCGGACGAGGCGGAACTCAACGAGGCCGACCCGGTCCTGCGGGCGGTTCCCGCGCAGCGGCGATCCACGCTGATCGCCGCGGCCGTCGCGGACGGGCTATTGCGGTTCGACGTGCGCATGCAGGGTGATCAGGAGACCGTCTTCTTCGACCTGTAGGGTGGTCTCCCATGCCCTCGGTCAGCCTTGTCTCCTCGCTCGAAGGTCCCGCGCAGGACGCGGATGCGCCGGTGCTGGTCCTTGGAAACCCGATCGGCACCACGCGTGCGGTCTGGGATCACCAGGTGCGGGTGCTGGCGCGTCACTTCCGTGTCCTGCGCTTCGAATGGCGCGGGCACGGGCCGCCCGGCGCGCAGTCGGCCGCCCCGCGCGGCCCGTACACCATCGCTGAACTGGGCGCGGACGTGCTCGGTGTGCTCAACTACTACGGATTGGAGCGGGCGGCCTACGCCGGCGTCTCGCTCGGCGGCATGGTCGGCTTGTGGCTTGCCGCGAACGCACCGGAGCGGATCACGTCGCTGGCGGTGTGCTGCTCGGCGCTGGTGCCGCTGCCGTCTCCGGACCTGTGGCACGACCGTGCCCGGCTGGTGCGCGCGGGCGGGATGGACGCGATCGCGGACACGGTGGTGCCGCGCTGGTTCACGCCGTCGTTCGTCGCCCGGCACCCGGACGAGGTGGCGACCGTCCTGGCCATGCTGCGCGGGACCGCGCCCGAGGGCTACGCCGCCTGCGGTGAGGCGATCGCGTCGATGGACCTGCGGCCGCTGTTGCCCTCGGTCAAGGCCCCGACCCTGGTGCTCTCCGGCGCCGAGGACCCAGCCGCACCCCCCTGGGCGGGCGCCGCCACCGCCAGGGGCATCACGGGCTCGCGGTTCACCGTAGTCCGCGGCACCTCGCACTTCGCCCACTACGAGGCCCCAGGTCCTGTCACGGATGCCCTGCTCCGCCACTTCCTGGCCACGGCCGGTCTCTGAGCCCATGAGCGACGCTGACTTCCGGGCCGCCGCGAAGCGGATCGCCCCGTATATCCGGCGGACCCCGCTGCTGCACGCCACGGTCGACGGGCGAGCGGTCACGTTCAAGCTGGAGCATCTCCAGGTCGCCGGGGTGTTCAAGATCCGCGGCGCGCTGAACGCGCTGCTGACCGCCGGATCGAAAGGCGGCGGGCTCGACCGCGTCATCACCGCGTCCGGCGGCAACCACGGGCTCGGCGTCGCGACCGCCGCGCGCTGGCTCGGTGTCCCCGCGACCGTGTTCGTGCCCGGCACCGTCCCGGAGGTGAAGGCCCGCCGGATCGCCGCCCAGGGAGCCGAAGTCGTCCGCGTCGGCACCAAGTACGCCGACGCCGAGCAGGCCGCCCGCCAACTCGCGCGGCAGACGGGCGGCTACTACGTCCACGCCTATGACGATCCCGCCGTTGTCGAAGGCCAGGGCACCCTCGGGCTTGAGATCCTCGACGACTTCCCCGGATGCGACACCATCGCCGTTCCCGTCGGCGGCGGCGGGCTGCTCGCCGGGGTAGCGGGGGCGGTCGCGCCCCGTCATGTCGTGGGGGTGGAACCAGAGGGCTGCCCGACTCTGCACGCCGCGGTCAAGGCCGCAGAGCCCGTCGAGGTCGGCGCCGACTCCGTCGCGTCGTCCGCGCTCGGCGCGAGCGTCATCGGGAGCCTGGCCCTGGCCGCCGCGCGGGCATATGACGTGGGCCTGGCGATGGTGCGCGACGAGGAGATCGTCGCGGCCCGGTACCGGCTCTGGGAAGACTTCCGGCTCGCGGTCGAGCCGGCCGCGGCCACCGTCTTCGCCGCGTGGATTTCCGGCCAGGTCTCCGGTGAGCATTCCTGCCTGGTTCTGTCCGGCGGCAATGCCGACTGGACCCCGGCCTAGCGGAACCGTTCTGTCGGCGGAACGTGCTGTCGGCGGAACCGTGTTTTCGGGAGAACCGTGCTTTCGGGAGAACCGTGCTTTCGGCGCGATCGGAATATTTCGCTAATCGGCGATAATGTCGTCTCGGTCCGCAAAATTAACGGTTTGTACACGTGTCACGAAGGCTCCGCTTCATTAGCATCCCGGATAGACGACAACCCGCGTAGCCGACTCTGCACAGTGAGGTGCTGACATGCGTGGACTCTTCCGTCCCCTGGTCCTCATCGCGGCTTTCGCCGTGGCCGCCCTGAGCGGGACCGCGGTCGCCGTTCCCGCCGGGGCCGCCTCGACAGGCTCTTCACCACCGTCGGCCGAGAGCGTGTGCTCGGGGGTGGCGGCGGGACCGTTCGGGAAAAATGTCTGTGTTTTCAGCGACAGCATGCCGCAGCCGCAGATTCAGGCGGACCTGAACGCGATCGCCGCGCAGCAGGTGCCTGTGGGCAGCCAGTTCGGTGAGGGCCGGTACGCGGTCTTCTTCGAGCCGGGAACGTACGGGTCCGCGGCCGACCCGCTGATCTTCCAGGTCGGGTACTACACGCAGGTCGCGGGACTCGGCGCGATGCCGGGCGACACCGTCGTCAACGGCGCGATCGACGTGTTCAACAACCTGTGCACCGCGGGCACCGGAAACTGCAACGCCGACGACAACTTCTGGCGGTCCCTGTCCAACCTCACCCTGAACGTCGATCTTCCGTCCGCCGCGCCGGCCTACGTGCCGCCGGTGGGCGACCCCGACGGCGCGGGCTGCGACAACAGCGCGGAGATGTGGGCGGCCTCGCAGGCGGACCCTCTCCGCCGGGTCGACATCAACGGCGGCGTCGCGTTCCAGGACTACTGCGCCGGCGACGACTACGCCAGCGGCGGGTACATCGCCGACAGCGAGATCAGCGGCGACCTCGGCTTCTACGGCAACCAGCAGTATTTCGTGCGCAACAGTTCCATCGGCGGGGCGAGCGGGTGCCCGGGCGGACTGTGGAACGATGTGTACTCCGGGGTCGAGGGCGCGCCCTCGCAAGTGTTCACCGGGCAGTGCGAGCAGAACACGGTGCTGGCGACGAGTCCGGTGACCGAGGAGGAGCCCTTCCTCTATACGTCATCCGGCGGCTCGTACCGGGTGTTCGTGCCCGCCGTCCAGCATGACTCATCCGGGCCGTCCTGGGCGTCCGGCAGCGAGGCGGGCCATTCGCTGCCGCTGTCGTCGTTCTTCATCGCGTCCGCGTCCACCCCGGTGCCGGTGATCAACCGGGCGCTGGCGCGCGGCGCGAACCTCGTGCTGACCCCCGGTGTCTACTCACTTGACCAGCCGATTGTCGTCAGCCGCCCCGGCACGGTCGTGCTCGGTCAGGGATTCGCGACGCTCGTGCCGCAGCGGGGAAACGCCGCGCTGGTGGTCCTGCCGGATACCGGCGTGAAGGTGTCGGGGCTGATCGTGGACGCGGGACCGGTGAACTCGCCGGCGCTTGTGTCGGTGGGGACGAATCGCGGAACGGGCGCTGTGTCGCGGGCCGCGGCGGATGACCCGGACCTGATCCAGGACGTGTTCTTCCGGGTCGGCGGCGCGGAGACCACGACCGTCTCGGCGACCGTGAGCCTGCTGGACGCCGCGCCGCACTCGATCATCGACGACGTATGGGCCTGGCGGGCAGACCACGGCAATGACGTCGGATGGACGCAGAACGCCGGCGCGACGGGCCTCGCGGTCACCGGGTCTGATGTCACGGCCTACGGGCTGGCCGTCGAGCACTACCAGAAGGCCGAGGTCTCCTGGACCGGGCAGGGCGGCACCGAGGTCTTCTTCCAGAACGAACTGCCCTACGACGTGCCAGACCAGGCCGCCTGGAACGAGTCGCCGTCCTTCGACGGGTACCCGGCTTTCCGGGTGGGGTCGCACGTCACGTCGTTCCGGGGATACGGCATGGGCAGCTACGTCGTGTTCATCGACACGAGCGCGACCCTGGACGTCACGTCGGCGTTCCAGGCTCCTTCGGCGCCCGGAGTGCAGTTCCACGACGTGTTCGGCGTGTGGATCGCCGGCTCGGGCGGACTGGACTCCGTGGTCAATGGCGTCGGCGGCCCTGTGACGTCGACTGATCCGGGAGTGGTGACGCCGGTGGACGTGACGAGTTAC
>DASZJE010000011.1:0-10568 GCA_035948445.1 Trebonia sp. | reverse complement strand
GGCCCACCCGGGCGTGCTGTTGTTCTCCGACGCCGTCGGGCTGCGCCCGCTGGTGCGCGACATGGCCGACCGGCTGGCGTCCAACGGATACGCCGTGCTGGCGCCCAACCTGTTCTACCGGACCGGGCGGGCCCCGGTGTTCAAGTCGCCTGCCCAGGTCGAACCCTCGGAGGCGCAATCGTACATGACAGAGGTCATCATGCCGGTGGTCGCGGCATTGACGCCGGATCTGGCCATGCGCGACGCGGGCGCGTACCTGGACTGGCTGGCCGCCTCCGAGTTGGTCACCGACGGCCCGGTCGGGCTGACCGGGTACTGCATGGGCGCGGCGCTGATGCTGCGCACCGCCGGCACCTATCCGGACCGGATCGCGGCCGGCGGCGGATTCCACGGCGGCTTCCTGGCCACCGAAGCGCCCGACAGCCCGCACCTGACAGCCGGCAACATCACCGCCGAACTGTACTTCGGCCACGCGGACCAGGACGAGACCTTGACGCCCGAGCAGATCGAGCGCCTCAGCAAGGCCCTCGACAGCGCCGGCGTGCGCTACCGCGCCGAGGTGTTCGCCGGTGCGCCCCACGGTTACACCCAGGCCGACTTCGCGGCCATCGGCCGCTACAACGCCGAGGCCACCGAGCGGCACTGGCGCGAACTGCTGGCCCTGCTCGACCGCACCCTGCACTAGGCCAGCCAAGCCGTCGGTCGGCCCGGTTGGCAGTCGCGGACTGCCAACCGGCGCGTAACGGAGCGCCGGCGAGAGATTTGATGGGAATGCGAGCCATGCACGACGGACCCGTGGCACCTCAAGGTTGGTCACGCTCACCCCGTGGCACGAGCGAAGTCTTCGTGTCGAACGTCATCGGGGTGGGCCCGGACGGTGAGTACGCCCTCATCGGAGGGCAATGCGCGCATTGCGGGCGAGCGATGTTCCCGCTACGGGACATGTGCGTGCACTGCCAGGCCCCCGACCCTGACCCGATGGCGCTTGATGGTGACGGTGTCGTGTACTCATATACGGTTATCCGCCAGGCGGCCCCGGGCTTCTCGGTGCCGTACGTGCTCGCGTCCGTGGACCTGGCGGCTGGGGTCCGGATCATCGGCCAGGTCAAGGCACAGCCGGCCGACGTAACCATCGGAACTGCCGTTCAGCTCAAAGTCGAACCAATCGGCGAAGACTCACGCGGGCGGCGCGTCATTGGTTATCGCTTTCATGTTTCTGAGGAAGGCCGGGCATGAGCGAGGCGTACATTACAGGGGTCGGCATGACTCCCTTCGGAAAACACCCGAATACCACGTCGACTGAGCTCGGGGCCATGGCCGTGATCGAAGCCATGCGTGACTCCGGCATCGATCCGCGGCAGGTGGATGCCGCCTACTGCGGTAGCGTGTACGAGGGGATATCGGTAGGCCAGCGGGTTCTCGCCCAGGTCGGCATGACCGGCCTTCCGATAACGAACGTCGAGAACGCGTGCTCGAGCGGAGCGGTCGCGCTACGAGAAGCTTTTCTCGCGGTCCGCGCCGGAGAGCATGACATTGTCCTCGCGCTAGGGGTAGAACACCTCACCTCGAAGTTCGACGGCGCGATCACGCCCGACGAAACCGATCCGGAAACTGTCGTCGGGTTGACGATGTCAGGGATCTACGCGATGCGCGCCCAACGGTACATGCACGATTACGGGGTCGATCACGCGCAACTGGCGCTTGTCAGCGTCAAGAACAAGCAGAACGCCGCGAAGAATCCGCTTGCGTACTTCAAGAAACCCGTCACCGTCGAGCAGGTACTGTCGTCGCGGGCCATCGCCGACCCGCTCACCCTGCTGGAGTGCTCCCCCGCCACGGACGGCGCCGCGGCCGTGGTCGTCGTCTCAGCCAGGGTCGCCGCCCAGTTCCGGGACCGCCGCGTCACTCTCGCCGCCTCGACACTGCGCTCCGGGGAACTCGAGACCACCGACTCTCAGATGAGCTTCGAGACCCTGACCGAGCTGACAGCGTCCCAGGCGTACGAGCGCGCCGGGATCGGGCCCGAGGATGTCTCCGTCGCCGAGGTGCACGACTGCTTCTCGATCGCGGAAGTTCTGCGGGTCGAGGGTGCAGGCCTCTTCCCCCGCGGTGAGTACCTCCACGCCGTCGCCCGGGGTGACGCGCACATCGGCGGCCGGCTGCCGATCAACCCCAGCGGCGGTCTGCTGGGTAAGGGCCACCCCCTCGGGGCCACCGGGATCGCGCAGGTCGTCGAGCTGGTCAGGCAGCTGCGTGGCGCAGCCGGAAAAAGACAGGTCGACGGTGCTCGGGTTGGCCTCGCGCACTGCCGCGGCGGCAAGACCGTCGGCGTTGACGCCGCCGCCTGCACCGTACAAATACTCGTGAAATAGCTGCGGCGAGCTTCAGGCGTGTACCCGCGCCTGGCGGCGGCCAGCAGCCTCCCAGCCCGGCACGCGCCGTCGGCGCAGCTACCTCCAGCTAAGGACAGGTGGTGCAGATGACTCTGCCCCTTGACGGAATCCGGGTACTGGACCTCTCGCAGGGGGCCTCGGGACCGTGGTGTGCCATGTTGCTCGGCGACCTCGGAGCGGAGATCGCCAAGGTGGAGCCTCCCGGCGGGGACTGGGCACGAACCCTCGGACCGCCCTTCGTGGATGGTGTCGCCACCATCTTCCTGGCCATGAACCGCAACAAGCGCGGGGCGGTCATCGACCTCAAGAGGCCAGGCGGATCGTCGATCGTCGCGCGCATGGCGGCGTCGGCCGACGTCGTGATCGAGAACTTCCGTCCCGGCGTCGCGGAGCGCCTCGGCATCGGATACGAGGATCTCTCAGCCCGTAACCAGCGCCTCATCTACCTGTCGGTATCCGCCTACGGCCGGACCGGGCCGTGGCGGGATCGGCCAGGCGTCGACGGCGTCGTGCAGGCGGCGAGCGGCATCATGAGCGTCACCGGCGAAACCGGGCGCGGGCCGGTGCGGGTCGGATTTCCCGTCGCGGACACGGCGGGAGCGATGTTCGGGACACAGGGGGTGCTTGCCGCGCTGCTCGCCCGGGAGCGAACCGGGAAAGGTCAACGGGTCGACGTCTCGCTCCTGCAATCGGCGCTGGCGTTTCAACTGCCGGTGCTGGCGATGCACCTGGCATCACCCGGGTCGACCGGACGTCATGGCAGCGGCGCGCCGTACTCGTCACCGAATGAAGCGTATCGAACCGGCGACGGGTACCTCATGGTCGCGGCCTATTTGCCGGACCGGTGGATTCAATTTTGCCGCGCCATTGGCCGCCCCGCACTGGCGTTCGACAGCCGGTTCGAAACGAACACGAAACGCCTGGCCGCGCGCGGGGAACTGTCCGAGGTCATCGAATCGATCCTTGCCGGGCGGTCAACCGCAGAATGGGCTTCTATTCTGGAGTCCGCCGACGTCATGTGTACTCCGGTACTCGATTACGACGACCTGCTCGACCAGCCCCAGCTCCGGCAAACCGAGGCACTTTGGCAGGTTGATCATCCAACCGCCGGCGAAATACCGGCGCTCCGCTACCCAGCCCTCCTCGGGACCACCCCCGCCGCCCCGCAGGCCCTGGCAACCCACCACCAGGGAGAGCATTCGATCGATATCCTCACCGATTGGGGATTCTCAAAAGATGAAGCTATGGAATACCTCGCCGCCGGCGTAATAAGGCAGAGCAGCGCAGTCTTCGGCAACGGCACGGCAGACGGGAACCAAGATGACTGACGAGCTGGTCAAGTGGCGTGTCGAAGGCAGCGTCGGAATCGCAACGCTCAACCGGCCCGAGGCGCTCAACACGCTTAACCGAGACATCATCATCCAGTTGACTGACCGTGTTCAGCGCGCGTCCGGCGACCCGTCCATTCGGGTCCTGGTGCTCGGGGGCGAAGGGGAACGCGCCTTTTGCGCGGGCGGCGATCTCAAGGCCCGGCAGCGTGAGTACGAGAGCGGCACGGGCGACCTTCTCGCCGACGTTCTACAGCAGCTGTTCACGGTGCTGGACGCCTATCCCCGGCCCGTCATCGCGGGCATCCACGGCTACTGCCTGGGAGGCGGCCTCGAGCTGGCCTTGGCATGTGATCTCCGGGTCGCGTCCGCGGATACTGAGTTCGGTTCACCCGAGGTGAATATCGGCACCATGCCCAGCGCCGGCGGCACCCAGCGACTTCCCCGCCTTGTCGGCCTTGCCCGCGCGAAAGAGATAATCTTCACGGGGGAGAGATTCGATGCGGCCGAGGCCTATCGCATCGGCCTCATCAACAGAATCGCGGCCGCCGGAGAGGGTCTGAAAGCGGCGATCACGCTGGCCGAGCTCATCGCCCAGCGGGCCCCGCTGTCAGTAGCCAGCAGCAAAGCCGCGATCGAGAAGTCGACGCTCCTGGACCTCCAGGACGGGCTGGCCTTCGAGCAGGAGCTGGCCGCGGCGTTGCGGGACAGCCACGACCGGCGCGAAGGTCTCCTTGCGTTCACCGAGCGCCGGCCGCCGAACTTTACCGGCAAATGAGCCACACCGCTGCTTTCCCGCGCCTCTGGACGCGTTCACTTCCCGCCGGGAGGTCACCAGCGTGAGACTCGGTACCTACCTTCCGTTCGCCGGGCCCGGAGGGGTCCCCTTTGACGCGCACGAGGTGGCTGTCCGTGCGCGCCGGGTCGAGGCCGCGGGGTTCGATGGCGTCTGGGTAGGCGACGGGTCTTACCGGCGAATCGCGCCGTGGCCGGACCCGCTCAGCTGGCTACTGGCGGTCGCCGCGGGCACCGAGTCGCTCGAGGTGGGAACAGCGATCTTCCAGGTCCCATTGCGATCACCGGTCGACCTCGCCCAACGCTTCATGACCCTGCGGGCGTTGACCAAAGACCGGCTCACAATCGGCGTCGGTCCCGGCTCGACGGCCACAGACTATGCCGCCTACGGCATCCCCTTCGAAAACCGCTTCTCGCGACTATATCGTGATCTGGATATCATCCGCCGGCTCTGCGACGCTGAGACGGTCGAAAATGCGAACCTATTGCCATGGCCGTCCGTAGCTGGTCCTCCTCGGATGGCCCTGGGGTCCTGGGGAAGCCGCGTGGGCATCACCCGCGCAGCACGGGAGTTTGACGGATGGACATGCTCGGCGGTGCACACCAGCATCGATGAGATGCGCCGCGGCATCGAATTCTATCGAGAGCTGGGCGGGCAGCGTGCAATACTGGCGACCTGCTCAATTGACTTGACGGCCACGAGCCAACCACTGCCCGACGATGAGCCCATAAATATCATGTGCGACAAAGCTGAGGCTCGTCGACGCCTGGAATATCTCGCGGAGCTCGGTTTCGACGATATTCTGCTCGTTCCCCGGCAACCGGACAGACCCTATTTCTACCCGGCCGACCTGTCGCTTGCCGAGCTGGTCGAAATCCGAGACCTGATTTCTACCTAAAGGCCGCGGAAGAGGAGCACCAGGATAGAAGGTGACCGACACAGGACGGCCTCCAGCAGCAGCACCGACCGCGCGGGGTCCTGGCTCAGGCGGGCCGCCGGGACAGCGCCGGCGGAGCCACCCCCCACGATGACCACGTCGGCGGTCTCGGGCAGGTCAGACATACCAATCTCCTTACGCTTGCAGGTTGCCGGGTCAGCGGTCGGTACGAACGGAGGGTTGTGACGCTTGCCGATCGGAGCACATCGAAGCGCCCTCCCTGGTATCCGGGGAGTTCGTCAGGGGCCGTGCCAGGTGACACGGATGGACTCGTGGGTGACCGTGCCGTGGTCAGCGAAGGCCGCGACCCATCCCCGTGTGTTTGATGCAGGCGTGGCAGCACGCCCGAACGGATGGGAGTCAGGGGATCCAGGGTGCCTCGTACGTGCCCGTGTCGTTGAGGATCGCGGTCCAGTCGTCCCCGGCCCAGATGTTGCTGATCTTGCCGTGGCTGAGGCGGTAGACGTCGACGCCGTCCCACTGGACGTGGCGCCCGCTCGCGGGGATGCCGAGAATGGTGCCCTTCTGCGTGCCGCTCACGACCACGCGCACCACGACCTGGTCGCTGGTCGCGCTGGCCGAAGAGGTCATCGATGGTGATGTGCGCGTCGGGGAACGCGGCGACCACGCCGGCGAACAGCCCGGCGACGTTGGCCCTGCCCGTGACCGTGCCGACGGTGCCGCCGGACCACTGCATGCCGGGGTCAGGTAGCCGGCGGCGTGGTCGCCGTGGTGCCCGTTGATGACGTCCTGGAGGAACGCTTCCACCACCCGCTCGTTGGCCCCTGACGCCCCCGGCGCCGCCCCGCGTCGCCGTCGCCGCCTGGGTGCGGTGCCCGGGGGCTGCCGTCGCCGCGTTCGCGGCGGCGCCGGCGACTGCCAGGCCGGCGGCGGCGAGGGCCGCGGCCACGGCAGCGTGCAACTTCCTCGTGACAAGCTCCTTCACGCTAGGTTTTGGGAACATTGACTTGATCGTTCAAGTAAATGTGCCGGGCATGCGCCAAGCAGGCTCCTAGAACGGGAACTGGCGCTCGCTGCTGGTGGTGTTGATCCAGATGATGTCGGTGAAGTCGGCCCTGCTGTCGGGGCCGGTGCGGCCCCAACCGCTTTCGCGGACGCCGCCGATCGGCGCGTGAATCTCGTCGTTGAAGGTTGGGGAGTTGACGTTGACGACGCCGTGCAGGAGCTTCGGGGCCAGTTCGAAGGCCTTGTAGGTGTCGCTGGCCAGGATGCTGGAAGTCAACCCGTAGTGCGTCCGGTTGGCCGTGTCGACGGCATCCTCGGGGGTGTCGACGGCTTCAACGACGACCAGAGGCCCGAAGGTTTCCTCGCTGGATGCGGTCGCCGAGTAGGGGACGTCGGTGAGGATGGTCGGCTGGTAGACCAGCCCTTCGTGGGTGCCGCCGGTGCGGACGGTAGCACCGAGGGAGACCGCTTCGGCCACGCGCTGGTCCATGAGGTCCACGGCTCCCTGGTGCACGAGCGGCCCGATGATCGTGCGGGGGTCAAGCGGGTCGCCACAGGGCAACGTTTTGGTCCGGGCGACGAACTTGCCAAGGAACTCGTCGTAGATCCTGCGCTGGATGATGATCTTGCGGGTGCTGAGGCAGAGCTGGCCCTGGTGGAAGAACGACCCGAAGGTGGCCATTCGCACTGCGTAGTCGACGTCGACGTCGTCGAGGACGATCATCGGGTTGTAGCCGCCGAGTTCCAAGATGGTGCGCTTGAGAGTCCGCCCGGCCCGCTCGGCCAGCACGCGGGCGGTCTTGACACCACCGATCAGGTTGATGGCCCGGACCTCATCGCTAGCGAAAAACTCATCTGCGATAGGTCCGGCGGCGCCGGGGGCGTGTGGTACGACGTTCACGACCCCGGGTGGGAACCCGGCCTCTTCGGCGATTTCGGCCACCAGCAGCCCGGCCGAGACCGGCGCGAACTCTGAGGGTTTCACCACGACCGTGCAACCCGCGGCGAGCGGATTCAAAACGGCCCGCCACGAGAGGATCTGGGCAGCGTTCCACGGCGTGAAGCTGGCAACCACCCCGAGCGGACGCCGGACGCCGATGGAGTGGGTGTCGGGCAGGTTCGAGACCAGGACCTCGCCCTTGGGGAGGTAGACCCAGTTCGCGGCCTGCTCGAGGGCGGCGGCGACGTAGTCCTGCTGGGCGGCGGCGACGGGCACGGTGCTGCCGGTCTCCCGGGCCAGGATCTCGGCGATCTCGTCGCGGCGGCGAAGGACGATCTCGGCGGCCTTGAAGAACAACCGGGCCTTCTCTGCCGGCGGGGTGTCGGCCCAGGCCGGGAACGCGGCGCTGGCGGCGGCGATGGCGATCTTCGCTTCCCCTGGACCGCAGTTGGGGGCGCGGGCGTAGACGTCGCCGGTGTAGGGCTCGAAGTCGTCGAAGAGGCCTGGAGCGTCGCGCCATTGCCCGCCGGCGTACCACTGGTAGATGCGGGTGCCGCTCGGGGACCCCGCAGTGCGGGTCGTGGTGTCAGTCATTTGGGTTCTCCTAATAAGAGTTGGAGGCGATCGCCGGAGCCACCGCGGTAGCTGAAACCGGCGATCGCCAGCCCGAACTTCATTCGATCTTCGGCTTGGCCGGTGTCAGGTCAGCCGGCGTAGACGCGCTGGTAGATGTGCTCGGCGATCATGATCGTGGTGAGGTTGGTGGCGACGGAGGGGACCTCGGGGATGATCGAGGCGTCCACCACGCGCAGCCCGGCCAGGCCCTTGACGGCGCCGACCGCGTTGACCACCGCCCACCGGTCCCCGGAACCGCCCATCGGCACCGTGGACGTCGGGTGGAAGTAGGCGGCGAGGTTGCTCGCGATCACCTCGGGCAGGGCGTCGTCGTTGACGGCGTCGCCGGGGAACAACTCGCCGGCCGTGACCGGTGCGAACACCTGGTTGCGGGCGATCGCCCGGGCGAGCCTGACTCCCTCCACCAGGCGGCGGGCGTCACGGTCGGTCGCAAGGTAGTTGAGGTCGATCACCGGTGCCTCGTTCGGGTCACGGCTGGCCAGGCGCAGCGTCCCGCGCGACTCGGGCTTCACGACGGCGATCGTCAAGACGATCGCCCCGCCGGTCGGGCTGACGGAAGGGTCGAGCAGGTGGGTCGCGGCGATCTGCAGGTCCAGCTCGTCGCCGATCGCCTCACTCGACCCCGTCCACACCAGTGACCCGGTAGCCGGGGTCATCGGCAGGTATTCCGGGGCTAGGGCATAGACGACGGGGAACAACGGCTGGTCTTGCAGCCGCATGCCGACCGGCAGGTCGGCGACCACCTCGATACCGAGCGAGCGCAGGTCAGCCGCGGGGCCTACCCCGGAACGCAGCAGGATGGCGGCGCTGCCGTAGGTGCCACCGGACAGGACCACCTCGCCTGCCCGGTAGACGGTGCCGTCTGCCGCGAGCACGCCGACCGCCCGTTCCCCGTCGAACAGCACCCGGTCGACGTTGACCTCGCCGAGGATGGCGAGGTTCGGGCGGGACCGCACCGGCGCTGTGAGGTAGACGAGCGCCGTGCTCTGCCGTACGCCGTCGACCTCGTTGACCGGGATACCGCCGGTGCCGCGCTGCTGGGCACCGTTGAAGTCGTGGACCCGCTTGAACCCGTGAGCGACCGCTGCCTCCACGAAGCCGAGCAGCGACGGGGTCAGTTCCTCGTCGCTGCGCTGGCGCACCGGCAGCGGACCGGTGCGGCCGTGGTAGGCGTCGTCGCCCGTCGGCGTGTTCTCCAGCCGCTTGAACGTCGGCAGGACCTCGTCGAACGACCAGCCGCCGACCCCGTAGCCGGCCCACTTCGCGAAGTCCGCGGCCGGGGGCCGCATCGCGACAGCGGCGTTGACTGCCGAGCTCCCGCCGAGCACCTTGCCCCGTGGCGCCGGGATCTGCGGGGTGGTCGCGTTCCCGCGTGCGGTGTAGCCCCAGTCGTGACCGGGATCCGCGACGACGCGTGCGTTGAGCAGCGCTGCCGGGTAGGCATCGGGAGCGTACGCTGGCCCGGCCTCGAGCAGCAGTACTCGCCGCGACGGGTTTTCGCTCAATCGCGCGGCCAGCACCGCGCCGGCGGACCCTCCGCCGACGATCAGGACGTCGGCCGCATTCGTGGTCTCAGACATGACAATTTCCTTTCCGAAGGTGAACGCACCCGTTCAGGGGTGGATCAGGAGTGCAGGCCGGCGCTCCTGGCGCCGCCCGGACTGGCGGTGTGGACCGGATGGCTGACCTCCCTTTCCTGGTCATGCGAAGTGCCGAGGGCCGAGCTGGCCGGCGGGCACGGTCCCCATCCGGCCGGCCCGGTAGTCGTCGAGGGCCCGGACGATCTCGTCGCGGGTGTTCATGACGAACGGCCCGTGCCACGCGATCGGCTCCCGGATCGGCAACCCGCCGACCACGAGCAGCTCGAGGGTCCCGATGTCGCCTTCGATACGGTCGGCGGCCCGGACCGTGAGGTGGTCGCCCTCGCCGAAGACGATGAGCTGGTGGTCGCGAAGCGGTCGCTCCGCGGGCCCGGCCGTCCCCTGTCCGGCGAGTGCGTACGCCATCGCGTTGTAGGCGGGATTCCACGGCAGTGCCAGCTCGGCACCAGGGGCGACCGTCGCGTGGAGGTAGGTGATCGGAGTGAACGTGACGCCCGGGCCTGCGTGGCCCACGACCTCGCCCGCGATGATCCGCACGAGCGCACCACCGTCCTCGGTCATCACCAGGGTCAGCTCGTGGCCGGGGATCGGCTGATACCGCGGTCTCGTCATCTTCAGCGCGGCGGGAAGGTTGACCCACATCTGGACGTGGTGGACGAGCCCACCCTGGCGGTAGAGGCGCTCGGTCGGCAGCTCGTCGTGGAGAATCCCGCTCCCGGCGGTCATCCACTGCGTGTCGCCGTTGCCGATCATGCCGCCGCCGCCATTGGTGTCGTGGTGGGCGATCTCCCCGTCGATGACGTAGGTGACGGTCTCGAAGCCACGGTGCGGGTGCCATGGCGCGCCTGCGGTCTCGCTCGGGCCGTTCCAGTTCGGCCCGACCTGGTCGAGCCCGATGATCGGGTCGGAGGTATTGGAGGTGACGGCGCCGGGGAAGCTCCGCCAGACCTTGAACCCGGCGCCTTCGGTCG
>DASZJE010000010.1:0-1525 GCA_035948445.1 Trebonia sp. | reverse complement strand
GCTGTGGATCCAGCGGATCAACGCCGCGGCCCGGGCCAACGGCATGACCTACAACCGGTTCATCCAGGGCCTGCGGGTCGCCGGGGTCGAGGTCGACCGGCGGATGCTGGCCGAACTGGCCGTCGCGGACGAGTCGGCCTTTTCCGCCCTGGTCGAGGTGGCCAAGAAGGCCCTGCCCGACGCCTCAGGATCCGCGGCCGCTTAGTGACGCAGGAACGTACGTGACGCCGGGGCGTATGTGACACGGGGGCGAAGCCCCATCGCGCGGCTCGCGGGGGCCGACGGCCCCCCGACCGCGCGATACTACGGCGAGAACCGCAAGCGGGCAGCGGGGGGTTCCAGGGGGGTCGCCCCCCCTGGGCCAGTAAGAGTCCCCCCTGGACTAGCAAGAGCTAGACGCCTGACCAAGCGTGCCTTCCGCCAGCGTGGGCGGGCCTTCCTCGCCGAGGGCCCGCAAGCCGTGGCGGAGGCGCTCAGCTGCGGAGCCAAGGTCAGCGACCTGTTCGTGACCGCGCCCGCGCGGAGCAGGCACGCCGAACTCGTCACCGCCGCCGAAGGCGCGGGCGTACCCGTGCACCTGGTTAGCGGTGAGGTGATGGAGGACCTGGCCCAGACGGTCACCCCGCAGGGCCTGCTGGCGGTCTGCGGTTTCGTCGACGTCCCGCTAGACGCGGTGACCCGATCCGCGCCCACCCTGGTCGCCCTGCTGGCCAACGTCCGTGACCCCGGCAACGCCGGCACCGTGCTGCGCACCGCCGACGCGGCGGGCGCGCAGGCCGTGGTGTTCGCCGACGCCTCCGTCGACCCGTACAACGGCAAGTGCGTGCGGGCCTCGGCTGGCAGCCTGTTCCATCTGCCCGTGGTGGCTGGCGCGCGGCTCGAGGAGGCCGTCGTCGCCATGCGCCAGGCCGGGCTGCGCATCGTCGCCGCGGACGGGCGCGCCGGGCGTCCTCTAGACGACCCCGACGTCCAGGCCCGGCTGAGCGAGCCGACCGCGTGGATGTTCGGTAACGAGGCGTGGGGGTTGCCGCCCGACCTGGTCGCGCTGGCCGACGAGCCGGTCGCGGTGCCCATCTACGGGAACGCGGAGAGCCTCAACCTGGCGGCCGCCGCCGCGGTGTGCCTCTACGCGTCCGCACGTGCGCAGCGAGTACACCGCGTAACGGGACAAGCTGGTACGTAAGTAGCATCTGGTGGCGTAGGGTGTTTGGGCTACAACATAGAGAATTCGCGTCTCAGGACTGTCACAGACACGGTTTAAGCGCTAGAGTCTGATCACAATCCGTCACCCAAACCGTAACCACATCCGGCCGCCGGACGATTGTCGTGCGGTCCCGCCGGACGGAGGCTTCGCTGAAGTGGACGAGCTCATAGCGAGCGGTGGGGCATCGCCCACACCGGACCGCGAGACCGCAGATGGTCGTGACGCTCCCAGCAGCCCCGCCCCTGACGGACCCGTCCCGATCGGGAGCCTAGTCCTCGCTGATGAGTTGCCGGATGGGGTGGTCGTCGCCGACGAGGTCGG
>DASZJE010000009.1:0-69174 GCA_035948445.1 Trebonia sp. | reverse complement strand
GCACGACGACCCCCCGGACGACCCCGACCCCGAACTGCTGCCGCTCTGCCCCGACGAGGCCTTGCCCGGACTGCCGCCGCCGTTGTTGCTCCCGCCGTTGCTGCTGCCACCGCCGCTGCCGCTGCCGGATAGCAGGGGCGGCCCCGACGGGCACGACCCCCCGACCCACTGCTGCGGGCACGCCCCCGTCGGATCCTCCGCCGACGGCGCCCCGTCCTCCGCATACGCATACGGATTCAGGTCCTGCGGATCCGCCGGTGACAGCAGCGGGTCCGGCGACGTGAACACCGCCGCCGCCGGATCGTACTCACGGGCGCCGATGTTCTCCAGGCCCGTCCCCGGATCCGCCGTCCCGCCCTCGAACCCCTGCAGGCCCGGCCACGACGACGCCGCTGCCCCCACCGTGTTCCCGAACGGGTCGTAATACCGCCACGTCGGATCCAGCGATGACGCGTCGATCGCCAGCGTCGAAGTACCCTCCTGATCCCCCAGCAGGTACTGCACGTCCCCGGACGACGTCCGCGCCGCGATCTCCGTTCCCCCGATGCTGTAATACCGGGTCCCCGACACCGTCGTCGTCCCGTTACTCGTCGTGGAAGTGATCTCCTCCCACGGCAGGAACAGCGTCGACGACGACGGCCCGTCCTCCTGGATCAGCGTGCCGTCCGCATCGTAGAAATACGACGTAGTACCGGCATCGGACCCGCCCGTGTTCGTGACCGACGACAGCGACCCGTCATCCCCGTAGGCCAGCGTCTGCGACCCCGACGGCGACGCCGCCGACGTCATATCCCCCGCCGCATCCCACTTATACGTCGTCGCCGCCGCGGTCCCCGAACCCGTCACCGACGACTGCGACGACAACTCGTGCGTCCCCGCCGCGAACGCGGACGTAACCGTCGTCGCCGGCCCCGACGCCGGAGTCGAGACCTCCTGGGTCATGTTGTTCTGCGAGTCGTACTGGAACTGCTCCCAGTATGGCGCAGCCGCCCCGGATTCCGCCGTCTGCGACGGCCCCGGCGAGCACGAGGACGTTCCCTGCGACCAGGCCTGGGTCAGCCGGCCCAGGTAGTCGTACTGGAAGCACTGGTCCTGGACGCTGGCGCCGCCAGACTGACTGTCGTCGACCGACGTCACCTGGCCGTCATCGTCGTAGGTGTATGTCGTGTCGTCTACGTTGGTCTTGGCCGTGCCGGTGGTGATGCCGGTCGTGTCGAGCTCGCCGGTGACGGGGTCGTAGGTGTTGATGACGTTGACCGGGTCGTCGGTGGTGCCGAGGGTGTATTCCTGCGGCTGGCCGAGCACGGTGTAGAACAGTTGCGCGACGTAGGTGGACAGGCCGCCGAGGCTGACTGGCTGGCCGGCATCGTTATACCCGGTGGTGACCTCTTCCCCGGCGATGCCGCCGGCACCGCCGTAGCTGGTGGTGGACACCTCGTCGGCGTAGGCGGTGTAGGTGAAGCTCTCCTCATACGATCCGGCGAAGGTGCCGCCGTTGACCTTGTAGGTCTCGCCCTCGGGCAGCCCGTAGGAGTTGTAGCCGAGCATCGTCTCGGCGTAGGAGTTCCCGCTCGTCCCGGCCGGGGTGGACAGCGACGCGGTCAGCTCGCCCTTGGCCAGGGTGTCATACACCCATTCCGCCCGCTGGGTCACGCCGGACTCCAGGGCGCCGCCGGTGGTGTCGTACTCGCGGGTCTTGCGGCCGTCAGCGTCGTAGGTCCAGCTGGTCGTGGTGTAAGACGGGCTGCTGGCGGTACTGTCCTGGGCCGGGGCGGTAACGGACACGAGATTGCCGTCGGGATCGTAGGTGCTCGTCGTGGTCCCGGTGTCGGGCGTGGTGGCCGAGACCTGGTCCCCGTTCAGGTCGTAGGAGTACGACCACTGGCTTCCCGCGCTATCGGTTATGCCCGTGAGCTCGGAATCCGCGTTGTAGGCGTAGGCGGTCTGATCCCAGCCGGACGCCCCGGACGAGGATCCCGAGCCGGGCGCCGGCGGCGTGGCCGGCGGGGTCGCGGAATGGTACTGGTACTCGTAGCTGGTATTGCCCTGGCCGTTCACGTATGTGGTGGTCGCGGTGCCGCCGGACGGCGGGGTGACCGTGGTCCAGTCACCGCCGTAAGCGGTGTCTGTCTCCCACTTCTCGGTGCCGTAGCTGTAGGTGATCTCCTTGACGGTCCGGCCCGCCCCGTCGTACACGTACCCGGTCTCCGACGGGGTGGATCCGTCGGACGGGGTCGTGGAACCGGAGGAAGAGGTCGCGATGACCAGCGAAGTCGATGGCGCCTGGTCGGCGTAGTACGGGTTCCAGGTCTCCGACACCGACCCGTCGGAATTGTAGAACGTGTCGGTGACATCGATGCCGCCGGTGGTGGTCTCGTCCTGGGTCTCCACCTGCCGGCCGAGCGAGTCATACAGCGTCTCGGAGGTCAGGTAGTTCCCGTTCGGGCCCAGGGTGTTGGTGGTGACGACCGACGGGGAGGTGTCCGACACCGTGTAGCTGAACGTCTTGTCCGCATCCCCGCTGGTCAAATGCCCTGGGGACCATTCCGCGGTCAGCCGGCCCAGAGCGTCATATTTTTCCGTGGTCACGTTTCCCGCAGGATTCGTCACCGTGAGCGGCAGATCGCGGGCGGGGTCATAGGTCGTCGTGGTGACCAGGCCCATCGGGTCGGTCACGGTCTCCGACGTCGGCTCCGCACCCGTCGCCGGGGTGTAGGCGGTGGTGGTCGCGTTGTAGCCGTCGGCGATCGCGTCGGCGTCCTTCGCGGTCACGGCCCGGCCGTACTCGTCGTAGGTGGCCTCGGTCTGCGGGGTGAACACCTCGCTGCTGCCGCTGTACCCGGTCGCCTTCAGCGTTTCGGTCGCGTCGCCCTTCGTCGGGGTGTCGGAGCTGACCGACGTCGCGCCGTCGTACAGGGTCCGGGTGTCGGAGATCAGCTCGGCCTGCGCCGGCGTCCCGGAGACCGGGCAGTCCGCGGGCGGGACCGAGGTGACGATGTCCTCCGAATCCAGGTTCATCAGCGGGCTCGCCGACGGCGACGCCGACGCGTATGTGGTCTGGGTGCAGGTGTCCTCGCTCGCGTCCCCGCCCGTCCCGTCATCAGACGCGTCGGGAACATCGGACTCCCAGGTAACCCGCCCGTAGGAGTCATGCCCGTAGGTCTCGTCGGCTTCGCGGTAGCCGCCGGAGGCCAGCGCGGTGAAGGTCCGGGTCTCTTCAGTGCCGGTGAGGTAGGCGGTCAGCGCGGGTAGCGGTGAGGGCTGGGACTGGGTCGCGGTCGCCGCCGACGTCCACGGCGTGGTCACCACATCCGATACCACCGCCCCGCCGGCCCCGTCGTAGACGGTGTGCTCGAAGTCGATCCCCTGGAACTGGTCGGAGTCCGTCACGGTCACGTCCCCGACCGACGAGGTCAGCGACGCCGTCGTGGTCGCGTTCCCCGACCCCTGGTAGTCCCCGTCCATCCCCTGGAAATAGGTGTCGGTCGTCTTGGTGACTGGATCCCCGTCGGCGGCATCCCCGGTCTCGGCCGTCACCGTGCGGAAGCCGCGCCACTCATCCCAGGTCCGCTCGTCCGAACGGACCAGCGCGTCATCGTCATAGTGCCAGGCCGCGCCG
Source organism: Trebonia sp. (assembly GCA_035948445.1). Classification (GTDB taxonomy): domain Bacteria; phylum Actinomycetota; class Actinomycetes; order Streptosporangiales; family Streptosporangiaceae; genus Trebonia. The sequence continues at coordinate 65,555 of DASZJE010000009.1, read as the reverse complement.
GAGTAGGTGTACTTCGTGGTGACCGGGATCGTCCCGCCGATGCCGTTGTTATTCTCGGTGACCGAGGCCACGACGTACTTGTTGAACCAGTCTTCGATAGGACTGGTGGCACCCGGCGGGGTCCAGTAGTCCGGGTAGCACAGGGTCGTATTGTCGTCCGCGGCGGGGAAGTTCCCGGACGTGCACGAAGACGGCGGGGTGTCGTAGCTGACCTGGATCTCCCCGCCGGTCTCGTCGGCGATCTGCGAAATCCGCATCCGGTCGATGATCGAGTACCCGTCGTTCAGGTCCGCGGACGTCTCGACCCGGTTCGGCAGGGCGATCGGGGTGAAGGTGACCGCCGGGAGCGTGATGTGCGTACTGCCGTCCTCGCCGGTCCGCTGGATCGACTCCAGCCACATCGGCGGGTCCGCCGACCCGTCCCCGGTCGCCGGGTAGTCCTGCTTCAGTGCCCACGAGTCCACCGGGGTCAGGGCGCTGCCCTCCAGCACCGACGTGGCGATCGTGGTCAGTTGGTCCTTTGTCCAGAACGTCGGGGACTGCACGTCGCACGACGCCCCCGACGCGCAGGTCAGGTCCGAGGGGATGTCGGTGCGGCCGGTGCCGACGGTGAACGTGACCTCGGCCGCCGGGGTGGTCAGCGTACCGGCCGTCGATCCGTAGACGTCGCCGGCGCGCAGGCCATACTCGATCTTCGACAGGGCCCCGCCCTGCTCGTATTCGGCGCTGCCCGTGGTCCCGTTGTCCTCCGCGTAGTAGTTCGGCTCGTCGTTATAGAACAGGGCCTCAGCATCGCCGTGACTGTCAGTCACGTAGTCAAGATTCCATCGCCACGGAAGGTAACAGTGGGCGCTAGACCCGCACGGCGTCCCCGACTGGTAGTCATACACCGGTACGTTCCACGCCGACTCCGTCGACGCGTCCCCCGACGCGAAGCCGGGGAGATGATCCTCCCCGAAGTAGTAGCTGTCGCCGTCCGGAGTGGTGAGAACCCAGTATCCCCCGTCCCCGGTCAAGTTCCCCGCGCCGGTCAGGTACTTGATCGTGTCCCCGTTGTCGACCTGCTCGTGCCACCCGTTCGCCGGGTCATCCACCAGCGTGGTCGTGGTTCCGCCGAAGTCCAGCGTGGTGTCGTCATCGCTGGACCAGCACAGGTCCCCGGACGCCTTCCACCCCGACGCCCCCGGCGGCTCGGTCTCGCACGACGAGTAATCCCGCTCCACGTAGCCCGGCGAGTAGTCCCAGCCGTCGCCGATCCAGCTCGCCTGATCATTGTCCGATGACGTGAGGCCATCAGTCAGCTGGGAACTATAGTCAAGACTGACGTCCGGCTCCAGGCCGCCCGGCACCGACGGCACGGTGATGGGATACGAATAGTTGAACGATCCCGCGGAGCCGCCCTCGGTCCAGGATCCCTCCTCCGACAGCGGGGTCGCCGTATAGTCGCCGGCCGATCCGGATGTGGTGCTCGTCGCGGCGAGCACCACGTCAGCGGCCGGAGCCTCCGCCATCGCCGCGGCCGCTGACGGCGCCGATGTAGCGGCAGCGGGCACGGACACGTCCGCCCCGACCCTGGCCGCGGCCGGATCGTTCGCGGACCCGGACACCGGGGTCTGCTTCCGGCACGCCGCCACCTGCGGCGTGGTCAGCGCGCACGCGGGCAGCTCCACCAGCCGCAAACGCGATCCGAAATCACCACCGTAACTGAATTCGAACGAGGAGTAGTCCAGGCTCAAGTGCACCCGTCCCGCCGCGGACGCCGCCGGAGAGGGCTGGAGCCCGGACGGGCGCGTCCCGGACACGGTGAAGATCACGCCGCGCACGCCCGCCGCCGTCGCGGCCGGCTGCGGCTCCATCGTCACCCGGACCCCGCCGGCCGGCGCGGCCCCGCCGCGGGACGACTGCCCGACCCACACTGGCAGTGACCCCGCCCGCACCGAACCCGGGGTGGCCTCGGCCATCACGGTCTTCCCGGTGCCCGAAGAGGCGGGCACCGCGGTAGCGCTGCCCGCCGAAGGCCACGCCGTCGCAGGACGCTTCCACAGCGCCGGCGCAGGCACCTTCTGCGGGTCCGAGGCCAGCGCGTGCACCGGCACCGGCTTGGCCGCCGGGACCGGCAACGGCGCCGCCGGGCGCGGCACCGCCGGCGCCGCGGCCGCCGTCGCCGGCAGCAGGCAGATCACCGCCGCCACCGCCGCCCCGGCCATGCTGACCTTCCGCCACGCGGCACTCCCGCGCCGCCGCTTCCCGAACCTCACCGGGCATTCCCTTCCAACAGACGATCAAAGACTTTTGCGCAGAACCGATCACGGCTGCTCCCCGCCGCCAGGGCCGTGCCCTGCCGCCCGGGCACAGGGGCCGGGCAGCGCGGGAGGCTACGGCGTGGCAGGCGCCGCAGGGGGCGCCAGCGAGCAGACTCCGAGCGTGACCTGCGCGCCGACCGCCGTGGCGAGCGCCGCGTACCCGCCGGCCGTCAGGTTCACGTGATCGCCGATGTCGTAGGCGGTCGCGAGATCCACCGGGGACGTCGCGGTACTGGAGGCCAGCGCGCCGGAGAAGTCCACCGCGCAGGCGTAGACCCCGTTCTGCATGCTGTCGTTCACCGTGGTGCGTGCGGTCTCGGTCGCGGTGTCGCACGCCTGGCTGTCGGTGCTGTCGGCGAACCCGCCGCATGGCGTGAGCGACCCGACGACCGTCTCGTTGACCCCGAACGCTTGCAGCTGCTGCTGCAGCGCGTGATACGCGTTCGTCAGGCTGGACGCCGTGGCCGAGGCCCCGTCAGCCCCGAGGATGTCCTCCAGGCCCTCGTCGATCACGACCGTCCCGACATCGGGCTCGGCCAGGATGTCCCGGTCCACCCGGGCCAGCAGGCTCACCCCGCCCGGCACCCCGCCCGCGGTGTCCCCGTCCTTCAGGACCATGTTCGACTGCAGCCCCGCGTCGGTGATCCCGTACCCGGCAGGCGCCGTGCCGCTCGCCGGGAACAGGGTGCCGGTCTGGCCCTGGGCGTACATCTGCCCGGCCAGCCAGCTGCTGGGGGTGTTCCCGGAATCGGACGCCGCGCTGGCGTGCGTGCCGTCGATCACGTTGTTCCCCGCCACCACGATCGTCGGCTCGCCCGGATAGGCCGTGCTGGCGCCGGTATCGGTGTCGAAGTAGGTGCCGCCCGGCGTGGCGACGTCGAAGCCGCTCAGCAGCGGCACCGCGTCCACCTCGAACGCGCCCGCGGCCGTGAACGAGCCGCCGGTCGTGTCCCCGGTCTCGTTCTCGTCCGCCGCGGTGGTGCTCGGCGCGCTGAACCAGGTCTGGGCGCCGGCCGGGAAGGAGTTCATCGGCAGCACGGGCACCGTTGACGCGGCGGAGCCGGAGGCCGGGGCGTTCGTCAGTTCCAGGCTGACGACTCCCCGCCCGTCGATCGCGCTGGACAGGGCAATCGGGTCGCTGTAGACGTCGCCGCCCGCCGGGATCACCACCGAGTCCGACCCGCCGAACGTCAGGACCTGCGGCGGGGCCGCCAGGGCGGGACTGCCCGCGCCGGCCTGCGACCCGATCGTCGCCGCCCCGATCGTCAGCGGCGCATCCCCGTCTCTCGCCATGAACCCGGGGTTCGACAGCCGGATCCGCACCGTCGTGCCCCCCGGGACCACCGCGTTGGGCGCGAACGCGATCCGCATCGTCTGCTCGCCCCACGCGTCCCCCGACGGCGGCGCGAACGCGTCCTCGATCGGCGACTCCCACGCACCGGTCCACGCCGTCCCCGACGGCGCCACCGGCGACGCGTTCGCACCGGTCGCGCTGCCGGAGCCGTCGGGGCTCGTGCCCGGTGCCGGCGTCGTCATCGCCGTGTCCCGCACCGCCATGCCCAGGATGTGCAGCGCAGGCTCGGACTCGCCCACCCCGTTGCCCACCGACGCGGTCACCCCGTCGCTGACATCCGGCAGCTGCACCGACGTCACCTCGCACGACGGATCCAGCGGAACCGCGAACGCGTAGATCGCCGGCGTCTCCGCCTGCTGCCCGCTGGAATGATCACGCGACGCCGTATACACCGCCGCGATGTCCAGCGGCCCCGACACCCAGTCCGGGACAGCCAGGGTGTAGCTCGTCGGCGCCGTCGGGGCCGTGCAGCTGTTGGCGTAGGTAATGGTGCCGGTCGCCGGGCTGCAGCCCGCAGTGCTGTCCGTCGAAAGCGCCGAGCTGCACCCGGCCCCGGTAACCCCGTAGCCGCTCGGGGTATAGGGGGCGGTCGGATCACTGGCCAGGAACCCCGCGTCCGGTGACCCCGTCCCCACCGATCCCGGCACCGCCGCGAACCCGTTGGTCGACGTCGCCAGGAACACCAGGGCGCTGCCGTGCACGCCGCTGGACCCGGTGCCGATGGTCTCCCCGTCGGCCAGCAGGTTGTCACTCGTGTCACTGGCCGTGCCGAACTGCGGCAGCGTGAACGTCGCCCCGTCGATCGTCACCGGCCCGCCGGGGTTCCATCCAGCCGACTTCAGCTCGGCCTCGTCGAAGGAGTTCCCGTCCCCGTCCGCGTTCGCGTTCCCCGGGGACCCCGACTCCGTGGAGATCATCACGTTGTCATACGACGCCTTCTGCGTCAGCGCCGACTCGAAGTTCGCCTGCATCGTCGCACCGCTGGCAAACGGCGCGGGCGGCGTGTCGGACGCCCCGCTGAACGTCCACGTCTGCCCCGAGCCCGGCGACCCGTCGGTCGCACCGGACTCGTTACCGGACGCGTCCACCGCGTAAACGTTCAGGTCATGCGGGCCGGGCGTCGGCACCGTCACCGACAGGGTCGCGGACGCCACGCCGCTCGTCACGGTCAGCTTGCACGTGGTGCTGGACGCGGTGCACGTCTGGTCCGCCGGGATCGTCCCAGACGTCGGCGCCTCCTCGTCCAGGCCCCACACGAACTTGCTGTCGGTATCGCTCCCCGTCTGCGTGATCGTGAAGCGCACCGACGACCCCACCGCCTGCGCCGTCGTCTGGGTGAACCCCGCCGTCAGCTTCGGCGCATCCGGCGCGTCCGGGTACACCGCGAAATAGCACTCCGGCGACCAGCTTGAACTGTACGGCCCCCACGTGCTGCCGTCCACGCTCCCGCTGCCCGTCTCCGCCTGGGCCTCCCAGCCGATCAGCGTGCCGTCGGCCAGCGACTCGGTGACCGTATACGGCAGCTTCCACGACGCCGTGGCGTTGTTCACCGACTCATTCACGTCGCTCTCGGTGACCCAGGAACCACTCGTGCCGACTTGGTACCGGACGTTCGCCTGCACTGCGGCGTCGTCAGGGTCGCCGTACTTCGCGGTCAGGTTCATCCCGCCGGACGTGGCGTCGGTCTTGCCGATCCGCGGCGGGTTGCTGGTAGTGGTGTCGCAGTCCAGCGAATCAGTCCCGGAGACCGCCGACTCCCCCAGGTTCGACGGAACATCAGGCTTGTCGGTCCACGTCACCTGCAGCGTCGGGTTGCTCGCGAACTGCTTGTGATTCGCGTCGCTGGTGTCACCGTTCTCCCAGACCCGCATCGTGATGTTCCCCGGCGCACTGGACATGTGCTTGGCGTCCGTCGTGACATCGAACCCCACCGCGGACGTGTCCGCCGTGTCCTGCACGCTGTCGCAGCTGCCGGAGTTATACCCCGCCGACGCCGTCACGTTGCTGTTGTCCGGCATCAGCCCCGGCCCCGGCCACCCCGTCCCCGACCCGATCCCGTACACCCAGCTGGCCGTCACCGTCGCCGCCGCGCACGACGACGAGTACACGACATCGGTCTTGAACGACGCATCGATCAGCACCGCCTGCGATCCCCACGCCCCCGACGGCGCCGCCACCTGGTACAGCGCGTAGTCCGTGTCATCGAACTGGCACGGCCCGTCCTCGAAATCGTCATAGCCCACAGGCATGCCGCCCGAGTACGACGAGCTGTCGTAGTTCGAGCCCCGGCAGTTCGTGTCATCGCAGACACCGTACGGACCGCACGTCCCCGTGCCCGAGTCCGATAGCACCGCGTCGTAGGCCTGCTTGTCCCCGGTGCTGTTCGTGGAGGTGAAGGACGGGTCGATCTCCAGAGGCCACTTCACCGCCGGCGAGGTCAGCATCCGCGAGTCCGGCACCAGCGACAGCTCCGACCCGGAGACCGTCGCCTTCACCGGCGCGACCATGGCCCCGGCGGCCGGCCCGGCCGTCGTGGACTTCGGGCCCAGGCCTGCGCTCCCCAGCGTGGCGCCGACGGCGCTAGCGGACCGCGCCGCCGCCTGGACAGCCGCATTGGAAGCACCCGGTAGCAGCACCGAGGAGTCCCACATCTGCGGAGCGGGCGCGGTGAACCAACCCCGGCCGCCCTTCAGCTGCGCCGACAGTCCTCCGCCCGCCACCGAGTGCAGAGCGCCCGCCCCGGCAGTGGAGACGCGCAGGGCCAGCTTTGCCAGACCCGCGTCGCGTGCTGCCTTCGCCGACGAGATCACCAGGTTCGTAGAGAATCCGCCCGCCTGCGCGCTCGTCACGGTCAAAACCAGCGAAACCCCGGGCATCACATTCGCGAACGTGGCCGACGACCCCGAGACCACGGGCACCGGGAGCGAACCCGGCCACCACAGCGACAGGCTGCTGCCGCCCGACGCCAGCACCGCCATCGGCCCCGTGCCGCCCGGCGAGAAGCTTACGCTGTCACCGGGCAGGGCCACCGCCGCGAGCCGTCCTGACGACGTCCGCGCCAGCTTGGTGCTAACCGGGGTCCAGGACTTCCCGGACCGTACCCGCACCGGCAGCACGTTCTGATCCGCGACGAGAGTCCCGTTCGGTTCGGCGGTCACCAGCGACGTCTGGGTGGTCGCGGCGGAAACCACCTGCGCCATCCCGGTCTTCTTCGCCAGCGACACCGCCGACGCCTCCGCCTGCTGCGTCGCGGTCGTACTGTTCCCGCCGAGCGGCGCGAAGTTCCCGGACGGAGCATTCTCCGGCGGCTGCCAGGCCGGCCCCAGCGCCACCGGCGACACATCCGCCGCCGCCGGTCCGACCCCGGCCATGCCCGCCAGGCCGTACAGGCCCAGGCACGCCACCCCAGTCACAAGCGCACGCCAAACCACACGCCTTCGACGCATGAACTCCCGCTCCTGCCCACTCACCGTGACACTCACGTCACCGGCCCCACCGGAATGCTGCCCTCCCGCAAACGGGGATGTCAATACCAAAACTGAAAATTCATCACCAAACTTTTAACATCATTAGAAATCTCCACATAATCACAGATAGCACTATATAACGAAGTTTCGTAAAATTGACCAGCGCGATGGCCGCGGGTTGCTCCGACACAATGCAACGGGCTGCAGATGCCGCGAAAGAAGACCACGTGCGCCCGGAAGCCCATGCACCTCGGTGAATGCCGGACAGCGCAGGCCCTGACCGACAACCGTCGCCGGAAGACGGTCCGGCGTCGCGGCAGACGCTCGACACGCCGGCCGCCCGTGCCCGGTGGCGTCTGGCGCACAAGCTGAAGCGCTACAACCTCACCCAGGAGCGTTTCGACCGTCTCCTGGAAGCCCAGGGGTTCGCCTGCGCGATGTGCAAGAGACCGTTTCAGGAAGACCAGCCCGTGTTCATCGATCATGACCATGCGTGCTGCCGGGACGAGAAGCGCAAGTACGCCCTGGCCCGTGCCTACCTGGACAGCCCTCCGCGGCAAGCCCTCACGGCGGATGCCACGTAACTCCACGCAGCCCGGAAGCACGCTTCCGCAGCTCCCCGTCAAGCAGTCCTGAGCGTCGTCTGGCGTCGGCAGCGCCGCACGTCTGATAGTCTTTGTGGTGTTGGGGTTCCGCGCGGTACATAAGCCGGTGCGTTACTCCGATATCAGGACCGTTGGCGCAGCCTGGGAGCGCGTCTCCCTGACACGGAGAAGGTCAGAGGTTCAAATCCTCTACGGTCCACACAGACACACACAGTGACCCCCGGCTCCCATCTCTATGGGTGCCGGGGGTTTCTTCATTTGTGGTGAGTTGATGTGGAAATATGTGCAAGCGCGTCAGCCGAACGTACATCGCCAAGTAACTGGCCCTGAAGTACCACCTGCGTAGCGTCCTGACCAGCATGAACCAGACGTTCAGCGGCGAAGTCCAGGCGAACATGTCAGCTTGCAGACCAAACCCGCTGAGGTCGCTACCGTGATCGTGGACACAGGGCACCGCCGGAAGGGCGTCGCAACGGCGACGTCGAATCACGCACAGGGCATGTCACCGGTCACCGGAACAAGGCACGCTTGCGGTCGACAATCCGATGCGTCCTGATAGCCGCTGTTAGCTAGGGCTGAGCCACAGGTAGACAGCGAGCCCAAGACCGATGAGCGCTACCACGACACGGAGAATGCCTGCCGGTATCCGCCGGGTCAGCGAAGGACCCGATCTGCTGCCGGCCAGTATCCCGAGCGCCAATGGCACTACCGCCGCCCAGCGGACGGGGCCATACAGGATGAAAACGATAGAACAGGCCACGTCGGCCACTCCCAGCAGCACATTCTTGAGAGCGTTGGCCCGCGCGAGGTGCGCCTCGACGGACAGCGCGAGCACGGCCAGGGCCATCACGCCCGCTCCGACGCCCAGTAGCCGTCGAAGATCCACACAGCGAACAGCCCGTATTGCGTCCAGAACCTGCCGCCGCTACCGGGGCGTCCATCCAGCCACGCGGAGATCCGGGGCTGCGATAGCAGGGAAAGCGCGGCGAAAGCCACCAGGAACGGCACGATCCGCCCAAATATCCCGGCAGGAGTAAGCAGCAGCACCGGATAGGAGATCAGCGAGGCGATACCACCGGCTGAGCCCACCCTCCTTCCGCGGACAGCCGAGGCGGGCGCGCATGCGGAACGACTCTCCTTCGGTGAGCACGACGACGCTGTAGTGCAATTGACAAAGGATCGAGGCCCACAGCCTGAAGCCATTCGCGCGGACCATCACTGATATCGCCTGACACGCCAGCGATGCCAGCCAAGCGCTATAACCGAAAGCGCACCATTTATGAAATCAAATGCCCCCGGCGGGGACGCGGGTCAGGTTTGCGTGCGAATGCAATCGTCACTGTCTCGGAAGTCCTGTCTCGCCCATGCTTAACCTCAAAAGACTCATAAATCCCACGTGCCACACAAGTTTTGACAGCTAGGGAGACGGGCATGACCCGCGACGTGCTCTGCCGCGTGCCGGACTCGTTCGGCGCTCCCGATGATCTCGGATGCGCCAGGCGAACGTCACTGCCGCCACCGTTACCCCGGTGGCGCCGTGACGCCGGGCTCAGTGACGCCCCGGCCTTCGCGAGCCAGGCATGACATTCCGCCATTGCCGCCAGCCGATCGTGAAATGCACAGACTAGGCACCTCACGTCGGATGCAGTTCCGGTTACGGCCGGATTCACAGCGACCCGCAGCAGTGGCGGCACTCCTGCGGGTCCCGGGCGGGATCGCCCTATGCGCAGATTCACGCCTCATAAGCTCCTGCCCGGCCATCAGGGCTTCCTAAACGAAGCAAATGAATTAGACGAATAAGACAAAGCAAACGAATTAAACGAGGAGTGCCATGCTCAAGTTCGTCAAACGGCTGCCCGTTCCTATCACCGCGGCAGCCGCCGCAATTGTCCTCGCCGGCGGTGGTGGTACCGCGTACGCGCTCGCGTCCACGGCGACGCCCGCGGTCACGTCCGCGGTCACCATCCCGCCGAACACTCTGCACGGCTGCGTGTCGCTCGGCACCAGGACAATGGTGAACGTCTACGAGTCGAACACGGCCGGCCTGACGTGTCCCGCCGGGGCGTTCCTCGTGTACTGGAGCGTCACGGGACCGCGAGGCGCGGCAGGACCGGCAGGAGCAGCAGGGCCGGCAGGAGCAGCAGGAGCGCCAGGAGCCATGGGACCGAGCGGGCCGGCAGGACCGACGGGAGCAACAGGACCGGCAGGAGCAGCAGGAGCGCAAGGAGCGCCAGGAGACCAAGGCCCGACAGGACCGGCAGGACCGGCAGGACCGCAAGGCCCGCCAGGGACCTACACCCCGGTGCAGGCGACGGACACGTTCAGCATCAGCAATAACAATGAGACCGGGAACAGCAGCGACGTCTGGGCGATCGACACGGTCAACCGCACCATCACCATCACCAAGCATGGCGTGGCCAACATCGGTTTCTGCCCCTCCCCGCCAGGGAATGCGACGTGCTACCTCTATGACGCCACGGTGACCGAGAACGGCACGTTCGTCGCGGTCCCCGGCAATGCCTCCCCGAACGCCGGGACGCCTATCGCGGCGGCGGTAGACGGCACGGTCACCGGCGGCACCGACGTGCAGTTCTATGCCGACTCCGGCGACCTGTCCGCCACCTACGTGCCGAACACGATCATCAACAACGGTGACGCGCACCTCGGCACAATGACAGACCCGCAGTGGTATGAGTACTTCTTCCCGCTGGGAACGGTGGTGACCCACGTGAGACTGCCTGACTACAACTGGGTCTTCTCCGCGACGAGCGAGAACTGCACGCTCCCTGACACGCAGGAGCAGTGGACGGACGCCTTCGGCGGCGAGACCGGTGACATTACCGGCGCCTGTGTAAGCCCAACCTGAGCCGGTTCCGGCTAGCCGTCACGCCTGCCGGGCGCCGATGTCCCGTTGCGGCGGCCGGGAGGCGGCGGGGAGATGCGGCCTGAAAGCCGCAGCGCTCCCCTCCCCCGGCACAGAAGCACCGCGCCCCCGCACCCCGGAACTGAACGGGGTGCGGGGGCGCGGCCGTCAGGCGTCGCGGTCAGCGGCAGATGAGTTGACCTGCCCGATCATCCCGCGGCGCCGATCGAGCGCAGCCGGGGCAGCAGTTCTGCCAGCTTTTCCGCCCGGGCAACGAGGTCGTCGCCGACCAGGATCAGCAGCGGCTCGGTGATCCCCACCCGGGTGAACTCCTCGATGGTGCGCAACAGCGCATCCGCGTCATCGCGGACCGGGAGCTGCACGGAGCGCCGGATCTGCGCCGGATCGCGGCCGATGTCCGCGCAGTGCCGGTCGAGGATCGCCGAGGCCCCGGCGACGGCGGCGGGCTCGCCGCCGGAGGCGTTCCACACGTCCGCGTACTCGGCGACCAGCGGCAGCGTCCGCTTGGGTCCCATGCCGCCGATCCAGATCGGGGGATGCGGCCGCTGCACCGGCTTCGGTTCGGCGATCGCGTCCTGGAGCTGATAGTGCCTGCCGTTGAACGTCGTGGTCGGCTCGCTCCACAGCGATGTGAGGATCTTCAGGGTCTCCTCGAGCCGGTCCGCCCGATCGCCCGCGGTGCCGAACGGCAGCCCGAGCATGGCGTGCTCGTTCTGCGCCCATCCCGCCCCGATGCCGAACTCCAGCCTGCCTCCGGACAGGTGGTCGACGGTGACCGCCATCTTCGCCAGCACGCCCGGGTGCCGATAGGTGTTGCCCGTGACCGCACACCCGATGCGCACCCGCGTGGTCAGCGCCGCCATGCCGGCCAGCGTCGTCCACGCCTCGAAGATATCCTCCGTGTCCCGTGGACCGAGGCTCGCGAAGTGGTCCATGTTCCAGCAGTGGTCGAAGCCAGCTTCGTCGGCGATCCGCCACACTCGCCTGAGCGTGCCGGCCGAGGCGCCCTGGCTTACTTTGATTCCGAAACGAACAGTCCCCATACCTCACTCCTATCCGATCCAACGCCCCTGGCGGAAGATCCGGACCTCGGCCTCGACCTATGTCTTCACGAGATACCGCGTAGAGGTCCTGCCCCCTCGCACGGGGGCCGGCGCTCATCGGGTGAGGGCCGCTCAGAAGACGAAGAATGCCGAAAGGGCCCGTCAGACAGCCCGGCCACGATCAAGGCCAAAGCGACTAGGAAGGATGAAGGCGCCGGACACGCCCGGACTTTGAGCTGCCCAGCACCGCGTCAGCGGGCCAGGCCTAGCTCGCCGGCGCGCACGCCGGCCTGGAATCGGGAGCCGGCGTCGAGCGCGGCCATCAGCTCGGCGACCCGCCGCCGGTAGGTGCGCAGCGAGGTGCCCAGCCGCCGGGCGGCGGCCTCGTCGGTGAGACCCGCGCCGAGCGCCCGCAGGGCCTCCCGGGCCTCGGCAGCGAGCTCGGGGACCTCGCCGCGCAGGCAGGCGCCGAGGTCGATGGCCGCATCCCAGGCCGCGGTGAACAGTGAATAAACTCCGCCCACCAGGACCGGGGATGTCGTCACGGTGTACTCGCGGCCGAGCGGCGACGGCTGGCCAGCAAGGATCGCCACCCGCCGGTCCAGGATGATCGTCTCGTGCGGCAGCGGCGCGGAACTGATCCGCACCTGCGCGCCCGCCGCGTCGAGCTGCCGCAGGTGCGCGCGCTGCGCCTCGTCGGCCAGCACCAGCGGGCTCCACAGCTTGCGCACCGTGAGACCGCCCGTGCCGGCGGAAAGCACCCGCCGGCACCTGGGCGTCAGCAATGTCGACGCGGCGCAGCTCGCCGAAGCCCGCGCAATCGCCCCGGTCGCCGCCGTGCAGAACGCCCACCACGTGCACGCCACCGCAGACGCCGCGCTGCTGGCGGAGTGCACCCGGTCCGGCACCGCGTTCGTGCCGTTCTTCCCGCTCGGCGGCGGCCTCGACCCTATCGACACGACCCGGCTCGAAAAGACCGCCGCACGGCAAGGGGTGACCGTCCAGCAGATCGCGCTCGCCGCGCTGCTGGCAGCCTCCCCTGTCATGCTGCCCATCCCCGGCACCGGCAGCCTCGCCCACTTGGCGGAGAACATCGGTGCGGCCACCGTCCGGCTCTCCCCTGAGGACATCACCGGCCTCGCGGCCCGCACGTGATGGTCGCATTCGTCGCCGGCGGCGACCACCTTGCCACGCGGGCCGGCTAGAGGCCAAGCCGCCGTGACAGGTCTGAGGCGAGCACCCGGCCCGGATCGATCTTGGCCCTGATCTCGCGGAATTCCGTAACGCGCGGGTACATGGCCTCGAACGCGCCGCGTGCCACGTGGCTGTCTTTCGCCAGGTAGACCCGGCCCCCGTGTTCCATGACGAGCCGGTCCAGGCGGTCGAGCAGCGGCAGCAGCGCGGGGGTACGCGCCGGGAAGTCCAGCGCGAGGGTCCAGCCCGGCCGCGGGAACGACAGGAACCCGGGGTCGGCGTCGCCGAACCGCTTCAGCACGGTCACGAACGACGGGGCGGGCAGCGCGCTGATCATCTCGAACGAGCGGCGCACCGCCTCTTCCGCACCGAACGGCAGCACGTACTGGTACTGCCGGAACCCGCCCGGGCCGTACACCCGGTTCCAGTTCCGTATCCCGTCGAGCGGGTGGAAGAACTGGCCGATCGTCTGGATCTCGCCCTCGCGCAGCTTCGGCGCCTTCCGGTACCAGATCTTGTTCGCGAGGCCGATCGAGTGCCGGTTGAGCAGTCCCGGCGGGAACACACCGGGCGCGCCGAGGCGCGCGCGGGGGTCGAAATCGAGCGGCCTGTCACGGGCGGACGCGGGCAGGTCGCCGCGGGTCGCGAAATCACCGCTCGTTATTACCGAACGACCCAGGTCCCTCCCCCTGGCAAGGCTGTCTGACCACGCCACGGTATAGCCGTACCTGGCATCGTGCTCGGCGAGCGTCGACATGGTCTCGTCGAGGTCGGCGGTCCGCACCGTGTCGACCTTGACCAGCGATGTCTGGACCTTCTTGAGCTGGACGACGGCACGCGTGATGAGGCCGGTGAGTCCCATGCCGCCCGCCGTGGCCCAGAACAGTTCCGGGTCGCCGCCTGGCGTCACCGTCTCCGGCTCGCCGGAAGGCGGCAGGAGGGTGAACTCACGCACGTGGCAGGCGAAGCTGCCCGCGCCGTGATGGTTCTTGCCGTGCACGTCAGCGGCGATCGCGCCGCCGATCGTCACCTGCCGGGTGCCGGGCGACACGGGCACGAACCAGCCGTGCGGCAGCCCCGCCGCGATGAGCTGCTCCAGGCTGACCCCCGCCTCGCAGACCGCGACTCCGCTCGCGGCGTCAAGGCTGATGATCTGGTTGAGCCTGGCGGTGGAGAGCACGAGCCCGCCGGCGGACTGCGCCGCGTTGTTGTAGCTGCGGCCGAGCCCCCGCGGGATGACACCGCCCCCTCCGGCACCGGCCCCTCCGGCACCGGCCCCTCCGGCACCGCTCCCTCCGGCGCTGGCCGCCGCCCGCAGCAGCCGCGACGCGTCGGCGTCGCTGGCCGGCTCCGCGAGTTCGGCCGTAGACGGCGCGATACGGCCCCAGCCGGTAAGCGTGACGGTGCGGCTCGGCATGCGCGCATCCTACTCGCGAGAGTGGTGAAGTCCCGGGATCTCATGATCCTCTCGATCATCCGCTGATCCGCGCATGGTTTCCGCAGAGAATCATCTGATCCCGCAGAGTTCCCTCGGAACGGCGTTTGCGCAGGTCTGAGAGCCGGATACGTGGGTACAGTCACGAACTGTGCGAGTGCTGGTAGCAGAAGACGACGAATCCCTCGGCGAGGTCCTTACCTTGACGCTGCGAGACCGCGGGTACACCGTCGACCTCGTGCCCGATGGCGAGGCCGCGCTGTCATACAGCCGCTGGTATCACTATTCAGTCGCGCTGGTCGACTGGCGGATGCCCCGTATGTCCGGTATTGACCTCGTACGGGAACTGCGCCGCCGCGGCAGCAAGCTGCCCGTGCTCATGCTGAGCGGCAACGCGGAGCCGCAGGACCGGGTAACGGGCCTGGACGCCGGCGCCGACGACTACCTCGTGAAACCGTTCGACGTCGGGGAACTGCTCGCGAGACTCAGGGCGCTTCAGCGGCGCCCGGCGAACGTGCTCCCGCCCGCGCTCACGATAGGTGACCTGGAATACGACCAGGCGGGCCGTGAGGTGCGCTCCGCGGGTAAGCGCCTCGCGCTGACGACGATCGAACTGGGCATCCTTGAGACGCTCATGCGCGTGTCCCCGGCAGTGGTCGATCGCCGTCAGATAGCGCAGCAGGTCTGGCGCGATGAGTCGGACCCCTTCGGCTCGAACACGATTGACGTCCACATGGCGCGCCTGCGGCGCAAGCTCAGCGGCGCGGCGGCCCGCGTCGAGACTGTCCGCAGTATCGGTTACCGCCTCATCGCCGCCTGATGGCGGCGCCGGCGCGGCCGCGTTCAGCGGTCGAGTTTCCGCCAGACCTGGCGGGGGACGACGCGCATCACGGCCGCGAGGGCGGCCAGGGACGCGGGAACCCAGACGGCGCCGTCCCGCCCGGAGGCGGAGCCGCGCAGGGCTGACGCTACCGCCACGCCCACCCTTTCCGGCGTGGTCGCGAGCGGCGCGGGGGTCATGCCGGCCGTCATCCGGCCGGTGACGAAACCAGGACGTACCAGCAGCAGGCGGACGCCGCTGCCGTGCAGCGAGTCGGCGTAACCGCGGGCGAAAGCGTCCAGGCCCGCCTTCGCCGCGCCGTAGACGGAGTTGAACTTGCGCGGGCGGACCGCCGCCACCGACGACAGCACCACGATGGTCCCGCTCCCCCTGGCTTTCATGCGGGAGCCGAACGCCAGCAGCGTGCTCACGTGCCCGGTGAAGTTCGTCTCGATCATCACCGCGGCGAGCGTCGTGTCCGCCTCGACGGACGGCTGCGGGATCAGGACCCCGGCCGCCGCGATCACCAGGTCAGGCACGCCGCCAGCGCAAGCCGTGTCCGCGAACGCCTGGTGGCCCGCCACGTCCATCACGTCATAGCTGACCGCGCGGACACGGCGGCACGGCAGCGTTTTCCCGGCCACTTCCATGCGGGAAACATCACGGCCGGCCAGGATGACCTCGTCGTCTGGATCCAGATCCAGTGCCGACAAGATCGCCAGGCCGATCTCGCTCATGCCGCCAAGGAGCAGAACCTTCATCCGTCAGCCTCCCATGACAAGGCCAGTGCAGAACAGGCTCAGCCACGCGACCTCGCAGGCGAGCATGGGGCCGTCCCTGGTAATCATGTCCTCTACCTGCCGGACGGTCCGCCGCGCGGTGAGCGCGCCGAACCTGCCCAGTGCCAGCGCCAGCGGAACCGCGCTGACCATGTGCCATGCGCGCGTCCCGTCCGACTCCCCGGACGCCCACATCAGGTACGTCGCCAGCATCAGGGCGCCGATCACGATCTGGCCGGCACGGAGCACACGCGGCCGGTACCAGCGCATCACCGGGCGGTGCGCCGCGGCGGCGTCGCCCAGGCTGGTCAGTTCGGAATACCGCTTGGCGACCGCGACGCCGAGCGCGCCGAGGCTGCACACGAGCAGGAACCACACCGATGGCCGCACGTGCGTCGCCGCCGCCCCGCCGAGCACGCGCAGCAGGAATCCCGAGGCGACCAGCCCCATCTCGACGAACGGGACGTGCTTGAGCCGCACGGAGTAGAGGAACGACAAGCACAGGTACCCCGCCGCGGCGGCCGCGAGCAGCGGTTCGCCGATCGCCACGCCGACGGCGACCGCGACCAGCGCCGCGAGCACTGCCAGGACGACCGCGTGCGCGCCAGGCAGCGCGCCCGAGGCGATCGGACGGTGCCGCTTGAGCGGATGCCGGCGGTCACGTTCGGCATCGACGACGTCGTTGACGAGGTACACGGCCGCGGACGCGCAGCCGAAGACGACCGCCGCGAGCACGGCGTACCCGAACTCATCGCCCCGGCCGATGGTCGCCCCGGCCAGCGGCGCGGCGAAGACCAGCAGGTTCTTCGGCCACTGCCGGGGACGGGTCGTAAGTACCACGGCGGTCAGCCACCGTCCGGAGGGCAGCGACCGTCCGGAGGGAAGCCACCGCCCGGAAGGCAGCCACCGTCCGGAGGGCAGCCACCGTCGGGCTGTCACCGGGCGTAGACCGCGGTGAAGTCCCGGCTGTACGGGGAGTAATAGCGGTATGGCGACTGCTGCTGTGTCGGCAGCAGGTTGACGGGCGCCGGGTCCAACGGATGTCCCGTGGCCTGGTAGTACTCGTACGACATCCAGTACGGGTTGATGTCAAGCTGCAGGCCGGCCACCGCGCCGGAGCGCTGCAGGAGGTCCGCGAGATCCTGCACGTCCAGCGCCGGGCCGTAGACGAAGATGACGCGCCCGTCGCGGGTGATCCCGAGTCCGGACCGCCAGACGTAATACCCGCCGCCGAGCGTCGCGCCCCAGTTCGTCTCTACGTCCTGATTGACGGACGCGGACACCTTCCCGTTGACGACGATCAGCTTGAGGTTCTGCCGGACCCCGGCGACCGACGAGGTCATCCTGACCGTCTGATCCCACACGCCGATCCTGATCGTGCCGTTCTTGTAGTAGACGATCGACGCGGCGCCCGGGGTCAGGGTCCCGGACGTATGCCCGTTCAGGTAGAAGCCGCCCTGCGCGGTGTCAAGCTTGAACCCCCCGTTGAACGTCGCCAGCAGGCCGGTCCGTGAGCCAGGCGGTATCCACGGCTGCGAGTTCGGTCCCCAGTCGCCGCCGCCGGGATCCTCGCTGCCGGGGCGCAACTGGAACGAGACAAGCCGCTGGTCCATGGACACGATCCCGTTCACGTACGACGTGTACGTCGCGTCCCGCAGGAAAGTCCCGAAGATCGCCGGCTCGCCGCGGACCTTCTCCAGCACCCGCCACTGGCCTTCACCGGGAAGCGGCGTGCCCGCGAGCGATGTCAGCGTCGCCGGGATGACGGGCTGGAACCCGGGCGCTTCGGCCTTATCGCCGGGATCCGCCGACTTAGCCGTCTTCGCCGGCTTAGACGTCTTCGGCGTCTTCGGCGGGGACACCGCCACTTCGCCGGACGGCACCGCGAGGGAGAAGGACGGCTTGCCCCCGACCTTCGGCGGGTTATAGGTCAGCCACTCGCCGAACGTGACGACGGGCCCCAGGTAGTGGTCGCGGGCCCATTCGGCGAGCTTGGACGCCGCGCTGCCGCCGTTCGACGCGGTCAGCGCCTGCCCGGCGGAGAACGCGACCCAGACGAAGAACACGAGCAGGACCACCATGACTGCCCGCACCGTCCGCAGGCGGAAGAACCTGCGCAGCCGGTGCTTCCTCGTTCGGCGACGCCCGTTCCGCTTGAGCATGGCACCGTCCCTCCCGGGGTATACGCCACGCTCCGAAGCTACTTGCCGTACATGAAGGAACCGTTACAGACGGTCGCGGCGGAGGGTCACGCGGCCTTTCTAACGGGCCTCGTCTGCCCTTGCCTCTTCCACTGTCAGCGCGGCGGCGGGGTCGGCCTCCAGGCGCTCGTCCGGTATCGGCGCGCCGCTGCGCACGGAGCGGCCGTAGCTGCCGTCGTCGAGCCGGCGCAGCGCCCGTTCGATGACGTCCAGCCTGTCGCGCAAGGTCCCCTCGACGTCCTCGTCGGCGCCCTCCGCCCCCAGCGGCTGGGCCGCGTCCGCGAAGTCTCCCGGTACGTCGTCCGTCTCCGCCTCACGGTCTTGCCGCACCGCGTTCTCGGCGCCCTTCAGCAGGCTGCGCACCTCATCACGCTCGGCCAGCAGCAGGGCGCGTGCTCGGGCATCGTCCATGGGCACCTTCTGCCCCGATCCGACGGCCGTTAACCGCGGCCGGCCGGGTCCAGATCGTCGAGCCAGGAGCCGATGCTCCGGGCCAGGGTCGGCATCGGCAGCGAGCCGTGGTCCAGGACCGCGGCGTGGAACTCCGGGAGCGAGAACGCCGGGCCGAGCCGCGCGCGAGCCTCCTCGCGCAGCCGGAGAATCTCCAGCTTGCCCGTCATGTACGCCAGCGCCTGCCCCGGCATCACCACGTACCTGTCGATCTCCGCCGCCATGAACTCCGGTGGCATCGGCACGTGCGCGACCGCGAACTCGACCGCCCGCTCACGGCTCCAGCCGAAGGCGTGGATGCCCGTGTCGACGACCAGCCGCACCGCCCGCATCAGCTCCGTGGCGATCGCGCCGAGCATGCCCCGCTCGTCGGTGAACAGCCCGGATTCCTCGGCGAGCTGCTCGGCGTACAGGCCCCAGCCCTCCGAGAACACCGGCAGGCTGCGCTGGCGCTGCAGCGCGGGCAGCCCGCTCAGCAACTGCATCCGGGACAGCTGCAGGTGATGGCCGGGCACCGCCTCGTGGAAGGCGACGACGTCGATGTCCCAGCCGGTGCCCGCGGTCGGGCGGCGCGTGTTGAACCAGAACGTCCCTGGCCGCCCCCCGTCCAGCCGCGGCGGCGTGTAGTGCGGCGCCGCGCCCCCGTCGGCGACGACGTCCGGCATCGGCGTCACCGCACACGGCGGCGGCAAGGGCGCGGGGAAGATCCCGGGCGCCCGCTTCTCGGCCCGGCGCACGGCCTCGGTCGCCCGGCTGATGGCTTCGCCGGCGGAGATCTTCCCCGCCGAGTCCCGCAGCGCGCCGAACACCTCCTCCAGTCCGCGCAGTCCCAGCGACGCACCGAGTTTCACCGCCCGGGCCTCGAGGCCGGCGACGTGGTCGAGGCCGGTCTGGTGGAGTTCCCCGGCGGTCAGGGGCAGGGTCGTGTAGACGCGGATCGCCTTGGCGTAGTCGGCGTCGCCATCCGGGAGCCACGTAAGGCCGGCCCGCTCGCTGGGGCGCGCGTCCGGGAGAAGCTCCTTCACCGCGGCCAGCCATCTGGCGACCGCCGGGTAGACCACTTCCGTCGCGGCGTCCCGGCGCTGCCGCTCCCAGTCGCGTGCGCGGGACCAGCCCTCCGGCGGTGCCGGGTCAAGGACGGGGCTGCTGTCCGGGGCGGCGAGGACGGCCTCCGCCCAGGCGACGGCCTTCTCGGCGAGCGGGGCGACGGGAAGACGGCCCTTGGCGGCGCCGGCCCGCAGGCGCTCGGTGACCTGGTCGAGCCAGGTGCCGGCGCCGCGCAGGCGGGTGAGGTAGTTCCCGGCGGCCTCGGCGTCGACGAGGACTGTCCGGGCCGATGACGCGAGGAAGGCGGCCGGCCCCGCGTAGTGCATGGCGGTGACCGTGTACTCCTCCTGCGCCATGTCGACCGTGGTGAGTTCCTGCCCGGCGGCCTCCGTCAGGCAGTCGAGTGTTACGGCCTCGGCTTGCGTCAGGCCGGCACGCGGGATCGCCGCCGCCTCCTGGAGGAACCCCGCGGCCTCGCCGCGCCAGGCCCGCTGTCCGTCCTCGCTGGCGTCGGGGAGCAGGTCGTCGAACCCGGGGACGCCGTACATGGTGGCGGCGAAGGGGTAGGCGCGCAGCCAGCGCGCGTGGAAACGCTCGGCCAGGTCACGGGCTGGGGTTGACATCGCACCTTCCGCGCTTCGTCGGGTTGAAAAGATCATCCGAAGCTTAACGGCACTGGCGGCCGGGAGACGATGTAGCCAGGGACAGAAGGCTCCCCTTAGGGTGGATGGGGCTTGGTTGTCCTGCTACACCGGGGGCCCAGATGCCGACCGAATCGTCCTTGCTGGCCTGGACGGATGATCCTGGCCCGTCTCCCGGATATCCGTTCCGGGGACCGGGCACGCTCACGCGAGTCGCGCCCTTCGCGGCGATCGCGGTGCTGTCCGAGGCGAGCCTCCTGCTCACGCCAGGCCCGGCCTCGATGTGGGGGGTCGTGGTGAGCCTGGCGCTCCTGTTCACCGTGGCGGCGAGTTTCGCGCTGCCCTGGGCACGCCTGCCGGGCTGGATGCCGGTCTTGGTCCCGCTCGCCTACGCCGGCTCGGCGCTGTCGCTGACACTCGCCGCCGGGACGACGTCCGGGGTCGGGATCGTCGTCTTGGTGCCGCTGATCTGGACGGCCCTGTTTCAGCGGCGCTGGGAGTCCGGCTGCGTGCTCGCGGCGATCGTGGTCATCGAGATCGTCGTCTCGCTGACACCGGTTACCGACCCGGACGGGGTGATCGTCCGGCGCATCATCCTGTGGGCGGCGCTGGGCACGGTCATCGCCTTCGCGGCGCACGAACTGCGGGACCGGGGCTCTCGCTCGCGCCAGGAAGCGGCCAGGCTGCAGGCTGAGGTTACCCAGCTCACCGTGATCAACGACCGGGATCGCATCGCCGCCGACTTGCAGGACAAGGTCATCCAGCAGCTATTCGCGGCCGGGATGAACCTGCAGAGCACCGCGATGCTCGCGAAGGACCGCGAAGTGCGCAAGCGCGTCCTGGCCTCCGCCGACGACCTGGACCACGTTCTGCGACTCGCCCGGGACGCGGTGTTCGACCTGGGGCGACGCCACCAGGGCCGCGGGCTGCGGGCCGAGATCGTCGCCTTGTGCGCGCGGATTTCCCCTGTTCCCGAAGTCAGCTTCACCGGGCCGGCGGACGACACGCTCGACCCGGCACTTGCCGCGCAACTGGTGCGGACGCTGCGGGACGCCCTGGAAGTGATGCGCCCGCACCTGGTGCCCGGGCGCGTCTTCGTCACTACGAGCGCGACCGCCTGCACTGTCGAGATCGAAGCGGCGGGGCCGGCCCCGGATCCCGGGGATGCGCCCGGCGGGGATCCCAGTGCGGCGACCATTGCGGCGACCGGTGCGGATCCCGGTGCGGGTCCCGCCTGGCTCGCCATGCTCGAGAAGGGTGCCGCCGAGGGCGGGATCAGCCTCGGCGTCCGGCCGGTAAGCGACGGCATCCGGTTCACCTGGTCGATTCCTGTCCGTCCGGCCTCAGACGAGCCGTGAGCGTCCCGCCGCGACGATCTCGCGGGATAGGCGTTCGCGTGTTATGGATAGAACGTGAGCGATATCGAGCGCGTGATGACCGGGGCGGCGCAGAGGCTGCTGGCGGCCCTGTCGCCCGGCGATCTGCCGGACGCGCGCCTGCCATTCGGCGGGCCGGCCCGTGCGGAGTGGTCCTACCTGCCCGGGAGCCGACGGGGCGCCGAGCTTGCCCGGCTCAGTCCCGCCGGCCGGAAGGCCGCCTACCGGTTGCTGGCCACGGCGCTGTCGCGGCCCGCGTTCGCGCAGGCCGTCACGATCATGGCGTTCGAGGAACTGCTCGATCTGGAGGAGCAGGAGGAGCTCAGGCGGCACAACGACGGGTATTACGTCGCGCTCTTCGGCACTCCGGGCGGCGAAGCCTGGGGCTGGCGGTTCGAGGGGCACCACCTGTCCGTGAACGTCACCGTCGTCGGCGGGCAGCCTGTCGTCGCGCCGCTGTTCCTCGGGTCCAATCCCGCGCGGGTACTCGATGACGGCGACCTCGTCGCCGCTCCCCTGCTGCGCGAGGAAGCACTCGCCCGCGACCTCGTCACCAGCCTGCCGCCCGCGCTCCGGAACCGGGCCGTCATCGCGGGGAACGCGCCGTCCGACATCGTCACCGCGATGGCGGCGAGTACCGGCAGCGCGCTCGAACCCGCCGGGGTAACCGTCGCGGAACTGCCGGGGGACGCGCGTGACCTGCTTTGCCGGTTGCTGCGCGTCTATACCGGCCGGCTCGCCCCCGGCCTCGCCGACACGGGCCTCGCCGACACGGGCCTCGCCGGCATGGGCCCAGGGGACACGGGCCCAGGGGATACGGGGCGCGACCGGATCGGGGACGCCGAGACCACCTTCGCCTGGGCCGGCGGGCTGCGTCCCGGCGATGGGCACTACTACCGTATCCAGGGCCCCGGCCTGCTCATCGAGTACGACAACACCCAGCGCGACGGTAATCACGCGCACAGCGTCCTGCGCAGGCCCGGCGCCGACTTCGGCTCGTCACTGCTCGCGAGCCACCTCGCCGGCGAACGCCCCTAGCCGCCCTGACGCCGCTAGGCCCCGGACTCGCAGGCCCCCGGGACCCGCTGGCCGAACGCCGTTTAGCCGGGGCCCGGGATCTCAGCGAATTCTCAGGAAACCTCCGCTAAATTTCTGACATTTGTCATGTGCCGCTAATGAGACGCCGCACCACCGGGTACTCAGACTGCGCAAGCTACGCCGAAGACGAGAAATAACTCGAAGGACGCGACATGACCAACCAAACGGGGACGACAGGCCGTGAAGCGGCCGGCGGGGCGGCTGGCGGGGGCCAGCGGCGGCCGGGTGGCGGCCCGTTCGCGGCACTCGGCCGCCTGGTGACGCGGCATCCGTGGCGGGTGATCGCGGTATGGATCATCGCCGCGGTGGCGGTGGTCGCCACGGCGCCGGCACTGCCGACGACGACCAACGAGGCCAGCTTCCTGCCGAGCAGCTACGAGTCGATCAAGGCGCAGAACCTGCAGCAACAGGCATTCCCGCAGACCTCGGACGTGGACGCCGCCGCGGCGATCATCGTGTTCGCCCGTGCCGACGGCGGGCGCTTGACTCCCGCCGACGAGGCGAAGGTAGCGTCGGTCACGAGAACGCTGAACGCCAGCGGCATCACGAACATCCTTGGCGTCAAGGCCGGCCCGGTTTCGCCGAACGGCCTCGTGCAGACCGCGTCCGTCGCGATGGACAACAGCCTCGTGAACGGATCGGGGACACAGGCCGCCGACGCCGTCAAGACACTGCGAGCCGATATCAAGCCGCTGGTGGCGGGCAGCGGGCTGTATGAGGGCGTCACCGGCACGGCGGCACAGCAGCTTGACAGCACGCAGTCCGGCAACAAGGCGGAAGAGGTCGTGCTGCTCGCCACGCTGCTGCTGATCCTCGTCCTGCTGCTGATCATCTTCCGCAGCCCGATCGTCGCGCTCATGCCGATCATCACGATCGGAATCGTCGCGGAGGTCGCGCAGGGGCTCATCGCCGACGCGAACAAGGCGCTGAACCTGAACGCGGAAAGCCAGACGATCGTGATCCTCATCGTCGTGCTGTTCGGCATCGGGACGGACTACATCCTGTTCTTCATGTTCCGCTACCGGGAACAACTGCGCGCCGGGGACACCCCCAGGCAGGCAGTGGCGACCGCGGTCGAACGGGTCGGCGAGGTAATCGCCTCGGCGGCCAGCGTGGTGATCGTCTCGTTCCTCGCCCTGGTGCTGTCTTCGCTGAGCATCTTCCGCTCGCTGGGGCCGACGCTGGCGATCGCCGTCGCCGTCACGCTCGTCGCCGCGCTCACCCTGATTCCCGCCGTGGTCACGCTGCTGGGCACGCGCGTGTTCTGGCCGTCCAAGGCATGGCAGCACGAGCCCAGGGGCGCCCGGTTCGCCGCGATCGGCCGCTCGCTCGGGAAGCGGCCCGCCGTGTTCGCCGGCGGGGCCGGCCTGGTACTGGTGGCCCTCGCCATCGGCGCCCTCGGCTTCAAGCCGACGTTCGACCTGTCGTCGGCCGGCATTCCGTCGACCGCGGAATCGCAGGTCGCGCTGACCGTGCTGGAGAGGGGACTGCCGCAAGGCGCGACCGAGCCGACGCAGGTATTCCTGCACGCCACGTCGGGCACGCTGACCGGGTCGCAGGTCGCCGGCTACGGGACCAGGCTGAAGACGATGGACGGCGTGGGCGCGGTGGCGCCCCCGGACGTGAGCAAGGACGGGGCGACCGCGGAGTACACGGTCACGCTGTCGATGGATCCGGAGTCGACCACCGCGGTGAACACGGTGAAGAACGAGTTGCGGCCGCAGGCCCATGCGGCGGCGCCCCCTGGCACGTACGCGCTGGTCGGCGGGACGACGGCGGTGTATGCCGACATCCAGGCGGCGATGAACCACGACTACGCGATCGTGTTCCCTGTCGCGGCCGTGATCATCCTGGTGATCCTCATGCTGCTGCTCCGCAGCCTGGTGGCCCCCTGGTACCTGATGGTCTCGGTCGGGCTCGGCTTCGGGGCGACCCTGGGCGCCACGGTGCTCGTCTTCCAGACGCTCGCCGGGCAGGCCGGTCTCGTCTTCCTGCTGCCGGTGTACATGTACCTGTTCGTGGTGGCGCTGGGCACCGACTACAACATCCTGATGATCTCGCGACTGCGCGAGCAGGCACGGGAGGGAATGTCACCGCGGGACGCGGCCGCCAACGCGGTCAGGCACGCCGGCCCGGCGATCGGATCGGCCGGGCTGATCCTCGCGGGCACGTTCGCGTCGCTGGTCCTGGCCGGGAACTCGGTCCTGCAGCAGGTCGGCTTCGCGGTGTCCGCCGGCATCGCCCTGGCGGCCTTCGTCATGGCGATGTTCTTCTCCCCCAGCCTCACCGCCCTCATCGGCAACCGCGCCTGGTGGCCGGGCCACGCCGACAGGGCCCGATAGCCGGCGCTCAGGGTACCTGCGAACGGCGGCGGCGCGGCCTAGACTCCTGCCATGGCGACGGTCCATCACCTCAGTCTGCGAGATGCACGCCGCGTCGCCGTTCGCGCGCAGTTCCTGGAGCGGGAGCGTCCGCCTGGCCTGATGGCAACGGTGCGGCGGCTCACGTTCCTCCAACTCGACCCGACGAGCGCGATAGCCCCGAGCGCCGACCTCGTCGCGTGGAGCCGCCTGTCGTCCTCGTACTCCCCCGACGACTTGCGCGCGGCGCTTGACGCGCGTGACTTGGTCGAATTCCATGCCTTCGTGCGGCCCGCGGAGGACGTCGCGCTGTACCGCGCCAGGATGGCCGCGTGGCCAGGAGCGGGCGAACTGCGGGACGGGCAGGTGTTCAACCGGGATTGGGTGAGCGCCAACGAACGCTGCCGCCGCGACATTCTCACGCGGCTGGAAGAGTCGGGGCCGCTGCGCTCGCGCGAACTGCCTGACACCTGCGAACGGCCGTGGCGCTCCACCGGCTGGACCAACAACCAGAACGTCACCCGGCTGCTGGGGTTCATGGCGTCACGCGGGGAGGTCGCGATCGCCGGGCGCGCCGGCCGGGAGAGGCTGTGGGATCTCGCGGAGCGGGTGTATCCCGGGCATCGCGCCCTCCCGCTGGAGGAAGCCGAGCGGGAACGGAACCGGCGGCGCCTGCGCGCCCTCGGGATCGCCCGCGAGCGCACCACGGAGTTCCCCATGGAGCCGGCGGACGTCGGAGCGGCGGGCGAGCCCGCGGTCATCGAGGGAGTGCGGGGCGAGTGGCGGGTCGATCCGGCCTATCTTGACGGGGCAGCGCCGCAGGGCCGGGCGGCGCTGCTGTCGCCGTTCGACCGCCTTGTCCATGACCGGGTCCGCGCGCAGGAGATCTTCGGGTTCGACTACCAGCTGGAAATGTACAAGCCCGCGGCGAAACGGCGGTGGGGATACTTCGCGCTGCCGATTCTCTTCGGCGACCGGCTGGTCGGGAAACTCGACGCGAAGGCGGACCGCAAGGCGGGCGTCCTCACCGTCAACGCCATTCACGAAGACGAGCCGTTCGTTCCGGAGATGACCGCCGCCATCGACGCGGAGATCGCCGCCCTGGGCGCCTGGCTCACGCTGGACGTGCGGCGCGCGGGCTAAGGCGACTCACCACTGTCGTTAAGGATGAAGGGTTACCGCGGGACCCGCCTGCGCGCGGCGGACGGTGTCGGGCCCGGCCCGGGCGGGCGGATAGGATCGGGCGGTGGATAAGAACAGGACGCTCAGGGAAGGCGCCGTCCTGCGGCGGGCACGCCCTGGTGACGAAGGCGGGATCCTGGAGTGCATCCGCGCGCTCGCCGAGTACGAGAAAGAGCCCGATGCCGTGCAGACGACCGCCGAGGACCTGCGGCGGGCGCTGTTCGGACAGTCTCCTTCGGTGTTCGCGCACGTGGTCGAGAAAGACGGGCAGATCATCGCGATCGCCGTGTGGTTCCTGAACTACTCGACCTGGACCGGGCGCCACGGCCTCTACCTCGAGGACGTGTTCGTGCGCGAGAGCGAGCGGCGCAACGGCTACGGCCGGGCGCTGCTGAAGGCCCTGGCGGAAGTCTGCGTCGAGCGCGGCTACGGGCGCTTCGAATGGGCGGTCCTGGACTGGAACGAGCCTTCTATCGCCTTCTACCGCTCCCTCGGGGCCGTGGGCATGGACGAATGGACAGTCCAGCGCGTGTCCGGCGACGCACTGGCGCGGCTCGCCGCTGACTGACGCCGGGTTCCCCGCACGCACGGGCGTGCCGGAAGACCGGCGGGACCGCGGGCCCCGGTGCGACAATGCAGGGCGACAATGCGGTGCGACAATGAGGTCGCCAGCGGGCGTCGCCGGACGAGCGGGGGAAGCGAGCATGCCGAAGGAAGGGCCTTTCGCGCGCCTGGCGCGGCGCGAGATCTGGGTAAAGGCGGTCGCCGACCGCGACCGTGCCGCGCTGGGCCGCGAGGCGGGGGCCATCATTGAGCGGGCCTACGCGGCGGATCCGGCCGGCGCCGGCTCACTCGGCGACATCGAGCACGTCGTGCTGCTCATGCACGAGAACCGGAGCTTCGACCATTACTTCGGGACCATGTCGGGGGTGCGGGGCTTCGGCGACGCGTCATCCGCGTTCCGGCAGCGCGGGTACGCGCCCGGCACGGGACCGTCGGCCGACGGGTACCTGAATCCCTTCCGGCTGAGCACCGCCCATGGCGCGACGCTGAACGGCGAGGTGATCAACGACCCGTCTCACGAATGGGATACCCAGCACCACTCGTGGAACAACGGGGCGATGGACCAGTGGGTCGCCGCGCACCTTCAGGCCGACGGACCCGGGAACGGGCCGGTCACCATGGGCTACTACGACCGGGAAGACATCCCGGTGCACCGGGCCCTGGCCGAGGCGTTCACCATCTGCGACCACTACTTCTGCTCGGTTATGGGCCCTACCGATCCGAACCGCCTGTACTGGATGACCGGCACCATCGACCCCGACGGGCAGGCCGGCGGCCCGGTCCTGGAGACCGCGCTTGACCCGAAGGCCGGCGTCTACTCCTGGCGGACCTATCCCGAGCAACTCCAAGAGGCCGGGATCAGCTGGAAGATATACCAGGACCAGGGGGTCGTCGAGTTCCTGAACCGCGCGTTCCTGTCCGGAATGATGCGTCAGTTCAAGGCCTTCAGCGACCATCCCGACTCACCGCTGGCGGCGAGGGCTCTGCACCCGTCCTACCCGCATGATTTGCGATCCGACGTCGAGAACGGCACCCTGCCCGCCGTATCGTGGGTCATCCCGTCGCTCGTGGACTGCGAGCATCCCGCGATGCCGCCCGCCGAGGGCGCGGCGGGAATCCTGCGTGTCCTGGACATCCTCACGTCGAACCCGGCGATCTGGGAGAAGACCGCGCTGATCTTGAGTTACGACGAGAACGGCGGCTTCTTCGACCACGTCCCGCCGCCGACGGCGCCGCCCGGGACGCCGGGCGAGTGGATCACCGCCCCGCTCGGGCAGGTCGCTCAGGCTGACGGCATCGCCGGGCCGGTCGGCCTGGGCTTCCGCGTCCCCTGCCTGATCATCTCCCCCTACAGCCGGGGCGGCCTCGTCGCCTCCGACGTCTTCGACCACACGTCGCAACTGAGGTTCCTCGAACGGCGTTTCGGGGTGCCGGTGCCGAACCTGTCGGCGTGGCGGCGGGCAGCCACCGGCGACCTGACCTCCGCCTTCGACTTCGCCCGTCCCGCCAGCGCCGGCCCGCTTCCGCCGCCGGACCCGGAACTGGTCCGCCTCACGGCGCTCGTCGAGGACAGCGTGACACTGCTGCGCGGCACCCTCGACCACGGCAAGCCCTTCCCGATGCCGCCTAACAGCATGCCCGTCCAGGAGAGTCTTCCCCTGCGCCGGGCTCCCAGCGGTCTGCCGCGGTTACCGTTGGTTTTAGCGGGAGTCGGCCCGATATTCCGCCGGATATTGCGCTTTGTAATGCTTTGTGATGCTCTAGTAGTCGGTATCGGGGTATTTTCTTCTCTTCGCTACGCGTTTGGGCCCGTAGGAGCACGTGTGAAGAAGCGGATAATCGGCACCATCGCCGTCACCGCCGCGGCCGGCCTGGCGTGCGTTACCGGCTTGCGGATCGCGGCGACTCCGGCGGTGAACCGGACGCATGGTCTGCTGGCGGTCCAGCGGAGCTGCCTGGCGGCAGGGGCGTGCGCCAGCAAGCCAGTCGCGGCGACCGGCCGTGCCACGACGGGCCGGGGCATGGCGAGCGGCCGGGGCACGACGGGCCGGGGCGCGGCGAGCGGCCGGGGCATGGCAGCCAGGCAGGGCACGGCAGCCAGGCGGGTCGCGGCACCCAGCCGGGCCGCCGCAGCGGGACGCGGCGGCGCTGTTCTCGTTTCCGCCTCAGCCGCGCGAGCCGAGCGCGCTCCGGTGCCCGCGGCCGACCCTTCCCCGGCAGCGCCGTCGCGCGCCGTCACGCACCGGCGGCCGTCGTCGCGCCCGGCAACGCCGCGCAGCGGATACGGCCCCATCCGGACGGCGGCCGGGTTCGTGACGGCAGCCGCGCAGCGGAACGGGGAGAGGATCACCTACGGCCGCTGGACCGGCCTTCCCGGTCAGGAGTGGCACGCCTACGCCGACGGCACTATCAGGGACGCCGCGGGATACTGCCTCGACAACGCTGGCGGGGCCGGCGGGGCCGGCGAGGCCGGCGGGGCCGGCGGGGCCGCGACCGTGGTGCCGCAGATCTGGCGGTGCAACGGCGGCGACGCCCAGCGCTGGCAGGTCATCCCGAACGCCGGAATGATCAGTGCCAAGGGCGTGGGCAAGACGCTGCCGTGGACCGTCGCGGACGCGGACTACGATTCCTCGCCCGGCACCGGCACCATCGGCCTGGACGGGATGAACATCACCAGGAACGGCAAGGTGTTCATCCCGTACGGCATCTCTTCGTCGGTCTTCCAGTACCCCGACCGCCCGTATCTCGACGGGCCGGGCAATCCCCAGGGGCTGACCCCGCTGCGGGAGGCGGAAGACCAGGTCGCCGCGTCCGTGACCGCCTGGCATTCGAACACCTTCCGGTTCCAGGTCGAGCAGAACCTGTGCCTGACCGACACCGGCTGCGTCGCCGGCGTGGTGGCCGCCGTCCGCTACGCGGAATCGCTCGGCCAGGTCGTGGTCCTCAACCCGAACACCGAGGCCAGCGAGGCGGGGACGCAGCAGTACGCCACGCCGTTTCCGGACGCCAGCACCACGGCGTTCTGGCGGGCGTTCGCGCCGTACTTCGCCGGGGACCGCGACGTGATCCTCGACGTGTTCAACGAACCGGGCCACGGCCAGCCATGCTGCGATTGGGGCACGTGGAAGTCCAGCTTCCAGTCGGAGATCGACGCGATCCGTGCGATGGGCTACACCAACCAGCTCTGGGTCGAGCCCCTGGGCGGGGACGGCTTCGACAACGGCTATTTCCAGGCGCACTGGAGCGCCGAGCATCTCACCGACCCCGATAACGACCTCGTCTACGACTACCACCACGTGGCGGCGCCCGGCCCCGCGGGCAGCACCGCGCCCGACGTCGCGAGCTGGAGCCGCCAGTTCGGCGACATGGTGGCCGACCAGGTGGCCCCGGTCACCGACGGCGAGTGGACCAACCGCAGCCAGGGGACCGCCGCCAGCCCGGCCGCCGAATGCTGGCCCACGGCGCCGACCGCGGTCCCGGCCTACCTCGCCTACCTGGACGCGGAGGGCATCGGCCTGAGCGCGTGGGCGATGGGCGATAACCCGGACGGCAGCTCGATCCTGACCGCGGTGTCCGGCGGCTTCGCGAGCGCGAACAGCTACCCGGCCAGGGGATACACATGCGATACGGGCGAGAGCGGCGTGTACGGCGCGGGCGCCGGCCTCCAGGCATGGTGGGCGAAGCGGACCGCCCGCCCTGGCGGGTGAGTGCCCGCGACCGAGCGAGTCCGGCGGCTCAGATACCGCGGGCGAGGCGGTAGTAGGCCGCGTTCGCGCGGATTTCCTTCTCGAAGGCGCCGACGGTCGTGTCCGAGTCGATCACCAGCAGTTCGACGCCCGCCATCCGGGCGAAGTCCTCGAACGCCGCTACCCCGACCGCGGTGGACATCACCGTGTGGTGCGCCGCCCCCGCCGCCAGCCATGACGTCGTCGACGTGCCGAAGTCCGGTTGCGGCCGCCACACCGCCCGCCCCACCGGCAGCCTCGGCAGCGGCGCGGCCGGCGGGACCACCTCGACCGCGTTCGCGACCAGCCGGAACCGGTCCCGCAAGTCGGTCAGCGCCACGACCACCCCTGGTCCCGGGTCGGCGGTGAACACCAGCCGCACCGGGTCCTCGCGCGCGCCGATCGCGAGGGGATGTATCTCCAGGCGGGGCCGGGACGCCGTCAGCGACGGGCAGACCTCCAGCATGTGCGCGCCGAGTATCAGTTCCGCTCCGGGCGTCAGGTCGTAGGTGTAGTCCTCCATCAGCGACGCGCCGCCCGGCAGTCCCTCGCCCATCACCTTCGCCGTGCGCACGAGGATCGCGGTCTTCCAGTCGCCTTCCGCACCGAAGCCGTACCCGTCCGCCATCAGCCGCTGCACGGCCAGGCCGGGAAGCTGCTTCAGCCCGCCGAGATCCTCGAAGTTCGTCGTGAACGCCGTGCAGCCCCCGGCCGACAGGAACGACCGCAGCCCGATCTCGATCGCCGCCGCCTGCCGCAGCGACGCGTGGCGTTCCCCGCCTTTGCGCAGCTCAGCCGAGGTATCGTACAGATCCTCATATTCACTGGTAAGCGCGGATATCTCGGCGGATGATGCGGCGTCCACCGCCGCCACCAGGTCGTTCACCCCCCACGTGTTGACCTGGACCCCGAACACCGATTCCGCCTCGGTCTTGTCCCCCTCGGTGACCGCGACGTACCGCATGTTGTCCCCGAACCGGGCGAGCCGCAGCGACCGCGTCGCCGCCCACCCGGCCGCGGCCCGCGCCCACGTGGCGACCGCGTCCGTCACGCGCGGGTCCGACACGTGCCCGGCGACGGTCTTGCGCCGGATCCCGAGCCTGGTCAGGATGTACCCGAACTCCCTGTCGCCGTGCGCGGCCTGGTTCAGGTTCATGAAGTCCATGTCAATGCTCGCCCACGGCAGCCTCACGTTGGCCTGGGTGTGCAGGTGCAGCAGCGGCTTGTCCAGCGCGTTCAGCCCCGCGATCCACATCTTGGCCGGGCTGAACGTGTGCATCCACGCGATCAGCCCGACCACGCGGTCGTCGGCGTTGGCCTCCAGGATGATCCCGCGGATGGCGTCAGGCCCTGTCAGCACGGGCTTCCAGACAATGTTCGCCGCGGCGGTCCCCGCTGATCCCAGCGCCCGCGCGATCTCCCGCGACTGCGCGGCGACCTGCCGCAGCGTCTCTTCCCCGTACAGTGTCTGGCTTCCGGTGAGAAACCAGATCTCGGGATCATCTGTCGAGGCCGGCGCGGGCATCAGTCCTTCTTCCGCTGTCCGTAGACGTTCTGGTACCTGTCGTAGAGCCGGTCGACGATCTCCGGCGGGAGCGGCGCGATCGTGCCGCCCGCGCCCTGCCGGGCGATGTGCGTGGTGCGGGCCGCGTCCTCGCACATGACCGCCGCCTTGACCGCGTCGCGCGCGTCCTTGCCGATCGTGAAGACGCCGTGGTTCTTCATCAGCACGGCGCGGGACCGGTGGCTGGTCAGCGTCGCGACGATGCCGCGGCCGATGGAGTCGTCGCCGATGATCGCGAACGGACCGACGGGGATCTCGCCGCCGAACTCGTCCGCCATCCCGGTGATCGCGCACGGGATCGCCTCCCCGCGCGCCGCCCACGCGGTCGCGTACGTGGAGTGGGTGTGCACGACTCCTCCGACCTCCGGCATGTTCCGGTACACGTAGGCGTGCGCCGCGGTGTCGCTCGACGGGAGGAGTTCCGCGCCCTCGCTGCCGGGGATGACGCTCCCCTTCAGGTCGCAGAGGATCATGTTGGACGGCTTGAGGTCGTCGTAGTCGAGGCCGCTCGGCTTGATCACGAACAGGTCCGTCCCGGGGACACGCCCGGAGACGTTTCCGGCGGTCCAGACGACAAGGCCGTACCTGACGAGATCGGCGTGCAGCCCGGCGACGTCCGCGCGGACGCGCGTTATGTGCCCGGACAAATCCGCTATGCCGTCCGGGGTCGCCGGGGACTTCGAGGCGGGGGGCTTCGCTGTCACTCGCGGACCTCCTTGCGCAGCGCGTACAGGCGGTGCATCACGTCGTTGCCGCCGCGCCCGAAATAGTCGTGCAACTTCTCGTACTCCGCGTAGAGCCGGTCGTAGACGCCGGCCGCCGCCGGGTCCGGGAGATACGTAACGGCCCCCCGGCCGCCCATCGCGGCGCCGGCCGCCCGGACGTCCGGGTAGGCGCCGGCCGCGACGGCCGCGTGGATCGCCGAGCCGAGCGCCGGCGCCTGCTCGCTCGCGCAGGTGGCGACCGGCATGCGCAGCACGTCCGCGTACACCTGCATCAGGAACCGGTTGCGCAGCAAGCCGCCGGCGGCGACGAACTCGGTGACGGGGACGCCGCTCGCGCTGAAGGTCTCCACGATCTTCCGGGTGCCGAAGGCCGTCGCCTCGATCAGCGCCCGGTAAACCTCCTCCGGTCGCGTGGCGAGGGTCATGCCGAGCACGGTCCCCGACAGGGAATGGTCGACGAGCACCGAACGGTTCCCGGATTCCCAGTCCAGGGCGACCAGGCCGTGCGCGCCGGGGGCCTGCTGGCTCGCGAGCGAGGTCAGGTGCTCGTGCACAGTCACGCCGGATCGTTTGGCGCAATGGTGGTAATCGGGCGGGACGAAGTTCGCGGCGAACCAGGCGAGAATGTCGCCGACGCCCGACTGGCCCGCCTCGTACCCGTACAGGCCGCGGACGATGCCGCCGTCGACGACTCCGCACATGCCCGGCACCTCGGCGCGGATCGGGGCATTCATCACGTGGCAGGTGGACGTGCCCATGATCGCGAGCATCTGACCGGGCTGTGTGGTCTGGGCCGCCGGCGCGGTCACGTGCGCGTCGACGTTCCCGGCGGCGACGGCGATGCCGGGCGGCAGGCCGGTCCATGCCGCCGCCTCTTCGGTGAGGGCGCCGACGTGGTCGCCTAGCTGGGCGATGGGGGCGCTGAGCTTGGCGTCGGCGAAGTCCGCGAAGGCGGGGTTGAGCGCTTCGAGGAACTCGCGGGCCGGATAGTGTCCGTCCTGATAAATGCCCTTATATCCGGCGGTGCAGGCGTTGCGGACGTAGCTGCCGGTGAGCCGCCAGGTGATCCAGTCCGCGGCTTCGGCGAAGTGGTCCATGCGGTGGTAGATCTCGGGATCTTCCTCGAGAAGCTGCAGGCCCTTGGCGAACTCCCACTCCGAGGAGATGAGGCCGCCGTAGCGGGGCAGCCATTTCTCGTTGCGGTTCCTCGCCAGTTCGTTGATGCGGTCGGCGTGCGACTGGGCCGCGTGGTGCTTCCACAGCTTGACGTAGGCGTGCGGGCGGTCCCTGTACTCAGGAAGCTCGCACAACGGGGTGCCGTCGGCGAGGACCGGCAGGACGGTGCAGGCGGTGAAGTCGGTGCCGATGCCGATGACGTCTGCGGCGTCCACTCTTGTTGCTGTTATCAGCTCGGGAATGGCGTTCCTGAGGACTCCGACGTAGTCCGCGGGTACCTGAAGCGCCCAGTCCGGCGGGAGTTCCGGGCCGGTCACGGCAGCGCCGGTGCCCAGGTGAGAGCGCGGCGGTCGCGCCAGCGCCGCGGGCAGTACGCGGTCGATGACGCCGTGGGGGTAGTCGTAGAGCGCAGCGCCGATCTCCGCGCCGTCGCTGACCCGTACCAGGACGGCCCGGCCGGACAGCGTCCCGAAATCAACGCCGATGACGTATCGCTCGCCGCTCATGCACCTCTCGCTTCCCAGCGCATGTGACCGGTCACAACTGCATTCACTATCGCAGGGCGCCCGACCGGCGTCAACCGCCAGTTCGAGTGCAGCGAAGGCCGGGCGGCGCGGCAGCCCGAACCGGGCGGCGCGGCAGCCCGAACCGGGCGGCGCGGCGACGCGAGCCAGGCGGCGGCGCAACCGAGCCGGGCGGGGCGGCGACGCAAGCCGGGCGGCGCAACCGAGCGTTTTACACGCGGGCGACCGAGTCCCGGATGACCAGCACCGGGGCGACGACGGCCGGCGGCTTCTCGGCCATGCCGCCCGTAGCGGCGACCTTGCCGGTGTCGCGGATCGCGTCTACCAGCATGGCCACGCAGCGTTTGCCCAGTTGCGCGAAATCCTGGCGCACCGTCGTGAGCGGCGGCCAGAAGTGCGCGGATTCGGGGATGTCGTCGAAGCCCGCCACGCTCACATCACGCGGCACCTCCAGGCCCGCCTCGCGGAACGCGTGGATGAGGCCGAGCGCCATCTGGTCGTTGGACGAGAAGACGGCGGTGAAATCCTTGCCGGGGATCAGGCTCCGGAGCACCTCCCGGCCAACCTCGTATCCCGAGTCCGACGTCCAGTCGCCGAACACGGCCGGGAGCGCCGGCAGGCCGGCCGAACTCAGCTCGGCCCGGTAGGCGCGGAGCCTGGACTGCGCGTCGTTCCAGTCCGGCGGGCCCGCCACGTGCAGGATCCGCGTGTGTCCTTGCGCGGTCAGGTATCCCATGATCATCGAGACGCCGGCCTGCTGGTCGACCGACGCGACCGGAATGCCGCCGGCGTCGCGCTGCTCGCCCTGTGCGGCGACGATCGGCACGGTCAGCGCCAGCGACGCCAGGTGGGACAGCACCGCCGTGCGCGGCGCGACGATGACGATCGCCTCGACGTCCTGTCCGAGGAGTTCCTCGACCGCCGCCGTGATGGCATCGGGTGAGACCGAGGCGAGGTGCGCGACGGTGGCGTAGAACCCTTGCTCGCGCGCGGCGTCCTCGACCGCGCTCACGCTGCTCGCCGGGCCGTAGTGCGACCCGACCGCCGCGGCCAGGACCCCGATCGTCTGAGAACGGCGGGTGGACAGCATCCGAGCGGCGCGACTCGGGCGGAACTGGAGGTCGCCCATCGCGACGAGCACCCGCGTCCTGGTGTCCTGACGGACGCTCGGATGCCCGTTGAGCACCCTGGATACCGTCTGGTGGGAGACGCCGGCCAGCCGCGCGACATCGCGGATGCTCGCCGAACGCGGCTTGCTATCCCCCATGCCGAACCGGCTTCCTCGCATGCGCGTGCCCGATACCGCCGCCCTTCATCTGGCACGCGGCCAGACGGTACCGGGGGGCGGCTCCCCCGGGGGTTAGCTGCACAAACTGAGCATGGCACATCCGCCGACCGGAAAGGACCGCGTCCGCCGGGCCGGCCGGGCGCGAAGCGTGGCCGGGCGAAGCGTGGCCGGGCGCGAAGCGTGGCCGGGCGCGAAGTGTGCTCAAAAGCGCATTCGAGCACGTTCCGGGACGTGCTCAAACACTCATTCGCGCACGCTATGACGTGCTCGTTTACGCAAATGGGCCGGCAGGAGGGGGCGGGGCGCGGGGGCGCGGGCGCCGGGGCGGGCGGGAGCCGACGGGGGCGGGAGCGGGATCTTGACATTTGGCGCGATTTGGGTTTTGTTGAGACCGGTCACAATTTTCCGTTTTTGTGCGACTGCGGGTGGACTGAAATGAACAATGGTGTTTCCCGGCGCTTGCGCACGACCGCCGTCAGTGCGGCCACTGTGCTTGTCGCCCTCGCCGTTCCGCAACTAACCGGGGCCGCGTCCGGCAGCGCGTCCGCGAGCACCGTCTCAGCGAGCACCGTCTCAGCGAGCACCGTCTCCGCGAGCACCGTCTCCGCGAGCACGGTCTCAGCAAACACGGCCTCAGCGAGCACGCTCTCGGCAAACACAGCCTCGGCGAGCAGGGCCTCCGCGGCGGCCATCGCCAGGGCGCAGTCGCAGCCGTCCGGCACGGACGCGTCCTGCCCCGCCACGAGCAGCGCGGACGCGGACGCGACCGCGGTCGGCGCCCCGACGGACGCGCGGGCCATCGGCGGCAGCGCGTCCGCGACCGTCGTCTGGTGCCCGCCGGAAACCGGCGCGAGCCAGGTCACGAGCTACACGGTGACGGCACAGCCAGGGGGTGCGACGGTCACCGCCGACGTGCCGAACGACTGGGCGATCATGGACGGCCTCACCAACGGCACCGCTTACACGTTCACCGTCACCGCGAACACGAAGGCGGCCAACGGCACGGACGCGGACACCGCCAAGCCCGTCACCCCGCAGCCCATCGCGCAGCCCCAGGACGTCGTCAAGGGCACGCCGGAAACGGACGCCTACGACGGCTACTCCATGATCATCGGCGGGAAGCGCGTCTACATCACGGCCGTCGAGTTCGACCCGTGGCGCACGCCGAGCCCCAGCCTCTGGCTCGACGACCTGCAGAAGGTGAAGGCCGAGGGCTACGACGCGATCACCACCTACTTCGACTGGGACTACAACTCGCCCTCCCCCGGCGTCTACAACTTCGACGGCATACGGGACTACAACGAGTTCCTGAACCTCGCGCAGGAAGCGGGCGTGTACGTCATCGCCCGCCCGGGGCCGTACATCAACGCCGAGACCGACGGCGGCGGCATCCCGTCCTGGGTCCTGTCCTCGCCTGACGGGTACCGGGACGACGTCCAGCCGTACCTGTCCGCCTCCGTCCAGTGGCTGTCGCAGATCGACCCGATCATCGCCGCGCACCAGATCACCAACGGCGGGGACGTGATCGCCTACCAGGTCGAGAACGAGTACGGCGGGCAGGGCACCAGCGCCGACGACTACATGGCCGCCCTCGAGCAGCAGGCCAAGAGCGACGGAATCGACGTGCCGTTCACGTTCAACCAGAGCGGCGGCAACCAGACCTACACGTCAGGGACCGGCGCGGTCGACATCAGCGGCACCGACAACTACCCCCTCGGCTTCGACTGCTCGGACCCGAGCAATTTCGGCCAGCCGCAGTCCGGATACCCCGTTTACGCGAACGAGCCCGTCTACCTGCCCGAATACCAGGGCGGCTCGTTCGACGGGTGGGGCGGCGCCGGCTACGACAACTGCTACAACATGACCGGCCCTGACTTCGAGAACGTCTATTACAAGGACAACATCATCCAGGGCGCGACCATGCAGAGCTACTACATGGGCGTCGGCGGCACGAACTGGGGCTGGCTGCCAGCCCCGCAGGTCTACACGTCCTACGACTACGGCGCCGCCATCAGGGAAACCGGTGAAATAGGCACCACGACAGACCCGAACGACATCGACAGCTCGAAGTACGGCGAGAACAAGCTCATCAACGACTTCGAGACGTCGGTGGCCCCGCTGACGGAAACCGTCCCCGCCGCCGCGCCGGCGGCGGACAACAGCGCCATCACCACGCAGGCCCGCGTCAATCCCGCCGACGGCACGCAGTTCGTCTACGTCCGCCAGTCCGACGCCACGTCCACGGCCACGGCGAGCACCCACATCGCCCTGAACACCGACGCGGCCACGGGCTACACCTACGACGACGCGTCAAGCGCGATCGCCTACACCGGCGACTGGACGCACGCGAACGCCAGCAACAGCGACTACGCCGGCGGCGACTACGACGGCACCGAATCCTGGAGCCAGGAAGCCGGCGACACCGCGTCCGTCACGTTCACCGGCACGGCCGTGCAGTGGATCGGCGCGAAGAACAACAACGGCGGCATCGCGGACGTGTCCATCGACGGCACGCAGGTCGCCACCGTCGACACCTACGCCGCGTCCGGCAAGGAGGTCCAGCAGGTCCTGTTCAGCACCAGCGGCCTGCCGGCCGGCACGCACACGCTGACGATCACGGTGACAGGGAAAGAGGACGCCGCCTCGTCCAACGACACGGTCGTGATCGACGCGATCAACGTTCCCACCGCCGCCGAACTGGCCGGCTACTTCCCGCAGGTTCCGCAGTCCGGCACGATCACCCTCGACGGCCGCGACTCGCGCCTGCTCGTCGCCAACTACAAGTTCGGCACCGGCCAGGACCTGGTCTACTCGACCTCCGAGATCATGACGCAGGCCGCGTTCGGCGGGCAGGACACCGCTCTGGCGTACGATCCGGCCGGGACTGACGGCGAGACGGTCCTTCATTACACCAGTCAGCCGAACGTCGCTATTATCTCCGGTTCCGCCACTGACACGTGGGATGCCAGCACGGACGACCTGCGCCTCGACTACGTGCACAACGGGCTGACGGAGATCCGGATCACCGGCGGCGGCGCGGCCCCGCTGGAGTTGCTCATCGCTGACACCGACACCGCCGAGAACTTCTGGCCGGAGACGACCAGCGCGGGGCCCGTCCTGGTGGAGGGCGCCTACCTGGTACGCACAGCCACCGTGCGTGACGGAACTCTTTACCTCACCGGCGACACTTCCCAGGCCGGGAAGGTGACGGTGTGGGCAGGGGCCACGGTCCGTTCGGTGGAATGGGATGGTTCTCCGGTCGCGACCACCGCCAACGCGGACGGGTCCGTGACCGGCAGCCTGCCCGGGCCGCAGCCCGTGACCCTGCCTCAGCTGACGAACTGGAAGTTCGCGTCGGAGGCGCCCGAGGCGCAGCCAGGGTTCGACGACAGCGACTGGACGCTCGCCGACCATCCCGTCTCCAACGCGAGTTCGCCGGCCACGCCGGTGCTTTACGCGTCGGACTACGGGTACGACCACGGGTTCGTCTGGTACCGCGGGCACTTCACCGCCACCGGCGCCGAGACCGGCGTGACGCTGACCGCGGACGGGATCGCGCCGACCGGGGCGTACTCGGTGTGGCTGAACGGGGCGTTCCTCGGGTCCGGGTCGGCGGCGGGGGCGCAGACGCAAGAGTTCACCTTCCCGGCGGGGACGCTCGAGGCCGGCAAGGACAACGTGATCGCGATCCTGGTGGAGAACACCGGCAACCCGGAAGGTCCCTCCGGAGAGAAAGTGGGGCTGTACAGCGCCTCGCTCGCCGGGTCGTCGGCGCCGATCACCTGGCGGCTGATGGGCGCGCCCGGCGGGTCGACCCTGCAGGATCCGGTGCGCGGGATCATGAACGAGGCCGGGCTGTTCGGGTCGGACAACGGCTGGGACCTGCCCGGCTACCCGGACCAGAACTGGTCCGACGTGACGCTGCCTGATTCCTGGTCCGCGCGCGGGGTGCCGGCGGGGATCGGGTGGTATCGGACGTCGTTCGCGCTCTCGCTGCCGCGTTCTTCCTATGTCCCGATCGACGTGCAGATCGGCGGCCCCGGACCGGGTGCCGGGACGGCGGACTACCGGGCGTTCATCTACGTGAACGGCTGGCTGGTCGGCCGGTACGTGAACAACGTCGGGCCGCAGCACCAGTTCTACGTGCCCGCCGGGATCCTCAACGACCACGGGTCCAACACCCTCGCGATCGCCGTGTGGGGCCTTGACCAGGCGGGCGGCGGGCTCGACGCCGTGTCGCTCGTGGCCGCGGGGAACCAGGAAGGCGGAGTGCCTGTTCTCGCTGACGCGAGCCCGGGCTACAACGCCGCCGTGTACGGCGCGCCCGCCACGCTGTCGCCGACCCTCGCCGCGGTGCCGTCGACCGCCCTCGCGACGTCGTCGTTCACGGTGAAGGAGACGCTGCGCAACCCGTCCGGCGCCGCGTTGCGCTCCGCGTCGCTGTCACTGGCCGGGCCTTCGGCGGGGTGGACGGTGTCGCCGTCCGGACCTGTGCCCGCCGGTTCGGTCGCTCCCGGGGCCTCCGTTTCGGAGACGTTCACCGTGACCGCGCCGTCGTCGGGATTGTCCGCAGGCGCGAACAACCTGCTGGCCACGGCCACGTACGACGCTTCAGGCGGGTCGCAGCGGCTGATCAACACGGCGACGGTGAACGTGCCGGCGTCGCTGGCGGCGACGTTCAACAACACAGGGATCACCGACGATTCGAACCCGTCGCCCGTTTCCGGATTCATCGGATTCGACGGTGAGGGGACGTCGTACTCCGCGGAAGGCCTCGCGGCGGACGGAATCACGCCGGGATCCGCCGTGAGCGCGGGCGGCGTTTCGTTCACCTGGCCGTCCGCCGCTTCCGGGCAACCGGACAACACGATGGCGGAGGGGCAGACGATCTCCGTCTCGGGTTCGGGCTCCGAACTCGGCGTCCTCGCCGCGGCGAACAACTCCACCGAATCGGGCACCGGCACGATCTACTACACCGACGGGACGACGCAGACGTTCACCCTGGACTTCGGGAACTTCTGGTACGGGTCCGGGCAGGACGGGAACCCGTCGAACACCACGGTCGCGACGGTGAACTACGCCAACTACCCGTCGGGTTCGTCCGGGCACGCGATCTACCTGTTCGAGCAGAACGTGCCCCTGGAATCCGGGAAGACCGTGGAGGCGGTGACCTTGCCGGACCTCGGCAGCGTCGCGGGCTACAACCCGGCCCTGCACGTCTTCGCGATGGCGGTCGGAGGGTGATCAGGGGACTGCTACGGTGCCGTCATGGGAATCCGGCTCAGTGAATCGGCGCGTGCGCTGATCGACGGGAAGAACTACGCGGTCCTGGCTACCGTCAACGCCGACGGCAGCCCGCAGACCTCGGTGATGTGGGTCGGCCGCGACGGCGACGACGTGCTGTTCTCGACCGTGGAGGGCCGCCGGAAGCACCGCAACATGCTCCGCGACCCGCGCGTCAGCGTGACCGTCATCGACTCCGCCGACCCGGAGAACTACGTCGAACTGCGCGGCCGGGTGTCGATGACGGCGGACGCCGGCCGCGCCGTCGACACCCGGCTGTCCTGGAAGTACGACGGCAAGGACCCCGGCGAGGACAAGCCGGGCGCGATTCGCGTGGTCGTGCGCATGGAGGTGCACAAGGCCACCGGACGCGGCGCCTAGCAGGCCCGATGCCGCTCCTGGCGCGGAAATGTCCGGGCAGTTGGGTTATTGACGCATCGACAGGGCACGGTTACGCTCGGCGCAACTAATAAGAAACTTACTTATTAGTTGCGCCGACGCCGTGCGTCTCCCCGCCCCCATGGAGGCCGTCATGCGATCACGATCCCGTCGTCTTCTGTTCCAGCGTCTTTTGTTCGGGCGCCTTTTGTTCGGGCGCCTTCTGACCCGGCGCCTTCTGGTCCGGCGTCCGCGCTGGCTGTCCCTGGTCGCGGCCGTCGGGGCGTGCCTGCTCGCCGTCGCCACCGTCGGCGCGGTGGCCCCTGCCGCATCGGCACAGACGAATCTCCTCGCCAACGGCGGCTTCGCCTCGGGCAGCACCTCCGGCTGGACGTGCTCGCCGGGCGACACGGTCGTGACCTCGCCGACGTACGACGGCGCGTCCTACGCGCTGGCCGGCGCGCCTACCGACAGCGATTACGCGCGGTGCAGCCAGGTTGTCAGCGTCCAGCCGTCCTCCTCCTACTCGCTGTCCGGCTGGGTAGAGGGCGACTACGTGTACCTCGGCGACAGCGGCACAGGCACCTCGGACACCGACGACTGGACTCCGTCGGCGACCACGTGGACGCAGCTGTCGACGAACTTCACGACCGGCTCGTCCACGACCAGCGTGACGATCTACGTCAACGGCTGGTACGCGCAGCCCACCTTCTACGCCGACGACCTGGAACTCACCGGGGCGGCCGGGAGCGGCGGCGGAGGCGGCGGCACCGCACCGGCCGCGCCGACCGGGCTGACCGCCACCGGGACCACATCCTCGTCGGTGTCGCTGTCGTGGACGGCGCCGTCCGGCACGGTCAGCGGGTACTACGTCGACAAGAACGGCACCGAGGTCGCGTCCGTCACCGGGACCACCGACACCGTCACCGGGCTTGCCGCCTCGACGACGTACTCCTTCACCGTCGTCGCCTACAACTCGGCGGGCTCGTCGCCGGCCTCTTCGGCGGTGAGCGCGACCACGTCGTCCTCTGGGGGCGGAGGCGGCGGCGGGGGCGGGCTGCCCGCCCACCTCCTGATGGGGTACTGGCAGGACTTCACCAACGGCGCCGAGCCGCTCACTCTCGCCGACGTGCCGTCCAGCTACAACCTGGTGGCGGTGGCGTTCGGCGCGGCGACGACCACGCCGGGCCAGGTGGCCTTCAGCCTGGACCCGACGCTCGCGTCCGTCCTCGGCGGATACACCCAGCAGCAGTTCATCGGCGACATCCAGACGCTCAAGGCCCGCGGCCAGAAAGTCATCTTGTCGGTCGGCGGCGCGAACGGGACGATCTCCGTGGACGACGCGGCCAGCGCCGCCGCCTTCGCCAGCAGCGTGTACTCGATCATCCAGGAGTACGGGTTCAACGGCGTCGACATCGACCTGGAAAACGGCGTCGACCCCACGTACATGGCCTCGGCACTGGAGCAACTCGAAAGCGACGTCGGCTCCAGCCTCATCATCACCCTCGCCCCGCAGACAGTCGACACCCAGACGACCGGGGACGACTACTTCCAGCTCGCGCTGGACATCCAGCCCATCCTCACGATGATCAACACCCAGTACTACAACTCGGGCACGATGAACGGCTGTGACGGCAACGTCTACGCCGAGGGCACCGAGAACTTCATGACCGCCCTCGCCTGCACCGAACTCGAAGGCGGCCTGTCCCCCTCCCAGGTCGGCCTCGGACTGCCCGCCTCGTCATCGGCGGCCGGCAGCGGTTACGTCAGCCCGTCGGTCGTCAACGACGCGCTCGACTGCCTGGCCGCCGGCCAGAACTGCGGCAGCTTCGTCCCGCCGGCCACCTGGCCGGGCATCCGCGGCGTGATGACCTGGGACATCAACTGGGACGCGTCCGGCGGCTACAACTTCGCCGGCACGGTGGCGCCCCACCTGGCGACCCTGCCGTAGCGGGTTAGCAGCCGCCTGTCGTGCCCGATCCTGGCTGGACGGTGACGGATACCGTGGCGGCGCCCGGGCAGCTCGCGACGTCGAGGATGCCGCCCTCCGACACCACCGTGCCGCCGCTGACGCTCACCGCGTATCCGTCCGGATACGCGGTGGCCGGAACGGCGACGGAAGTCTGCGAACCCGCGGCGAACGCGCCGGTCCCGTCGGCGCGCAGCGTGGCGTAGGTCAGCGTGAACACGCTCGTCGACGTGTCGTAGCCGTAGGACTGCGGCGTGCCCGCGACGAGTTCGGGGTGCGGGACCGCCAGCGCGTCCAGCATCGCCGTGTTGACGTTGCTGCCTGCCGGCGGATCCGCCGCGTCGTTCACCAGGCCCTCGGAACTCGAGGAGGTAGTCGGGTCCGCGCAGTCGCAGAACGACCACATCATCCACCCGACCTTGGCCTGCGCGGCCCCGGCGACCACGTCACTCAGGATCGACGCGTCGTTCGTCGCGCCGAACTCCGTCAGCAGCAGCGCGTCACCCGTGTTCGCGCTGACCGCGTCGGCGTTGGAGAAGACGCCGTCGTTGAACGGCGGGCAGGCGAAATCGAGCTCGGCGGAGA
This sequence comes from Trebonia sp., assembly GCA_035948445.1. Lineage (GTDB taxonomy): Bacteria > Actinomycetota > Actinomycetes > Streptosporangiales > Streptosporangiaceae > Trebonia. The sequence continues at coordinate 21,535 of DASZJE010000009.1, read as the reverse complement.
CCGAGTCGAACGGGCAGTAGTCATGGAAGGAGAACCCCTGCTCCGGGTCCCCGGTCGAGCCGAGCGACGACGGGATCCCGGTGTCGAAGCTCAGCCACGGCTCGCCGAACAGCAGCGCGCTCGTGTTCACCTGCCGCACCGCGTGGTCGACCCGCGTGTAGAACGAGGTGAGCTCCGCGTCCAGCGACGGGCAGCCGACGGCGGGGGTGAAGCACGACAGGATCGCCGAGCCGGGGGACGGCTCGTTGAACAGGTCGTAGCCGAGGACGTTCGGGTCGGCGTCGAAGTAGTCCGCGACGTGCGCCACCGCGCCGGCGTACCAGTCCTGGAGTCCCTCGCCGTCGACGGTGGCGTTGGCCCAGAAGTTGTCGTAGGCGTCCTGGAGCGCGGGCTGAAGGAAGTAGTTGACCGGGAATCCGAGTTGCGGCACCGCCGGCAGGCCGCCGTCATCGACCGCCCAGGCGGGCGCGCCTTCTCCCTGGAACTCCTCGTTGTACATGTCCTGGTGGAAGTCGAGCAGCGACACGATCCCGTAGGAGCCGAGCATGTCCACCGTGGACTTGATGCTGGCCAGGTAGCTGTCGTTGAATACGCCCGGCGACGGCTCGAGCGCCTCCCACAGCACGCCGACGCGGACCGCGTCGAGGCCGTTGTCCGCGAGGAACTGTGCGTCGGCGCTGCCGAAACCGTCGGCGGCCGGTGTGTACGGGGTGATCTTGTTGATCATGTTCACCCCGGAGACCAGTACCACCTTGCCCGTCGCGTCGGTGATCCACCGGCCCGCATGGCCGATCGGGGCGGCGGGCAGCACGGCCGCGGACCCGGCGGACGCGGATGTCAGGGCAGACGCGGATGTGAGGGCGGACGCGGATGTCAGGGCGGACACGGATGTCGCGGCGACAGCGCCGGCCACGGCGGGAGGGTGCGGGGGGACGACGGACGCGCCACTGTCGTTCGGGATAAAAAGGGCTGTGACGGCGGCCAGCGTGGCGGCGAGCGCGAGCAGGCGGCCGCGGCGGCTACGGGGGGGCCTCATTTCCGCATGTTCCCACCGTTTCGCTCACCCGCCCAGGGGGGAACCGCTACGGTGTGAACGTCCAGTTCTGCTGGCTCGCGTCGTTACAGGTCACCGCGTACACCTCGGCCGTGCCGTTGCCGTCGAGGCAGCGGCCGGTCTGGGCGCTGACCAGGCGGCTGCCCAGGTCGTACCAGTCCTGCGCGGTGCTCCCGTCGCATGCCGACGCGCTGACCCGGCCGGAGGAATCCCCGGACATGCACTGTCCCGTGTCCTCGTTGACCAGGGCGGTCCCGGACAGCCGCCATTCCTGCCGGGGGCCGCCATCGCACGGGGCCGTCGCGACAGCGCCCGGCGCGTCGCTCTCGAGGCACTGGCCGGTGCTGGCGCTGGCCACGGTGACCGTGTTCCCGCCGCTCCCGCCGGCGGCGCCCGTCGCGGTCACCGCCACGGTGGTCACGGACCCCGACGGCAGCGACAGGGCGAAGCTCCCGTTCCGGCTCGTCGCCGTGCCCGCGCTGACCGGGCCTGATACCGCGCCGTTGGCCACGCCGAGGCGCCACTGCGCGGCGCGCAGCGGAGCGTCGCCGCTGACGTGCAGCACCGTGCTGCGGGCGGAACTGGACATGTTGACCACGACGACCTCCTCCGGCGACGCGGACGCGAACACGTCCACGCCAGGCAGCACGGACGTCACGCCCGGGATGCCCGTGGTTCCCGGGATACCCGTGGTTCCCGGGATAACCGTGCCGAAGCGCGGGAACAGTCCCGATCCGGTGAACATGCCGATCGCCGCGTATAGCGGCGCGGGACTGCCGGCCTGGTATGCGCGCGGGGCGGTCCCGTCGCCGTCGTACAGCAGTCCGGCCCCGTCGGCGAGGCTGCCGGCGCCGCCGGCCAGGATCCGGCCGAGCACGTCCGCGTCCCACATGGCGGCGAACGAGGTGAACCGCACGAAGGCGGGGCCGCTCGTGATATTCCACGGGCCGACGTAGATTCCGATGTCACCGGCCCGCGCCGGGACGCTCGCCGCGATCAGGGACCTGGCGTCGCGGATCTCGCCGCTCACCGTCGCCAGTTCGCCGAGCAGTCGCTGCTCGCTCTCCGGTTGCCCGCCACCCTCCCCGTAGAAGCTGAAGTCGATGAAGTCGGCGCGCGCTCCCCCGTCTTCCAGGAACGTCCGCAGGAACGATCCGTCGTACCCGCCTATGAACCCGCCGACGCCGATGCCGGGGACGGCGCTCGTGACGGCGGCGTCCAGGACGGTGAACCGCTGGGCGTAGGTGGCCGCGCTCTCCCCGCCTCTTGCTGTTATCACTACCAGACGCGGCTGGAGACGCGATTGCCCGGCGGCACGCCGGACGGCTTGCGCCGCGTCCGCCGCGCTGGCACTGTCGGGAATCTCCAGGGCGGTTATCCCGAGGTCCAGTTCCCCGAACGCCTCTCGCACCGCCGCGCCCGGCAGGGACGGAGGCGTCGTCCCGTCCACGCCGATGACGGCGTTCGCCCCGGCCTCGTGGCGAGCCGCGGCGAAATTCACCTCGATGCCGGGACCGGACCCCGCGGGCGGGACGGAAGGCGACCGGGATCGCGCGAACCAGACCGCGAGCACGACCGCGACCGCGAGGGCCGCGAGCACGCGCAGTTCCGGGCGGAACCTACGCTCGTTCATGCCGGAACGCTACTGGCGGCGCCCGCTTCAGGAGAGCAGGTACCCATCATCAAAGGCAGCCTAGCGCTTGCGGGTCCGCGATCGACGTCGGCGCCGGTCCAGTGCTTGGGCTCGCGGCCCCGGCGGGGGCTGCGCGCCCGCGGCGGGGGCTGCGCGCCCGCGAATCCGAAAGCCCTCCCCGGTAGAACTCGACGGATATATATTTCGAATTATATCGGTTTCCGAATGGTTTTCCGGGTTCGCCGCTGGCAGACGGAATAGACAAGATAATCTGGCCACTATCCGGGCCGCCCGCGGCGGCCGCGGTCCGGCTGCTGGCAGCGCGAGAGGACACCGCACTTGAGTCTCATTCGAGATCTGTACAGCCGATTCGCTGCCATCGGGGCCGAGGGTCTCAAGTTCTGCGTGGTCGGCGGGTTTGGCGCCCTCCTCCAGTTCCTGATCGAGGACACGCTGCACCTCAAGATGGGGATGGGAGCGCTGACCGCCGAAACGTGGGGCATCATCGCCGGCATCATCCTGACGTTCTTCGGCAACCGCTACTGGACGTACGCCGACAAGCGGAGCCACGGCAAGGAGTTCTTCCGGGAGACCTGGCAGTTCTTCCTCTGGGCCGTCATCGGCTGGGTCATTCAGGAGGGCCTGCTGGCCGCCGTGACCTACGGCATCGGATGGAAGGGCGTCCTGGCCTACAATGCCGCGACCGCCTTTGGCATCGGCGTCGCGACCGTGTTCCGCTTCTGGGCCTACCGCACGTTCGTCTTCACCGGGGCACCCGCCACGGTCCCCGTCGAAGCCGAGTCGCTCGAGCCCGAGACCACTGCCTAATGTCCGGCGGGATTCGCGCCGCCCATAATGACCGGCCGTTCGACCGCCAGCCGCTCGATCAATTCATTCATTGACGCGCCGTTTCGTCACGATGGTTGAATACCGGGCCGCTACCGGTATCAGGAGAGACTGGCTGTGGCGAGCACCCTGCCGTCGGCGCCGACCAGGCGCGCGCCGGTGACCGGCCCGTAGCCGGCCGGGCCGCCCCAGGAGCCGTAGCCGGCGGCCAGCCGGAACGACCCTACGCGGGTGTAGTGCCCGCCCGGCCCCTTAAGCTCGCAGATGACGGTGCCGTCGCCGGACGGAAGGTCCACGGTCATGTACATCCACCGCTGCCCGGCTGTGTAGTAGAAGACCTCGCCGACCGGCTGACGGCTGGCGGACGTCAGTTCCGCGGACCGCAGCGGCGACGACGCCACGGCCTGAGCGGGGTGCGAAGCGGCGCCGCGCAGGCCCCATCCGCCGAGCGCCGCCGCGACCACGGCGACGACAACGGCAGCGGCGACGAGCACCCGCCGAACTGGCGACGACTGGCGGGACTGCCGGGATTGCTGGGATTGCTGGGATTGCCGAGCCGACGAGACCCGCCAGGACGGCCGAACCGGCGAACCCCGCCGGGACTGCCGGGACTGCCGGGCACGACGGGGACGACGAGCCGCGACTTCGCGTCCGGCAGCCGGTGCCGGCTGCGGGCCGAGAAGACCGATCCTGGCGAGCACCCGGCTCTCGAATCCGGCCGGCGGCTCGGCCTCGGGCAGCAGCCCGAGCAGTCCTTCGCCCGTCGTCGTGAGCTGATGCACTGTCTCCAGGCACGCGTCGCAGCCTTCCAGGTGCGCGAGGGCGTCCGCGCGCTCGCGGCCCGTCAGGACACCGAGCGCGAGTTCGGCGGCCACGTCCCCGAATTCGCCGCATCCGATGCGCTTAGTCATCGCCCATATCCTTCGGGCTCGCGTCATTCGCGTGGTAGACGGTCCGCAGCTTCTCCATGCCGATCCTGATCCTGGTCTTCGCCGTGCCCAGCGGAACTCCTTCGGCGTCCGCTACCTGCCGCGCCGTCATGCCGTAGATTCCCGCCATCGCCACGGCTCTGCCCTGGGCGGCCGGCAGCCTCGCCAGCTCACCGCGCAGGGCCGAGGCTCTGTCGCGGGCTACCGCGAACCCTTCCGGCGTGTCGGTGACGGCGGTAAGCAGCGCCGGCAACTCCGCCGGGTCCACCGGTTCCGACGTTCGCACCCGGAGCACATCAATAGCCAGGTTATGCGTGATCGTCGTCAGCCACGCCCGGACGGAACCGCGCCGCGAGTCGAACACCTGCGCGTGCCGCCACGCCTGCTCGAACGCCCGCTGGGCGATGTCCTCGGCGACGCCCGGATCCCGCACGACGGTCACGGCGACGCCGTACACCAGTCGCTGAAACCGGCGCACGAAGGCGACCGCCATTTCGGCGTCGCCCGCGCCAAGCCCGGCGAGCAGCGTCTCATCCGGCAACCGGTCGGCGGGAATCCCCATCTCCGCATACCCATCTGTTCGGACCAGCGTCGTGTTCGGACCAGCGCCGTCAACGGATCTCATCGGGACCGCTGCCACTGGCGGGCCACGCTGTCCAGGCGAGGAGCAGCGCCGCGACGAGGAGGACGGCGGCCCCCGTGAACTCGATGTCGAGAGACAGCATGGCATACGGGACCGTCAGGCTCTCCCGGTAGCCGAACAGGCCCGCGTGGGCGCTGACCAGCAGGCCGGCGGCCGTGGCCGCCAGCGTGACCGCACCTGCCGCCAGCAGCGCGAGGCGCCGGAATGCCACCACCGCCACCGCGAGCACGAGGCCCCACACGCTCTGGATGAGGAACAGCGGGCCGATCGTCGGGATGCTGCTGTATCCCTCGCTCCACAACCGCAGATGCAGCACGGCGGACCAGACGAGCAGGCCAGCGCCGGCGACCGCCAGCGCGCTCACCGTCCAGCGCGCCCACGGCGACTTCGCCCTGGCGGGGCCGGTCATCAGGAACCTGAGGGCTCGCAGCGACAGGCTTGCCGGCCGCGCCCCCGCGACATGTGACGGCCGGCTAGCCCCGGCGCTTGTCCGCACGGTCATCGTCAGTAACCCCCGTAGCCGCCGGATGACGAGGACGACGAGGACGGCGACCCGGACGCCGCGCTCGTGATGGCGGCGCCCGACGACGTGACCAGCCACCACTTGGCCCCGAAACCGTCGATTCCCTGCCCGTTGACCTGCCCAGGCGCGGTGTCGCCCGAGTAGTAGTACAGCGGGTGACCGTCGTAGGTCACCTGTTTCGTGCCGTCAGACCGGGTGATCGTGCCGAGGTCGGCGGCGACCGCAGCGCCTGAGGCGGTCACCCCGCCGGACGCTGTCACCGCCGGCCACACCCCGAGACACGCCGCCGAGCACGCGGACGAGTTCTTGCCGTCCTTCTCGAACAGGTACACCGAGCGCCCCGACCCGTCGGTCAGATAGGTTCCCGCAGATCCCGAATGGACCGTGATGTCTGTCTTCGCTCCCGCGCTCGTGGCGGCGGGGCTCCCCGTGGCGGTGGCCCCTGATTGGGCGCCGCTGCTAGTGGTGCCGCTGCTGCAGGCGGCCGCCAGCAGCGCCGCTGACACAGGAACGCCGATCTTCACCAGTGAACCCAGCGACTTGCGCATCATTCTGTCTCCCTGTCTCGTTTCGCTGTCACCATTAGTTACGGAGACGACGACGAGAGGGATTCATCAGCGAACGATGCGGTCGTTCGGGGCCCCGGCGATGGCAGCTGCCGCTGGCCGCGTGCGTTACGCCATGGCGAGATGACCCTCGACGCGGCGGAGGCGGCCGTCCCGGACGAGGCCGTCGACCAGGGCGTCCGTCCAATACCACTGCCAGGAGAACCAGCGGCGGGCCTCCTGCTCCGGCGCGACGACCGCGGCCCCGGCCGCGGCGACGATCAGTTCGCCGAGCGCACGGGCGGGATCGTCTTCGCGGCCCGTGCCGCCTGGGTAGACCTGGTCCCAGCGCGCCAGTTCGCTGCAGTGGACATGCCCCTCGCCCGCGGCGAGGACGACGGAACGCGAGACAATCGCGCCGCACCTTTCCAGCGGCGAGCGCAGCGCCTTGAGCTCCTGGCGCTTCAGCCGGAGTTCGGTGAGCAGGTCATCGAACAGGGACGGGCCGGCCACGGCGAGGTGGTCGAGCAGTCGCCGCCAGCCCGCGTCCTGCGCGCGCGTCCGCTCGATCTCGGCGCGGCAGACCGGGTCGAGCAGACGCGCCGCGGCGTCTGACAGCATCAGGTTCTTGCCGCGGTGCACGGCCACGATCAGGTGACCGCGCTCCCCCAGTTCGCCGAACCACGGCCATTTCGTCGCGGGCCAGGTCGCGAAGCCGTGGCCGCCAGGGTAAGGCGGCTCCTCGTGACAAGCGCCGTACAGGCTGGGCAGGGCGCAGTCGGCGGTGCGGGTGAGTATGCCGCGTTCGTTAAGGAATTCGTCGGCTTCGTCCAGCGACTCCAGCGCGCGGTCCGGTGTCAGCCGGCATTCATGCGCTCGCCGCTCCGTCAGTTCGGCCAGCGACCTCATGGTCCTATCATCGCGCGTCGGCGGCCAGACGGCGATCCGCGAGCAAGGCGATCCATGTACTCGCCAAGCAGCGCTCTCGCGCCGGGCAGGGAAACGCCGCGCATGGCCGAATATTAACCGTGTCGTGTCCCACGACGCCGCTTGTGAAGGTTACGCTCCGGATATGAGCGAAAACACCACAGGCGCGTGGGTAGTCGACCCGGCCGCCTCGACCGCCACCTTCGCGAGCAAGACGTTCTGGGGCCTGGCGACCGTGCGCGGAACCTTCGGCGGGGTGTCGGGCAGCGGCACCGTGGCCGAAGACGGCACGATCAGCGGTGAGCTGATCCTGGACGCCAGCAAGCTCGACACGAAGAACAAGAAGCGCGACGAGCACCTGCGCTCGAAGGACTTCTTCGATACCGAGCAGCACCCCAGCGTGGTCCTCAGGCTCTCGTCGGCGAAGCAGACGGGCGACACCATCGAGGGAACCGGCACCATCGAGGCCGCGGGCAAGACGCAGCCGCTCACCTTCACCGCCAAGGCGGACGATGGCGACGACTCCGTGACGCTGACCGCCGAGGCCACTGTCGACCACCGCGCGCTCGGCATGACCTGGAACCAGTTCGGCATGCTGGCGGGCGTCGCGAAGGGCACGGTCACGGCCAGGTTCGTCCGGGCGTAAGCGTTCGTACCTAGTGGGGCGATGGCCCCGCTAAGTACTAACGTTCGAACCGGCTGATTTTTCCCGGCACTTCACCAGCCCCGCCCGCGCGCCGCGCTCGATTAGCCGCCATGTAAGCAGGTCTTCGCTACGCTGGCCGGGTGCCTGGAAAGAAGCGGAACCAGCAGGGTCTCAGTGGCAACCCGCAGCGCCGCGCCGGGCAGTTGCGCGGCAGACAGCTGGGCGCAGGGCAGCTTCGCGGCAGACAGCTGGGCACCGGACAACTCGGCGCAGGGCAGCTGGGCGACCTCGCCTACCGCATGGCCGGCGGCGCCGCGCCCGCGCCGTGGTGGACCGAGTCCCACCAGCGCGTCCTCGCCCGGGCCTGCGCGCGGGAATGGCCGTCAGCGCCTGTCGGCGTGGAAGACCTCACCTGCGAGATCGTGGGCGGCGAGCTCTTCGACTGCTTCGAGCGATATCCCGCTGGCCACAACCAGTCTCAGTGGCTCGTCGCGCTCACCAGGCAGACCGCGGCGGCGCTGCGCGCCTCTGTTACCCGGGGCGACGACGACTGGCGGCGCCTGTGGCCCATGCTGTGCGGGATCGCCCTGACCGCACCGCGCGTGCCCGCCGACGCGCCGAGCGACTCCCGCCGGCTCGCGCGGGAGCTGTTCCCCGACATCAGTTTCCCGCACGAGACCGCGCTCACCGAGATCGAGCAGATCAAGAGCCTTCTCACCGAACGATCCCCGCACCCTCCCGTCCCCTCCCCCGACTTCGGCCCCCGTGCGGCCGGCTCCCCGCTGATCGCCCGGGACGCGTACGGGAGCAGGTTCCTGCTGGTGGCGCCGTTCGGCTATGCCGGTCTCGACGGCGGCGGCGATCGCGGGGACACTGGCGACCGCGGGGACACTGGCGATCACGGGGACACTGGCAATCACGAGGACGCTGGCGATCACTGGTATGCGTGGGACGTGGACGCGTGCTGGATCGACCGCGTGGTGGGGTCGGGCACGTTCGGGTCGGCGGAAGAGGCGCTGAGCGAGTGGCGGGAGGCCGTGGGCCTCGCCGCCGACGGCGCGGAACTGGCGGCGTGCGCACCGCAGATGACCGCGCGGCTGCTTATGCAGAGCCTGGACACCAACGCGTTCGCGGAGACGATCCGGAGCGGCGAACCCCGGGAGCTGGTCACGGAGTGCTACCGGGAACGGCGGCGCGCCCGTGAGCTGTCGCAATCACTGGCTCGCCTGCCGGAGGGCGCCTTCACGATCGACATGGACAAGGCGCGGGACGAATTCCTCGCCTGGTTCGCGGGCCGGCACGGCGCCGGGGCAGTCTCCCCGGGCATGGCGGACGTGGTGGACGCCATCACCGACCAGTGGGGCCCGCACAAGGACATCGACGAGACCGCGTTCTACGCCTGCTCGCCGCACCGCGTCGAGCAGGCGGCGCACTTGCTCCGCCACGGCTTGAACCGGGGGTACACCGAGTCCGCGATCATGCTGCTCCCGGAGTGGACGCGATGGTGCGCCGAACGCGGCGGCATCGCCGCCCGCCACGCCGCCCGTTCGGGTGACGCTGCTCTCGCCGCCGCCGCGGCCGGGGCGGGCGCGGACACGCAGGCGGGCGCTCGCGCTGACGGCCCTTTCCGGCGCACCGAATAACGTGGCGGCGGCTCGCTTCGGGAGCGGGTCCGCGTGCCCGCGGCTGTTAAGCTTCCTACGTCAGGCAACCACTTCCGCAGGTCGGCACACACATATGGCGATGAACGATGACCCGGCCTGAGGCGTCCGGCGAGCCGCGTGCCCTCGGCGCGGGCCAGTCGGAGGGCGCCGGCCGGCCGGAGGCGGGACCGGGCTCGCGGCGGGGCTTGCGGGCACTGTTCGACGCGAGTGCCCGGACGGTGCGCCGGGGCGGAGCGGCGGCCCGCCGGAACGTGGTCGTGGCCGTGGGCGGACCGGAGCGAACCCGTGTAGTGCTGGTGATGGCGTGCGTGCTGGCGCTGGCCAGCGCGGACACGGCTACGGTCGGCGCCTCCGCGATCGAGTTGCGCCGGGCGCTGGGCATCGACAACACCGACATCGGGGTGCTGGTGTCGGCCACCGCGATAGTGGGAGCGGCGTTCTCGATGCCGTTCGGGATGCTGGCGGACCGGGTCCGGCGCACCTGGCTCCTCGCATTCGCCCTCCTGACCTGGGGCGTGGCGATGCTGTGGAGCGCCACGGCATCCTCCTTCGGCGAACTGCTGATGGCCCGGCTCGCCCTGGGGGCGATCACCGCCGCGGCCGGCCCGGTGACCGCCTCGCTGACCGGCGACTGGTTCGCGGCGTCAGAGCGCGGCCGGATCTACGGGTACATCCTGGCCGGGGAACTGCTCGGCGCTGGCGCCGGCTTCGCGTTCACCGGAGACATCGCCGCGCTGTCCTGGCGAGCCGCCTTCGTGATACTCGCGCTGCCCGCGTTCGTCTTGGCGTGGGTGGTCATCCGGCTGCCGGAGCCGGTCCGCGGCGGCCATGGCGCACTGCTGCCCGATCCGGCGACACGACGGGCTCACGCGGGCAGGACAGCGCCGTCACGGAACGCCGCCCCGCCGGAGCCGGTTGAGCCGCAGCAACTGGCCGCCGAGAGGGGCATCAGGCCGGACCCGGCCCTCGTCGACCGGGCGAGCAGGCCCATGACGTTCATGGGCGCCGTCCGGTACATCCTGATGGTCCGTACCAACGTCGCCCTGGTCATCTCGGGTGCTTGCGGCTACTACTTCCTGGCTGGCGTGCAGACCTTCGGCTCCGAATTCGTCGGCGGCCAGTACCGCGTCGACCAGGTCCTCGCGAACCTGCTGCTGCTCGTGATCGGCGTCGGCGCGGTCGGCGGGGTCCTGGCCAGCGGGCCTATCAGCGACGCGCTGCTGCGCCGCGGCCACCTGACCGCGCGCGTGACGGTCCCCGCGATCGCCGCGTCGGCAACGGTCGTGCTGTTCATCCCGGCCCTGATCACGCACAGCGCGTTCACCGCGCTGCCGTACGTGATCTTCGCCGCCGCCTCGCTGACCGCGCAGAACCCGCCGATCGACGCGGCCAGGCTCGACATCATGCCGGCGTGGCTATGGGGGCGCGCGGAGGGACTCCGCACTCTGTTGCGCACCGGTGCTCAGGCACTGGCCCCCATCTTGTTCGGCGTCGTTTCCGACTACGTGTTCGGCGGCGGCACGGCCGGGCTGAAGTGGACTTTCGTCGTCATGCTGGCTCCGCTCGCCGCTTGCGCGGTGTTCTTGTTCGGGGCCAGGAGGCTGTACCCGGTCGACGTCGCCACCGCCGCGGCCACCACCGCGCAGCCGCCTCCCCGCGGCCGCGGCGCACGGCGAAAGGCAGCCGGCTGGGAGCATCGCGGGGACATGGGCTCAGCCGAGACCGCCTAGCAGGCTGGTCCTGCTCACCGGGCTGGATCGCGCCGGGTGAGGCAGTACGCCAATCCGGCGTGGTCGCGCAGGGTTGTCCATCCCTTCCCGTCACGGCACCACCCGCTCCTCGTGCCCGGTGGCCGGGAAGCTGCCGTCCAGCGCGACGTCGGCAATCGTGGCGGCGTAGTCGCGGAGCGGCTGGGATGGGTGCCTGCCAGGATAGGCGCATGCTAATCGAACAGCGCCTCTCCGAACACGGGCTTGTGCTGCCCGAGCCCATGCAGGCGACTCCGGGACTGGTGTTGCCGTTTCCGTGGGTCCGGCTGTGGCCGGCGCACCTGCCCGGGCGGGCGTTCGTGTCCGGACACGGGCCCCTGCTGCCCGACGGGTCGCTGCCGAGGGAACTGATCGGCAAGGTCGGGGCGGAGGTCTCCGAGACCGACGCCTACGAGGCGGCGCGGCTGACAGGCCTGGCGATGCTGTCCAGCCTGCAGCGCGCACTCGGGGACCTGGACAGGGTGACGGGCTGGCTGCGCGTCTTCGGCATGGTCAACGCGGCTGCGGGTTTCACCAGGACGCCCGCGGTAATCAACGGGTTCTCCGACCTGATCTTGAACCTATGGGGTCCCGAGGCCGGCGCCCACGCGCGTTCGGCGATCGGCGTCGCCGAACTCCCCCTCGGCCAGTGCGTGGAAATCGAGGCCGAGGTAGCGGTGGACTGAAGTGCCGCGCCGCCGGCCTAGCCGGCCAGGCCGGACCCCGGGTCGGCTGTCGGCCTCGGTGGCGCGGCTATCGGTCTGGCGTCGCGGCTATCGTGGCAGCGTGACAAGACAGACCCGGTGGATCACCGAGAATGCCGCGGAGCACTCGCAGCACTACATTGAGCGCTTTCGCCGGCTCGCCATGGAGGGCACCGATCTCGCCGGCGAGGCGCGGTTGGCGGACGCGATGCTCCCCCGGGCGTCCAGAGTGCTGGATGCCGGGTGCGGCCAGGGCCGTGTCGGGGCTGAGCTTGCCGCGCGCGGGCACGAGGTCACCGGCGTGGACGCCGACGCACGGCTCATCGCGGCCGCGCGTGCCGACCATCCTGGCCCGCGCTGGATCGTTGCCGACCTCGCCGAACTGGACCTGTCCGGGGAAGGCGACCCGAGCCCTTCCGGGAACGGCGAACCGAGCCCGTCCGGGAACGACCGGCCGGGCCTGTTCGACGGCGTCGTCATGGCGGGCAACGTCATGCTTTTCGTCGCCGAGGATACCGAGGAGCAGGTGCTGCGGCGGGTGGCGGCCCACCTGCGGCCCGATGGCGTCGCGATCATCGGCTTCGCGGCCGGGCGCGGTTACGACCTGCCCGATTTCGACCGGCACACGGCAGCGGCCGGCCTGACGCTTGAGCACCGCTTCGCGACATGGGACTTGCGGCCGTGGCGATCGGACTCGCCGTTCTCGGTCACAGTGCTGCGACCACAGTGCTGCGACGGTGACCAGCGGCGGGCGCTCACGCGACGATAGGGGTATGACGTACCCGAGGGTGCGGCCGGCCCGGCGCTGGGGCTGCTCAAGCCGCGGACGCGGCTGACCCGGGAGGTCTTCGCACGCCCAGGAGGAACCATGTCGCAGCAGACCGTCACGGCCCGCGCCGAGCGCGAGCCCGCCTGGCCGCCTACGCTCACCCCTTACATCGTCGTGTCCGACGCCCGGCGCGCCATGGACTGGTACGGCGAGGTGTTCGGCGCGCAGCGCCGCGGGGAACCCTATGTCAACTCCGACGGCACGATCGGCCACGCCGAGGTCGGAATCGGCGACGCGGTGCTGATGCTCGCCGAAGCTTCCCCCCTGTGGCCCGATGTCCCTGTGCGCGCACCGGATTCGCCAGCGACGTTCAGTCACACTCTGCATCTGGAGGTGGACGACGTCGACGAGACCACGCAGCGGGCCCGGCGCGGCGGCGCCTCGGTGGAGCGGGAGCCAGTCGACCAGCCCTACGGGCGCGGCTCGGTGATCGTCGACCCGTTCGGGCACCGCTGGATGCTGCTGCGGCCGCCGGGGCGGGCCACCCGGCTGCGCCAGGGCGACGTCGCGCACGTGACGATGATGACGCCGGACGCCGACCGTGCCAAGGCGTTCTACGAGGCCGTGCTGCGGGTGCCGTTCGCTGCCGGTCACCCTGGTGCGTGGCGCACCGACGAAATCATGCCGCCGCTCGGCATGCTCTCGTCGGAGCGCGCGGAGCCGGAGGTGCGGTTGTCCTATCGCGTCGACGACATCGCCGCCGCGGTGGAGCGGGTCGCCGCCGCCGGCGGCCGCGCGGGCGAACCCGCGCGCAGGCCGTACGGGCTGCTCGCCGAATGCACCGACGACCAGGGCGCGACGTTCCACCTCTGGCAGCCGACCGACTGAGCGCAGGCGCAGCGCGGCGCAGTAATCATGCTTGGAACTCGAGCTCGAGGAAACGCGGACGATTGTTGTTGATGTTGTCGTACAGGTCCTGGAGCACGAGGCTGTTGACGTTGTAGGAGATCACCAGCCGGTCGGGCGAGCGGCTGGCCTCCGGGTGCGCGGCGACGTTGTAGGTGTACAGGCCGTTGGCGGCCTCGGGCGGCACATAGATCGCCGCAGGCGCGGTGAACGGCCCGACCGGCGTCGGCCCGAAGGAGACGTAGATCGTCGGGTCGATCAGCCCTGGCGTTTGCGTCACGACAAACTGGCCGAGTACCGGGGTCACGCCGCAGGTTCCGATGCCGTCGAGGATCACGGTCGACTCGGCGGGATCGTCGGACCACCCCGATCCGGTGTAGAACTGCCAGTCACGGTCCACCAGGTGGCCGGCGCGGGCACGCGCGACCCGCAACCCGTTCAGGTTGCCGTAGATGTAGACCCAGCCGCCGATCCGCAGGAGCTGGTCGCCCCAGTTGATGCCGTCTTCGCTGTACGTGCTCGTCAGGCTCTCCAGGCGCAGGCTGGGCAGCGAGAACGACGCGATGTCCATCTCGCCGGACCACGCGAAGTTCCAGGGCGGCGTGGCGTCGGTGAGCAAGACCTTCGCCTCGAACAGCCGCAGCTTGCCGCCGTCGACGATCCCGTCGTTGTTCCAGTACCAGTACGAGCTCGCGTCGGGAAGGTAGGGCGTGGGCGGACTCGGGGTCGGTCCGACCAGCGACTCCGGGTTCTGCGGTGTCCCGCCGATCACAGTCGTGCGACGGCCGCGATCGTCGACGACGATGGAGTTGTGGATGAACGCCGCGTCGGCTGGCAGACTCGCGTCGGCGTTCACGGGGCCGAGGAACGTGTCGTTGAACATCCAGGCCACGCTGCCGCCCGGCAGAAGCGTGGAGTACGTGCCGTCCGACCCGGCCCAGCCGCCAAGGCCGCTCGTGTCGCCGTAACTCTGCCATTGTTCGTTCAGAGCCTCGTCGGGACGCACGCTCGTGACGGAGAGGGTGCTCGCCCGCTGCCCCGATGGCGTGGACGCGGCGGCCGCGGCACCGCTCATCGGCAGCAGTCCCGCCGCCGATCCGGCACCGGCAAGCTGGAGAAACCTCCGCCGAGCGATCGGCTGACTCGCTCTCATCATCGAGTCTCCCTTCGAAAGTCATGACGCCCAAGGCAGAAGCGCCTCAATCACGACGAGCTTCTGTCTGTTCGATTCGGTCGACAACGTTGGCCCTACGACAGTCCTAGAGCCGTCTGACATCGTTGTCAACCACTCTGATCAATCTAATTCACACAAGAACCATAAGATCTGCGCTTGACTCTCCTTTACATGACATTTAGCGTCAACGATATCGCTGTCAAGATCGAATGCTTGGAGGGGTGATGTCCTTGCTGTTTCGACGGCGGGTATTCGGCGCGGTAGTTGCCGCGCTGGCACTTGCGGCGGGCGGCTCGGTGGCTGCCACTACCCACGCTCAGGCCCAGGCGGCTGGCACCGCCGCTGGCACCGCCGCGGGCACCGCCGCTGGCGCTGCCGCTGGCGCTGGCGCTGCCGCGGGCACTGCCGGGCTGACGGTGGCACAGCGGGCTAGCCAGACGGGCGGCGATTCGTCCGCCCTGCCTTCATGGGCTATCGGCCCGTTCCAGCGTTACCAGGGCAACCCGCTGCTTACCCCGCCGGCCGATCCCACGAGCTCGACGAGCTGGGAGTGGCCGGAGGCGTTCAACCCCGGGGTTGTCGTGGTCAACGGCGTCTTCCACATGCTCTACCGCGGCGCGGCTTCCGGTGACTACTCCTCGATCGGGGCGGCCACGAGCACCGACGGGCACAACTTCACGCCCGACCCGGACAACCCGGTGATCAAGATGGCCCTGCCGTCTGAGACCCACGGGGTGGAGGACCCGCGGCTGTACTACCTCGACGGCAAGTATTACGCCTTCTTCACCGGCTACAACGGCACGAACATCGGCATCAACGAGGCCGTGTCGGATAACGCGCTCGACTGGACGCAGCTCGGCCCGGTGATCCCGAACGACAAGGACGGGGCGGTGGTGGCTGATCCGGAGGGCAAGCCGGTCCTGATCGATGGCCACTACCTCATGTACTACGGGCAGTCCGGCAACGGGACCTACCTCGCGGAATCCACCGACATGGTCCACTGGACCACTGTCGGGGACGTGAACACCGGGTTCCCCGCCAGCTATGACCCGTATGAGTTCTGCGTCGCCGTCACGGATTACAAGACGACCGCCAATGGCCCCGTCCAGGACGGCATTGACCTGTTCGTGGCCGGTGAACTCATGGGCAGCGGCCGCTGGTACTACGCGATCAGCGAGATCGATTTCTCTCGGGACAACCTGCTCACCGACGCCGCTGCGCTGAATACCCCGGTGCTCTATCCGCAGGCACCGTATGAGGTCTTCGGTTACACACCGCACACGGTCTTCATGAACGACATCATCTTCTACAAGAACAAATGGTGGATGTACTACGGCGCCGGCGACGAAGTCGTCGCCTTGGCCAACGCACCCCTGCGACCGGGAAACGGGTGAATCTCCATTTTGTTCGCTGGCGAGATCGGAGTGAGGGGTTGCTGGTGCGATCACGATATGCCGGGGTAATTGCGGCGGGCGCGGTGCTGAGCCTGGGAATGGCGGCGGCGAGCGCGATCCCGGCCGCGGCGTCGCCTCGCGCTGTGCCCGGGGCGGGCGGCGCGCCGGCGCCGGTGGCGGCGGCGTTGGCTGTGGCGTCGGTGGCGGCGCCGGCGGTGGCGCCGGTGGTGGCTTCCGTGACACCGGACGTGTCGCTGGACCAGGCCTGGCGCGAGTACGGCGACTCCGGCGGCCAGGGCAGCTGGGCCGGCGCGGACGGCACATATTCGGTACCGATACCGGGCGGGCACGACGCCTGGCTGTTCAACGACACATTCCTCGGGCCGGTCAACGCGGACGAGAGCCTGCCCTCGACGGCCGGCGCGATCCACAACTCAGCAGTGCTCAGCAGCCCCCGCGCCACCCAGATCGGCACGTTCATCACCGGCGGGACCAGGCAGGATCCCCAGCCGCTTGTCTCGCCGCCGGCCTCAGGCGCCACGGCGTCGGACTGGTACTGGAACACCGACGGCATCGTCGACCAGGGACACCTGTACGTCTTCGAGCAGGAAAACGGGCACATCGACTCGCCGCCGCCATTCGACTTCGGCCAGACCGGAATGGCGATCGCCAAGTTCTCCCTGCCCGGCATGCACCTGGAAAGCGTGACGCCAACCTACGGCGGAACGGACGTCAGCTGGGGCGTCCAACTACTGCGCGAAGGGCCGTGGATCTACATCTACGGCGTGGAAAACGGGGGCGGACTGGCGGGCGACCAAGTACACCTGGCACGTGCCCGCACCGGCCACCTGCTCGGGCCGTGGCAGTTCTCCACCGGCTCGGGCTGGTCCTCCGACCCGGCCGCGTCGGCACCGCTGCTGGGCGGCGTGGGTGCCTCCTACGGCGTCGCCCGGGTCGACGGCCAGTACGTCCTGGCCACTACCGGCAGCTTCCTGAACCCGCAGATCTACCTCTACACCGCCCCGACACCGGCGGGGCCGTTCACCGGGGGCACGAAGATCTACACCCCGCCCGAGGCCAGCGGGAGCATCTACACCTACAACGTGGCCGTCCACCCCGAGCTGACCGGTCCGGGCAAGCTCGTGCTGTCCTACAACGTGAACAGCTCCAACGTGGCCGAGCTGTACGCCAACATCAACAACAACCGGGCCCGCTTCATCACGGTCAGCTTCGCTCGCCCCTGACCGGGGTCAGCGAAGCATGCGCCGGGCGGCATCTGGTAACCGGTCGTCCGTGATCGGCGACGGCTTCAGAGCCCAAAGGAGGCAGATCACCATGAACCCACGAATCGGACCGGGCCGCGTACGGCGCGCCCTCTCAGGGCTGGGCGCCCTGGCGCTGGCCGCGATGCTGGCGGGCCTGGTCACGGCGTCACCGCCGGCTAGCGCCAGCACCCCGGCCCAGGCGGCGCTGCCGGGGACCGCTACCGCTGACGACGGAGCGCATATCGTGGCGGAGCAGTGGATCGACGCGCGCACGCTGGACCTGACCATCTATTCGCCGGCAATGGCGGCTGATGAGCCGGTGCGGCTCCTCCTGCCCCCCGACTGGAATACCCGCCCGCATGCGCGCTGGCCAGTCCTCTACCTCCTGCAGGGATGCTGTGACAGTTACGTCAGCTGGACGCGCTCTACGGACGTGGAGCAGCTGACCGCCGGAACGGACGTACTCGTGGTCATGCCCGAGGCGGGCGCCGACGGCTTCTACTCCAATTGGTGGAACGGGGGCAGCGGCGGCGCGCCTAGCTGGGAAACGTTCCATCTCACCGAGCTGCGCCAGATCCTGGACCGCGGATTCCGGGCCAGCCCGAGAATGGCGGTCGCCGGCCTGTCCATGGGCGGGTACGGAGCGATGAAGTACGCCGAGACAGGCCTGTTCCGCGCGGCCGCCTCGTTCAGCGGCGTGCTGGACCCGCTGAGCAATCCCGACGGCGTGCTCAAGTCCCTCTACCCGGACGCTCTGTGGGGCGACCCCGTCGCTCAGCGCGCCATCTGGGTGGCGAACGACCCCACGTACCATGTCAACCTCCTGCACGGAGTCAAGCTGTTCGTCGCATCCGGCAACGGGCAGCCCGGCCCGTTCGACGGGTCCTCGCAAACCACCGACCCCACCGAGGCCGAGGTGCACGCCGAATCCCTCAACTTCGTCCACGCGCTGCGGCAAGCGCACGTCCCCGTCACCACCTACTTCTACGGACCAGGCACCCACTCCTGGCCGTACTGGCAGCGGGACCTGCACCAGGCCTTCCCCATGCTGATGCAGGCGATCGGCGCCCAGCCAGCCTCGGCCTGACCAGCAGCAGCCCTTCCATGCGCCCGGCGCTGCCCGGGCGCGTGGAGCGTTCTGCCAGGTATGGCTGTTGACGCGGCGCGGCCGACCTTACTATTGCGTGTTAGGTGTAATACAGGCTACTTTTCGCGGCACGGGGCCATCATGGTGCTGAACAGCAAGGGCCAGCTGACCATCCCGGCGCACCTGAGGGCAAAGTACGGGCTGCATGCCGGGGATGAGGTCGAGGTCGTCGAGGTTGGCGGGACACTTCAGATCGTCCACGCCAAGGGAGCCGAGAGCAGGGGGCAGCGGCTGGTCCGGCGGCTGCGCGGCACGGCCACTGGCCAGGACGTGGCGGGGATGAGTACCGACCAAATCATGACGCTGCTGCGCGGTGAGTAACCCGGCGGCGATGCGCCCCGCGACCCCCTGAGGAACTGGCGGAACTGGGCCCGCTGACCCGTGAGGCGCGTGCAGTCGCTGCTGTGCGGCTTGCACCGATAATCGCACGAGCCCGTTTCGCGCAACGCCGGTCGTCGCTGATGTTGCCGGATTAGCAAGTAAGAGCTGACAGGAGCGGCAAGCGGGGCGTTCCTGGCGGCCTGCCCTCTCCCCGACGGCCTCAGCCCAGCGTGGCTGTAGGCTCCCGCCATGACGGTCGTGGAGGTTCCCGGGTCAAAGTCCATCACCAACCGTGCGTTGTTCCTGGCGGCGGCGTCACACGGAACCACGACGCTGCGCAAACCGCTGGACTCCGACGACACCGCGGGCTTCGCCGAGGGCCTGGCCGCGCTGGGCTACCGGGTCACCCGCGCGCCGTCGGCGTGGACGATCCAGGGCCGCCCGCAGGGACCGGCGCTGGAGGAGGCGTCCGTGTTCTGCCGCGACGGCGCCACCACCTCGCGTTTCCTGCCCGCCCTGGCCGCCGCGGGCCACGGGGTCTTCCGTTTTGACGCCTCCGCCCAGATGCGCCGGCGACCCGTCGGCCCGCTCACCCAGGCGCTTCGGGAACTCGGCGTCGACCTGCGGCATGAAGGCGAGGAGGGGCATCACCCGCTGACCGTCCACGCCGACGGGATCAAGGGCGGCCGCGTCACGCTGGACGCGGGGCTGTCCTCACAGTTCCTCACCGCCCTGCTGCTCGCCGGTCCGCTCACCGCGGAAGGGCTTACGATCAGCGTCACCGATCTGGTTTCCGCGCCTTACGTGGAGATCACCCTCGCGATGATGAAGCGGTTCGGTGTCACCGTGGTGCGCGACGGATCCACCTACCATGTGCCCGCTCAGACATATGCGGCCACGGACTACCTCATCGAGCCCGACGCTTCCACTGCCAGCTATTTCCTCGCCGCGGCGGCGGTGACGGGCCGCAGCGTGACCGTGCCCGGGCTCGGCTCGCAGGCGCTGCAAGGCGACCTCCGCTTCGCCGACGTCCTCGCGCAGATGGGCGCCGAGGTGTCGATGAGCGCCGATTCGCTGACCGTGACCGGCGCCGCCGGCGGACGACTGGGCGGCCTGACCGTCTCCATGCGCGACATCTCCGACACGATGCCCACCCTCGCCGCGATCGCGCCGTTCGCCGACGACCCGGTCAGGATCGAAGACGTCTATAACACCCGGGTCAAGGAGTGCGATCGGCTCGAGGCGTGCGCCGAGAACCTGCGCGCGCTCGGCGTTCCGGTGCGGGTCGGGCGCGACTGGATCGAGATCCTTCCCGCGCGGCCAGCACCGGCCCCCATCGCCTGCCACGCGGACCACCGCATCGCGATGGCCTTCAGCATCACCGCCCTTCGCACCCCCGGCATCATCCTCGACGACCCGGGCTGTGTGAAGAAGACCTTCCCCGGCTTCCACCAGGCGCTGGCCGAACTCACCGCTGCCTGGGCATAGGCCCGCACCTTCCTAAGACGCCGGTCACGTCGTTGGCAGCGCGCAGCCGCTGTCGCGGGAGTTCGGCGCCCGCGCTGGCGCGCCAGTCGGCGATGCGGATCAGCCGGGCAATAACCACGCTGCTCGGCAAGCACCCGGCGTCACCGCCGACGGCCCGTCACCGGCACTCCAGGCGCCCAAGCAGCTTGCACGCAAGGCAAGCAAGCCCTAGCACCCGTTCGATGAGGCAATATCAGGGACGGCCTGTCGAGCTCATCGTGCAGCCGCTGCTGTGCGTGCTTGTACCGAGAATCGCACGAGTCCGTTTCGCGCAACGTCGGTCGTCGCTGATGTTGCCGGATTAGCAAATAATAGCTGACAGGTTATTGTTATTGAATCTGTATGCGAATAAAATAGCGGATGTAGGCGGGCCGCCCCGGTGAGGCAACACCGAAGCGGCCCTAGACACAGTCCTTCCGACGAAAGGAATGCACCATGACACGAATTTTCTCGCAACCCGGGGCGGGCGCGCAGCCGATCACGCCGCAGGAGCGGATCGACCGGATCGCGGCGACGTCCGCGGATCAGCGGGTCCAGGCGCTGCGGTACCTGGCGGGTTATGACCCGCGGACGCTGGACGCGATCCTGGACGCGGTCGAGCCGTTCGACGAGAACGAGGACCCGGAGGCCGGGGAGGACGCGGAGCCGTTCTGCGTGGCCTGCGCGGAATCGCTGGGGATCTTCCTGCGCTTCGGGCCGGACTGGAAGCACTACCGGGACCGCGGGGAGGACGTCGCCGCCGGGCGGTTCGAGGTCTTCACCGCCGACCACGAGCCGGTGCTCGGCTGGCGGACCGTTGACCTGAGCGAACTGCTGCGCTGAGCCTGAGCTAGCTAATCGCGCGGTGCCCCGTCGGCCGGCTGCCGGCGGGGCGCTGTCGCGTTCGGGCTGCGCTCCGCGCTGAACTTGGAATACGGGGTAAGGGTTTTGCGCTGCTTGCCACCCGGCCAATAGTGACGAGCAAGGCTCCCATGACGATGACGTACCGGCGCTGCGCGCTGCTACCTGAAACTCTCCAGGGCCGCGTGGTCAGAGGTCGTATTTGGTCGGTCCGGTGGTGAAGGTCCGGCCGGACGGGGTGGTCCAGCGCATATGCCCCGGTTCGGTCTGCCGGAGGTCCCAGCCGGGTGCGTGCTTCGCGTGGTGATGCCGGCCGCATGGCCCGGAAAG
>DASZJE010000008.1:0-2098 GCA_035948445.1 Trebonia sp. | reverse complement strand
GGAGCGCGGGGCCGCTGTTTCCGATCGGGAAGAACAGCTCTGGATCTACCTCGCGACAGGCGGCGATGTGGCGCCAGTCCATGGAGTCCACTCCTTCTCGGCGTAGCGGCTGGTCATCGGTGCGGTCCGCCACACGCCTCTTCGTGCTTGTGAAGTAATTCACGAGCTTTGCGATATGTCGGGCATATCGTGATATTCCCGACTTGGTAGTGCCAGCTGTTCGCGGCAGGTACTCGGTAGAGCCCGGCCACGTCCGGAGGTGACGTACCCTGCGTCAGCCGTGTTCGAACGCGCTGAGTTACGTCGCCCCAGGCACCGGAACTAGCCTCTCAACCGGGCACAGCCAGCGCAAGAGGGCGCGGCAAACAGGGGAGCTGAAATTAATGTCAGATCCGTCACAAACGAGAGTTACGTCACGCTATAACACGGAGCGCGTCGGGTACAAATCGGAACGCGACCGACTCCGTTTCGCCCAGGTACTCGCCGTCGATGTGGAAGGCGATCGGGCGGTCGGCCTCGAAGGTCAGCTCGCTGAGCGCGGACGCGCTGACCACGTCCCGCCCGGTCGGCAGCTCCTCGTTGTTCGAGTGCATCATGTGCCCCAGAGTGGCCAGAGTGGTTATCGTGCGGAGCCGCCGCAAGGCGAAAAGGTCGAGTCCTGAGCTGAAGTCCGCGTGGGCGAAGCGCACTGGGTGGCTCCCCAGGTAGGTCCACGGCGAGCTGTTGGTGACGACGCCCATGAACAGGCCGCTCGCCGGCGACTGGCCGGGGAGGCGCAAGGTAAGTGCCGGGCGGCGGCGGTCGGTGCCGTAGTACCTGCGAACCGCCGTCCGCAGGTAGGCCGCCACGGAGGCACGCCGGCCGTGCGCCCGCTGCCGCTCCATGTCCCCGATGACCTCGGCGTCGACTCCCAGGCCGGCGCTGAACGTGAAGTAGCGGTCGCCGGCCAGGCCGAGCCCGATCTTGCGCGGCTCTCCTGACGCGACCGTGCCGAGAATGTGCTGCACCGCCCGGCCGGCCTCTGGCGGCAGCCCGAGGGTGCGGGCGAACACGTTGGCGCCGCCGCCAGGGATGGGCGCGATGGCGGGGCGCTCCGTCGGCTCGGGTATCCGCATCAGCCCGTTGACGACCTCGTTCACGGTCCCGTCGCCGCTGAAGGTCACGACCAGCTCGTATCCCTCTGCCGCGGAGGCGGCGGCGAGCTTGCCCGCGTGGCCGCGATACTGTGTTTGTTTGGTATCTAGTTCTAGCCTGGACCCGAGCGCGCGGACCACCAAGCCGGCGTCCCGTCCGGTCATGGAAGTCGCGCGAGGATTGATGATCAGCAGCGCGCGCACGTTGCTCAGGTTAACGGTGCCAGGAAGGATAAGACTAATGGGTATGCGTTCAGCCGAAGGCGTCCCTGGCACGCAGGCGTCTCCAGGGGGGATTTCCTCCCGCTCCATCAGGGATACGCCCATGTTGCTCATGGCGGCCGCGGGTCAGGCCGCCGTGGCGGTCGGCCTGTGCGTGGCGGTGATACTCAACGTGATCGACTCGGTGTCCGGCGACGCCTGGACGACCTCGAACGCGATCGGGTTCATCGTGCTTGAGGCCATCGTGGCGGCCGGCGTGGCCTGGATCGCGTCGGGGATCGCCCGCTTCCGGCCGTGGAGCAGGACCCCGGCCGTGATGACCCAGGTGTTCACGATCCTCATCGCGCTCTGGCTGCTCGAGGCACACCGTTACGCGTGGGGGATTCCCGCTCTGCTGGTGGCCATCGCGGCGCTCGCCGGGTTGTTCGCCCCGACGAGCCTCCGCGCGCTGACGCGCCCGCATTAGCCCCGGGGGTGCCCCCCGGACCCCCGCATGGGGGGCTCCCGCCCCCCATAACCCCCCGGCGGGTCCCACGCAGAAAGCGCGCGGGACCCGGGAATGGCGTCTTCGACGCCATTAGTCGTCTACGGTGAGCCCCTCGCGCAGTTGAGCCAGCGTCCTGGCGAGCAGCCGGGACACGTGCATCTGGGAGATGCCGAGCTCGGCGGCGATCTGCGACTGGGTCATGTTCCCGAAGAACCGCAGCAGCAGGATCTTCTTCTCCCGCGGCGGCAGCCGCTCA
>DASZJE010000007.1:0-49486 GCA_035948445.1 Trebonia sp. | reverse complement strand
GGGGAACTCGCGCTGCCGGAGGCGATGACGGCGATCGGGCTGCTGCTGGGCACGCTGCCGCTGATCGGGCCGCCGGTCCCGCCAGGCGACAGCCCCCGCGATCCCGGGGACGCCGGTCCCGATGGCGGGCCGGGCGAAGACACGTGCACGGGCGAGGACCCGGCAACCGTCACCGGAAAGTTCTACGCGGTGCGCGACGTGTACAACTCACCCCGGCCCGTGCACGGACCGATCCCGGTTCTGGTGGCGGGAGGCGGCGAGAAACGCACCCTCGACCTGGCGGCGCGGTACGGGGACGCGTGCAACGTGTTCGCCGGAGAACCAGCGCAAGTACGGCATAAGTTCGACGTGCTCGCGCGGCACTGCGAGCGAGTCGGACGGAACCCGGCGGAGATCACGAAGACCGTGTTCGCGTTCGATACGTCAGATCTCGGAGCGCTTGCGGCCTCGGCGCAGGCACTCGCGGCGGCCGGCGCCGACGGGATGATCATCGTCGGCCCGGAGGACCCGTCGAAGATCCCGGCAATCGGCCGCGTGCTCGCGGACGTCTTTCCGTAAGCCCGGCGCACGGGCACAGCCAGGCCGCCAGCTGGCGAGGAAGGTGCACCGGCGAGGATCGCTCGATCGCGGACTCACGGCCGTCGGCGTTCATGACGCTGGGTTGAGCAGCTTCCAGTGGCCCTCGGAGACGACCTCGATGCTGCCGTCGGTCACCTTGATGGCGGTCTGAGCGTCGATGGCGTATGCCGGACCCTTTATCCGGGCGGCCCAGCGTTCCGCTTCGGCCAGGCTCCTCTCCGGACAATCCGGGAGATCGAGGTGCGGGAAGATGCAGAAATCGACGACTCCCAGCAAGCTGTCGTCACCAGCGGGCGGCTGCCAGTCAGCGAACTCACGCCCGGTCCGGGGCGTCAGCACCATGCTCCCGGCGCTGAGCCCGACGTAGACCGTGTCGCGCAGCGACGGGAGGAGATCGGCCAGCCCGGACTCCCGCATCCAGTGGCACAGGTAGAGCGGGTCGCCGCCGTTGACGAGGAGGGCGTCTGCCTCCCGGACCCAGGAGATCCAGCGTTCCTTGTCGATGCTGGGCAGTGCGGTGAGCTCCAGCATGCCCACCGACTTCCACCCCAACTCGGTCATAGGACTGGGGGACCGTCCGCTGACGAAACGCCACGGCCCGCCAGGATCCCCGTACTGGCCCCCGTACCCTGCGGTGGGAATGCAGAGGGCGCTGGCCTCGGCGATCGGTTTTCCCAGGAGATCGACCAGCGCCGCCAGAATGGCCGCGTTCCTGACACCGGAGTCGGTAAGGAGAAGCTTCATCACGCCACCCTAGTGATAGGGCGGTTCGGTCGAGGCCCCGTCGGGAGGCACCGGCGGGCAGGCTCCGCATGATCAACCCGTATGGTGTGCGTGGGTAAAACGCATGAGGAGTCAAATGAAGCGTGGTAGTGGCCAGGCGGCCTTGGCGCTTGGCGCGCTCGGAGTGGTGTTCGGTGACATCGGGACCAGTCCGCTTTACACGGTGCAGACAGTGTTCAGTCCGAGCGACCCGCACCCGGTGGCGATCAACGACCAGAACGTCTACGGCGTCACCTCCTTGATTTTCTGGTCCGTGATGGTCGTCGTGACCATCACCTACGTGCTGTTCGTGATGCGCGCGGACAACGACGGCGAGGGCGGCATCATGGCCCTCATCACGCTCGTGCGGAGGATCGGCCTGGAGAACGGGCGGCGCATTCCCTTCGCGCTGGCGCTGCTTGGCGTGTTCGGCGCGTCGCTGTTCTTCGGCGACAGCATGATCACGCCCGCGATCTCCGTACTGTCCGCCATCTCGGGCATCGAGGTCTCCGCCCCGGGCGTCACTCACCTTGTGGTGTTCATCACCGCGGCCGTCATCGTCCTCCTCTTCCTGCTGCAGCGACTGGGCACTGGCGCGGTGGGCAGGCTGTTCGGTCCCGTGATGTGCGTGTGGTTCACCGTGATCGGCCTCACCGGGGTGCACGGCATCGTCCAGGACCCCGGCATCTTCCGTGCCCTGTCCCCTACCTACGCGGGCAGCTTCCTTTTCGGCCATTTCGGCACGTCGTTCTTCGCGATGTCGGCCGTGGTGCTGGCGGTCACCGGCGCGGAGGCCCTGTACGCCGACATGGGGCATTTCGGGCGCGCACCGGTCACGAGAGCATGGCTGCTCATCGTGCTGCCTGCCCTGGTCCTCAACTACTTCGGCCAGGGCGCGCTCATCGTGAAGCAGCCGGACGCGATCTCAAACCCCTTCTTCCTGCTGGTCCCGTCCTGGGGCCAGGTGCCGATGGTCATCCTCGCCGCGGTCGCCACCGTCATCGCGTCCCAGGCGGTCATAGCCGGGGCGTACTCGGTGGCGCAGCAGGCCGCCCAGCTTGGCTACCTGCCGCGGCTTCGCATCGACCACACCTCCGAAGAGCGGATCGGCCAGATCTACGTCCCGTGGATCAACTGGGCGCTGCTCGTCGCCGTGCTCGCGCTCGTCTTCACGTTCAAGACCTCCAACGCGCTCGCTTACGCCTACGGGATCGCGGTCACGGGGACGATCACGATTACCACGCTGCTGTTCTGGTACGTCGCCCGCAACCGCTGGGGCTGGCCGCGCTGGGGCGTGTTCGCGGGCGCGACGATCCTCATGGCCGTCGACCTGCTGTTCTTCACCGCGAACCTGATCAAGGTCCTGCACGGCGGCTGGCTGCCGCTGCTCGTCGGCGTCCTCGTCTTCATCGTCCTGGTCACCTGGCAGAAGGGCCGGGCGATCGTCACCCGCAAGCGCAGGGCGGACGAGGGCTCGCTGCGGGACTTCGTGGACAAGCTGCATGCCATGGACCTGGCGAAGGTCCCCGGCACCGCGATCTTCCTCAACCGCGGCAAGGAGACTGCGCCGCTCGCGATGCGCGCGAACGTGGAGCACAATCACGTGCTGCACGAGCACGTCCTGATCATCTCGATCGAGACCAAGCCCATCCCGCACGTCGCGGCCGAAAGCCGCCTGGAGGTAGACGACCTAGGGTGGACCGACGATCAGATCGTGCACGTCACCGCCCGCTTCGGATATATGGATCCGCCGAACGTCCCCTCGCTCCTGCCGCTTATCCGCGCGACGACGCACTGCGCGGGGATCGACCTCGATGACCTCTCGTACTTCCTGTCCACTATCGAGCTGCGCTCGCGACCGGGCGGGAGCGAACTGCGACCTTGGCGCAAGCGCCTGTTCATCGCCACGTCGCGGCTGACCGCCGACGCGGCGGAGTACTTCCAGTTGCCCCGCGACCGCACGGTGATCATGGGGTCGCGCATCGAGATTTAGCGGCCAGGCCGCGCGCATAAAGTTATCGCTATCTACGCCGGGAGAATTATCACGCTCGTTACTGATTTGTGATGGAATAGGCGCATGTCTGGGCCAAGAGGGAATTTCGTGCGCGCCGCCGAATGGCGGCGTGTACGGGACTTCGCCTCCGCGGCGGCTAATCGGGCTGAGCCCGCGGCGCTCGCCATCACCGGCGAGGCGGGCGCCGGCAAATCGCGCCTGTGGCGCGCCGCGGTGGCCGCGGCGGCCGGACAGGGCTGCCGCGTGCTGCGCAGCGAGCCTTCGGCCAGCGAGGCGGACACGCCGTTCGCCGGACTGTCCGACGTGCTAGCCGAGGTACTCCCTCTGGTGGCGTCCGGAATCCCTGCCCCCCAGCGAGAGGCGCTCGAGGTCGCGCTCCTGACGCGCCCCGCCGGGGAGCAGCCACCTCTCACGCACGCGATCGGCCGCGGCGCGCTGGCCGCGCTGAGCGCCCTGCTGGCCTCGGGACCCGTACTCCTCGCTATCGACGACGTCCAGTGGCTGGACACCGGCAGCATGGAAGCGCTGGCCTTCGCCCTCAGGCGGATCGCCGGCGGAGCGGCGGCCGGTCCCGGGAACGCGTTGTCCCTGCTGCTCGCCGCCCGCAGCCAGGCGGCGGCGGACCCGCTCACTATCGGCATCCCGTCACCGCCGGACGGCTGGCGCGGGTTGCTCGCCGCCTTCGCGGCGGCCGAGGAACTCGCGCTCGCGCCGCTGGCCCCGGCCCAGGTCCAGGCCCTGCTCCCGGTGACCGCGACCGTCACCCAGGCCCGGCTTGTCGCCACCCAGTCACGCGGGAATCCGTTCTGGGCGCGGGAAATCTGGGCGAGCATCGGCGCGGCCGCCGCGGACGGCGTTGCCGCGTCGGCGTCGACGTCGCCTTCCGGCCGAGGGCCGGTGCCGCCGCGGGCACAGGCGGCCCTGACGGGACGGCTGAAACGCTCGCTCACCCAGCCCGCGGCCGAGGCGCTGGCCGTCGTCGCCGCGGCCGGGCGGATCACGGTCCATGACGCGCTCGCCGCCATGGACGATCTCCCGGCTTCCGCCGCGGCGATTGACGAGGCGGTCCTGGCCGGCGTCGTGGTCGAGACCGAGGGCAGGCTCGCTCCCGCCCATCCGCTGATCGGCGCCGCGGCGGTCGAAGACGTGCCGCGCGACCGACTGGCCGCCCTCTACCGGCGCCTCGCGGCGGTCTGCGCGGGTCCTGAACGGCGCGCGCAGTTCACCGCGCTCGCGGCGGAGGCCGAGGGGACGATGCCCGACCCCGCCGTCGCGGACGCCCTGGACACAGCCGCCGAGGCGGCGGCGGCAAAAGCCGCGTACGACGCCGCCGGCAAGTTCGCCGCGCAAGCGCTGAGGTTCACTGTCCCGCACGACGAAGCCGCGCTGGTCCGCCGCCGGATCCGGGCAGGCGAGCTCTTCGACATCGCCGGCGAATTCACCGAAGCGCTGAAGCACTTCAACGAGATTGACGTCCGCGGCCTGTCGGCCGCCGACGCCGAACGCGTGCTGCCCCGGCTTGCCGACTTGCTGGAATTCCTGCACGGCCAAGACGCCGCTACCTCGCTGATCACCCGGTCCCTTGAGTACGCCGGCCAGGATGACCGCCGCCGGGCGCTTTCGCTGTCGCTGGCTTCCGATCCCTGGTACGGCGTGCGCGGGGAACGGCGAGCCGCTGCAGTCGAGGCGATTCGCTGCGCCGAAGCAGCGGGCCCGGGCGCGAACGCCTCGCTGCACCGAGCGCTGGTCAACCTGGTGGCGGCGAAGGGCAACGATTGCGAAGGCGTGGACGAGGCGCTGCTGCGACGCGCGGAACAACTCGAGCGCATCGTCCCCGGAATCCTGCTTTACGCGACTGCCGAATTTTTCCGCGGCCAGGGGCACCGGTACATCGAAGACGTGGACGCTTCACGGCCGGCGCTGCTCCGGCTCACGTCACGTGCACGGGATACCGGCGACGACTGGACGCTTTCGGCGGCCTTGTCCAATCTCGCGCTGACGGAGGAACTCGCCGGCGACTACGCGGCGGCCCGTTCCGCGGTGGCAGAGTCCGACAACGTCGCCGCCTCCTACGATTGGCCTGGGCACCCGGCGCTCGCCGAGCCGCGCTGCGAACTCATGATCGCGGCCGGGAACCTGGACGAGGCGGACCGCTTCGCTGACGAGCATCTGCCCGACGAACCAGGCAGAACGCCCATAAGCCGGTTCATGGGAGCCTGCGTACACGGCAAGGTAAGCGCGTGGCGGGGGGACGCGAAAGCGGCGGCGCGCTCTCTCGAGCTGGCCGCGCGATACGCCGATGAGCTCGGCTGGAACGAGCCGGGGCAGCGCTCCCGGATCGAGCCCGTGCTCGCCGAGGCCTACGTCGCGACCGGGCAGCCGGAGAAGGCGGCCGAGATCTCGGCGCGGCTGCGCGATCTCGGCACGCGGATGAGCCGCCCCGCGCTCATCGGCAACGCTTGCCGCATCGATGCCCTCGCCCTCGCCGCAGCCGCCGCGGTCGGCGGCGCCGGCGCCGCCATGGCCTCGGATCCGCGCCGCTGCCTGGACGCCGCCGCCGAATCCGCGCGGGCGGCCGTCAGCGCCCACGAGCGGTCCCCGCTGCGCACCGAGTTGGCGCGCAGCCTCCTCGTCCTCGGGCAGATCGAACGGCGCCGCAAGGCCCGCGCCGAATCCCGCGCCGCGCTGCGCCGCGCGCGCGACCTCGCCGTCACGATCGGCCATGAACCACTGCTCGCACAAATAAACGCGGAGCTTCCCGCTTCCGCCCTTTCCCGGCCGGAAACCGTGCTCACCGCCGCCGAACAGCGCGTCGCCGAGCAGATCGCGAAAGGCGCGACCAACCGCGAGGCCGCCACGGAACTGTTCCTCAGCGTCCGGACCGTCGAAACCCATGTCGCGTCGATCTACCGTAGGCTCGGCATCCGCACCCGCTCTGAACTGCGGCGGGCCCTGGGAGCGCGGGTGACGGACGGACCACGGTCCGTTCAGGATTAATTGCACTTTGGGCATGCCAGTATGCTGTGATGCTTCCCGCCACATTAAATTCGCTGTCCGCATTACGGTCTCGTGATGGAATGAGCGCATGCCTGCTGTGAGTGGCGACTTCGTTCGCGCCGGCGAGTGGCGGCGCGTGCGCGAGTTCGCCGCGGCAGCCGCGGGCCGGGACCGGCCGGTCGCGCTCGCTATCTCAGGCGAGGCGGGAGCCGGCAAGTCGAGGCTCTGGCGCGCGGCGGTCGCTACGGCGGATTCCGGCTGCCGGGTGCTGCGCAGCGAGCCTTCGGCGAGCGAGGCCGACACCCCGTTCGCCGGGCTGTCGGACCTGCTGACCGGGCAGCTGTCGACGGTGGCGTCCGGCATCCCGGCGCCGCAACTGGAGGCGCTCGAAGTAGCCCTGCTGATGCGGCCCGCCGGAGACCAGCCGCCCGCCGTGCACGCGATCGGCCGGGCTGTGCTCATGGCGCTGAATGCTCTCCTGTCAGCGGGACCGGTCTTCCTCGCCATCGACGACGTCCAGTGGCTCGACGAGGGCAGCCTGGAGGCGCTGGAGTTCGGGCTGCGGCGCAGCACGGGGCCGCTGTCAGTGCTTCTCGGCGCGCGCACGCAAGCCCCGGCAGACCCGCTCACCGTCGGCGCGCCGCCACTGCCGCTCGGCTGGCGCCGGCTGCTCAACGCGGTGCCCGCGAGCACGGAGGTCACGCTGGCGCCGCTGAACGTGGCGCAAGTGCGGAACCTGCTGCCGCCGGCGGCGACGCCCGCGCAGGCGCGCCTGGTCACGCAGCAGTCACGCGGGAACCCGTTCTGGGCACGGGAGATCTGGACGAGCATCACGTCATCGGTCCCGGCCCGGCCGGAGGGCGCGGCGCCGCCGCTGGTCGTCGCTCCCGCGCCCGCCACGGGATCCGAACCGACCACGGCGTCCGACGGCCCGCCCGCGCCGCTCGTCCCCCCGCTGGCCCGTGCGGCGCTAGCCGGACGGCTGGAACGTTCCCTGACCGGACCCGCCGCCACGGCACTCGCCATCGTCTCCGCCGCGGGCCGGATCACGGTGGCCGACACGCTCGCCGTCCTGGCCGACCCGGCCGTCACGAACGACCCGGCGGACGCGGCGGACGCGGCGGCGGCGATCGACGCGGCGGTGGTCGCGGGCGTTGTCGTGGAGAACGAGAGCAGGCTCACCGCCGCGCACCCGCTGATCGGCGCGGCCGCGATCGAGGCGATGCCGCCCGTCCGCCGTACACGCCTGTACCAGCGCCTCGCCGCCGTCTCGGCCGGCCCGGAACGGCGGGCGCAGTTCCTGGCACGCGCCGCCGGGACGGTGCCGGACGCGGAAATCGCCGCGGCGCTCGACATCGCCGCGGAGGCGGCGTACGCCCGCGCCGCGTACGCGCACGCCGGCAAGTACGCCACGCAGGCGGTGACGTTCACGCCAGAAGAGGATCATGCCGCTCTCGTCCGGCGGCGGATACGGGCCGGTGAACTGCTGCAACTCGCCGGTGAGCTCACCGAGTCGCTGCAGCAACTGGAAGCGCTCGACATCGGCGCCCTGCCGGGCCCCGATGCCGAGCGCGTGCTTCCCCTGCTCGCCGACTTCGTGGAATTCCTGCGCGGGCAGGCCGCCGCGACCGCCGTCATCACCAGGGCCCTGGACGCGGCGGAGGCGGGGTCCGCGGCGGGAGGGTCCACGGCGGGGAAGGGCGATGACCGCCGGCTGGCGCTCCTGCTGTCCCTGGCCTGCGATCCCGTGTACGGCGTGCGGGGCAGGCGCCGCCGCGCCGCCGAGGAGGCGATCGCCCACGCCGAGGCCGCGGGCCCGGAAGCCAACGCCGCGCTGCACCGGTCACTGGTCTACCTGGTGGCGGCGAAGGGCAACGACGGCGAAGCGGTGGACGCCGCATTGCTCGACCGGGCGGAACGGATCGAGCGCGCCAGCCCGGACATCCCGTTGTACATGACCGCCGACAAGTTCCGCGGCGAGTGGTACCGCTACACCGACGACCTCGATGCCTCGCGGGCCGCGTACGGCCGGCTCCTGGCCCGTCTCCGGGAGGCGGGCGATGACCTGGCAATCGCGTCGTTCCTGGCCAGCCTGGCGACGACGGAGCAACTGGCGGGCGACTACACGGCGGCGGCCGCGGCGATCAAGGAATCCGACGCCATCTACGCCTCCTACGACTGGCCCATGTACCCGACGGTCCTGGAACCGCGGGTCAACCTGCTCATCGCGGCCGGGGAACTGCGGGGGGCGCTTCGGCTCACCGACGAACACCTGCCCGACGAAGGAGACCAGCCCGCCCGGAGCCGCTTCATGGGCTCCGCTCTGCGGGGCAAGATAAGCGCGGCGGCCATGGATGCCCCCGCTGTCGTGCGGCATCTGGAACGTGCCGCGCGCTTCGCCGACGAGGTCGGCCACGCCGAGCCGGGCGCCAGGTCCGGGATCGATCACATGCTGGGCGAGGCGTACGCCGCGACCGGCCGGCCGCAGGACGCGGCCCGGATCTCGGCCTGGCTGCGTGAGCTCGGAGTCCGCGCCGTCCGGCCCACGCTCATCGGGAACGCGAGCCGCATAGACGCGCTCATCGCGGCGGCGGCCGGCGACCTGGACCGCGCCGCGGAACACGCCCGGGCGGCCGTCGGAGCGCACGAGCAGTCCCGGTTGCGCCCCCAACTGGCCCGCAGCCTCGCCACCCTCGGCCAGATCGAGCGGCGCCGCAAGGCGCGAGCCCTTTCCCGCGACGCCCTGCGGCGCGCGCTCGACCTCGCCCGCGCGATCGGGCATGCGCCGCTGCTCGCCTCGATCGAGGCCGAGTTGCCCCGCACGGTCGCCGCCAGGTCCGATTCGGCTCTCACCGACGCCGAACGCCGCGTCGCCGAGCAGATCATCGGCGGTGCCACTAGCCGGGAGGCGGCGGAGAAGCTGTTCATCAGCGTCCGCACCGTGGAGGCGCACCTCGCCTCCATCTACCGCAAGCTCGGCGTGCACAACCGCTCCGAACTCCGCCGCGCGCTGGAAATCCGGTTATCGCGACGAACCCCGCGGCCGGTATTCCGTAGTTTTCACGGATACGCAGGCAGGCGGCGCCGCCAATACTGGGTGCTCAGTTGAAGCGTGGGGAGCAAGTCCGTGCCTGTCGGGGATCTCGATGTAGTGGCCGAATCAGCGGCCTGGGAGCTGGCCACCTACCTGGATCGTGATCAGGTCCTGGTAGGCGGTGCCGCCTATGACGCTGCCCGGACAGTCTGGAACGGCGCCGTTGACAACCGCCCCGGGGTGATCGTGCGGCCGTGGACCCGCCATGACGTGCAGGCCGCGATCCGCACGGCGCGCGAACGGCAGCTTCCGCTGTCGGTACGCGGCGGTGGCTACGACTGGGCGGGCCGGTCGGTTCGGCCGGGGGGAATGCTGATCGACCTGTCCCGCATGTGCGGCGTCCGCGTCGACCCCGACGCCCGTGTCGCCACCGTCGCAGGCGGCGCCACCGTGGCCGGCGTCATGGCCGCCACGGCATCACACGGCCTCACGGCCGCTCTGGGCGCGATCGGCGGGGTGGGCGTGGCCGGGCTGACGATGTCCGGTGGCTACGGGCCGCTAACCGGGAATTTCGGGCTGGCGCTTGACAACCTGCTCGGCGCGGACGTGATCGTCGAAGACGGGCGGCTGGTACGGACCGACGCCACGCACGAGCCGGAACTGTACTGGGCACTGCGCGGCGGCGGCGGGAACTTCGGCGTGGTGACCGAGATGCGGATCCGGCTGCATCCGCTGGCGGAGGTGATGTCCGGCCTCATGCTGTTCCCGTGGCGGCAAGCATCCGACGTGTGGAGTTCCCTCGACTTCCTGCTGGCCGCCGCGCCCCGCGAACTCACCGTGCAAAGCGGGGTGGCCTCCGGCCGGGACGGAGAGACCGTCCTCTATGTGCTGCCGACGTGGAGCGGTGACCCCGAGCACGGCGAGAAGGTGCTGGGCGATCTGAGCCGGATGGGCAGGCCGCTGGCTAACCAGGTCACGGCGATGCGCCCCGGCCGTACGCTGAACCTGCGGTCTTCCGCGTGTCCGCCCGGCCGCCACTGCGCCATCCGGACACGGAACGTCTCCGCCCTCTCCCCCGACGTCATTCTCGCCCTCGTCCGCGCCGGGGACGCCCGGACGTCCCCGCTCTCCGGGATCACCATCAGGCACTTCCACGGGCGGCCGACCCTGGTGCCTGAGGCGGCGACGGCGTTCGCCATGCGGCACGAGCACTACCTCGTCGAGATCACGGCGTCCTGGCTGCCCGAAGACCCCGACGCACCCCTGCACCGCGCCTGGGCCGACTCGGCGGCGACCGCCTTGGTCCCGTCGGCGCTGTCCGGCGCCAATCCGGGCTTGCTCGCCGACGACGACACGTACCAGATCACGCACGCCTACGGCTCGAACGCCGCCCGCCTGCTGGCCGCGAAGAAGAAGTACGACCCCGACGGCGTCTTCACCGCGACGCCGCTGCCAGTCCCGCATCAATCCCGCAGCTGGATCACCGCGTAGTAGCCGCCCCGGCGACACCGCACCCACAGTCTCCCGCCGGAAGCCCGCTCTCCCCCCGTGCCGGCTTCCGGCGGGTCCCTGCCCAGCCAGGATCGCTTATCGCCGACCGGGTGGCTGGCGGAAGCGGGCCGTGTAGGCGACGTTGTAGGCAATATTGATGGCAGCGATCGCGATCCAGACGACCACCAGGCCCAGCAGGCCCGCCGGGTGATCGCCGGCCGCGACGGCGATCGCGCTGATCGGGATGCCGAAGACCAGGGAGCACACCGCCAGTGCCAGCGGCGAGCCGGAACGGCCGCCGGAATCCCCGGAGTTCCTATGCCCATGCCGCGACGCCGGAAGCGGCGCCGACTGGCCGAGCCGCGCGTCCACCCGGGCGTCGATCTCCTTGCCCACCTTCTCCAGGAACGACTCGATCACCGCGTCCCTGTAGCGCGGGCCGAGTTCGTCGTGGACTTCCGCGGCAGCACGTATCTCGTCCGGTGACAGCGAGTCACTCATATAGACACGATATATCGCTACCGCGGCCCGAGGAAAGAGGCTGGACGGATCGCCGACCGGGTCTACAGCCGCATTCCCTTCGGTATACCCGGCGGAACCGGCCGGGCCGGCGCTTCGGGCAGGGGAAGGATCTGCCACGGGACGCCCGGCTTGGGCGTGCCGAACCGCTCTGTCCGGGGCTCCCACTCGCGCGGGTAGCCGACCGAGACTTCCTCGAACCGGACGCCGTCGTGATACGTCACCCGCGGGATGTGCAGGTGCCCGTAGACGACGGCGGCGACGTTGTACCGCACGTGCCAGTCGGCGGTGGCCGTCGTGCCGCACCACTGCGCGAACTGCGGGTACCGCAGGATGCGGGTCGGCTCGCGGACGAGCGGATAGTGGTTCAGGAACACCACTTTCCCTTCTGGCTCCAGTTCGCTGTCGAGTCGCCGCCGCGTTTGCGCGATCCGCGCGTGGCACCAGGCTTCGCGGCTCGGGTACGGGTCCGGGTGCAGCAGATACTCGTCGGTGCAGACGACACCGGTTTCGTGCGCGTACGCGAGCCCTTCTTCCTTGGATGCCATACCGTCCGGCAGGAAGCTGTAGTCGTATCCCAGGAACAACGGCACGACTGTCACCGGCCCGCCCGGCCCGTTCCACACCGGGTAGGGGTCCTCCGGCGTGACGACACCGAGCCCCCGGCACGCGTCGACGAGCATCTGGTACCGCTTTTCGCCCCGTGCCTGCACCGGATCCCCCCGGAGCGTCCACAACTCGTGGTTGCCGGGTACCCACACGACCTTCGCGAAGCGCGAACTCAGCACGCCGAGCGCCCATTCGATGTCGGCGAAGTCCTCCCCCACGTCCCCGGCGATCAGCAGCCAATCGCCGTCTCCGCCAGGATTCATGCCCTCGACGATCGTCCGGTTCTTCGGGTACCCCACATGCAGGTCGCTGAGAGCGAGCAGCCTAGAAGTCACCCGATCGACGGTAGCCTACGCGTCGGCCAGGATGAATTCGCCCGCGCGCCAGCCGACCGCCATGGCCGGGGCGGCGGTGTTCCCCGACACCTGGACCGGCAGGACCGAGGCGTCCGCGACGCGCAGCCCCTCGACGCCCCGCACTCGCAGGCGCGAGTCGACCACGTCACCATCCCCCGGCCCCATCGCCGCCGAGCCGACCGCGTGGTAGATCCCCGTCCCGGTCTGCCTCGAGTACCGGACGGCGGCCTCCGGCCCCGCCACCGAAGGACCCGGGAACTCCTCCGAGGCGACCAGTTCGGCGACCGGTCCCTGCCCGAGCAAGTCGCGGACGATGCCGAGCACGGGCCCGGCCGCCGCGCGGTCGGCATCCGCCTCCAGGAAGCGGGCGTCGATCACCGGCGGATCATCGGGCGATCCCCCCGACGCGTGCACAGAACTGAACGTCGACGGCCGGATCGGGTACCCCATGAACAGGATCCCCGGATGTTTCGCCAGCTTCATCTCTTTGCTGGATGTATCAAGCGCCATCGGCACGAAAAGGCCCTGGATATCCGGCCGGGACAGACCCCGCGACGACGCGAACTGGGCGACCAGGTCATAGCCTGCCGTGGACAGGAACCCCTGTCCGTTCAGGAGATATTTGAGGGTTTCGCGGACGATATGCCGGGCCGGGCCGCTCTTGAGCGCCACTTGGACGGCGAGGCCGCGCTGTTCGATGAGGCGCTCGCCGACGTTCGGGCTGTCGGCGCGGACCGGCACGCCGAGCGCGCGGAGCACGCCGGGCTGGCCGATCCCTGACCGCTCAAGCAGCATCGGCGTCTCGATCGCGCCCGCGCAGATGATCACCTCGCGCCGCGCTTTGACATCGCGGGCGGCGCTCCCCTGCCGCACCCGCACGCCGATGGCGCGCGGGCCATCGAACAGGACGCTCGCCGCACGCGTGCGGGTCCATACCGTGATATTTTCCGCCGAACGACACATGGCCCTGTACGCCGTCACCCGTCTCCCGTCCTTGACCGTGGACGGCGAGTATCCGATTCGCTCGGTATCGCTCGAGTTCACGTCGGCGACGTGAGTCCAGCCGTAGCTTTTCGCGGATTCGAGGATCGCGCTGGCGACGGGGTCGCCTGTCGCTGTTATCGATGTGTGGACGTGCTCCTCGATCGCCTTGTAGGCGGGCGAGATGTCGTCCCAGCCCCAGCCATCGTTTCCGCGCTGGGCGAGCCCGTCCCAGTCGGCGGGCGCGCCGCGCATCCACATCATGCCGTTGACCGCGGTGGATCCGCCGAGCACGCGCCCGCGCAGCCACACTTCATGATTTTGCGTCTCATAGCGGTACAGGTAACGATGGCCGCGGAGCGTGTAATAGAAGCCCTTCGGAATGTGGAGAAGAGGATTCCTGTCGCGGCCGCCGTACTCAATCAGCAGGACCTTTACCCGGGGATCGTCCGACAGCCGGCGCGCCACCGCGCATCCCGCCGCGCCGGCGCCCACGACGATGTAGTCGAACTCCACTACCGCAATGTAGCCCCCCGCCGGCGGGCCGGATGTGAAGTCGATCACTTCCCGCGTGGCGGGGCGGACGGTACGACCTTGCCCGCCAGGGCGCGCTCGCGAGGGATGACCACCAGTTCGCCCGAGCCCTTGCGGACTTGGAAGGTATTCTCATCCGCTGCCTCTAGGACGCCGAGGACATCGGTGATCTGGTCGTTCGCGTCGTTCGCGCCGCAGTCACCCGTGCTGGCGCCCGGTGCCGGGCGGCGCCAGCGGATCACCACGCGGCCGCCCACATCGCCGCTGGTCAGCCGGACCACGAGTTGGTAGCGCATCATGCCCAGTTTACGGATGGCCATGGGCGCGGGAAGCTGAGGCCGCGGAACGACGAAAGGATCCTCATGGAAGCGGACTCGATAGGCAAGGCCGCCGTCACGCTGCTCGGCGCGTACGCCAGCCGTGCTCCCGTGCCGCCGCTGACCGCGACATACCCCGGAATATCGGTAGACGACGCTTATGCGATTCAGCTGGCGCAGGTGACGGCCTGGACCGCCGCAGGCGCGGTGGTGAAAGGCCACAAGGTAGGCCTGACCTCGGCGGCGATGCAGAAGCAATTGGGCGTGACCCAGCCGGACTTCGGGGTGCTGCTTGACAACATGTTCCTGCCGGAGGGGATCACCGCCGACATCACGCGTTTTCTCCCTCCCGGCCGGTCAAGCCGGACTCGGTCGATCTGTCGCTCACCGGCTGTCTCCTGCACCGCAACGGCCGGCTCGCCGACACCGGCGCGGGCGGCGCCGTGCTCGGCGGATCCCCGGTCAACGCCCTCGTCTGGCTCGCCAACGTGCTCGGCTCACGCGGCGTCGGGCTGGAGGCGGGACATGTGATCCTGCCCGGCTCGATCACCGCGGCCATCCCGATCAGCCCCGGCGACACGATCAGCGCGACGTTCGACCGGATCGGCACCGTCAGCATCACCTTCTCCGACCGAGAGGGCCAGTGAGCAGGCTGACCGCAACTCGACGACGGGAAGCTAGAGGGCGGGAAGCTAGGTGGCGGGCAGGTCGGTGAGTGCCGCGTCCGGGTCTGGTGGTGTGTGCACCCGCGAGGCGATCCCCGCCGCGACCAGGCAGGCGGCCGCACCGGCCAGCAGGCCCGCCCGCGCGCCGCTCGCGGCGAGGATTCCGCCGGTGATGATGCTGCCGATCGGCGTCGTCCCCATATAGACGAACACCCACAGCGCCATAATCCGGCCGCGGTATTCGGGCGCCGAGTGCAGTTGCAGCGTGGTCGAGCACAGCGTGACGAACGAGAACGCCGCCGCGCCGGTCAGCAGCAGCGCGACGCACGCGACCGCGACGTCAGGCGACACGGCCGTCACCGTCAGCAGCGCGCCGAACGCCGCCGCCGCCGCCATCAGGTACTTCCGCCTGGGGTGACGGATCAGCCCCACCCCCAACGATCCCGCGACCGACCCGATGCTCAGCATCGTCGACAGCAGCCCGTACGTTCCGCCGTTCCCGTGGAACGTGTCCAAGGACAGTACCGGCAAGATCACCGAGAAGTTGAACGCCAGCAGCCCGACCAGCCCCATCATCACCAGCGGCAGCCACAGTTGCTCCCGGCCCGCCGCGTACCGCAGCCCCTCGCGTACCCCGCCGGGCGCGACATGCCGTTTAGCGGCCGACAGCGGGCGGATCAACAGCAGCGCCGCTATCACCGCGAGATAGGACACCGCGTTCACCCCGAAGCAGGGCGTCGTGCCCACAGTCACGATCAGCACGCCCGCGACGGCGGGCCCGACCACCCGGGCGCTGTTCATCACGACACCGTTAAGGCTGACCGCGCTCGACAGGTCCTCCGGCGGCACCAGCGAGCCGACGAACGCCTGCCTGGCCGGCGAGTCGACGATCTGCACGAAGCCGCCCGCCACGCTGATCGCGACGATGGCCGGCACGGAGGCATGGCCCGCGACAGCCAGGCCCCACAGCAGCCCGGCCAGGATCCCGAAGGCCAGCTGGGTGCAGATGAGGAGACGGCGCAGGTCCAACCGGTCGGCGAGGGAGCCTCCCCACGGACCGAGCAGCAGGGAGGGAATGCCGCCCACAGCCAGGACCAGCCCGAGCGCGGCGGCGTTGTGGGTGAGCTTCAGCACCAGCCAGCCGATCGCGGTCTGCTGCAGGAAGGTCCCGCTGGCCGACGCCACCTGCCCCGCGAAGTACAGCCGGAACGGGCGATTTCTCAGCGCGCGGAACGATCCGTGGTGTTTCCCCGCGGCACTCTTTTCTCCCGCGGTCTCCTTGCCCGCGGCACCCTTTTCCGGCACCGGGGCGGGAACGGCCTCCGGGACGACTCGCAGCCCGTCACGGTCCATAGGGCAACATTAGGCGCATGCCAGCCACTGGCAACCAAACAGGGGCATTACTTGCCGCCCGGCTCACGTGCCCCGGTGCACGAGCGACGTGCGTGCCCGCAGCAGGTCCTCCGCCTCGTCCACCGCCAGCGGCATCGCCATCAGGTACCCCTGCCCGAACCCGCAGCCGAGCGAGTCCAGCAGGTCCCGCTGGCTCTGGGTCTCGATGCCCTCCGCGATCACGTCGAGCTGGAGCGTCTGCGCCATATGGATGATGCTCTCGGCCAGCGCCAGACTCTGCGGCGAGGAAACGATCCCGTCCACGAAGGACTTGTCAATCTTCAGCACGTCGATCGGCAGTTCCCGCAGGTAACTGAGCGAGGAGTATCCGGTGCCGAAGTCATCGATCGCCAGTCGCACGCCCATGCTCTTGAGCTTGAATAGTTCGGAGTGCACGCGCTCGTCCGGCCCGAGCATGACGCTCTCGGTCAGCTCGAGCATGAGCGCGCCCGGCGGCAGGCCCATCGACACGACCATGCGGCGTACTTCCTCGACGAACCCGTTGACCTCGAACTGGCGCGCCGAGACGTTCACGCTTACGTACGGGCGCCGGCCGGGAGCGCCCGCGCGGTCGAGGTCGCGACGCCACCCCGTGACGACTTCCAGCGCCTGCTGGAGTACCCAGGCGCCGAGCGGGACAATCTGCCCCGTCTCCTCTGCTATCGCGATGAACTGGTCAGGCTTCAGCATGCCCCACTGCTCGTGCGGCCACCGGACCAGTGCCTCGAACCCGGCGATCTCATCGGTGGCGAGATCCACGATCGGCTGATAGACAATCGTGAACGCCGAGCGGGCCACCGCGTCCTCCAGCGCGGCCTGGACCTCCCGGCGCCTGATAATGCCGGCGCTCAGGACGGGCTGATAGCGACGCCACTGCCGCTTGCCCGCCGCCTTCGCGGCATACAATGCCAGGTCGGCATACCGGAGCAACTCGTCGGAGTCGGTGCTGTCCATGGTCGTGGCCAATCCGACGGTCACGGACATGAGCAACTGCCTGGAGGTGAGCTGGAACGGATCGGCGAACGCGTTGACCACTCGCCCGGCGGTGGTCTCGACGGCGGCCATATTCTCGGCGCCCGCGATGAGCAGAGCGAACTCATCGCCCCCGAGCCGCGCGGTCGTGTCTGATGCCCGGATCAGCCCTGAAAGCCGCTCCGCGATCGCCACCAGAAGCTCGTCGCCCACCGCATGACCCAGTGTGTCATTCACGACCTTGAAATCATCCAGGTCCACGAACATCACGGCCGCGATCCCGCCGTCGCGCCTGACCACCGCGATCTCGTGCCCGATCCGGTCCTGGAAGAGCACCCGGTTGGGCAGTCCGGTCAGCGAGTCGTGGAAGGCCTGATGCTTGAGCTGAGCCTCGAGCTGACGCTGGGACGTCACGTCGCGGATGGTGAGCACCAGGCCCGCCACGGTGGGGTCGTCGCGCAGGTCACTGGCCCTGACCTGAATCTGCAAGCGGGTGCCGTCGCGACGGGTGAACCGCCGGTCCACGTAGCGGGGGCTGATGGCACCGGGCAACGCGAGCATGAGGTCGGTCATGCCGCTGTCCGCGTCCGCGGCCAGATCACTCAGGTGCGCGCCCTCTATCGCGATGTCGCCGAACATGGTCGCCGCGGACGGCGTCGCGTACCTGATCTTCCCGTCGGCGCCGATGATCAGTATGACGTCGGAGGTGTCCTGCACCAGCGTCCGGAAGTACGCCTCCTGCCCTTGCCTTGTCACCTCCGCCGTGAGCGTGATCCGTTCCAGGGTGAGGGCCACCTTTTGGGCGACGATCTCCATCGCGGCGTACGCGTCCGCGAGCACGCGTTTCTCCCCGAACAGCGCGAGCACGCCGACGAGCGGGTCACCGGACGGCCTGTCTTTAAGCGTCAGCGGGCAGAGCAGCGCCCAGCCGGCGCCGCTGACAAGCTCGCGTGTCCGCCGCGGCAGCGTCGCCACCGGAGTGAGGAGCGGCGCCGGACCTGGCATGAGCGGCAGCCAGCCCCCGGCCTGCTCGCCGAGCCTCCTGGCCCGCTCCGGGTCTGTCGTGCCCGCGGTCACCGCACGGAACGTGCCTTCGGTCCGCACCGCGAGCAGCGCGTCGCCATGCAACAGGCTGCCCAGCAGGTCGCTGAGCACGTGACTGACGGCGGCCGCGGCCGCCTCCCTGGTCACCGCCGACACCAGCGCGGCTCCCGCCTGGCGCACCGCTCGTTCCCTGCGCAGCGCCCGGCGGTGTGAGGCCGCGACGTCCCGTAGCCGCGACACCACCAGGAGGAACAAGATCGCGGAAAACACGGCGATCGCACTCTCGTCGATGTCGCGCACGAGCACCGACTGGACGAGCATCACGCCGGGGGCGACCAGCGACGCGAGGAGCAGTACGGTCAGCCGGACCGGCGAGACCTCGACGCCGGGCCTGGCCCCCGGCTCCGTCAGCCGCGTCATGGTCGGGTGCAGCGCCGCCGCGCCCCACGCGGCGTAGAGCACGGCCCAGCCGAGGTCCACGACAGTCCCGCCGCGGAAGGTTCCGTGCAGCTGCATGAGGCCATAAGCCGTGTCCGACGCTATTCCCGCGACGGCGCCGAGGGCAAGCAGCTGAATGCACCGTAGCCGCGCCGCCTCTGGCCCGAGCAGCCTGACAATCATCGTGAGGAGGAGCACGTCCCCGAGCGGATAGGCGATCGAGACGCTCTTCTGCACCAGGGACAGCGCCGCGTTGTCCGCATAGGGCAGGATCAGGAACAGCCACGAAAGGAGGGCCGCCCCGGCGGTCAGGATCAGCGCGTCTATCAGGCTGCGCCGGTCACCGTCCGGGGTACGCAGCCAGATGAAACCGAGCAGTCCCGCCGCGCAGAGCGGATACGTGAACAGGTGAATCCCGTCCGCGAGGGAAGGAAAGAGGCGGCCCGTGCCCGCGTTCACTGTCGAGAGGAAAACGACCTGCCCGGCGGCGGAGCTGACCAGTGCGGCGGCGAGCAGCAGCCAGGGCGCCTTCCGGCGCGGCTGGTTCACGGCCACGCCCGCGACGATGGCGGCCGCACCGCTCAGCGCGATCAGGACCCATGCCCCGGTGCGCAGGCCG
The DNA here is from genome assembly GCA_035948445.1 of Trebonia sp. Lineage (GTDB taxonomy): Bacteria > Actinomycetota > Actinomycetes > Streptosporangiales > Streptosporangiaceae > Trebonia. Next base: position 30,163 of record DASZJE010000007.1, on the reverse strand, counting down.
GGCAGCCCGTAATACCCCGCTATAAGCAATACCACCCATACCGCGTAACCGACGAGTACGCGCTGCATGGTTCGAAGCCGCAATTCTCCCATGCGCAGCCAAATCCCCTCCGGCCGTCGCCCATTTACAGAAACTCTACCCATTACCCGAGGCCCGGACCCCAATCAGATATCCCGATCATCCATTAGACGGGAATTTCACCACGGCCGGGAAGAATCCGCTGTTAGCCTTTTATCCGAAATTACGGGATAAAAGACGGGTCCCCTCACCGCCCGCCAAGGCCGCCGCGCTTGATCAGCTGTTCCGCGATGACATTGCGCTGGATCTCGTTCGTGCCCTCGCCCACGATCATCAGCGGCGCGTCACGGAAATAGCGCTCCACGTCGTATTCCGTCGAGTAGCCGTACCCGCCGTGGATGCGCACCGCGTTAAGCGCGACCTCCATCGCGGTCTCGGACGCGAACAGCTTGGCCATCCCGGCCTCCATGTCGCACCGCTGCCCGGTCTCGAACCGCTCGGCGGCATACAGGATCAGCTGCCGCGCGGCCGCGGTCTTGGTCGCCATGTCGGCCAGGTAGTTGCCGATCGACTGATGCTTCCAGATCGGCCGCCCGAAGCTCTCCCGCTGCCGCGCGTACCGCAGCGCGTCGTCCAGCGCGGCCCTGGCGACGCCGAGCGCGCGTGCGGCGACCTGGATACGGCCGGTCTCCAGGCCCTTCATCATCTGCGCGAAACCCTGGCCCTCGGCGCCGCCGAGCACCGCCGTGGCCGGCGCCCGGTAGCCGTCGAAGACGAGCTCGCAGGACTCCACGCCCTTGTAGCCGAGCTTGGGCAGATCCTTGGAGACGGTCAGGCCGGGGCCGTGCTCGGCCAGGATGATCGAGATGCCCTTGTGCCGTGGCGTCGCGCCCGGGTCGGTCTTGCACAGCAGCGCGATCAGCCGGGACCTGCGGGCGTTGGTGATCCAGGTCTTGGAGCCGTTGATCACGTACCCGTTCCCGTCCTTCCTGGCGGTGGTGCGCATGGCCTGGAGGTCGGAGCCTCCGTCCGGCTCGGTCAGCGCCATGGTCGCGCGGATCTCGCCGGTGGCCATCCTCGGCAGGTACTCGTCCTGCTGTTCCCGCGTGCCGAAGTCCTGGAGCAGCTTCGCCACCACGGTGTGCCCGCCCATCGCGCCGGCCAGGCTCATCCAGCCGCGCGCGAGTTCGGCCGTGACAAGGGCGTAGCACGGCATGCCGACCGCCGCCTCGCCCCACGGCCCGGGGATGGCCAGCCCGAAGATCCCGAGTTCCTTCATCTGCTCGATCAGCTTCCCGGGGTAGGCGTTGGCGTGCTCAAGCTCGGCGGCGACCGGCTTGACCTCGCGGTCGACCCATTCGGCGACGGTGTCGAGGATCGCCTGCTCTTGGTTGCTCAGCATGTTTACTCCAGGGTGGCTTTCGCGTTGAGCGAGGGGGAGGCTCCGGACGCCGCGACGGTGAGCGTCACTTCGTCGCCGGCCGGGGACGGCTGGCCCGCGCTGAGGATCCGGGCCGGGACGAACGCGGGGCGGACGAGGCGGTACTCGAAGGCACGCACGGTCTTGTCCGGGGCGTGCAGTCGGGGGAGCTCAAGGGCGAGCAGCGCGAGCAGCGGGCCGTGGATGACGAGATCCGGGTAGCCTTCGATCTCGGTCGCGTAGGGCTTGTCGAAGTGAATGCGGTGGCCGTTGTAGGTGAGGGCGCTGAACCGGGACAGCAGGACGGAGTCGGTCGCCAGGTCGTAGCGCCACTTGCCTTCCGGCGCGGGTTTCCCGGTCTCCCGGTGCCGCGGATTCCGTGGCGGCGTTCCCTCCGGCGCGCTGCGGTAGACGATGTCCTGCTCCTCTTCCCCCGCCGGTACCCCGCCGAGGAACAGCTCGGTGCGGACGGTCACGAAGGCCATCTCGCCGCTGCGGCCGGTCTTGACCCTGACGTCGCTCACGCCGGCGACGCCGGTGAGGTCCTCCCCGATCGGGATCGGCACCGGCAGGCGCAGGCGGCCGCCCGCGAACATACGCCGGCGCCCGGGAACCGGCGGCAGGAACGGGCCGCGGCGAGGGTGCCCGTCGGCGCCGATCTCCGCCGACTTCGGGTGCTCCAGGAGGGTGAACCAGTGCCACAGCGGCGGCAGCGGATCCCCCGGGCGCAGGCTCGGCGGGGGCGTGCCGACCAAGTCGGCGAACGCCCCGACCGTCCAGGGGTCGACTCGGCGCGTCGTCGTTACCGTGCCAGGCTGCCAGCCCTTCAGGGCCTCGCTCAGTGTCACCACATTGCCATCATCTCCTCCCATCGAACCACCGGGAGACCCTGGGACGCCGCCGAAAGCGAGGCACACTGGGGAAGCTGGGCGGTGCTGCGGCCGCGGCGCGGGGAAGAGTACGGGACGTGACTGACGACAGCGACCCGGCCATACGGCTCACGGCCTGGGCATCCGGCAGGGTGCAGGGCGTCGGCTTCAGGTTCTGGGTCCGGACGACGGCATGCAGGCTGGGCCTGCACGGATCCGCGACGAATCTGGACGACGGCAGCGTGAAAGTCGTGGCCGAAGGCCGCGAGTCGCAGTGCCTGAAGCTCCTTGCCGCCCTCGACAGCGGCGTGACGCCCGGCCGCGTGACCCGGGTGACCTACCGGTGGAGCGACGCCACGGGCGAATTGACTGGTTTCGTGGAGCGGTAAGCGCGGCGAGGGGAACGGGCTCGGGCGGGCCGGCCGGGCGGGCGGCCTGGCGGGGCGGCCTGGCGGGGCGGGAACGGGCTCGAATACGCATTTGAGCCCGTTCCCCAGCGAGCTCAAATGCGCAATCGAACACACTATGACCTGCTCGAATGCACATTTGAGCACGCTCGCGAGGGGCCGCTCGCTGCGGGGGCGCTCGCGGCGGGGGGGGCGCGGCGGGGGGGCGCGGCGGGGGGGCGCGGCGGGGGGGCGCGGGGGGGCGCGGGGGGGCGCGGGGGGGTTAGGAGCCGGCGCCGGGGACGTAGGCGGCGCTGTCGAAGTTTGCCGCGTACCACGCTTCGTTGATCGAGTGCAGGTTGACCTGCTGGCCGGTGGCCGGCGCGTCGATCATCATGTCGTTGCCGACGTACATGCCGACGTGCCCGTCGCCCTCGAAGAACATCAGGTCACCTGGCTGCATGGCAGCCTCGGAGATGGCGGGCAGGGCCGCGACCTGCGAGTAGGTGTCGCGCGGGATCGTGATGCCGGCGTATGCGTACGCCGCCATCATCAGGCCGGAGCAGTCGAATTCGTCCGGGCCCGTGGCACCCCACTGATACCAGTCGCCGAGGTGCTGGAAGACGTAGTACACCGCCTTCAGCGCCGGCGTGTCCTGCGAGTAAGGGTCGACGCCGCTCGTAGAGCCGCCGCCGACTGTGACAAGTTCCTCGTCCTGCTGCAGCGACAGGCTCTTCAGGAGGGCGTCTTCTGACGCCACCAGGTTGTTCAGCCTCGTCTGCTTCGCGGACACCTGCGAGGCGAGTTGCTGGATGGCAAGTTCCGAACGCTGCACCTGGTCCTCGGCCTGCTGAACGGCCTGGGCGGCGGCCAGGAACTTGACGGCCTGCTCGTTGTTGAGGTTCGCGATTTCCTCTACCAGCGACGCCTGGGACAGCACGCTGTCCGGGTTGGCCGACGTGACCAGCCCCAGGAGCGACGAGTTGCCGGAATCCTCATACGAGGCGATGGCAACCTCCTGCAGCGCCTTGCGCGCCGCGGTGTACTCGGCGTAGGCCTTGCTGTTCTCCTTCTTCACGGTGGCCAGGTGCGCCTTCGCCTGCGCCAGTTCGGACTCCACCTGGTCGTACTGCTGACCGATCTGGTCCTGCTGAGACTGCAGGCTGTTGAGTTCCGACTGCACCTGCGGAATGGTCGGCATCGGCGCCGCGCCGGCGGTCCCCGCCTGCACCAGGGCGCCGGCACCGCCGAGCGCTCCTGCCATGGCGAACGCGGACGTGATCGCGAGCGCGCGGCGCGAGCCCGTGCGATGGCCGCTAGTCTTGCCCGTCTCCCCGGTTCCCCCGGCCCCCCTGGCCAGCAGCTTCCGCACTTGCCTGTCACTCTCCTCGTAAGGCGTTCCAAACGTGGTTAAACATCCGGGATGACACGATATTGGCGGATGCTTCACCATCTCAAGCGATTCACGGAAGTATGAAGGATCCATTACGCCTGGCGCGTTCGAGGTGGCGCCGGTCCTGCGCTCGCTCGGTCTCAGCGCGTCAACCGGGCAAGTTGAGTCACGGGGCCATGGCGTCGACGGCTTTCTTCGCGATGTCCTCCACGAGCGAGATGCCGCCGTTCTCGGTTTCGTTGTCGTCGGACAGGACGGCGACCAGCATCCGCTGCCCGTCGTGCGTGACCTCGCCGATGCTGTTGATCTCCCACAGGTCCGGATTCGGCAGCCAGCCGTTCTTCACCATGAACCGGGTACCGGCGTCGGCGGCGGCGGGCACGCCCCATTGCTGGTCCGACTCGACCTGGCTCATCAGGCTCTGGATGTAGTCGCGGGAAGCTGGCGACAGCACGGAAGAGCTAGTGAAGACCTGTCGCAGCAGACGGATCTGATCGGCCGCCGTGGTCGTGGTCAATCCCCAGTAGCCGCTGGTTCCGACGACGGTGTCGCGCAGGCCGAAGGAATCATTCGCCTCGCTGATCTCCTCTGCCCCGCCGTCAATGCCATAAAGGGCGCTGGCCGAGTCGTCGTCACTGTTCTCGATCATCGTGGTCGCGAGATCCTGCTCGTAGTCGGAGAGCAGCTGGTCCGATCCTTGATCTTGGTAGAGAAGCGTGGCGAGAATATCTACCTTAACGATGCTCGCCGTGACAAATTGGTCATTCTCGTCGTTATATCCGGCACTCTGGCTCGCGGTGAGGTCGTCGACCGCGACGGCCACGTGATCGTCGTCAGCGCGGACCAGGGAACTCACCCCGTCGTCCAGTGCATGCTGGGCAGACTGGCGCGCCTTAGGCGTGGGTACGCGCGACGTGACCGTCTTCGCGGTGATAGCCATACGGCTTTTCTGCCGTGTCCGCTGTTTCGCATACGAATTACCAGAGCGCGCGTCCGCGGTGCTCGCCGCGGTCAGGGGCGCTTTTGCGCAGCCAACCGCCGAGAAACCCGCGATAACAGCGAATAGGACATAAGTGGTGACGTGCCGTCGCATGAGTGAGAACGTAACCTTCAAAACTTGGCAAGTACTTGACGCATCGCCGTTGTTTCCCGAGGTTTTTACGAGCGCGCACGGCCGAAATGGAGCCTTACCGCTCAGGCGGGGCGGAAAGGGAGGGCCGACCAGACTCGTCGATGGGTGACACGGGCCGGCGCACCCGCGACCAGCTAGCCAGCGACCTGGGCCAGGCGACGCCCGCGAGCAGCCAGGCTGCGACCAGGGGCCGGCCCGGTACGCCGCCAGCAGCTACGCAGGGACCGGGTAGTATGCACTTAATGGAAATGATTACCATAACTATGTTCACCTAGCTAGTTCCCGAACCGGAGTACATAAGGTCATGCGAACCCGTCCCGCCGCTATGGCGGCCACCGCCGCAGCCGTCACCGCAGCAGCCCTGCTGGTGGCCGGATGCTCTTCCGCCTCGACCGGCGCGAGCACTGCCAGCGACAGTTCCGCCAGCAGCGGATCGATCGTCGCCATAGGCGCGGAGAACGAATACGCCAGCGTCATCCAGCAGGTCGGCGGCAAGTACGTCACCTCCGAGGCGATCATGAGCAACCCGAACACCGACCCGCACACGTTCGAGGCCAGCCCCGCCGTGGCCCGCGAGGTCAGCGCCGCCCAACTGGTCGTGCAGAACGGCGTGGGCTACGACACGTTCATGAACACCATCGAGAGCGCCGACCCGGCCTCAAACCGCAAGGTCATCGACGTGCAGCAGTTGCTCGGCCTGCCCGACAGCACGCCTAACCCGCACCTGTGGTACAAGCCCACCACGATGCCCGCGGTAGCGAACGCCATCGCCACTGATCTCTCGCAGATCCAGCCGGCGCACGCCAGCTACTTCAAGGCCAACGCGACCGCGTTCGTCAAGAGCCTCACATCCTGGAATAACGCCATCGCCGCGTTCAAGGCCGCGCACCCGAACACCCCGGTCGCCACCACCGAACCCGTCGCCGATTACATGCTCGAGGCCGCGGGGGCGGACAACCTGACTCCGTGGAGCCTGCAAGCCGACATCATGAACGGCGTCGACCCCTCGCCGCAGGACGTGTCCACCGAGCGCTCCCTGTTCACCGAGCACAAGGTCAAGGTGTTCCTGTACAACCAGCAGGTCACCGACCCGCTCACCGATTCGTTCATCTCGCTGGCGCAGCAGGAGGGAATCCCGGTGGTCGGCGTTTACGAGACGATGCCCACCCCCGGCTACGACTACCAGTCGTGGATGAATGCCGAGGTAAACGCGCTGAACAAGGCCGTCACCAGCAAGGTCTCCACCGTCCACCTCTAAAAGCCCCCGCATCCGGCGAGCCCGAAAAGCGCGTTTTTCGGGCTCGCCAGGGGTCTGCCAGGACATGTCCGGAACTGGTTCAGCGGTTGTGGCCGCGGGGACGGAAGTCGGCCAGGGTTTCTCCCGTGCTACATGAAAATGAAAACCATTCCAGTATGCTGACCGCATGAGGATCGCGTTCGCGGGCAAGGGCGGCAGCGGCAAGACGACGCTGTCGTCGCTGTTCACCCGTTACCTAGCCGCGTCGGGGGCGCCGGTCGTGGCCATCGACGCCGACATCAACCAGCACATGGCCGACGCCCTGGGCGTCGCCGTGACGCCGCCCGCGCTCGGCGGGCACCTGCCGGAGATCAAGGAGTGGCTGCGGGGGTCGAATCCGCGGATCAGTTCGACGGCGGCGATGGTGAAGACGACCCCGCCGGGGAAGGGGTCGCGGCTGCTGTCGCTTTCCGGCGCCGACCCGGTCCACGCGCTCTCCGTGGAGACGCCGTGCGGGGCTCGGCTGCTGGCCACGGGGCCGTTCACGGAGGACGACCTCGGCGTGGCGTGCTACCACTCCAAGACCGGAGCGGTCGAGCTGTACCTGAACCATCTGACGGACGGGCCGGGCGAGTACGTGGTCGCCGACATGACCGCGGGCGCCGACTCGTTCGCGTCGGGGCTGTTCACGCGGTTCGACCTCACCGTACTGGTGTGCGAGCCGACGCGTAAGGGGGTGTCCGTGTGGCGTCAGTGGCAGTCGTACGCCACCGGGTACGACGTCCGCGTGGTCGTGGCCGGTAATAAGGTGGCCGATGACGCGGACGTGTCGTTCCTGCTGGACGAGGCCGGGGACGCGCTGACGACGTACCTGCCGTTCGAGCCGGCGGTGCGAGCGCTTGAGCAGGGGCGGGCATTCGCACTGGAGGACCTGAGCCAGCGGACACTGGATTCGCTCGCGGCCCTGCGCGCCGCGCTCGACGAGCAGGAACGCGACTGGGCGAAGCACACGCGCCAGGCCGTGGAGTTCCACTTGCGCAACGCGCGCGCCTGGGCGAACGCCGCGGTGGGCGAGGACCTCGCGGCGCAGGTGGACCCGGATTTCATCCTGACTCCACTGGATGATCACCGCGCCCGCGCCCGCGCGATCAGCTCGCGGTAGCGCAGCGGCACCCGCTTGAGCCTCCCGCGCTCCGCCATGGCGTCGACTAGCCCTGGCGCGGCCGGTCACCTCACTGGCCATACGATATGTCCCGAAGCGTCGCTACGGGCTAGTTGCGGCCGGAGCCGGCACGATTAGTTCCCTGACGCGGGAACTAATCGTGAGTCGGATCAGCACCCTCTTATGACGCAGCAAAGCGTGTGCGGTGGGTTTTGGCCGACAGCATGAGCAGAGGAGGCCGCAAGCACCATGCCCGGCATGAACAGCGCCCTTAACGCCGACGCTCCGACGGTCGTCGCCGCGTTCGGGGCGCCAGCGGCCCGCGAGATCGAACTGTCGATCGGGGGGATGACCTGTGCGGCGTGCGCGGCACGGGTCGAGAAGAAGCTCAACAAGCTCGACGACGTGAGCGCGTCGGTCAACTACGCCACCGCGACGGCCATGGTCACCGCGCCGGCCGGCCTGCCTGTCGACGTGCTCACCACGGTGGTCGAGCAGGCCGGCTACTCCGCCGTGCCTCGCGCCGCGCAGGACGACTCAGACGACGAGGCCGAGGCAGGGCGGCATTTCGCCTACCTGAAGCGGCGACTGATCGTCGCGCTCATCTTCTTCGTCCCGCTGATGGACCTGTCACTCGTGCTCTCGCTGCTGCCGTCGGTACGATTCCCCGGCTGGCAGTGGCTGCTCGTCGTGTGCGCGATACCCGTCACGCTGTGGTGCGCGTGGCCGTTCCACCGCGCCGCGTGGACGAACCTCCGGCATGGCTCCTCGTCGATGGACACGCTGGTGTCGCTGGGGATCATCGCCGCGTCCGGATGGTCGGTCTACGCCATGTTCTTCCTCGACCCCCATGAGCGGGGCGGAACGCTGTGGCAGCAGCTGATCCACTATTCCGGCGGTGGAATCTACCTCGAGAGCGCCGCCGCGGTCACCACATTCCTGCTGGCCGGGCGGTTGTATGAGGCCAGGGCACGGCGGATAGCGGGCGCGGCGATGCGCGACCTGGAGAACGCGTCGGCCAGGGACGTATGCGTGATCGGCCCGGACGGCACTGAACGGTTCGTGCCGGTCGGCCAACTGCGGCCTGGTGATTCGTTCCGCGTCCTGCCGGGCGAGACCATCGCGGCGGATGGCGAGGTGCTGTTCGGCCAGACCGAGGTGGACCGCAGCATGATGACCGGGGAGTCGGTGCCGGTCGACGTAGCCGAGGGCGACGCTGTCATCGGAGGCACCGTTTCGCTCACCGGCCGCCTCGTCGTCCGGGCCGACAGGGTCGGCAAGGATACCCAGTTGTCGCATCTGATCCGGCTGGTCGAGCAGGCGCAGGCGCAGAAGGCCGCGGTGCAACGGGTCGCAGACCGGATATGCGGCGTATTCGTCCCCGCGGTGCTCTTCGCCGCCGCCGCGACGCTCTGCGGCTGGCTGCTAGCCGGATCGCCCGTCGCTCACGCGTTCAGCGCCGGACTGTCTGTGCTGATCATCGCGTGCCCCTGCGCACTGGGCCTGGCCACTCCGGCGGCGCTTGTCGCGGCCTGCGGCCGCGGTGCCAAGATGGGCGTATTCATCAAGGGCTACCAGCCCCTTGAGACGTCGAAATCGATCGGCGTCGTGGTACTCGACAAGACCGGTACGGTCACGACCGGCCGGATGGCACTGACCGATGTCACGACCGCCGACGGGACCACGCGGTCGGATCTGCTCCGCTACGCCGGCGCCGTCGAGCAGGCGTCCGAGCACGCCGTCGCCGCCGCGATAAGCGCCGCCGCGAAGGCGGAATGCGGGACCCTCGCCCAGGCGGAGGCCTTCAAGGCATTGCCCGGACTCGGCACGCGCGGGAGCGTCGACGGCCACGAGATCCTGATCGGGCGGGACAAGCTGTTCGCCGAGCACGACGTGCCCGTCCCCGACTCCCTCGCGCGACAGTGCCGGTCGTGGGAGCGGGCAGGCCGCACCACCGTGCTGATCGGCTGGGACGGCGCCGTCCGCGGTGCCGTCGCCGTCGCCGACGCGGTCAAGCCGTCTGCCCGCGACGCCATCGCCGAACTGCGGGCACTGGGCATGCACCTCGTCCTGCTGACCGGGGACAACGAGGCCACCGCACGTGCGGTCGCGGAATCAGTCGGAATCGACGAGGTCGTCGCCGGGACGATGCCAGACGGCAAGTCCGCGGTCATCGCGGCCATCAAGGCGAGCGGCCGCCAGGTGGCGATGGTGGGCGACGGCGTGAACGACGCGCCGGCCCTCGCCGAGGCCGACCTTGGCCTGGCTATCGGGTCCGGCACGGATGTCGCGATCTGCGCCGCCGACCTGATCCTGCTCAGCGACGACCTGCGGGCGGTCCCGGACGCGATCCGCCTCTCCCGCGCCACTTTCCGCACAATCCGGACGAACCTTGGGTGGGCGTTCGGCTACAACGTGGCGGTGATTCCGCTCGCGGCCCTGGGCTTCCTCAACCCGGTCCTCGCCTCAGTAGCCATGACGGCCTCGTCCGCGTTCGTGGTGTCCAACAGCCTGCGGCTCCAGCGGTTCCGCGCACGTCCGGACAGCAGCACTCGCGTCCCCGAGTGACGGCGCGGGGCCGCCGCGGGGACCGCGATGGCCGGCACAAACCGGTGCGGCCCGGCCCGGAACCGACCGTCCGGTTAGCTGCCGGTGGCCAGGATAACGTCGGACGCCTTAATGATCGCGGTGACTATGCTGCCTTCGGCGATCCCGAGTTCCTCGACAGCCTCTGTGGTGATCGACGCGACAAGGCGCACTCCGCCAGCGTCCAGTTCGACGTTCGCGATCGCCTCGCCAGAGTTGATCCCGGTAACCCGGGCCGGAATCTGGTTGCGTGCGCTGAGCTTCATGGTTACATGCTCCCCACGGTGATCGTCCGTAACCCTGGGTATCACCGCCGCACACTCTGCATGTTGCACGAATATCTGCATCATCTGCATGATGAAGACATGGCAGAGCCGACCGATGTCAGCGAGTATGTCCGGCGGACGCAGGCGTTCTTCGGGTGCCGCGCTGGCACCTGGGACACCAAGTTCGGCGATGACATGCCCGCGTACGCCGCCGCCGTCACCGAATCGGGCATTCCGGAGGGCGGCGTCGTCGTCGACGTGGGCTGCGGGACGGGCCGGGCAGTGCCGGTGCTGCGGGCATCGGCGGGCTCGACCGGGAAGATCGTCGCCCTCGACCTCACGCCGGAGATGCTGCGGCAGGCCGGGCCGCGATGCGCGGCGGCGGGGGCGAGACTCGTGCTCGGGGACGCCCGGCGACTGCCGCTCGCCGACGCCGCGGCCGACGGGGTGTTCGCCGCCGGACTGGTCAATCATCTGCCGGACGCCGAGGCGGGGTTCCGCGAACTCGCGCGGATCACCCGGCCCGGCGGGCGGCTCGTGCTCTTTCATCCGTCCGGGCGCGCGGCACTCGCGGCCCGCCACGGGCGGACGCTACGGCTGGATGAGCCGCTCGCCGGAGAACCGCTCCGCCGCCTGACGACGGTGAGCGGGTGGCGGCTGATCGCCTATGACGACGCGCCGGAGCGCTTCTATGCCCTCGCCGTCAGGGAACGCGGGGCTTGATCATTATTTCCGGCGTCCTGACCCCGCGAATCACGATCAGGCTCCGTGGCTGATCGCGTCGATGAAGTCGAGGGCCGCGGAGGTGGAGGAACGGCGCCAGGCCAGGAGGACGGCGTCGAAGCCGGGCGCGCCGTCGGCTGCCTCTTTCGCCTCGATCGCCTGGGCGATCGAGGCGAGGACGGCCCGCTGCTGGCGCAGCAGTTCGCTTGAATCGTCTCCCGCGCGGTCGAGCAGGGCGAGCTTGAGCAGCAAGTGAGAACGGATGTCGCGGACGTGCGGAACGGGGGTGTGCAGCCACTCGCCCGCCTTTCCCCGTCCGCGCGGCGTGGCGGCGTAGATGGTGCGCTGCGGGCCCTGACCTGGTTCCACGCCTTGCGGAGCAACCAGGTCGGCGTCGAGAAGACGCCCGATCGCCCGGTATATAACGGCCTTGGGGATCTGCCAGACACGTCCGAACTCGCCGTCGGGCGCCGTCATCTGCGCCAGCGCGAAGCCATGGGACGGCTGCTGGGCGAGAATCGCGAGCACCAGCCACTCCGGCAGCGACAGCCCGTTCATGACATCGAGACTAGCCCGCGGCGGAGCGCTGACAGCGTCGTCACCGGCTCGCCGCGTCGTTATCAGGACGTTAAGTAGCTTCCGCCCTCAGTCACTCTATCCTCATTGACGTACCGGCTTTAATGATCTAAATGTTGCTATGTCACCCCGTGGCACTTTGATGTGAACGCTCACATCCGCGAACAGGCCTGTCAGGCCCAAGGGAGGTCCTGATGAAGAAAGTCGACCCCGTGGTCGATGAAGCTATACAGAGACTGGACATGAAGGACGGGCCGTCCCGGCGCACGCTGCTGGGCGGAGCCGGGCTGTTCAGCGCGACCGCGGCGGCGTCGGCGCTGATCGCCGCCTGCTCATCGAGCAGTACGAGCACCGCGGCCGTCACGAAGGAGGCGGCGGGGAACTTCCCGACGACGCCGAAGTGGCAGTTCTGGTTCGTGAACCACGCGGACACCAACGAGTTCTTCACCCCCACCCAGTACGGATTCGCCGACGCGGCCGCACTGCTCGGCCTGCCGAAGCCGAACTGGGGCGGCGACCCGAACCAGGACGTCGCGAACATGATCAGCTACTTCAACGAGGCGATAGCGGCGAAGGCGGGCGGCATCGCGACGTCCGTGCCCACCGCCACCGGGTTCACCTCGGTGGTGGACACCGCGATGAACGACGGCATCCCGGTGGTCTCGTACAACGCCGACGGCGTGTACTCAAACGGCAAGCCGGTCATCGGCACCAACCGGCTGTGCTACGTCGGGCAGGCGCTCTACATCTCCGGTCAGGTAATGGGCACCCAGATCGCGCAGTTGGTTCCCGACGGCGGGAAGATCGGCATGGCCATCGCCCAGCCGGGCGCGGGCAACATCCAGCCCCGCTACGACGGTGCCGCGTCCGTTCTCGGCAGCAAGTACAACCTGGTCTCGATCGACACCACCACGGACACCTCGACCGAGCAGAGCAAGATGGAAGCCTGGCTCCTGGGCAACAGGGATGCCAAGGGGCTCTTCGCGGTGGACTCCGGGTCCACCTCCTACATACCCGGCGCGCTCAAGACGGCTGGCGTGACGCTCCCGACAGGCGGATTCGACACCGCCCCGTCGACCCTGACCGGCATCCAAAGCGGCGCCCTGGATTTCACCATCTTCCAGGACCCGTACCTGCAGGGCTTCCTGCCGACCCTGTACCTGTACCTGTACAACCTGTCCGGCGGGCAACTGACGCCGCCGGACACCGACACGGGCCTGACGCTGCTGAAGAAGGACAACATAACGGCGTTCAACGTCAACAGCCGCTACCAGGGCGGATCGCCGGGCGAGAGCTACATTCCGCGGAAGGCCGGCCCCATCGTCAACCCGCCGGCGACTACCAGCACCTGACGGCCGGCAGGGCCGACTACGTGGGCAGGCACGGTTCGCCGGGCCTGCCCACAGTGCCCGGGTGGCTCAAAAGGCCGCCGGCACCGAGCTAATGCGCGCCCGTTCAGCACGGCCATGCAGACAGGACCGGGAGAGACAGGAATACTCTGTGAGTGAGACAACCCAGCACAGTGCGGGCGTGATCGGCAGGCCGCCGGGCCCCAGAGCCAGGTCGGGGGGCGGCCCCTCCTCCGTCGGCATGCTTCAGCAGATGATACGGCAGCGCGAAGCGGCTGTGTTCGTGATCGCCGTCGCGAGCTTCGTCGCCTTCTGGCTCCTGAACTCGGCCTTCGTCTCGTCGACGACGCTCTCCGTCACGTTCAACGAGCAGTTCCCGCCGATCATCATCATCGCGCTGGGCGAAGTGCTCCTGCTGATCTGCGGCGAGATCGACCTGTCGGTCGGGTTCCTTGTCGGCTTCTGCCCGTTCATGGCGTACTTCCTGAACGCCTATTACCACTTTCCCGCGTTGCTCGCGATCCTGGCCGGGGTGCTCATCGGGGCCGTGGTCGGCTGGATAAACGGCTTCCTCACAGTCACCGTCGGTGTGCCTTCCTTTATCACCACGCTGGGCACGGGCTTCATGGTGTGGGGCCTCACGCTCTGGACCTCGCACGCCGAGCCCGTCCCCGCCCCGGCGAGCATGGCGAGTTACGGCGGCTGGATCGGCGGCGGTAACAAGTATTCGTGGCTGATCTGGGCCATCGTGCTCTCCGCGATCTTCTACGTCCTGCTCTCTCGCACCAGGTGGGGGCTGCACACGGTGGCCGTGGGCGGCAACCTGCTGGGATCGCGGGAAGCGGGAATCGGCGTGGCCCGGATCAAGTACGGCAACTTCATGCTCACCGGCGCGCTCGGAGCGCTGGTCGGATTCCAGACGATGTACTTCACGGCCACCATCGACCCTAACTCCGCCAGCTACACGCCGATGTTCAACGCGGTCACCGCGGCGGTCATCGGCGGTACCGCGATGCTCGGCGGGTCCGGCACCATCATCGGAGCGTTCTTCGGCGCGATCGTGCTGGCCGACCTGACGGTGGGCTTCTCCATCGAGGGCGTCAGCGCCAACCTGCTGTACGTCATCAACGGCGCCGCGATCCTCATCGCCATGGTCGTCAATGTGCAGCTCACCAGGCTGCGCGAGAGGAAAGGGCGGTAACCATGACCGAGACCGTCGGGTACAGCGGTGACGTGCTCCGCATCGAGCACGTCGCCAAGCGCTACGGCGCGGTAACCGCGCTGACCGACATCAACCTGCACCTGGGCAAGGGTGAGGTACTCGGGCTTATCGGCGACAACGGCGCCGGCAAGTCCACCCTGCTCAAGATCATCTGCGGGTTCCAGCAGCCGACGTCCGGGCAGATCTACCTCGACGACAAGCCAATCCAGTTCAAGTCGGTCGACCACGCCCGGTCCCTCGGCATCGACGCCGTCTACCAGGACCTCGCGCTCGTCAACCAGCTCCCGGTGTACATGAACATGTTCCTTAACCGGGAGAAGAGGATCGGTCCGCTGCTGAACTCCAGGGTCATGCGCCGGGAGGCCAAACAGCGCCTCGACGAGATGGGCGTACGGATCCCGTCAGAGAGCGCCCTGGTGTCGCAGCTGTCCGGCGGACAGCGGCAGGCGATCGCGGTAGCGCGCTCGGTGTTCTCGAACCCGAAGATCCTGCTGCTAGATGAGCCCCTCGCCGCCATGGGCGTCAAGGAAGGCGCGATCATCCTCGACCTGGTCCGCAAGCTGAAGGAGCAGGCCCAGGTCTCGATCATCATCATTGCCCACAACTACGGGCAGGTGCTCGACGTCTGCGATCGCGTCAACCTGATCCAGGACGGCAAGATCTCCCTCGACAAGCGGTCCGAGGAGACCTCGGCGCAGGAACTGACCGAACTCGTCGTCGCCGAGTACCGCAAGGCACTGGAGGAACGCCAGCGCGCGGCGGCCTCGATGTAAGAGAACTCAGCCGATCCCGGCGGTCACCTCGCGAATCGCGGCGAGGTCGGCCGCCGAGGCGAGGCCGGCGTGGTAGAACCGCACCTCGTTCGCGCCCGCCTCCACGACGGCGTCCGTCAGCGCCGGCAGCACGCTGGTGGGCGCGCCCAGCGCGGATACCGAGGGAAGGGACACCGCGATCCGCTCCGGATGCCCCCGGTACGCGCCGGCGGCGCGGGTGACGAGCCGCGCGGCGAGCGACGGTGACGCCGGAGCGCCCAGTATCACCCCGTCCGCGACGGCCGCGGCCGCGCTGTCGAAGCCCGGGTTCGAGCCGCACTCACGCGGATCCGGATGGGTGTGCACGAGCACCGGCTTGCCAGGGGCCGCCTTCCGCGCGGCGGCGACGACATCTCGCAGGAACCCCGCGGCCACCCCGTCACGCACGGCGCAAAGCGCTCCTTCCAGCGGCGCGGGCAGCGATCCGCGCCCGTCGATCGCGGCGCGGACGGCGTCCCTGGCCCGCTCGACGTCAAGGCCGGCCTCGCCGTACACCTTCTCGCACGACACGCAGAAGCACAGGTCGAGCGGCCCGCTGGCGCGCCCCGTCTTGTCGTGGGCGGAGCCGTGGCCGAACCCGAACCAGCCGCAGGCCTCGAGTTCGATCCCGTCCACGTAGGGCAGCGCCGCGACCTCGGCGGCCAGCAGCGCCGCGTACTCCCCGACCGCGGGCGACGCCGGGCACAGCGCCCACGGATAGGGGTCACCGAACGCGTTCCGCGCCACTACCTCGGGGTACGCCTCGCCGAGCGTCTCGTTGTGGGTGATCACGAGCCAGGCACTCACTCGCAGTCCCGCGGCCCGCAATTCCAGAGCGCTTTTCCCGAACGTCCCCCCGCCTTCGTTCGAGGAGGCGCGCGCTGGTCCTCCCCCCGGGCCGCCGAGGCGGCTGTCGTCGCCCCCCTGAGCTGCCGGACGGAGGGCGGCGCCCTTCCAGTGCTCCGGGTCGGGCCGGTAGTAGACGGCGGAGTTCCTGCTCACGATGCGGTGCAGGGGATGGAACGGGGTGACCGCCCGGACCTCGTGGTAAGCGGCGGCCAGGCAGGCCTGTCCGATGCCGAGGCCCGCGATCCGCGCGGCGGCGGCCGGGTCTCCGTCGACATCCCATGGATAGACGTAGGCGGAAGTAAGAGTCACGCGATCACGGCCGTTATAACGTTCATATCTGCACATTGTCGCCTATCACCTCGCGGCAATGCCACACCTTCCGGAACTGGCCCGCACAATGAGGTCGGCCGCGATCGGCCGCGCCGGACGCGCCTGGCCGCCGTTCGTAATGAGGTCCATCAGCACGTGCAGCGCGCGCACGCCGAGTACACCGAAGTCCTGCCGCACCGTGGTCAGCGGCGGATGATAGTACGCGGCCTCCGGGACGTCGTCGAACCCGACGACGCTGATGTCCTCGGGCACCCGGCGCTCGTGCTCGGCGGCGGCACGCAAGAACCCCAGGGCCATCGCGTCGTTTCCGCACAGCACCGCGGTCACGTCTTCTCGCGCGGCAAGCCGGTGGCCGATCTCGTAACCGGATCGCGCCGACCAGTCGCCCCTCGCCAGGCCCGGCACCGGCGCGCCGGCCACCCGGAGCGCGTGGCGCCAGCCCTCGACCCGTTCCCTCGCGTCAAGCCAGCTGTCCGGCCCGCCGATGTGATGCACGGTCCGGTGCCCGAGGTCGAGCAGGTGCCGTGTCGCGTTCGCCGCCCCGGCCCGGTTGTCGATCGCGACCGACGGCAGCGGGCTATAGTCACCGGAGCCGACCACGACCAGCGGGACGCTGACGGCGAGGCCGCCCAATGCTTCCGACGCGCTCACGTTCGGCGCGATCACGATGATCCCCGCGACCGACTGGGCGACGAAACGCTCCACGGCCTCGGTGAGCGAACCGCGCTCGAAGGCGGGCAGGCTCGCCACCGCGACGAAGTACTCGGGGTGCAGCGCCCGTTCGATCCCGTACAGCATGGACGCCGGGCCGTACAGGGTGGTGTCGACGCTGACGACGCCGAGGACGTTGGTCTTGCCCGTGACGAGGGTGCGGGCCGCGATGTTCGGCCGGTAGCCGAGCGCGCGGATAGCGGCGAGCACCTCCGCCTTGGTCTGCGGGCTGACGTTCGGATGACCGTTCAGCACCCGGGAAACCGTCTGGTGCGACACGCCGGCGCGCCGCGCCACGTCCGCCATCACGGGCCGGGACACTGGTCCGTCCGCGGTTGACGTCACGACCTAGCGCGGGCTACGGGAGCGGCGGACGCGCTTGGCCTGAGCCGCGTTGAACGTCCGTTCGAGCGCCTCCATCGTGCCGGGCAGGTCACGCTGGGCGAGCGTGACGAAGAGACAGTCCACCACTGTGAGCTGCGCGATCCGGCTGGTCATCGCGCCCGAGCGGAACGCGGTCTCCCGAGCCGCCGTCAGCAGCACGTGGTCCGCGACCTCAGTGATCGGCGACCAGGGGAAATTGGTGATCGCGACCGTCCTCGCGCCGTGGGAACGGGCCTCGGTGAGCGCGTCGATGGTGTCCACCGTGGTCCCCGTATGCGACAGGCCGATCGCCACGTCGCCCTCGCCTCGCAGCGCCGCCGACGTGGCGGCCATGTGCGGGTCGGGCCACGCGAACGCCGGCCTGTTGATCCGCTGCAGCTTCATCTGGAGGTCGACGGCCACGAAGCCGCTCGCGCCGACACCGTAGATGTCGATCCGGTTCGCGGTGGCCAGTGCGTCCACGATAGTCACCAGCGTGGCGGTGTCGAGGCGACTTGCGGTGTCGGTGACGGCCGCCGCGTCCGCGTGGGCGATCTTCTTGGTAATGGTCACCGGATCGTCGCCTGGCTCGATGTCGGACGACGCCGCCACGACGGAGGCGGCGTCGTCGTGCGCGACCGCGCCGGCGAGCGCCAGGCGCAGTTCCGGGTAGCCCTTTAGCCCGATCGCCCGGCAGAACCGCACGACGCTCGTGGCGCTCGTACCGCACGACTGCGCGAGTTCGGAGATACTCCGCCACGCCACGCCGCCTGGATCGTCGAGAACCGCCTGGGCGACGCGCTGCTCAACCGGCGCCAGGTTGGGCAACAGCGACCTGATCGTGATGAGGATACCCACGTCCGGTCCTGCCGTCGGTCCGGTCGTAGGGTGCTCATGCCGCGAAGCCATCATCGTCGCGCACCCTCCGGGGCGACGTACGCGCCCCTATGCTGCAAGGATACCGGGTTCCTGACGACGGGCACGAAACGGTGAAATTTTGCCAGACGCTCACCCCTCGGCGCTCACCCCTTGATGGAACCGGCCAGCGAGGCGCGGTTGATCTGGCGCTGCGCGAAGACGAAGAGCAGCACCACCGGCAGGCTCGCGATCACGATGGCCGCGGCGAGCAGTGTCCAGTCCGACTCGTTCGAGCCGAAGAAGTTGTAGATCCCCCGCGTTACCGGGAACAGGCTCGGGTCCGCGAGCAGCACCACCGGGCCGATGATGTCGTTCCACACGCCGAGCAGGCCGTAGAGGAACGCGATCACCAGTGCGGGCCGGACCAGTGGCACGACGACGCGTCCGAGGTAGGCCAGGTAGGAGGAGCCTTCCATCCACGCGGCCTCGTCCAGTTCGATCGGCACCGCGGCGATCGACGCGGTCAGCAGCACCACGGCGAGCGGGAGGCCCGGTTCGACGTGCAAGATGATGTACCCGAGGCGGTTGTTGTACAGGTCGAGCATCCGGGCCTCGGCGTACAGCGGGATCACCGACAGCGGCAGGAAAAGCCCGATGAACACGAACGTGTACAGCAGTGAGTGCCCGCGCAGCAGACGGCGCGCGATCGGGAACGCGATCAGCAGGCCGAGGACCACCGACAGCAGGGACGCCGTCACGGAATAGAGCACGGTATTGAGCAGTTCCGTCCCCAGGTCCGCGCCGGACCATGCGCCGCTGAAGTTGCTCGCGACGGGCGAGCCAAGCGTCATCGGGGAGTTCAGGAAGTGCGACGGCGATTCGAACGCCATCATAAGCACGTAGATCACCGGCAGCAGGAACAGCAACACGATCAGCACGCCGATCGCGATCCCAGATACCAGGCGTGGCCTGCCGAATCTCAACCGAGTAGCCTCCGTTCACGCAAACGCAGCAGCATCATGAGCGGGATCGCCACCACCAGGGTCATGACAAACAGCACCACGCTGACCGCCGCACCGAATCCGAGGTTCGCCTCGAAGCTGCCGAATGCCACGTTGAACGCCAGCATCCCCAGCGTCTGCGTGCCGTACTGACCGTCGGTGAGGACGTAGATCAGGTTGTACGTGGTGAACGCGCCCACCACGGCGAGCATCACGCTCACCGTCATCGACGGGGCGATCAGCGGGAACGTGATGCGGCGCAGCCGCTGCCATGCCCCGATCCCGTCCATCGCCGAGGCCTCGTACAGCGAAGGATCGATGGCGCGCAGGCCGCCGATGAACACCAGCGTGGAAAACCCGGTGTTCTGCCAGATCTGCACGAATATGACCAGCGGCATCGCCCAGTTGTCGGCGCCGAAGAACGCCGAGTGGATCCCGAACAGCCCGAAGAATGACGTGGCGGGTCCCTGTTGCGGGTTGAAGATGAGGATCCAGATCAGGCCGACGACAGTGACCCCGAGCGCGATCGGCAGGAACACGAGCAGGCGCCCGACGGCCGCGAACCGCCCGGAACCGGTCAACTTGTGGGCGAACAGCAGCGCGACCAGGTTCTGCCCGAGGGTGACCGCGACGACGAACACCAGCGTGGCGACGAGCCCCTGCTCGAATCCGGGGGCCTGCGTCGATTCCATCGCGGTGTAGTTCGAGAACCCCAGGTTGTGCACGGCCGCGCCGGGCAGCCCCGTGTAGTCGGTGAAGGAGATAAGTACGTTCCCCAGCATGGGGACGATCCCGAACAGCACGTAGACAGCGATGCCGAGCAGCAGTCCGCCCCACATCGCGGCCCGGGAACCGCGGCTCAGCAGCCGCGCTGGACTGCGACGCCGGACCGGGGATTTCCGCGCGGAGGCCGCGGCCTTGTCGGCCGCGGCCCCCACAGTGGCAGGAGCCACTACGAGTTCCAGTCCTTGGCGTAGGTTTCCGCCGCCTGCTGGGCCGTCATCTTCCCCTGCATGACCGACAGCTGCAGGTCAGGCCAGTTGGACTGCTGGTCGTAGTAGCCGTTGTTCGGCGAAAGCGCCGGGTAGAGCACGGTCTGGTTGACGCCCTTGCCGAACCACGACCCCATCACCTGCGACGCGAAGCCGCTATAGGTACCGCTGCTCTGGCTGGGCGAGATACCGGTGATGTTCACATACTGGGCGTAGATCTGCGGCGAGGAGAAGAACGCCAGCCACTCGTTCGCCGCCGTCTTGTTCTGCGAGGAGTTGAGCTCGTAGAACGTCAGGTCGTTCTGCGAGTAGGCCTGGTTGTCGGCGGCCACGTTGCTGAACGGAATCGGGAAGTACCCTACCTGCAGGCTCGGGTCCGCCTGGTGGATGGACGACAGGTCCCAGGATCCGTCGAGTTCCATCGCGGCCGTGCCCTTGCCGAAGTCACCACTGCCCTGCATGGACTGCCAGGCGATGCCGGTGTAGTTCGGCTCCAGGTACTGCGCGATGGCCTTCTCCTCGTTCATCGCCTGCACCCATTGCGGGGCGGTCCACTTGACCGTTCCGTTCATGATGGCGGTCGCCAGGTTTCCGCCAGGTGCGGTCGGGTACCACAGGTCGGTCATCGCCTCGTAGTACTCGAACTGGAGGTACACAGGACCGACGTCGCCGAGGCCGGTGAACAGGGGCTGGACGCCGTGGTTCTTCAGCGCGGCGCAGACGGCCAGGAACTGGTTGTAGGTGGTCGGCACGCTCAGGTGGTACCTGGCGAAGATCGCCTTGTTGTAGAAGACGCCCTCCTGGTACTCGCCGGAGACCAGGCCGTAGGTCTTGCCTTCATAGGTATCCGCCGCCTTGGCGGCCGACGTGTAGTCCGAAAGGTAGCTCTGGCCGTTCAGCGGTGCGAACGCGCCGTTCGTTATCCAGTACTGGATCGGGGTCTCGTTCGAGCGCGTCATTTTCGCCGGCAGCGGCAGCAACGGCGTGTTGGCGGTGACGATGTCGGCGTCGCCGGAGTTGACCGTCTGCTGCAGGAGCGTCTCGTAGGGGCCGTTCACGTTCACGGCGGTCTGCAGGGTGACCTTGATGTTCGGGTATTTCTTCTCGAACTCACTGTCAATTGTGTTAATCGCCTGCACCGCGGGCGGGTTGACCCACGTAATAATCTTCAGTGAGGCGGATGCGCTCGACCCTCCGGATCCGGATGCGGATCCGCCTCCGCTCGAGCAGGCCGCGGCACCGGTCGCGAGGACCGCCGCAGCAAGGGTCAGCGCGCCGACGCGATGCGACCGCGTTCGACTCCTGAGCTTAGCCAGCCGTGAAATCATGTTAAGAGATTACGTGAATAGCACACACTCAGGAATACTATTACCAAATTGTAACACATCGTCATCCAGCGGACGCTATCCCTAGCGCGCCGAGTGCCCCGCGCACGCTCCCGTCCCCGTCGGCCAGGGCGTTCCGCGCGGAACCGACGTCGACCCCGCCGACCAGCGTGACCAGCGCCAGCCGGAGATCGCCGTCCGCCGCCGCGAGCGCCTTCTCACTCGCGGCCCGGCCGGCGCCACAGGCTTCCTCGAGGATCCGGACCTTGCGTTCGCGCAATTTACTGTTCGACGCGCTCATTTCAACCATCAGGTTCGAGTACGTCCTGCCGAGGCGAATCATCAGCGCGGTCGAGAAGCTGTTCAGGATCAGCTTCATCGCCGTCGTCGCCTTCATCCGGGTGGATCCCGCGATCGCCTCCGGGCCGGTCTCCGGCACCAGCGCGACGGCGGCAAGCGCGATCAGCGGCGACGCCGGATCGCACGTCACGACCACTGTGAACGCCCCGCGCTCGCCCGCGGCCGACAACGCCCCGGCGACGTACGGCGTCCGCCCGCTGGCGCTCAGCCCGATCACGACGTCCAGCGGGCCCGCCGCTTGCGCAGCGTCCAGGCCGCCGCGCTCCGTGTCGTCCTCGGCGCCCTCGACCGCGCGGGTCATCGCTGCTGCCCCGCCCGCCAGATGCGCGACCACCTCGTCGTTCGTCATCCCGAACGTCGGTGCCAGTTCTGTCGCGTCGAGCACCGCGATCCGGCCGGACGAGCCGGCCCCGAAGTAGTGGACACGCCCGCCGCGCCTGACGCGGGCGGCGGCCTCGTCCACGACCACTGCAAGCGCGCCGAGCAGCGCGCGCACGGCACCGGGCACTGCCTCGTCTTCCGCGTTCAGCAGGCGCAGGACGTCCAGCGTCGCAAGAGCGTCGATGTCCAGAGTCCGCGGATTCCGCACCTCTGTCGGCGGGAGCTTCGCGGCAGATGGTTCCGTGTGAGGCAGCGCGGCGAGATCAGCGGCAAAATCAACAGCGGCGGCCACGCTCGGCTCGTCAGGAGAGACGGTCATATGGTTACGATATTACACTAGCAAGAGGGATATCGTTCATGAGTTACATGCCTCCCCGGTCACCTGTCCCCACTCGGCTGCTCGGCATCGACGCCGGAGGCAGCGCCACAAGAGTAGTTCTCATATCCGGCGAGAAAATAGCCCGGCTGCCCCCAGCGCCGCCGATGAACGCCCTGCTCACGCCGGATCTCGTGGATCGCGTCCTCGCCCTGATCCGCCCCGCGAACGCGACCGCGGCGGGCATCGGGCTGCCTGGTCTGCGCGCCCCGGAACGAGCCGCCGAACTAGCGAAGACACTGACGAACCGGGCAGGCATCCCGGTGTACGTGAAGAACGACGGGCAGACGGCTTGCCTGGGAGCGTTCGAGGGGAAGGCCGGAATCGCCGTGTTCGCGGGAACCGGCAGCGGCGCCACCGGCTGGGACGGGCACCGCTGGGCCCGCGCCGGCGGGCACGGCTTCCTGCTCGGCGACGAGGGCAGCGCCTACTGGCTCGGCCGGGCGGCCGTCAACGCGGCGCTGCACTGGGCGGACGGCATGGGCGGCTCGGCGGCCATCCACCGCGCGGTCCTTGAGTTCGCCGGCTGCACGCTCGCCGACCTTGTCCGTGAGATTCACAGCCATTCTTCCGAACGATCCCTGGTGACTCGCTTCGCTCCCCTCCTCACGTCCCTGGCGTCGAGCGACGAGGTGGCACTGTCACTCGCTCGCGTTGGAGCCAGGCAACTGGCCGAACTTGCCCTCGCCGTCCGCCGCGGCCTCGGTCAGCTACCTGTGTCCGGCATGGGCGGCGTCTTCGGCTCACCGGTCATCTGGGACGAGTTCGCGTCCCTGACCGGCGCCATTCGCCCGCTGGCACCGCCGGAGATCGGTGCCGCCCTGCTCGCCGCTGGAGACATCGATGCCTGAATCGACGCTTGAGGAGATCGGACGGATCATCGAAGCGGCCGTCGCGGCCGGCCGGGTCCCCGGCGTCGTCGCGGCCGTGGGACGGGGGCCGTCGTCCCTGGGTTCATGGGTGGCCGGCTACGCCGACACGACCGCCCCGAACTCACCCGGAACCCCGAACTCACCCGGAACAGGGGCAGGACGGCCCATGCGGGCGGACACGGTGTTCGACCTCGCGTCGCTGACGAAGGTGGTGGCCACGACGACGATGACGCTCGCGCTCGCCGCGGGCGGCCAGTTGCGGCTGGACGATCCGGTTTCGCTGTACCTGCCGGTCACGTGGGAGGTCACGATCAGGCACCTGCTGTCGCATGCTTCGGGCCTGCCGCCGACCGTGAAGTTCTTCGAGTGGTGCGCGAACAAGGACGAACTGCTGCGGGACCTGTACGCGACGCCTCCGCAGGCACCGCCTGGCACCCGGGTCGCCTACTCCGACCTGGGCTTCATGGCCCTCGGCGAGATCGTAACCAAAGTTTCCGGTGAATCGCTGGACGTCCTGTTCGGCCGGCTGGTCGCGTCCCCGCTCGGCATGACGAGGGCCGGCTACATCCCGCTGTCCGCCGCTGTCCCGCTGACGGGTTCTCCCGCGAGTCCTCCGGCGGGCGGCTTCGCCGCGACGGAACTGCGCGCCGACGGGACGCCGTGGACGGGGATCGTGCACGACGAGAACGCGCGGGTAATGGGCGGCGTGGCGGGCCACGCCGGACTGTTCGCCACGATCTCGGACCTGACCCGGTTCGCCGCGTGGTGGGTTAGCCCCGACGACGGCCCGGTGCCGGCGGCCCTGCGCCGGGAGGCCGAGACGTGCCAGACACTGGGCCTGGACGGACGGCGCGGCCTGGGCTGGACGAGCATCGGGGACCGCTACGACATCCTGGGTGAAACCTGGCCGCCGACAGCGGTGTCCCACACGGGTTTCACCGGGACGAGCCTGGCCCTCGACTCCGCGAGCGGAGTCTGGGTCGCCCTGCTCACCAACCGCGTCCACCTCGGCCGGGACGCGTCCGCGCCAGCGATAAAGTCCCTCCGCCGCGATATCCACACGGCGGCAGCGCGCTGCCTCTAGCCCCCCGGCCGCCGGCCGCTGGCCCCTGGCCCCCGGCCGCGCTGCTCGATTGCGCAGTTGAGCGCGCGATAACGAGCTTGATTGCACGTTTGAGCAGGTAGGCCAACGGGCTCGATTGCGCAGTTGAGCGCGCGATAACGAGCTTGATTGCGCGTTTGAGCAGGTATGCGAACGGGCCCGAATTCGCATTCGGGCCCGTTCGCGTCTGGCTGGTGACCGGTTGAGGGATTAGGACGGGGAGCCGGTGCAGGCGCTCGACGGGCCGACGGCGGCGGGCACCGAGGTCACCCCCGGCGGCAGCGTGCCGTTCAGCGCGTAGTAGGCGTCGTCCGTCGCAAGCGTCTGCGTGTCCGCGGCGCTGTCGCTGGCCGCGTTCACGTAGAAGTCCGCGCCGGGCGGGGCGTTGAACTGGCCGGCGTAGTAGGAGAACGGCGTTCCGCCCGCGGTCAGCCCGGACGGGTTGTCCCACCCGCAGTTGTTGCCGTACAGCGCGGAGACAGCCGGAACGCCGACCGCGTACACCAGGTACGTGCCACCGTCCAGGGTGTCCGCCCACGCCTGCGAGAAGGACGTGGTGACCGAACTCGCGGGCAGGCCCGCCGCCGTCGCCGCGGCCTGCGCGGCCGCCGCGTCGGCTGGGTCAGCCGCATACAGGATGACGCGGTTCGCCCACGTCGACGGGGTGTCCGGCAGGGTCATGGACGTCCAGGTCGCCGCGGACGGGTCGCCGCTGCGGGCACCCGTGGTCTCCTCCGACAGCCCGCCCGTCCCTGACAGGAACAGGTTTGACGGCTCCTCCTCGAACGGGAAGGCTGTCGCCCCCGCGATGTCCGTGGCGCCGCTGACCGACGGCAGCGTCCGCGTCTTCCAGCCCGTCCCGTCGTCGTAGCTGACCGCGGGCGCACCGGAGGCGGTCATGTAGAACGCCTCGATGCCCAGCGGCTCGGCGGTGCTGGAATCCGTGAGCGAGCCGTACGGGTTCGGGAAGTCACCAGGCTCGGCCGGAATCTGCGACGGCAGCAGGTAGGTCGTCGCGGCAAGCGCGGTGCCCGCCGCCGGGCTGCCCGGCAGGGCCGTGGCCCGCCACTGACCCGGGCCGGCCTGCACCGCCGCGGCGAGCGTGCCGCCTGAGTCCGTGTAGACGACGGCCGCGTGTCCGTCCGGGGTCGTGAAGGCCGCGAGGGATCCGCCGGCCGATGTCATCGCCGGGACGGCGCGACTGGAGGCGGCCAGGCCGTCAACGGCCTCCGCGCGGATCGTGCCCGCCGCGCCGTCCGTGAACAGCACCGGGCCGCCGGCCGTGTCCGTGAGGGCCAGCGACGACGGCTTCGCGACGGGCCCGCCGCCGAGCGCCATGGTCCGCCACGTGCTGCCCGACAGCCAGGTCTCGGCCAGTTCGCCCGATCCGCCGATGAAGAACACCTCGGGATCCCCGCTGGCCGCGGCGCCTTGCCAGCCGGCCAGACCCGGCTGGCCTCCCGGCGTGCTCGTGGCGACGATCGCGCCGCCCGCCACGGGCGAGCCCGGCAGGTCCTGCGTCACCCAGCCGGACGTGGTCGGGTACGTCTCGGCGAGGGACCCGTCGGCGGCCCGGTAGTACGCGTGCGGGGTCATCGCGTCCGCGTTGCCGGGGTCGGGGTAGGCGAGCGCGGTGATGTTCCCTGTCGCGGACGGATCACCGGGCACTGACTGCTGCAGCCAACTGCCGCCGTTCCACGCGTCCTCCGCGAGCCCGCCCGACGTGCGGGTGAACGTGTACTGCTCCACTGGCAGCGGGTCGTAATAGATCCCATCGTCCGGGGCCGAGACGACGGCCGAGGACGGGGCGACGACGTGGACGTTCTTGTGCAGGGTGACGACCGTGCCCGCGGCGGACGTGATCGTCACGGCGACCGTGTAGGTGCCTGGCTCGGTGAACGCGTGGGTCACCTCCGGGCCCGAGGCGTTCGTGGTCCTGCTGTCGCCGAAGGTCCAGTAGTAGGCGCTCACGGAGGAACCCTGGACCGTCCCGGACGCGCTGAAGTCGCCCGCGGTCCCGGCGACCGCCACCGACGGGCCGGTCAGCTGACCGGCGGGAGCGGGGGCCTGGGCGGTGGAGGGCGGCGAGACGAGGACCCATTCCTCGTTCGGGTCGCCCTCGGCCTGCTGCCCGAAGGTGGCCAGGTTCGTGATGTCCGGGTCGTACTGGACGTCAATGTCCGGGCCGCCGCTGAAGTCACCGTTGACCATGTTGATGCTGCCGTCGGAGTTGATGCCCGTCACGATGCCGACGTGGTCGGCGAAACCCGGGAATTCGTATTTGTCGAAGAACAGGACCGCGTCGCCGACCTGCGGCGTTCCGGTCTCGGGCTCCGGGGACTGGCCGTTCTCGGTCGCCCACTGGTAAAACGACACCGCGCCCGCGTTGATCGTGTCCATGTCGGCGGTGATCCCGGCGTGTTCCCACACCCACTTGGTGAAGTCAGAGCACCAGGTCTCGTTCTCGTCTTCGACGTTGTAGCCGGTGTCGTAACCGCAGCCGTCGGAGTCGGCGGAGAAGCCCGCGACCATCGTGCTGTAGGGGTTGCAGTCGACGCCATTGAAGTTGGTCACCACAGGGGTGTCTTCATTGCCAACCTGGCTGAGCGCGATCGCGGCGATCGTCTGCCCGAAGTCCGCGGGATCCGCGGCGGGCGCGGCGGGCGGGGGCGCTGCGGGCGGGGGCGCTGCGGCCGCCGTGGCCCTGGCCGAAGCGGGAAGGGCGGCAAGGGCGTGCTGGGCCGCGGCACGCTGCGACGCGGCCGTCGTGGAGCAGACCGAGGCAGACGCCGCGAGATGCCACGCCGTCTTGAGCGCGCCGGGCAGCCCCTCGCCGCACGCGGTCGAACCGCTCCGCACGAGATGCCATTCCCCGTTTTCCTTCTCGAAGACCCCGGAGCCTGCGCCGTCCTGGAACGCGACGGATTCCGCCGCCGTCACGGACCTGGCGGGGGCGAAGCTGGCGATCGCCCACTGGCGGCCGCCCGCGGTGCCGGTGCGGAGCGTGCCGGCGCGGACGCCGCCGATGGCCGACCCTGGCATTTTCTCGCTGACCTCGAACGCCTGCGCCAGCGCGGACGCGGTCGAAGACGATGGCGCGGCCTTGGCCGGGACCTTGGCCGGCACTGTGGCCGGCACTGTGGCCGGCACTTTGGCCTGCACTGTGGCGGCATCCGCCGGCGACGTGCTCGCGGTCGCCGCGATGGCCATCGGCCCTGCCGCGACCGCGGATATGAGCGCCAGGCCCGCGAGACCAGGCGAGGCAACCCGCCCTATCCGGCGGCGTGCTCCCTTACGAGTCACCCGCTAGTCCTTTCCCTTGACCGGGATTACGTGACTTACTTGCATAGCTCACGGAAAACAGGAAAATTCTTTACCGCGTGGGCGCGCACGTCAAGGCCCTCCACTCGGGTCCACGTGATAAGGCCCAAAGTAGCCGTGCGCGAGTCTTGGCTACCTGGCAGGAGAAGCCCTCAGCCTCCGGCCCGTCCCCGCCCGGATCAGTGGCCTGGGCGCCGTGCCTCATTCGCGACTCGCCGCCGCTCTGGGACCCCTATAGCTACCGCGAGCCGCAAATAGTAGCTGCTGACCGCGTTGGCCTGGAACTCGAACTGCGCGGCACCGGAAGCGTGTTAGCCGGCGGCGGCCACCGCGGCGGTCTTCTCGTCATGCTCACGCAGCATGCGCGCGCAGGACGGTGCCACGCAGGCGGTTACGGTCCCCCGGGCTGCTGGCTCTCGTGCGCGGCAGGAGGCGGGGCAGGGTTAGTGCGGCAGCGGGCCGCCGGCCAGGGCGATGATCACCCCGGTGGCCCCGGCGGCCAGCAGGGTGAGCACTACGCCGCGGCGCAGGCCGAGCAGGAGCATGGCGGCTCCGGCGAGGACGGCGTACTGCCAGGGCTGGGACAGGGCGCGGGCGAGCGGGATCGCGGACCCGAGGATCGCGCCGATCGCTGCGGGGCCGGCGCCATCGAGGAAGGCCTGCGCGCGGCGGCTGCCGCGGAGGGCGCCGAAGTGGCGGGCGCCGGCGAGCACGAAAACGAAGGACGGGGAGAACGCGATCAGGGCGGCGAGCAGGCCGCCGCCGATCCCGGCGGCGGCGTAGCCGACCGTGGCCACGGTCTGGACGACCGGCCCGGGGGTGATCTGACCGAGCGCGACGCCGTTGAGGAACTGGGCGCTGGTCATCCAGTGGTGCGAGGTCGCGTCGGCCTGCATCAACGGGATGATGACGAACCCGCCGCCGAAGCTCAGCGCGCCGACCTTCAGCGCGGTCCACGCCACCGGCAGCAGCACGCCTGCCCCGGCTGCCGCCGCGATCGCGCGGGCCGGCCCGGCGGCCCGCGCGGCCCGCGCCGCCAGTAGCGGGAGCAGCACGATCGCGCGGGCTCCCGGAACCTGGGCCCGATGGCGGACGGCCAGCTCGATGACACCGCATCCGAGCAGGACCAAGACCAGCCACGGCCCGATCGTGGCGGCCGCTGCCCCGCCCGCGAGCAGGTAGGCGATCCACCGGGCGCGCCGGGAGCCGGCGGCCCGTTTCCAGCTCGGCCCGGTCAGCGACCAGCCGGCCTGCACCGCCACCGCGGCGACCGCGGCGCCTGCCCCGGCGCCGGCGCCCTGCACCCACGCAGGCGGGGTTCCGCCCAGGAACAGCACGGACAGGGCCAGAATCAGGACCAGGCCGGGCACGATGAACGCGATGCCGCCGGCCAGCGCGCCGAGGCGCCCCCGGACCCGCCAGGCGCAGAAGATCGCCAGCTGGGTGGACGCGGGTCCGGGCAGCAGGTTGCACACGGCGATCGCGTCCTCGAACTCCCGGGCGTCCAGCCAGCCCCGCCGGTCCACGCACAGCCTGCGCAGCAGCGCGATATGGGCGGGCGGGCCGCCGAACCCAGTGCAGCCGATCCGGCCCCACTCGCGTAGCACGGTCCCGAGGCCGGCCTGCGGGGGCCCGGCGGCGACGGCCCCCGGCAGGCGCGCGGCGTCGTCCCGCTGCCCGGTGCCGTCAGTCATCGCCAGCTGCCCGCGCGCCGTCTGCCCGGTCCCGGGCGCGGGCCGGCCCGTCCGCAGTGCCGGGTACCGGCTGCCCCGCCTCCTGCGCCGAGGCGGCGATCCGGGATAGCAGAAACTCGATCCGGGTCTCCAGGTCCGCCGCCAGTGCGCGGAACGCCGGGTACGTCTCGGCGTCAGTCCCGCCCGCGGCAGACGGGTCGGGGATGCTCCAGTGGACCAGTTGAGGTGGACCGGGGAAGTCCGGGCAGACTTCTCGGACCCGGTCGCACAGGCTGACCGCGTAGTCGAATTGCTGCCCGGCCAGGGCACTGAAGTGCCGGGACCCGCGGCAGCTGATATCGATGCCGCGCTCGCGCATCACCCGGACCGCATTCGCGTGCACCGGCTTAGGGTGACTGCCCGCGCTGGCCACGGTGACCACCCCGCCCGCCAGCTGCTCGCAGATCGCCTGCGCGATCTGAGAACGGGCGCTGTTCCCGGTGCACAGGAACAGTACCG
>DASZJE010000006.1:0-1711 GCA_035948445.1 Trebonia sp. | reverse complement strand
CCTGCTGCTCGACGTGACCCCGCTGTCGCTGGGCATCGAGACCAAGGGCGGCATCTTCACCAAGCTGATCGAGCGGAACACCACGATCCCGACCAAGCGGTCGGAGATCTTCACCACGGCCGAGGACAACCAGCCGTCGGTGCAGATCCAGGTGTTCCAGGGCGAGCGTGAGATCGCGGCGTACAACAAGAAGCTCGGCATGTTCGAGCTGGCCGGGATCGCTCCCTCGCCGCGCGGGCTGCCGCAGATCGAGGTCACCTTCGACATCGACGCCAACGGCATCGTGAACGTGTCCGCCAAGGACCTGGGCACGGGCAAGCAGCAGTCGGTCCAGATCACCGGCGGCTCCGCGCTGGCCAAGGACGACATCGAGAAGATGGTCCGGGACGCCGAGGAGTACGCCGAGGAGGACCGCAAGCGCCGCGAAGAGGCCGAGATCCGCAACCAGGCCGACTCGCTGGTCTACCAGACCGAGAAGTTCCTGGGCGAGAACGAGGACAAGGTGCCCGAGGACATCAAGTCCGAGGTCCGCGAGTCGCTCGCCGAGGTCAAGAAGGCCCTGGAGAGCAACGACACCGACGCCATCAAGTCGGCCACCGAGCGGGCCGCGCAGGTCAGCCAGAAGATGGGTACCGCCATCTACCAGCAGGCCCAGGCGGCGCAGCAGGCCCAGGCGCAGTCGGACTCGGCTGACGCTGGCACCACGCAGACGCCGGATGACGACGAAGTCGTCGAGGCGGAGATCGTGGACGACGGCGCTAGCGAGGGCGGAGCGGCCTGATGCCTGCATCCGAGGAGACGGGCTCCGGCCCGGTCATCCACGATCACCGGCGCATCGATCCGGTCACCGGACAGGTCCGGGGCAAGCACGCGGCATCCAAGCCGGCCGGCACCACTGGTGCCGGCCGGCCGGCCGGGGCCCCCGGAGGCACCGGAGCCGGAGCCGACTCGACCGGTCCTGATGGGACCGGCGGGGCCGGCGCGGCCGGGGCTGGAGCTGGCGAGGCCGGGGCGGCCGGAAGCGCTGACGGTAAGAACGAACATGACGGGGCGAAGGGAAGCGACGTGACCGAGGAGGTCCTTGAAGGGACCGTCGAGGACGCGACGCCGGCTGCCCAGCGGCAGCCGGACGCGGCGCGGCTCGCGGAGCGGACCGCGGACCTGCAGCGGCTGCAGGCCGAGTACGCCAACTACCGCAAGCGCGTGGACCGGGACCGGGCCGCGGTGAAGGAGCAGGCGGTCGCCAGCGTGCTGACCGGGCTGCTTCCGGTCCTGGACGCGATCGACCAGGCGCGCGAGCACGGTGAGCTGTCCGGCGGGTTCAAGTCCGTGGCCGACTCACTGACTTCGGCGCTGAACAAGCTCGGCCTGGTCGCCTACGGCGAGAAGGGCGAGGCGTTCGACCCGAAGATCCACGAGGCGCTGACCAGCACATATTCACCTGATGTCACCGAGGACACGTGCGTCGAGATCTTTCAGCCCGGCTACAAGATGGGCGACAGGATCCTGCGCCCGGCCCGGGTCGCGGTCGCCGAGCCGGCGACCGGCCCGGACGGCAGCAGCAACGAGACGACATAGCCAGCCGGTGCGGACGGCAACTTACAAACAGTCCAGCGAGGCGGGATGAGCACCAAGGACTACGTCGAGAAGGATTACTACAAGGCCCTAGGGGTCGCCAAGACGGCGAAGCCCGCCGAGATCAAGACGGCGT
>DASZJE010000005.1:0-6932 GCA_035948445.1 Trebonia sp. | reverse complement strand
CGGCTCTGGTGCCGCCGTCGTCACCGGCGGCCGGGCGCCAGGCCGCAAGGGCTACTTCTACGAGCCGACCCTGCTCGACGGCGTGTCGGCGGAAGCGGCGATCCTGAACACCGAGATCTTCGGCCCGGTCGCGCCGGTGGTGCGGTTCAGCGACGAGGCGGACGCGATCCGCTGGGCCAACGCGACCGAGTTCGGCCTGGTCGCCTACGTCTACACGCAGGACCTGCGGCGCGGCCTGCGCGTGTCAGAGGCGCTGGAATCCGGCATGATCGGACTCAACCGGGGCCTCGTGTCCGACCCGGCCGCGCCGTTCGGCGGCGTCAAGCAGTCAGGGCTCGGCCGCGAGGGCGCCCACGAGGGGCTGCTCGAGTACACGGAGACCAAGTACATCGCCACCGACTGGTAGATGTATCTAATCGCACCGGAGCGGGATCTAATCTTTAGATCCTCCTCAACGCTCCGGTGCCCGGCCAGAGCGCGTGTAATATATGCAACTCCGCAACGGCCGCTGCCTGGGGGCCCTCGGGCAGCGGCCGTCAGCATTGGCAACCGGGCGTGACGAGCCCGATAAACCCTAACTAGATATGAGCAAGTAGCTCATAAGTTCGTATTTAAGTGACCGGCTGAGCGCGTGACGGAACGCCGCTAGGGTGAGCAGGCACGCTGAATGCGAAAATATCTAAAGCTGATGCAGCGGGGAAGGAAACCAGGATGGCACCACCAGCTTCGAGCCATGAGTTCGAGCGCGACCTGGTAGTGATCGGAGGCTGCGGCCATGTCGGCCTGCCGCTGGC
The DNA here is from genome assembly GCA_035948445.1 of Trebonia sp. Taxonomy (GTDB): domain Bacteria; phylum Actinomycetota; class Actinomycetes; order Streptosporangiales; family Streptosporangiaceae; genus Trebonia. Next base: position 6,138 of record DASZJE010000005.1, on the reverse strand, counting down.
GATCGCTTTCGCCGACCGAGGCGCCCAGGTGGCCATCTACGACGTCAGCGAGTCGGCCGTCGAGTCCGTGAACGCGGGCAGGCTGCCGTTCGACGAGCCGGGCGCCGCGCCGCTGTTCGAGCGTGCCGTGTCCTCGGGCAGGCTCCGCGCCTCAACCGACCCGTCCGTGGTCGGCACGGCGGAGAACGTGGTCGTGGTGATCGGCACGCCGGTCGACGAGCACCTGAACCCGAACCAGACCGCGATACCGAGGGCCCTGTCCGCCTGCGCTCCCTTCCTGCGCGACGGCCAGATGCTAGTGCTGCGGTCCACGGTCTTCCCCGGGGTGACGGCCCTGGTGGAAAAGATGATCGCCGGCCTCGGGGTCGAGATCGAGGTGGCGTTCTGCCCGGAGCGGATCGCCGAGGGCAAAGCGATGACCGAGTTGTTCGAGCTGCCGCAGATCGTGTCCGCGCGTTCCCCTAGGGGCCTGGAGCGCGCGTCCGCGTTGTTCGGGCGGCTGACCGAGACCGTCGTCGAGCTGACGCCGGAGGAGGCTGAGCTCGCCAAGCTGTTCACCAACGTCTGGCGCTACATCAAGTTCGCCGCGGCCAACCAGTTCTACATGATGGCCAACGACAGGGGTCTCGACTTCGAGCGGATCCGGCAGGGGCTGACCACGGACTACCCGCGGGCGGCGGACATGCCCGGCGCCGGCTTTGCCGCCGGCCCTTGCCTGTTCAAGGACACGATGCAGCTCGCGGCGTTCAACAACAACAACTTCACGCTCGGCCACACGGCGATGACGATCAACGAGGGCCTGCCGCTGTACCTGGTGCACCGGCTCGAGCAGAAGTTCGACCTGTCGACGATGACCGTCGGCATCCTCGGCATGGCGTTCAAGGGCGGCTCCGACGACATCAGGTCGAGCCTGTCGTACAAGCTCAAGCGCGTGCTCGAGTTCAAGGCGGACGCCGTGCTGTGCGCCGACCCCTACGTCGCCGTCGACGATAACCTGCTGCCGCAGGACGAGGTCATTGCCCGGTCCGACCTGCTGATCATCGCCACGCCGCACCCCGAGTACCGGGACATGGTGCTAGACAAGCCAGTGGCAGACATCTGGAACGTCCTCGGCCGGGGAGTGCGCGTATGACGGGTGAGTCGCCGCGGGTCTCCGTGGTGGTGCCCGCCTACAACGAAGGCGAGCACATCATCCCCGTCCTCGACCGGATCTTCGAGTCGGTCCGGCTGCAGTGCGAGGTCCTCATCGTCGTCGACTCCGCGGACGACAGCACGATCCCGGTGGTCACGGGGTACGCCGAGAAGGAACCGCGGCTTCGCTGCCTCATCAACACCTACGGCCGCGGGCCGGCCAACGCGATCAGGTACGGCATCGCGGCGGCCTCCGCGACGGTCGCCGTCGTGACGATGGCGGACGGCTGCGACGACCCCAGGCAGATCGACGACCTCGCGCGGCTCGTGGACCGGGGCGTGGCGGTCGCCGCCGCCTCCCGCTACATGCCGGGCGGCCAGCAGGTCGGCGGGCCGCTGCTGAAAGGGCTGATGTCGAAGACGGCCGGGCGCTCGCTCGGGCTCCTCGCGCGCATCGGAACCCGGGACGCGACGAACTCGTTCAAGGCGTACTCGACGGATTTCGTGCGCAAGGTGGGCATCGACTCAAGGGACGGCTTCGAGATCGGTATCGAGCTCACCGCCAAGGCGCGCAGGATGCGGATGCCGGTGGCGGAGATCCCAACGATCTGGCTCGACCGGCAGGCCGGGATGTCGAACTTCAAGGTCGCACAGTGGATACCCGTGTACCTTCGTTGGTACCGGTTCGCATTCGGTCCGAAGCTCACAGCCGAGCAGGTCAGGGCCTACGGCCAAACAGGAAAGGAACAGGCCACTCGATGAAGGTTCTCGTCAGCGGATCTGCTGGGTTCATTGGCGGTTACGTCGTTGAGGAACTGCTCGGCAAGGGGTATTCCGTCGTCGGCGTAGACAACTTCTCCAAGTACGGGAAGGTAGCCAAGTCCTACGACGGCCACCCGAACTACCGGCTTGTCGAGGGCGACTGCCGCGACACCGAGCTGATGGCCAGCCTGCTCACCGGCTGCGATCACTTCATCGCCGGCGCCGCGCTGATCGGCGGGATTTCTTACTTCCACACCTACGCCTACGACCTGCTCGCCAACAACGAGCGGATCATCGCGTCGTCGTGCGACGCCGCGATCAAGGCGCACAAGGAAGGCTCGCTGCAGAAGGTCACGTACCTGTCTTCCTCGATGGTCTTCGAGTCGACGCCGGAATGGCCGTCCTACGAGGGCCAGGAGCGCGAGGTGCCGCCCCCGCTGTCGTCGTACGGCTTCCAGAAGCTCGCCGTCGAGTACTTCGCGCGTGCGGCCTGGGATCAGTACCAGCTGCCGTACACGATCGTCAGGCCGTTCAACTGCGTGGGCATCGGCGAGTCGCGCGCGCTTGGCGATGAGGAGATCATGTCGGGCAACGTGAAGCTCGCGATGAGCCACGTAGTGCCCGACCTGGTGCAGAAGGTGTGCAAGGGGCAGGACCCGCTGCACATCCTCGGCACCGGCGAGCAGGTGCGGCACTACACCTACGGCGGCGACCTGGCCCGCGGCATCGTCACCGCGATGGAGCACCCGGCGGCGATCAACGACGACTTCAACCTGTCGACAGCGCAGTCCACGACGGTGCTTGAGCTCGCCGAGACGATCTGGCGGAAGATCAAGGGGCCGGACGAGCCGCTGCGCGTCGTGTCCGACGACCCGTTCGAGTACGACGTGCAAAGGCGCGTGCCCGCGACGGAGAAGGCCAAGCGCGTGCTCGGCTTCGAGGCGGCGACGACGCTCGACGAGATGCTCGACGAGGTAATCCCCTGGATCGCCGCCGCCATAGGAAACGGAACGATCTAGCTCGCAGGTTCGCCCGTCCCGCCCTTGTTGTGCGCGGTGGGCGTGAGGGCCCTGCGCGGGCTGGTGCGCGGCGCCGGCGGGCCGGGCGACCTGATCACACGGGATTTCGATTTACGCGGAATTTTGACAGCTAATAAGCTGTCAAAATTCCGCGTAAGTGAGCTGGGGAGCGCTGCCGCCGGGACAATCCGGGCGGAACGGGCACGCGGGTTCGGGCAGTTCCGGCGGTCGTAGCGAACCTTGCGCTGACCCTGCGGGGGCGAGCATGGGGCCGCTACGCTGGCGAAGTGTCCGTTACTCAGCGTGACAATATCAGGGCAAAGGGTGCTTCGCGACGCTGTGAGCGGCAGCCTTCGCGGCTTGGGTACGTCTATCGCTCGCTGCCTTGGACGGGGCCGTTCTGGCTCGTGCTCGGGATCTTGCTCGTGCGGAACGCCTGGATGTTTTCCGTGCCGGTGTACGAGGACGCCGACATGGGGGCGTATTCCATCCAGGTTGAGCAGGCACGGCGGTTCGCGTTGCTCGTGGGGAACTACTCGCGGGAGAAGTTCAACCACCCGGGGCCCGCGTTCCTGTACGTGCAGGCGTGGGGTGAGGACCTGTTCTACGGCCTGCTGCGGGTCGTACCCGCCGCGTGGAACGGGGAAGTCGTCGGGCTCTACCTGCTGAGTTCGTTTTTCGCGGCGTGCGTTGTCGTTACCGGGTGGCGCTGGGGCGGGCTGCGCACCGGGCTGGTGACCCTGGGAGTGGCGGGGCTCTGCGGGGCGCTGCACCCGTCGGCCTTCAGCTCGGACTGGATGCCGTACGAGTACGTGCCCGCCTACCTGGCCTTTCTGGTGTCGGTCGCCTCCGTGGCCGGGGGAAGGACGCGGGACTCCTGGATCGCGGCGCTGTCCGGATGGTTCCTCATCCACGGGCACGTCTGCTTCCTGCTCTTCGTGCCGCTGCTCGGGCTCGGCGCCGTCGCGGCCCGCCTGGTGCCGCACCTGCGGCGGCGGGCGTGGCCGCGCCCGGTGCGGCTTGTGTGGCTGCCCGTCGCGGTGATCAGCGCCGTGTTCGCGCTGCCGATCGCCGGCGAACTGGCGCTGCACTGGCCGGGGAACTTCGGCAAGTACTTCGCCTACTCGGATTCCGCGCGCTCTGGCGGTCACTCGGCGGCCCAGGTCGCGGACTACGCGCTGTGGTTCTGGTGGCCGCACGCGGGCGCGTGGGCGGTCGCGGCGGTCCTGGTGCTCGGGGCCGCGGGCGCGGCCTGGCGGATGCCGGCCGGCCGGGTTCGCCGCTTCTGCCTGGCGCTGCTCGCGGTCAACGCCGCCTCGACGGTCGCGTTCCTCGGCTACACGGCGACCGGCATCGACGAGCTGAACCAGTACTACATCGGCTATTTCTACTGGTCCGCTCCCGTGATCATGCTTCTGGTGCTCCTGGTGGCATTGGCTGAGCTGCTCGCCGCCCGCCGGCCGGGAGCCGGCCCGGCCGGGTCCAGGGTCGCGCTTGGCGTAGCCGTGCCCGTGGCCTTGGCCCTGGCCGGCTGCACGGCGTTCGCCGTCGCACCGCAGACCCGGCTCTCCACGGACCACGCCGACCCAGGCGACCCGGCCGCCACCGGGCCGGTCGCGGACCCGTCGCTCCCGGCCGGCGTCGCGCGGATCGCCGCGCTGGCCGCCGGACGCTACGCGGTGCTCTCCTTCCCGCACGCTGCCTGGCCTGCGATCACGGGCATTCTTGTCCAGGCCGAGCGGACCGGGGTGCCCGCCTGCGTGGCCGACCCGGCCTGGGAATTCATGCTGACGAGCCAGTTCATCTGTACGCGGAAAGAGATCGCCGGCGGCCGCCGATTTAGCGTCTGGGCGCCCGGTGGCGTTCCGCGCGGTATGCCGGTGGTGTTCCGGCTTCGGCGGGGCATAGTGACCGATGGCCCCAAGTGAACGTAGCCTAGGAGCGTGGACAGGCGAATATTCGGGCTCGAGAACGAGTACGGCGTTACGTGCACCTTCCGGGGACAGCGGCGGCTGTCGCCGGACGAGGTGGCCCGCTACCTCTTCCGCCGAGTTGTGTCGTGGGGTCGCAGCAGCAATGTGTTCCTACGCAATGGCGCGCGCCTGTACCTGGACGTGGGCAGCCACCCCGAGTACGCGACCCCCGAGTGCGACAACGTGGTCGACCTGGTCGCCCACGACAAGGCGGGGGAGCGGATCCTCGAAGGCCTGCTCGTGGACGCCGACCGGCGGCTGCGCGAAGAGGGCATCGCCGGCGACATCTACCTCTTCAAGAACAACACCGACTCGGCGGGCAACTCTTACGGCTGCCACGAGAACTACCTGGTCGGCAGGCACGGCGAGTTCGGCAGGCTCGCCGACATCCTGATCCCGTTCCTGGTCACCAGGCAGATCATCTGCGGGGCGGGCAAGGTGCTGCAGACGCCGCGCGGCGCGGTCTACTGCGTGAGCCAGCGGGCCGAGCACATCTGGGAGGGCGTCTCCAGCGCCACCACGCGCTCACGGCCGATCATCAACACGCGCGATGAGCCGCACGCCGACGCGGAGCGGTTCAGGCGGCTGCACGTCATCGTCGGCGACTCCAACATGTCCGAGACCACCATGCTGCTCAAGGTCGGCGCCACCGACCTGGTACTGCGCATGGTCGAGGCCGGCGTGGTGCTGCGCGACATGACGCTCGACAACCCCATCAGGGCGATCCGCGAGGTCAGCCACGACATGACCGGCAGGTCCAAGGTCAGGCTCGCCAACGGCCGCGAGATGTCCGCGCTTGACATCCAGATGGAGTACCTGAACCGGGCCAAGGACTTCACCGACAAGAACGGCCTCGACCCGATCAGCAAGCGCGTGCTCGAGATGTGGGAGCGGGCGCTGACCGCGATCGAGGACGGCGACCTGGACCGGATCGCCCGCGAGATCGACTGGGTGACCAAGTTCCAGCTGATCGAGCGCTACCGGGCCAGGCACGACCTGCCGCTGTCTTCGCCGCGCGTGGCGCAGCTCGACCTCGCCTACCACGACGTGCACCGCGGCCGGGGCCTGTACTACCTGCTGCAGAAGAACGGCGCGGTGGACCGGGTGACCACCGACCTGAAGATCTTCGAGGCCAAGTCCATCCCGCCGCAGACCACCCGGGCCAAGCTGCGCGGCGAGTTCATCAGGCGGGCACAGGAGAAGCGCCGCGACTTCACCGTCGACTGGGTGCACCTCAAGCTCAACGACCAGGC
>DASZJE010000004.1:0-1676 GCA_035948445.1 Trebonia sp. | reverse complement strand
GACCGACATCGTCTGCGTGCAGAATCTGTTCCACCTCGCCGACCGCCGCGACGCCCCCGTTCTCGAGGAGTGCCTCAGCCGCGGAGTCGCGTTCGTGCCGTTCTGCCCGCTCGGCTGGCCGCGCGGCCGGGATAACCCCGTGCTCACCAGCCCGGTGGTCACCCGGACGGCCGCCCGCCTCGGTATCACGCGAGCGCAGGCCGCACTCCAGTGGCTGCTGCAGCTGGCCCCGAACGTGCTACTCATCCCCGGGACCGGCTCCGTCGCCCACCTGTGGGAGAACCTGGCCGCCGAAGGCGTGACGCTCGACGACGAGGCGCTGCGCCAACTGGACGGCGTTGCACCGCCGTCTCGGCGAGCGTTGTGAGTTTGTCGACGCTGGGGCCACTATAAGAAAGCTGGTGCTCATGCCATGACAACCCCACTGGTTTCTGCGCGTGGACGGATCGCGGTCGTCACCGGCGGCGCGGGCGCGATCGGAACAGCGATCACCAAAGCATTGCAAGACACCGGACACCATACCGTCGTCCTCGACCGTGACGGCGACATCGTCTGCGATCTGTCGTCCGAGACGTCAACCAGGATCGCCGCAGCCACGACGCTCGAGCGCTACGGGCGCTGCGACGTGTTCGTGCACTGCGCCGCGGCATTCGACCAGGTGACCCTCACCGACTTCGACGTTGCGACCTGGCGCCATGTGCAGGCCGTCAATGTCGAATCGGCGTTGTGGCTCCTCCAGGCGTTCACCCCCGGCATGGCGGAACGGCGCTTCGGCCGCATCGTGTTCATCGTCTCCGACACCTACTGGGCCCCGCCCGTCCCGACGCTACTCGCCTACGTCGCCAGCAAGGGTACGCTGCTCGGGGTCATGCGTACCCTGGCCGTCACCCTTGGCGCCGACGGCATCGCCGTGTCCGCCGTGGCACCAGGCCTCACCGATACCCCGTCCTCCCGCGTCGTGAACACCGACGAACAGTTCGACGCAACGGTTGACCGCCAGGCCCTCAAGCGGCGGCTCACACCTGACGACACCGCAGCCGCGGTCGCCTACTTGGCTTCCGATGCGGCCGGGGCGATGACCGGCCAGGTGCTGTGCGCCGACGGCGGTCTCATCATGCGTTAGCCGGCGCATGTCACCTCGTTCGGCCGAGCCTGGGGGAGTCCGGGAGGCAAGCGCGCAGGCTTCAGGCGGCAAGGGTTCGTGCCACCGCGGCGCCGAGCTCCCGGCCGTGGCTGCGTGCTTGCGCTTCGGCCTCCTGGCGCAGTTGGTAAGCGAGGTCCTTGAACTGGTCAAGGGCGGGATTGACACCGACATTGGTGAACTCGGCCTGGACGACCTTCAGGTCGAGGTGCCAGACGTCGGCGAGGATGCGGCGCATCCACCCGGTCGCGTGGTCCCAGCCCTCGCGGGGGGTTCCGGGCCGGTAGTTACCGCCGCGCACCGCCGCCAGGACGGCAGGCTTGCCGGCCAGGATGGGCTGAGCCCCGGCGGCCATGCGCGGGTCGGTGATGACCATGTCGACCCAGGTCTTGAAGTGCTGCGAGACACCGAAGTTGTAGAGCGGGACGGCAAACAGCAGCGCATCGGCCGCGACGAGCTCGTCGGTCAGGTTCGCGGCGAGCGCCAGCGCTGCCTGCTGCTCGTCGGTGCGTGACTCCGCGGGCGTGCGGCCGGC
>DASZJE010000003.1:0-2038 GCA_035948445.1 Trebonia sp. | reverse complement strand
GTGACGTGGACGTTCAACCGTGGGGCTCGTTCGTTACCTTCAGCGACCCTGACGGAAACACGTGGGCTCTCCAGCAACTGCCGCCACGACCGTAGAACGCCTATGCCCCGCCACGCAAACACGCGCAGCGCGGCATGTGAGTGCGACCGGTTGTGTCTTATTGAGGTTGAATTAGCGACAAGATATTGCCGTGGGGTCGGCGAACCAGGCTATTTTCTCGCCTCCAGGGTGGAGCGGCGCCAGACACCGTCGTTGTCTTGGTCCGTACTGTCGTAGTGCAGGAAACGGCACCCTTAGCGTTCGGGCCTCTGGATCGTGGCCACAATATCGGTGACCTCCAACCCGAGGACCGTGTGGCCGCCTTGCAAGACTTCAAAGGCCGCGGTTATGCGGAGTTAGTCGCGTAGCTCGGTGCCGTTCAGGCCGCCCGCCGACGCCATGCGTCGAGCGCGGGCTGGTCGCCGGGCACTGCCCTGAGCCACTACGCCTGCAGGCCAGGCCGATCAGCGCGCACGACCCATGAACTGCTAGGCGACTCTTTGCCCCGACGCTGCGGATAGCTCCCCTGAGCGTGGGGAGGGCATCAACCGCGCAAGCGGCTTTTCAGGTTCGGCCGGCGGGATCTTGCCAGCGCAGTCACCTCTGCTCGCATACTGGGTCAACCGTATATCCGCGGCCACGGGACCGGCTGTATCAGGGACGCGTTTCGTCATCAAGCTGGCGAGGGATCGAGATGAAGCTGATCTGGGATGTAGAGGCTCCGGCGTCAGTTGACAGGTACCTGTTGCCGGACGAGCATCAGCTCATTTGCGTCCGAGAGCATCCCGCGGTCTTGCTCGGGCCGGTCACCCTGGCTACCGCACGCCCCGAACGTGAGGTCCGCGTAGCGGTTTTCGTCAGCAACTGCGAGGAGCCCAGTTCAGATCCGCGGGATCGGGGCATCAGACTCACGCTACGTGATCGGCCTTGAGCGTGAGTAATGCGGGCAGCGCCGCCGTTCGGCGTAGAACGAGCCGCTTGTCGTGTCAGCTTGCCGTGTCGGCGGTCAGTGATGGCGAGCAGCCCGACGATGAACACCATCGTGGCAGCAGGAACGCTTGGGCGGTATCACCCAGGCCACGCAGGTTGAGCACGGTGATGACGGCGAGGAGGGCTAGGCGGATCGGCACCGTCGCCGGGATCAGGCGCGGGAAGGCCGAGGTCAGCGCGGCCGTCCCCGCGGCGATGGAGACTGCGGCGGTGAGCGTGTAGTCGACAACGAGCGCCGCGGCGGCGGGCAGGCTGACCCGCTCCCCGAAGTTGTCCCGCGACACCGCGTACGCGCCGCCGCCCGGCTAGGCCTGGATGACCTGCCGGTAGGAAACACCAGGGTCGCCAGCAGCGCGACGATCACGGCCGTGACCCGGCTCCTGCCACGGCGAGCACGGCGAGGATCGCTTCCGGCCCGTACGCGACGGACGTGAGCGCGTCCAGGGACAGCGCGGACAGCCCCTCCACCGGGTGATCTGCTCGGGGAAGACGTCCCGCGCCCACAGCGGCGGGCCGACCGAGCGTACCAGATCGCCGCCGCCCGCCCGGGGCGCTTGCCCCTGTGCGCCGTCATGCCCACGAAACCGGGGCCGCCGGCTACGCCGGCACCGGGACTGAGCTGCCGTCCTGCGTGAACTGCCTGGTATCCGCGTAGTCGCAGGTGCCCTCGGCGCGGAACTGGCGCGCGGCCCGCATCACCTCCGCGCCGAGCGGGCGCAACTGGTCCGCCACGGCATCGTCGGCGAGCCGGCCGGCGCGGTCGAACGACCGCCACGACTGCGCCGCCGGCTGCACGAGGGGGAACGCTCCAGCCCCGCAGCGCCCTGACGATGAACTCCATCGAGTTGATCGCCTGCAGGCCCTGGACGCCGCCCGCGGTGGTCACCAGGCCTACCGGTTTGTTCGCCACGTAAGGCGGATCGCGTTCGGCCAGCAGGATCAGCCAATCCAGCGCGTTCTTGAACGAGCCGCTGACGGAACCGTGGTAGGTCGGGCTGCTCCAGATCAT
>DASZJE010000002.1:0-89755 GCA_035948445.1 Trebonia sp. | reverse complement strand
CACTACTCATGTTGGATCGTTGTCCACGCTATCGTGTGGGCAACGATCCGCTATCTTTCCTTGCTCTGGATAACAGCAAGAAGCGCGCAGCGCGTGCGGAACGTACCTGGTCCTTGCTGATAACAGCAACAAGCGCGGAGCGCGTGGCGCGTGGCGCGTGGCGGCGTGGCGGCGTGGCGGCGTGGCGGCGTGGCGCGTGGTGCCGGCGGGCGTGACGTGGCCGGCGCGCGCCAGCTGATCTTCGGTGAGAATTTGCCCACATTTGGGGCGAACTTCTTATACCGGGTGATAGCGGATCCAAACAGCGGGTATCGCTAGCGAGCTAGCCGCGAGGCGCTCGAACCCGTGCCGGATTCGTGATCTCACTCACGGACCGGTGGTCCGTGAGATCGTCGGTTTCGGCCTGTTTTGGCTGGGTATCACGCACCCTACCGATCATCGGCGGAGCTCCGCCCCTGGGGAGCTTTCCGGCGTATCGGTGTCCGTCGGCGCTGACAGCCACACATTGCGCACGCGTCGCACGTGCACCAGTCCTATCCAGAAAGCCCACAAGCCGACTCTGGTAAGGATTTCACCAGTCATGTAATCTCTATGTAACTTACGTGTAGCAGCAGGGCCAGCGTCGTCCCCCCGCAGCAAGCGCAGTTCAGCGGAGATATGACGACAGGAGAATTGATGGTGCCTGCCGCGACGAACGGACTATACGACAGCCGTTTCGAACATGACGCCTGTGGCGTTGGCTTTGTCGCAGACTTGCGGGCCGGAGGTGGCCACGGCGTGGTGGCCAATGCCCTCCGCGTCCTGTGCAACCTAGAGCACCGCGGCGCCGCCGGCGCGGACCCGGACACCGGCGACGGTGCCGGCATCCTCACGCAGATCCCCGACGCGTTCTTCCGCGCGGTCACCGGGCTCGCCCTGCCCGAGGCGGGCGGGTACGCCGCCGGCCTTGCCTTCCTTCCCGTCGATCCCGCGGAACGGGAGCGCGCCCTCGCCCACATCGCCGGCCTCGCCGCCGACGAGGGCCTGACCGTCCTCGGCTGGCGCGACGTGCCGCACAACGAGGCCGCGTGCGGCGCGGGCGCACTCGAGGCGCTGCCCTTCCTGGCGCAGCTGTTCGTGGCGGGCGAGGCGGGCGAGACCGGCCTCGTCCTTGACCGCATGGCGTTCTGCCTGCGCAAGCGGGCCGAGCACGAGACCGGCGTCTACTTCGCGTCCCTGTCCTCGCGGACGATCGTCTACAAGGGCATGCTGTCCGCGCCGCAGGTCGAGCCGTTCTTCCCCGACCTGTCCGACGAGCGCTACGCGTCCAACCTCGCGCTGGTCCACTCCAGGTTCTCCACCAACACGTTCCCGTCCTGGCCCAGGTCGCACCCGTACCGCTACGTGGCGCACAACGGCGAGATCAACACCGTGCAGGGCAACAGGAACTGGATGCACGCGCGCGAGGCGATGCTCGCCTCCCCACTGATCCCGGTGTCCAAGTCGGGCAAGGGCATCGAGCGGCTGTTCCCGATCATCGACCCGGACGGCTCTGACTCAGGGTCGTTCGACGAGTGCCTTGAACTGCTGCACCTCGGCGGCAGGTCGCTGCCGCACGCGCTGCTCATGATGATCCCAGAGCCGTGGGAGAACCATGAGGAGATGGATGCCAGGCGCCGCGCCTTCTACCAGTTCCACGCGGCGCTGATGGAGCCGTGGGACGGCCCCGCGCTGATCGCGTTCACTGACGGCTCCGTCATCGGCGCCGTGCTCGACCGCAACGGCCTGCGCCCGGGCAGGTACTGGGTCACCGCCGACGGCCTGGTCATCCTCGCCTCGGAGGTCGGCGTGCTCGACATCGAGCCCGCCCGCGTCGTGCGCCGCGGCCGGCTCCAGCCCGGCCGGATCTTCCTCGCCGACACGACCGCCGGCCGGCTGGTGGAGGACGAGGAGGTCAAGTCGGTCCTGGCCGCCGAGCACCCGTACCAGGACTGGCTGCACGCCGGGCTCGTGCACCTGGACGACCTGCCCGACCGCGAGCGGATCGTGCCGACCGCGACCGACCTGCTGACCCGCCAGCGCACCTTCGGCTACACGGAAGAGGAGCTGCGCGTCATCCTCGCCCCCATGGCACGGGCGGGCGCGGAGCCGATCGGCTCGATGGGCACCGACACGCCCGTGGCCGTGCTCTCCGACCGGCCGCGGCTGGTCTTCGACTACTTCACCCAGCTATTCGCGCAGGTAACCAACCCGCCGCTGGACGCGATCCGCGAGGAGCTCGTCACCTCGCTCGGCACCAACATCGGCCCAGAGCAGAACCTGCTCGACCCGAGCCCGGCCTCGTGCCGCCAGGTGACGCTGCCGTTCCCGGTGATCGGCGAGCAGGACCTGGCCAAGCTCGTGCACGTCAACGACGACGGGAACATGCCGGGGCTCGCCACGCACGTCGTCGACGGCCGGTTCGACCCGGCCGGCGGCGGCGACAGCCTGCGCGCCCGGCTGGCCGAGATCTGCGCCGAGGTCAGCCAGGCGATCGAGCGCGGCGCGCGCCTGATCGTCCTGTCGGACCGCGGGCCTTCGACCAAGCTCATCCCGATTCCGTCGCTGGTGCTGACCGGGGCGGTGCACCACCACCTGATCAAGGAGAAGACCCGGACCAGGGTCGGCCTGATCGTCGAGTCTGGCGATGCCCGCGAGACCCACCACGTCGCGCTGCTCGTCGGCTACGGCGCCGCGGCCATCTGCCCCTACCTGGCGATCGAGACCGTCCGCGACCTCGCCGCCACGGGCGAGCTCGTCGGCGCCGCCGGGCAGGCCATCACGCCGAACCGGGCGGAGATGAACCTCATCAAGGCGCTCGGCAAGGGCGTGCTCAAGGTCATGTCCAAGATGGGCGTCTCCACCGTCGCCTCCTATACCGGCGCGCAGATCTTCGAGGCGATCGGACTTGGCGAGGAGGTCATCGGCACCTGCTTCTCCGGTACCGCCTCCCGCCTCGGCGGCGTCGGGTTCTCCGTGCTCGCCGAGGAGGCGGCCCGCCGCGCGGTCGTCGCCGGGCCGGGCTTCGCCGCCGGGCTGAGCCACCGCCGCCTGGAGATCGGCGGGGAGTACCAGTGGCGGCGCGAGGGCGAGCCGCACCTGTTCAGCCCGGAGACCGTATTCAAGCTGCAGCACGCCACGCGCACCCGCCGGTACGAGATCTTCAAGGAGTACACCTCCCTCATCGACGACCAGTCGGCCAAGCTGAAGACGCTGCGCGGCCTGCTCCGCATCAGGGGAATCGACGAGGCGGAGTCCGCCGCGAAGGTCCCCATCGACGACGTTGAGCCGGTCGCGTCGATCGTGCAGCGCTTTGCCCCCGGGGCGATGTCCTACGGGTCGATCTCCGCCGAGGCGCACGAGACCCTGGCCATCGCGATGAACCGGCTCGGCGGCCGGTCCAACACCGGCGAGGGCGGCGAGGACCCCGACCGGTTCAGCCCCGACCCCAACGGCGACCTGCGGCGCTCGGCCGTCAAGCAGGTGGCGTCCGGCCGGTTCGGCGTGACCAGCGAGTACCTGGTCAACGCCGACGACCTGCAGATCAAGATGGCCCAGGGCGCCAAGCCAGGCGAGGGCGGCCAGCTGCCAGGGCACAAGGTGTACCCGTGGATCGCGAAGACCCGCTACTCAACGCCAGGCGTCGGCCTGATCTCGCCGCCGCCGCATCACGACATCTACTCGATCGAGGACCTGGCGCAGCTCATCCACGACCTGAAGAACGCCAACCCGGCCGCCCGGGTGCACGTGAAGCTGGTCGCGGAGGTGGGCGTGGGCACGGTCGCGGCCGGCGTCTCCAAGGCGCACGCGGACGTCGTGCTGATCTCCGGGCACGACGGCGGCACCGGCGCCGCGCCGCTGACCTCGCTCAAGCACGCGGGCGCCCCGTGGGAGCTCGGCCTCGCCGAGACCCAGCAGACGCTGCTGCGCAACCGGCTGCGCGACCGGATCGTCGTGCAGGTCGACGGGCAGCTCAAGACCGGACGTGACGTGATCATCGCGGCGCTGCTCGGCGCGGAGGAGTTCGGCTTCGCGTCGGCGCCGCTGGTCGTCTCCGGCTGCATCATGATGCGCGTGTGTCACCTGGACACCTGCCCGGTCGGCGTCGCGACGCAGAACCCCGAGCTGCGGCGTCGCTTCTCGGGGAAGCCGGAGTTCGTGGTGAACTTCTTCGAGTTCATCGCCGAGGAGGTCCGCGAGTACCTCGCGGCTCTCGGGCTGCGGTCGATCGACGAGGCCGTCGGGCGGGTAGACCTGCTCGACACCGCGCTCGCCGTGTCGCACTGGAAAGCGGCCGGGCTCGACCTGTCGCCAGTCCTGCACGCGCCCGGGCAGGCAGGCGACGGGCCGCGGCGGCACATGGTCCCGCAGGACCACGGCCTGGCGGCGGCCCTGGACAACACGCTGATCCAGCTCGCCGAGGGTGCCCTGGAAGAGGGGCGCCCGGTCCGACTGGAGCTGCCGATTCGCAACGTCAACCGCACCGTCGGCACCATGCTCGGCTACGAGGTGACGAAGCGGTGGGGCGGCGAGGGACTGCCGCCCGACACCATCACGGTGTCGTTCACCGGATCCGCGGGCCAGTCGTTCGGCGCCTTCCTCCCCCGCGGGGTGACCTTGCGGCTGACCGGGGACGCCAACGACTACCTGGGCAAGGGCCTGTCCGGCGGACGGCTGGTCGTCGCGCCTTCCCCGGACTCGCCGCTGCCCGCGCGGGACCAGGCGGCAGTGCTTCAGGTGATCGCGGGGAACGTCATCGGTTACGGCGCGACCTCCGGGGAGATCTTCCTGCGGGGCGCGGTCGGCGAGCGGTTCTGCGTGCGGAACTCCGGCGCGCTGGCCGTCGCCGAGGGCATCGGCGACCATGGCTGCGAGTACATGACCGGGGGGCGCGCGGTGATCCTCGGCCCGACCGGGCGGAACTTCGCCGCCGGCATGTCGGGCGGCATCGCCTACGTCCTCGACCTGCTGCCGGTCCGGCTGAACACGGAGATGGTGGACTTGGACCCGCTGGACGCCGAGGACACCAAGTTCCTGTTCGACGCGGTATCACGGCACCGCGCCGAGACCGGATCCACGGTCGCCGCGGCGCTGCTGGAGTCCTGGGACACGTCGCTGGGACGGTTCGCGAAGGTCATGCCAAAGGATTACAAGCGAGTCCTGGCGGCGGCGTCGGCCGCCGAGCGCGAGGGCCGGGACGTGAACGAGGCCGTCATGGCCGCGGCGCACGGGTGAGTGAGGTTACAAGTGGGTGACCCGAAGGGGTTTTTGAAGACCGCCCGCGAGACGCCGCGGCGGCGTCCGGTGAGCGTCCGGCTGACCGACTGGCGGGAAGTGTATGAGCCGTTCGCGGCCGACCGCACCGAACGGCAGGCGTCGCGGTGCATGGACTGCGGCATACCGTTCTGCCATAACGGCTGCCCGCTCGGGAACCTGATCCCCGAGTGGAACGACCTGGTCTACAAGCGGGACTGGGCCGCGGCGGCTGACCGGCTGCACGCGACCAACAACTTTCCCGAGTTCACCGGGCGGCTGTGCCCCGCGCCGTGCGAGTCGGCGTGCGTGCTCGGCATTTCACCGTCGCCGGGAACCATGGGCGAGCCCGTGACGATCAAGCAGATCGAGGTCGAGATCATCGACCGGGCGTGGGCGTCGGGTGACGTGGTGCCGCTCCCGCCCTCGTTCCTGACCGGATTCTCGGTCGCGGTCGTCGGGTCCGGGCCCGCGGGCCTGGCGGCGGCGCAGCAGCTGACCCGGGCCGGCCACGCCGTGACGGTGTTCGAGCGGGACGAGGAGCCCGGCGGCCTGCTCCGGTACGGCATCCCCGAGTTCAAGATGGAGAAGTCGCACCTGAACCGCCGCCTCGAGCAGATGACGGCGGAGGGAACGCATTTCGAGTGCGGCGTGTCCGTCACGTCGGCGGCCCGGCTCGCCGGGTTCTCGGCCGTCGTGCTCGCCGGCGGCGCGCGTGTGCCGCGCGACCTGACGGCGACGGGGCGCTCGCTCGCCGGCATTCATCAGGCGATGGAGTACCTGCCGCTGGCGAACAGGCTCGGACCCGCCGCGCCGATCACGTCGTCCGGCAAGGACGTCGTGATCATCGGCGGCGGCGACACCGGCGCGGACTGCCTCGGCACGGCCCTGCGGCAGGGCGCGTCGTCGGTGACGCAACTGGAGATCATGCCCAGGCCGCCGAAGGGACGGCCCGGCCACCAGCCGTGGCCGACCTACCCGATGATCTACCGGGTCACCTCCGCGCACGAGGAGGGCGGCGAGCGGCTCTACGCCGCGTCGACCGAGGAGTTCCTCGGCGACGGCGACGGCAGGGTCCGGGCGCTGCGGCTGACCGAGGTCTCGTTCGAGGGCGGGCGGTTCGAGCCGGTGCCCGGCACCGCGCGGGAGATCCCGTGCCAGCTCGTGCTGCTGGCAATGGGCTTCACGGGCGCGGAGAAGCCGGGGCTGCTCGAGGACCTTGGCGTCGAGTTCGACGCCCGCGGCAACGTGGCGCGCTCGTCAGCCTACGAGACGTCGGTCCCCGGCGTGTTCGTGGCCGGCGACATGGGCCGCGGCCAGTCGCTCATCGTCTGGGCGATCGCCGAGGGCCGCAGCGCGGCCGCCCACGTCGACCAGCACCTCCGGAAGCTTCCGCGCCCCGTCCTCCCTGCCCCCATCCCCCCCACGGCCCGCCCGCTGACCTAGCGCGGCCCGCTGACCTAGCGCGACCCGCCGGCCCGCCGCCCGGCGGGCCGGCTGACCTGCCGGGCCGGCGGTACGCGATCCGACTGATACGTGAATCTTCTGTGACGTGAGCAACCGGACCGCGCCCCATCGGCTACGGTGGTATAGACCACTGGAAGAGGAGGGCGAGTCATGAGCCGCCGTGCGAAGATCGTCTGCACACTCGGGCCGGCGACGTCGAGCCAGGAGCAGATAACGGCACTAATCAGTGCCGGCCTCGACGTCGCCCGGCTCAACCTCAGTCACGGCACCCGCGAGGACCACCTGTCCTCCTACCAGCGCGTGCGCGCCGGGAGTGACGCGACCGGGCGCAGCGTCGGCATTCTCGCCGACCTGCAGGGGCCGAAGATCCGCCTGGGATCGTTCCCCGGCGGCCCTGTCATGCTGGCCCCGGGCGATGAGTTCACGATCACGACCGATGAGATTCCGGGCACGGAACGTGAGGCATCGACAACGTATCAGGGCCTCGCCGACGACTGCCGCGCCGGGGACCGGATCCTGATCGACGACGGCAACGTCCAGCTCGACGTGACCGCCGTGTCGGGCCGCCGGGTCACGACCACGGTCGTCGTCGGCGGCAAGGTCTCCGACCACAAGGGCATCAACCTGCCCGGCGTGTCGGTCAGCGCCCCCGCCCTCACCGAGAAGGACGAGGAAGACTTGCGCTGGGCTCTCGCGACGGGCGTGGACTTCGTCGCGATGTCGTTCGTCCGGTCGGCGGAAGAAGCGGCCCTCGCGCGCAAGATCATGAACCAGGTCGGCCGTCAGGTCCCCCTCATCGCCAAGATCGAGAAGCCCGAGGCGGTCCGGGTGCTGCCCGAAATCGTCGACGCGTTCGACGGGATCATGGTGGCGCGCGGCGACCTCGGCGTGGAACTGCCGCTTGAGCAGGTGCCTGCGGTGCAGAAGAAGGCGATCGCCCTCGCCAGGGAGCGGGCCCGTCCCGTGATCGTGGCCACCCAGATGCTGGAGTCGATGATCCACGCGCCCCGGCCCACCCGGGCCGAGGTCTCCGACGTGGCGGGCGCGGTCGCCGAGGGCGCGGACGCGGTCATGCTCTCCGCCGAGACGTCCGTGGGCGCCTACCCGACGGTGACCGTGGCCACCATGGCCCGCATCGTCTGCGCGTCGGAGGACACGACGCTGCGGGCGGAGTCGCACCTGACCCGGGTGCCGACGACCACAGGCGGCGCCATCGCGCGCGCGGCCGCCGAAGTGGGCGCGATCGTCGGCGCGAAGGCGCTTGTCGCCTTCACGATGACCGGTGAGACGGCGCGGCGCCTGGCCCGCTACCGGTCGCCGATCCCGCTGCTCGCGTTCACCACGGAGGCGGTGACCAGGAGTCAGCTCGCCCTCACGTGGGGCGTCGAGACGTTCATCGTGCCGACCGTGAGCCACACCGACGAAATGGTCCGCGAAGTCGACACGGCCCTCGTGAGGCTGGGCAGGTGCGCGATCGGGGACAAGATCGTGATCGTGGCCGGCAGCCCGCCCGGCAGCCCCGGCAAGACGAACGCGCTCCGCGTCCACCGGATCGGCGACGCAATCGAGCACGGCTGACACGAACCGGCCGGCAAGCGTCTCACAAGCACATTTAAAGCCGTCCCGAAACCCTGACAAAACCATGGCGTAATCGGTTCCGGATTGCCTGCAGAATGATGGTTAGATGAGTCGGTCGGGGCACTAAGTCGTGCATTTCGAATCCGGCGCCAGTCAGGAGCGAAATGGCGGGTGCGCAAGTTATCACGTCGGCGGAGCGGGACCGTGCAGGGCGCTGAGGGACTGGCGGCGAAGGCTGCCGAGGCCATAGCCACGCGTGACGCCATTCAGGCGAATTTGCTGGAGCTGGACGGCAGCTACGGCAAGCGGCTGCTGGATGGCGCGCCGCTGCGCGGCGTGACCAGGCAGAAGTGGGAGGCCGCGGCCGCCAAGCTGGCGGACCTGTGGCAGACGTACACGGCGTACGCGGCGGTCATCGACCGGCTGGCCGAGCTTACCCAGGCCCGCCGGCCTAAAGGGGACTCGCCGGAGCTGATCGAACTGCTCACCGGCCGCTGCGTGACTCTCACCCAGTCGCCCGCCCCGCTGGCCCGCAGGGACCTGGCCGACTCGGGCCGCCGCGAGCTGACGCTCACCGCGGCGGTCGCCGCGATGCGCGGCGCGTTCAGCGACGTCACCGAGGTGACGGCGGCGGCGGAAGCGGTGTGGAACGATCTGGGAGGCCGCCTGGACGCCGTGGCCGCGCGGCTGGCCGGGGCGCATGCGCTGCTCGGCGGGCTGGGCGACGACGGGATCGCCGCGCGGCTGGCCAGCGCGGCCGACAGCCTCGACATCCAGCGGGCGGCGCTGAACTCCGATCCGCTCGCGCTGTGGGGCGCGCACGCCGACACGTCGGCCGCGGACCGGCTGGCCGGGCAGGCGGCCGCGCTCGCCGACGAGATCGCAGCGCTCGACAGGCTGCGTCGCGAGGCGCGGGACAGGATCGATCAGGTGCGCGCGCAGGCAGACGTGCTCGCCGCGGCGCGACGGGACGCGGCCGCCGCGTGGCAGCGCGCGGCCGTCCGCATCACAGGCGTGCCGCCCCTGCCGCCGGCCGCGGCGCCCCCGCCGCTTGACGGCCTTGACGCCCTCGCCGCGGCCGGCCGCTGGCGGCAGCTCGCGGCGGAGATCGACGGGTGCGCCTCGGCGCTCGCCAGGACCCTTTCTCAAACCCGTGATGCCGAACGATCCCTGGTTTCCCTCATCGCCCAGCGTGATGAGCTCCGCGGTCTCCTGGAGGCCTACAAGGCGAAGGCGGCCAGGCTCGGCGCCGCGCCCGGCCAGGGCCTGACAGCACAGGACCTGACAGCACAGGACCTGACAGCCCAGGACCTGACAGCACGGTATGACCATGCCCGCGACCTGCTGTGGACCGCGCCCTGCGACCTCGCCGCGGCCGCGCGAGCGGTGACCGGGTACCAGCATGCGATCCTCGCGATGGAAGGGCAGCGTCGATGACGGCAGTGGCGTGCACCCAGCCCGGGTGCACAGGGACGATCCAGGACGGATTCTGTGTCGTATGCGGCCTGGCCCCGGCGCCGGCCGCCTCCGGGGCCAGCGGGGCGCCGGCATCCGGGGCCAGCGGGACGCCGGCATCCGGGGCCAGCGGGACGCCGGCCTCCGGGGGAAGCGGGGCGGCGGCCTCCGGGGCAAGCGGGGCGGGGTCGGCGGGATCCGGACCCGGAACGTACTGGTCCGGCGGTTCGGGCTGGTCCGCAGGCTCAGGCTCAGGGTCGGGCCGCCGCGGCAGTCGCGGCACCCGGCCGGGCAGCCGGGGGTCCCATCACCAGATCGGCGGCGGCCTCGTCGAGGTGCCGTCGGTACCCGCGCGGGACCCGGCGGCGGCGGTGCTCGCCCATCCGGAGGTGCCGGAGAACCGGCGGTTCTGCGGGACCTGCGAGAAGCCGGTGGGCCGGTCGGCCGACGGGCGGCCCGGCCGGACGGAGGGTTTCTGCCGGAACTGCGGCCACAGGTTCTCCTTCAGCCCGAAGCTCGCGCCCGGCGAGCTAGTGGCCCGCCAGTACGAGGTCCTTGGCTGCCTCGCCCACGGCGGGCTCGGCTGGATCTACCTGGCCCGCGACCGCCGGGTCAACGACATGTGGGTCGTGCTGAAGGGCCTGCTGAACACCGGGGACGCCGACGCGATGCAGGCCGCTGTCGTCGAGCGGCAGGCCCTGGCCGAGGTCAAGCACCCGAACATCGTGCAGATCTACAACTTCGTCGAGCACACCAGCCAGCGTGACGGCGAGACGTCCGAGTACATCGTCATGGAGTACGTGGGCGGCGAGTCGCTGAAGCAGATCCGGCTGGAGGCCAGGTCCGCCGCCGGTGCCGTGCCGCTCCCGCACGCGCTGGCCTACATGATCGAGATCCTGCCGGCCTTCGGGTACCTGCACGACCACGGGCTCGTCTACTGCGACTTCAAGCCCGACAACGTGATCCAGGCCGAAGAGCAGCTCAAGCTCATCGACATGGGCGGCGTGCGCCGCTACGACAGCGACGGCCCCATCTTCGGCACGGTGGGCTACCAGGCGCCCGAGATCGAGACCGACGGGCCGTCGCCCAGCTCCGACCTGTACACGGTCGGCCGCACGCTCGCCGTGCTTACCTTCGAGTTCCCGGGCTACCAGGGCGAGTACAAGTACCGCCTGCCCGACTCGGTGCCGCTGCTGAACGAGCAGGAGTCGTTCGCCCGCGCGCTGCGCAAGGCTACCCACCCCGATCCGGCACAGCGGTTCCAGTCGGCGGGGGAGATGGCGGAGCAGCTTACCGGAGTGCTTCGCGAGGTCCTCGCGACAGGAGACGGGCACCCGCGACCCTCGTTCTCGCAGGTCTTCAGCCCGGAGCCGCGCGCGGCCGGCACGGACCTGGCGCCGCGGCGGAACGGCGCGGCGGTCACCGTCGCCATGCCCCCGGCCGCAGAGGTGGGCTCCGCGCTGCCCGTACCGCTGGTTGACGGCGCCGACCCGGCGGCGGGCTACCTCGCGACGCTCGGCGGGCTCGAAGCGGGCCAGCAGGCGGACGCGCTCATGGCCGCGGTCGGGGGCGCCGCGGGCGTGCCCGCGGACGTGGCCCGGTCATCGGAGACGCGGCTGGCCCTGGCCCGCGCGCTCATCATGGCGGGCTCCCCGGACGGCGCCGCCGCCTACCTGGCGGAACTCGCCGCGGAGGATCCGGCGGACTGGCGGATCGCCTGGTTCAACGGCCTGCGCGAACTGGCCGCCGGGCGGGCCGGCGTCGCGGCGGGCGCGTTCAGCGTCGTCTTCGACGAACTGCCAGGCGAGCTCGCGCCCAAGCTCGCCCTCGCCTTCGCGGCCGAGGCCGCCGGCGAGATGACCACGGCGCGGCGCTACTACCAGGTCGTCTGGAAGGTCGACCGGTCCTACATCAGCGCGGCGTTCGGGCTGGCCCGGGCCTGCATGGCGACCGGTGACCGCCCGGGCGCGGTGGCGGCGCTCGCGTCCGTGCCTGACACCTCCAGCCAGCACGCGGCCGCCCAGATCGCCGCCGTCCGGCTGCTCGTATCCGGCGGGGACGGTGTCTCCGCGGACGACCTGTGGCAGGCGGGCGGCAGGCTCGGCCGGCTGTCCCTCGACGACCTGCGCCGGGAACAGCTCACGGTCGAGATCTTGCACGCCGCCCTCGACTGGGTCGGCATCGGACGGTCTGGCGGCTCGCAGGCTGGCGGCTCGCAGAATGGCGGCTCGCAGGCTGGCGGCGCACAGGCCGGCGGCTCGAAAGCTGGCGCCGCGCGAGCCGGCGGCGACGGGCGCATTCTCGGATGCGAACCGAACGAGCGCGCGCTGCGGTTCGGCCTCGAACGCGGTTACCGGGCACTCGCCATCCTCACCCCCGACCCCGCTCGCAGGGTAGAACTGGTGGACATGGCGAACAAGATCCGTCCGCGGACATGGACATGACGGCGGTCTGCCAGAACTGCGGCGAGCCCGTCGGCGAGGCCGACGGGTTCTGCGAGGGGTGCGGCACCGAACTGGCCCCCGCGGTGGACAGCGCGGGCGATGCCGGCCCGCTTGAGTGCCCCGTCTGCTCGGCCGACGCGTCCGCGCCGCCCGCCGTGATCGGCGCGGACGGATACTGCGAGTCCTGCGGCCGCAAGGTGCCGTCCGGCCGCGACCACGTCGAGCTCGACATCGGCGTGGCGGCCGGCGTCTCCGACCGCGGGCTGCGGCACACGCGGAACGAGGACGCGATGGCGATGGCGAGCGTGAGCGGACCGGATGGTCCGCTCACGCTCGCCGTGGTCTGCGACGGCGTCTCGTCCGCGCCTCGCGCGGACGAGGCGTCCCTCACCGCCGCGCGGGCGGCCATCAGGGTCTTGCTGTCCGGGATCAGGTCCGGCGCGGACCCCGGGGAGGTCGCCGCCGAGGCGGCCAGCGCGGGCGCGGCGTCGCTGACCGGCCTGGCCGGGCCGTCCGGCGCGCCCGCTGCCACGTACGCCTCGGCGATCATCGGCGGCGAGGCCGTCACGGTCTGCTGGCTCGGCGACAGCCGTGTCTACTGGCTCGCCGCGGACGGCACGGACACGCGGTGCCTGACCACGGACGACTCCCTCGCCGAGGAGATCGTCGCCGCCGGGCTCGCCACCGCGGAGCAGGCGATGACGCTGCCGCAGGCGCACGTCATCACCAGGTGGCTTGGCGCCGACCTGCCCGACCCAGAACCGCACGTGGCTCGGTTCACGCCGCCGGGGCCAGGCGTGGTGCTTGTCTGCTCCGACGGGCTGTGGAACTACCGGCAGGACGCCGAAGGGCTGGCCGCACTGGCGATGCCCGCGGCCGCCACGCAGCCGCTCGCCACGGCCGCCGCGCTCGTGAAGTTCGCGGTGGACTGCGGCGGCATGGACAACATCACCGTCGTGCTCGCGCCGTTTCCGCCTCCCGGCCCCGAGAGCTCAGCGACCCAGAACTCCGGACCCGAGAACTTACCGAGGAGAACCTCCCTGATGAGCCTGCCCGGCTTCACCGTCGACGTCGACCACAACCCCTACCTTCAGGTGGGCGGCCGCGACATCAGCGCGGTCGTCACCGTCACCGCCGACGCGAGCGGCGACACGCTGCCACAGGCCGGCGCCGGCGCGGGCAGCGCGGAAATCATCGCGATCGACTGCTCGGGGTCGATGGACTCGCCGCGGACCAAGATGATCGAGGCTCGTTCGGCCACGTCGGCGGCGATCGACGTGCTCGGCGACGGCGTGTGGTTCGCGGTCATCCAGGGGACCTCGCTCGCCCGTGAGGTGTACCCGGGGAACGGCACGATGGCCGTCGCCAGCGACCAGACCCGGGCCGAGGCCAAGCGGGCCGTGGCCAGCCTGCGCTCCAGCGGCGGGACGGCGATCGGCCAGTGGCTCCGGCTGGCCCGCCAGCTGTTCGAGACGTCTCCCGCGACCCTGCGGCACATGATCCTCCTCACCGACGGCAAGAATCAGCACGAGACCCCGGAGCAGCTCGCCGAGGCGATCGCCCTCGCCGAGGGCTTCTTCAGCGCCGACTGCCGGGGGGTCGGCACGGACTGGGAGGTGAGCGAGGTCCGCCGGATCTCAAGCGCGCTGCTCGGCACGGTCGACATCGTGCCTGACCCGGCCGGGCTCGCCGCCGACTTCGAGGCGATGATGCGCGGCGCCCTGAGCAAGCAGGTCGCCGGCGTGACGCTGCGGGTGTGGACTCCGCAGCACGCGTCGGTGAAGTTCGTGAAGCAGGTGGCTCCCGCGATCGACGACCTGACAGCCCGCCGTGTCCAGTCCGGCCCGCAGTCCGGCGACTACCCGACCGGCGCGTGGGCGCCCGGGGAAAGCCGCGATTACCACGTCGGAATCGAGGTGACCCCGGCCGGCGTCGGCCAGGAGATGCTCGGCGCGAGGATCAGCCTCGTGGCGACCCCGCCCTCAGGTCCCGAGGGGACGACCCTGGGCCAGGGCCTGGTGCGCGCCACGTGGACCGAAGACGAGGCGCTCTCGACCAGGATCAGCGCGGGCGTGGCCCACTACACCGGGCAGGCGGAGCTCGCCGAGGCCATCGCCGAAGGTCTCGAGGCCACCAAGAGCGGCGACGAGGACACCGCCACGGCCAGGCTCGGCCGGGCCGTCCAGCTCGCCCACCAGGCGGGTAACGAGGACACCGCCAAGCTGCTTTCCAAGGTGGTCGACGTGGTGGACGAGGCGACGGGCACCGTCCGGCTGAAGCGCAAGGTGGACGCCGCCGACGAGATGGCGCTCGACACCAGGTCGACCAAGACCGTCCGGGTAAAGAAGGGGTAGCCATGGCGATCTGCCCGTCCGGCCACGAGTCGGCAAGCAAGGACTTCTGCGCGGTGTGCGGCCTGAGCATCGGGGCGCCGCCGCTCAGCTCCGTCGACGCGGGAATCGCCGTGATCTCGCCCCCGGGCGGGACGCCCGGGCCCGCCGCCGTCTACCCGCACACCGCGCCCGGCGCCACGTGCCCGCGATGCGACATGCCGCGGACGGGCCAGTTCTGCGAGGCCTGCGGCTACAACTTCGACGAGGGCGGCGCCGCTCCGGCTCCGCCGCCGCAAGCCGCCGTTCCTGCTGCGCCGCCGTTCGCGGCCCCCCCGGCTCCGCCGCTCGCCGCCGTTCCGGTTCCGCCCCCGGTCGCCGACCCCCCGGCTCCGCCGCCGTTCGCCGTCCCGCCGGTTCAGGCCGGGGGACCGGGTGCGTCGCCGGCGTCCTGGTCGGCGGTGGTGACCGCGGACCGTGACTACTTCGACGCTGTGCTGGCGGCCAGCGGGCAGGAGGCCGAGGGGATCGACTTCCCCGTCTACTGCCCGGAACGGCGCTTCCACCTGTCCGGAGACGATGTCCGCATCGGGCGGCACAGCGCGTCGCGCGGCCTCGAGCCCGAGATCGACCTGACCGGGCCGCCCTCGGATCCGGGCATCTCGCGGCTGCATGCGGTGCTGATCGTCGCGCCGGACGGCTCGTGGTCCGTGCTGGACCCCGGCTCCGCGAACGGCACGCTGGTCAACGGGGCGGAAATCCCCCGGGGCGAGCCGGTGCCGCTGCGGGACGGTGACCGCATCAACCTCGGCGCCTGGACCCTGGTCACGATCTCGCGGGATTAGGGTCGCGGGAGCAGACGGGAGAATCGTAATGGCACGCTGGCGGAGGAGGTGTCGTGGCCGGGGAGCCGTCTCGCCGAGGGCGTAGGCTGCTCGACGCCCTGATTCCCGGCACCCGAGTGGGCGGGTACCGGCTCGAGGGGCCGGTGGGCGCGGGCGGGATGGCGGCGGTATACCGCGCGCACGACGAGCAGCTTGACCGCGTGGTAGCGCTGAAGCTCGTGTACGCCGGGCCGGGGATCGACGAGGTGATCCGGCAGCGGTTCGTGCGCGAGGCGCTCAACGTGGCCAAGGTCGACGACCCGCACATCATCCCCGTCTACGCGGCCGGCGAGGCCGACGACATGCTGTGGATCGCGATGCGGTACGTGGCGGGCGGGGACCTGCGGGGCATTCTCGACCGCGAGGGACCGCTGCCGCCGGCCCGCGCGGCGGCGTTCGTCTCCCAGGTGGCTTCGGCGCTGGACACCGCGCACGAGGAGAACATCGTGCACCGGGACGTGAAGCCGGCGAACATCCTCGTGGACGCCGGGCACGGCAAGCGGCCCGACCACGCGTACCTGTCGGACTTCGGGCTCGCGCGAGGGGTGCTGTCGGTCGGCGGCCTGACCCAGGACGGGCAGTTCGTCGGCACCCCCGACTACGCGGCGCCGGAGCAGATCAAGGGTCACCTGACGGACGGCCAGGCGGACCAGTACTCCCTCGCGGCCGTCGCCTACACTCTGCTGACCGGGCTGGTGCCGTACGTCAGGGAAAGCCCGATGGCGGTGCTGTACGCGCAACTCGACGAGCCGCCGCCGCGCGTGAGCGACGTGCGGCCCGACCTGCCGCGGGACGTGGACTGGGTGCTGACCAAGGCGATGGCCAAGCGGCCGGGACGCCGCTACGCGAGCTGCGGCGAGTTCGCCGACGCGCTGCGCGACGCGCTCGGCCTGGGCCCCTACGATCCCACCGGGCCGGTGCGGCAGCGGCCCGCGCCGGCCGCGACGGCGCCGTGGCCGCTGAGCCCGCCCGGGTTCGAGACCACGATCACCGCCGAAGACCCGCCAGCGAAGTCGCCGGCTGTGAACCCGCCAGAGGCGAGCCAGCCGGCCGTGAGCCACCCGGCCGTGAGCCACCCGGCCGTGAACCACCCGGCCGTGAACCAGCCGGCGCCTCCGGCGGTTCCGGACGGGCCGGTGCCGACGGCGAGGCAGACGGTGCCGCTGGCGGCCCCGCCGGACCACGAACAGCCGGCCGCGGGTCGCCCGGGCGCCTCCGGACGCGCCCGGGACCTGGCCGTCGTGCTGCGGGCGTGGGCCGCCGTGGTGAGCGCCGACCACGACTACTACGACAGCGTGCAGGCGGCCAACGAGCAGGACGCGGCGAGGTTCAGCTTCCCGGAGGATTACTCGCAACGGCGGATCGAGCTCGCCAAGCCGGAGATGACGATCGGCAGGCGCAGCCGCTCCAGGCACATCGAGCCCGATATCGACCTGACCGGAGACCCGGGAGTGTCGCGGCTGCACGCGATCCTGACGACCGCGGCGGACGGCACGTGCACCGTCACCGACAAGGACACCCCGAACGGGACGCAGGTGAACGGCCGCGAGATCCCCGCCAACGAGGCGGTGCCGCTGCGGCCCGGCGACTACATCAACCTCGGCGTCTGGACCCGCATCACCCTCACGCACGCCGGCGTCAGCCGATTCGAAAGTTAGTACCTAGTGTGGTTATGGCCACATCAAGTACAAATTTTTACACCCGGACGAACATCCCGCCCTCAGCTCCCGCGAGCGCCAGTCCCTGCCCCGCCGTCCGGGTCGGCGACCGGCACGTCGAAGACCGTATCGCTCCCTCCACCGGGGCCAGGCGCGGGGGCGGACGCGGGAACGGGGGATCGTTTGGCGGAAATGAGACTGTATTCGGCGAGCCGCGGGCGGACGCCGAGCAGGACCAGCGCGGCCAGGAGTGCCGCGGCGACCGCGGGCAGCGTGCCGTTCCAGACGCCGCCGCCCTCGCCGGCCGCGACAGCCGCCGTGAAGGCGTTCTGGTTGATGGCGATAACCGACGACAGCGCGGCACTGTAGCGGTTGAACGCCCAGTCGGACTGGCCGGGGGCGGTGCCGATGTCGAACGCGACCGCGGCGGCGAGGTTTGTCTTCGCCATGGCGCGCAGTTCACGGTCGGTGCGTTCGTAGGCCTGGTAGGCCAGCAGCGTGCGGACGGCCGCGGCGCGCTCGCCAGGGAACGTGATGTTGCTGAACTCGGCGCCCAGGTAACCGCCGAACCTCACGTCGCCGTTGTTCTTGTCGTATGCGCTGATGTCCGTGGCGAGCGCCGCGTCGTAGCCGAAGATGCCCACGTTCCCCACGTTCGCGAGCTGCTGCGACTCGGTCTGGAACGCCTGCTGGTACTGCGCGGCCCGGCCGGGGTCGACCAGGTACCTGCTCTCGTCCGCGTTGGCGTCGTAGCTGACCGCCCGCCCCTGGGAGAGGGCGAGCACGGAGTCGAACGCGTCCACCTTGGCCACCGTGAGATGGGTCTTGTCGGCACCGAGGTGGACCGCCGCGGCGATGGTGACGCCGAGCGTGAGGACCGTCGCGGCGGCGAGCGCCGGGTTGACGATCCGGCTGAAGCGCCTGGTGAGGAAGAGCTGGAAGAGGACGAGGGCGGCGAGCAGGAGGATTCCCGCGACAACGACCAGGACGATGCCGGTCGTCGCGGCACTTTCGCCCGACTGGTAGGAGGCGTCGAGCCTGCCCGCGTTGACGCTGGTGAGGGACGAGACCGTGGGCAGGATGCCCGTGCGCATCAGGTCCGTGGCCTGCCGGTAATAGGCGAGGGCGGCCGCCGGCGTATGGCCGGGAGCGCCGGCCACGCCGGCGGATTGCTGGTCGGTGAGGATGGCGTCGGCGGCGAGCGCCTCGTACTGGCCGACGTCGTTCAGGACCGTCCGCAGCTCGCCTTGCGCGGCGGGGCTGCCCGCCGCGGTGACCGCGGCCTGCTGGAGATCGGTGTCCGCGGTCGCGCGGTCGCTGGCATACGTCGCCATGTCCTGCGCGCGGCCGGCGGCCAGGGCGGTGTCGTTCCCGACCATCAGTACGTTCGCGACCTGGGCGTCCATATCGTTCAGGGAGAAGTACAGGCCTGTCGCGGCGTTGACTTCCGGGGCGTCGCCCTGCCCTATGGCCTGGAAATCACTCGCGATCCCGGCGGACGCCACCGCGATCACCGCGGCGAGCGCGGCGGCTAGCAGGACGAGTGCCGACACGCAAGCCCGCAGCCTGGCGGGTGTCGTCCGCGGAAGCGGAAGCGACGGGGAACGGGACGCCGCGGAGGAGACGGGTACTCGCCCGCGGACGGCAAGCGCAGCCAATTCGACCTCACCTGTAGCGGTGCGGGACGGGGGTGGCCGCACGCGTCGGCATTGACGGTATTCCCGGGACTTCCGCTTCGCACGAGAAAGGCCGTTAGGGGATCGTTAGGGTCGTGTTAGCCTGGTGATAGCCCAGCTCAGCGCGCGGCACCGCTACTCACGCGGCCTTCGGCGGCTGGCCGGCTCCTGACCCGCGGCCGTTCGTAACAGGCGAAAAATCAATGAGCTGCGACTAGAAAATCAATGAGCTGCGGCTAGCTGGTGCCGGAAGCGGGATTCGAACCCGCATGCCCTTACGGACAGATGCTTTTGAGGCATCCGCGTATGCCGTTCCGCCATTCCGGCGCTTTGTCTGCTGCTGGTGCTCCTGAGCTACTGGTCCGCAGCGTCCATCCTGCGACGCCGGGGTCTAATCTACCGGCTCCGGCGGGCCGGTCGGTAGCTGATCGGCCTGCCGGTCTCTGCGCGGCGCCCCGGGTTTACACGCCCGTAACGCAGCGCCTTGTCTTCCGCCACGGCGGGTCACCTCGCCGAGCAGCACGGCGCTGGTTGACTGTAGGCTCTTTGACGTGAGCCAGAATGCGTTGCGTGTCGTGATTGCCGAGGATGAGGCACTGATCCGCCTTGACCTCAAGGAAATGCTTGAAGAGGAAGGGTATTCGGTCGTCGCGGAGGCCGCCGACGGGGAAACCGCCGTGGAGCGGGTAATGAGCCTGAAGCCTGACCTCGCCATCTTCGACGTCAAGATGCCGGTGCTTGACGGGATATCGGCGGCCGAGCGCGTCGCGGCCGACCGGATCGCGCCGGTCGTGATCCTGACGGCTTTCTCGCAGCGTGAACTGGTCGAACGTGCCCGTGACGCCGGCGCGATGGCCTACCTTGTGAAGCCGTTCACGAAGGCCGACCTGGTCCCGGCGATCGAGATGGCCGTGAGCCGGTACAACGAGATCCGCGCGCTGGACTCCGAGGTCGGGACGCTCCGGGACCGCCTCGAGGTCCGCAAACTGCTCGACCGGGCCAAGGGCCTGCTCCAGTCCGAGCACGGCATGACCGAGCCGGAGGCGTTCCGCTGGATCCAGAAGACCTCGATGGACCGCCGCCTGACCATGCGCAAGGTCGCGGAGGCCGTGATCGAGGGCACCATGCAGACCGGCGCGGGGGGCCAGGCCGATGCCGGCAGCCCCGGGAGCGGCGCCGCGAGCGCGGACAAGGGCGACACAGCCGAGGACTGAACTCCTCGGCGACCAAGGGGACCCAGGGACCCGTTGGTACCGTGTCCGCCTTCCCCGGGCTGACACGTTCTCTACTAGGGACCCCGGGTCCGTTGTCCTCACGTTAGCGATCCGGAGTCCCAACGGCAAAGCCAAGTTTTCCTGGCAGACTGCGGATGGTCAGCCTTTGGTTCCGGGCTGTTTACCCAGATGATTCCGCATGTACATGGCTGTGGGTGATCGCGGCGTCGCTCGCCCCGCGTGGAGCGCCTGCGAACTGGGAGGTTCGCCGCGAGTTATCGGCGGGGGCACGGGCCACTTGCGACGGCCCGCCCGGCCGGGCGGGCCGTCGCGGCGAAGATAACAATCTCATCGCCATCGGCGTGTCGGGCCGGCGGTCAGCCGCATCCCCGGCCGTCCCGCGCCGGCGGTCAGCCGCATCCCTGGCCGTCCCGCGCCGGCGAAGCCGTCGTTGGTAATTTTTCTGTTTTGTGACCCGTGACATTTGGGGTGTGAGCGGTCACAATTCCAGAAGGTAGGCATGCGCATGCTGGCCGGCGTGCCGGGCCCGGGAAAGCCGGCCGCGGGAAACCAATGGACGGGAGCCTTCATGCGTACCAACGCGCAGCAACGCGTGACGACCAGATTCCGGTGGCCGCGACGGCGTGCCATCTGGGCCGGGGCGACCACCCTGGCGGCAGGGGTACTGGCGGCGGGATCGATTGCGGCGACGAGCGCCTCGGCCGCCAGTGCGCCGGCCAAAGCCGGGAACTCCGGCACGATTTCCATCAGCAAGTCCTATTTCGGCAGCACGGTCGAGCCGTACACGGGTAAGGAAACATCCACGTACGAGTACACGATGAGCAACGCCGACGGCATGAAAGTCCAGCTGCTGTCCTACGGCGGCATCGTTCGGGCAATCGACGTCCCCGGCGCGAACGGCACGACAACGGACGTCGTGCTCGGCTTCCAGAACCTGCAGGACTACGTCAGCCAGGACAGTCCGCCGGTGACCGTCAACGGCGGGCCCTACTTCGGCGAGACGGTCGGCCGTTACGCCAACCGCCTCGCTAAGGGCACGTTCGCGCTCAAGCAGCCCGACGGCCAGACGGAGACCTACACGGTCCCGGTCAACAACGGCGGCAACAGCCTGCACGGCGGCGTGGTCGGCTTTGGCCAGCACGTCTGGAGCCAGGCCGCCCTGATCCGCACGAGCGACGAGGCCGGGGTCACCCTGCAGCTCGTCAGCCCGAACGGCGACGACGGCTACCCGGCCGGCTCGACCGCGGAAGGATGCCCGAACGGCTGCACGGGCTTCCCGGCCCAGGTGACCACGGACGTCACGTACACGCTGAACAACAACAACCAGTTCGAAATTCACTACAGCGCCCACAACGACAGCTATTACGGGGCGAATAACCCGAACAACCTCAATACGGTCATCAACCTCACCAACCACAGCTACTTCAACCTCGACGGCGCGGCCTCACCTCCGGGTTCCGCCTACAGCCAGAAGGTGCAGATCAACGCGAACACGTACTCGCCAGACGACGCCACCGAGATCCCGCTCGGGCCGAGCGAGAGCGTCAAGGGCACGCCGTTCGACTTCACGACCCCGCAGACCGTCGGGAGCCGCATCGACGACGTCAGCATGCCGGAGAACGTTCCGTCCAGCTACAACTCGGAGACTGACGGCGAGAGCCAGCTGGCGATCGCCGAAGGCTATGACTTCAACTGGGTGCTCAACAAGCAGACCGAGGCGACGACAGGCCCGGACGGCCTGAATCTCGCCGCCCACGCCTGGGACCCCTCCAGCGGGCGTGAGATGACAGTGTGGACCGACCAGCCAGGTGTCCAGTTCTACAGTGGCAACTTCCTGACCGGCACGCTGACCGGCGGCATCGACGGCACCACCTACCGGCAGGGCGCGGGCTACACGTTCGAGACCCAGCACTTCCCGAACTCGCCCAACGAGCCGAGCTACCCGTCCACCGAACTCGACGCCGGGCAGACCTTCACCACCTCGACGGTCTTCGCCTTCTCCTGGTAACGGGCTCCTGGTAACGGGCTCCTGATAGCCGGCTCCTGGTAACTGGCACTCCCTATGACCGGCGGCCACCGGGCCGCCGGTCATAGGATCGAAGAGTGACAGACAGGCTCCTGCTACTCGACGGGCATTCGCTGGCTTACCGGGCGTTCTTCGCGCTCCCGCTGGAGAACTTCGCCACCACGACCGGTCAGCCGACGAATGCCGTGTACGGCTTCACCTCGATGCTGATCAACGTCCTGCGCGACGAGAAGCCCACGCACGTCGCGGTCGCGTTCGACCGCCGGGAGCCGACCTTCCGCCACGAGCAGTACGCCGAGTACAAGGCCGGGCGCCAGAAGACGCCGGACGAGTTCTTCAGCCAGCTCAGCCTGATCTACGAGGTGCTCGACGCCCTCGGCATCAAGCACCTGGAGGCTTCCGGCTACGAGGCCGACGACCTCATCGCGACTCTCGCCACGCAAGCCGAAGCCGACGGCATGGACGTTCTCATCGTCACCGGCGACCGCGACGTCCTGCAGCTCGTCGACGGCCAGGTCACGGTGCTGATGACCCGCGTCGGGATCAGCAACATGACCCGCTTCACCCCCGAAGAGGTCCAGGCGAAGTACGGCCTTTCGCCCGCCCAGTACCCGGACTTCGCCGCG
The DNA here is from genome assembly GCA_035948445.1 of Trebonia sp. Classification (GTDB taxonomy): domain Bacteria; phylum Actinomycetota; class Actinomycetes; order Streptosporangiales; family Streptosporangiaceae; genus Trebonia. The sequence continues at coordinate 67,105 of DASZJE010000002.1, read as the reverse complement.
CTGCGCGGCGACCCCAGCGACAACCTCCCCGGCATCCCTGGTGTGGGGGAGAAGACCGCGACGAAGTGGATCCAGCAGTTCGGCTCGCTGGAGGAGCTGGTCAACCGGGTCGGGGAGGTCAAGGGCAAGGCGGGCGACGCGCTCCGCGAGCACCTGGCGGGCGTCATGCGCAACCGGCAGCTCACCGCGCTGCTGCGCGACGTCCCGCCGGACACGGTCGGCGCCGCGCCCCGCGACCTCACGCCGTCCCCGTGGAGCCGCGAGACGATCCACCAGCTCTTCGACACGCTCCAGTTCCGCGTCCTGCGCGACCGCCTGTACCAGACCCTCCCGGACGGCGTCAACGGCGTCTCCGCCACGACCGCGGACCTGTCCGGCACGGCCGAGAAGGGCGGATTCGATGTCGCCGCCGCCGTCCTCGGTCCCGACGAGGTCCCCGGCTGGCTCGAAGAACACCAGTCTCCCGAACGATCCGGGGTGGCTGTCACCGGCACCTGGTCTCGCGGCACTGGCAACCTGACCGGCGTGGCGATCGCCACCCCCGACGGAGCAGGTGCCTACCTGGACCCAGAGGCCCTGACGCCCGCCGACGAGAAGGCGCTCGCCGCCTGGCTGGCCGCGCAGGGCCATCCGAAAGCGCTCCACGACGCGAAGGGTCCGATGCACGCGTTCGAGGCGCGAGGGTTCGTTCTGGAGGGCGTGACGTCGGACACCGCGCTGGCGGCATACCTGGCGCTTCCCGGCCAGCGGACCTTCGATCTGTCGGATCTCGTGCTGCGCTACCTCGGCAAGGAACTGCGGGACGACGCAGAATCCTCCGGGCAGCTCACGCTGGACGGGTCCGGCGAGCAGGAGAGCGCGACGGCGCTGGTGCTGCGCGCGCGGGCGACGCTCGACCTGGCGGCGGCGCTCGACGCGGACCTGGAGCGGCGGGACGCTTCCCGGCTGCTGGAGGAGCTCGAACTGCCGCTCGTCGGGGTGCTCGCCGACATGGAGCGGGCCGGCATCGCGGCCGATGTGGACCACTTCGCGCAGATGTCGGCGTCCTTGCAGGCGGAGGTGAAGGCGGCCGAGCAGGCGGCGTACTCCGTGGTCGGGGACGAGTTCAACCTCGGCTCGCCCAAACAGCTCCAGGAAGTGCTGTTCACCAAGCTCAGCCTGCCGAAGACCAAGAAGATCAAGACCGGCTACACGACTGACTCCGAGGCGCTGACGACCCTGCTGGCGTCCACCGGGCACCCGGTGCTCGAGCACCTGCTGCACTACAGGGACGTCGCGAAGCTGAAGCAGATCGTGGACTCGCTGATCCCGATGGCCGGCGCGGACGGGCGGATCCACACGACGTTCAACCAGATGGTCGCGGCGACCGGGCGGCTGTCGTCCACCGACCCGAACCTGCAGAACATCCCGATCCGCACCGAGCTCGGACGTCGCATCAGGCGGGGGTTCGTGGTCGGCCCGGGGCATGAGACGCTGCTGACCGCGGACTACAGCCAGATCGAGCTGCGGATCATGGCGGACCTGTCCGGGGACGCCGCCCTGATCGCGGCGTTCGAGTCGGGGCACGACTTTCACGCGGCGACGGCGTCCCGGGTGTTCGGTGTCTCGCCCGCCGACGTCACGCCGGAGCAGCGGGCGAAGATCAAGGCGATGAACTACGGCCTGGCGTACGGGCTGTCCGCCTTCGGCCTGTCGGGTCAGCTGCGTATTTCGGTGGACGAGGCGCGCGGGCTGATGGACGAGTACTTCAAGGAGTTCGGCGGGGTGCGGGACTACCTCCAGTCCATCGTCGCCCAGGCCCGCATCGACGGCTACACCTCGACGATCATGGGCCGCCGGCGGTACCTGCCCGACCTCGTGTCGGACAACCGCCAGCGCCGCGAGATGGCCGAGCGCATGGCCCTCAACGCCCCGATCCAGGGCTCCGCCGCCGACGTGATCAAGGTGGCGATGCTGCGGGTCGCCGCCGCCTTGCCGGCGGCCGGCCTGCGGTCCCGGATGCTCCTGCAGGTTCACGACGAGCTGATCTTCGAAGTGACGCCGGGCGAACTGGACGCGTTGACGGACCTGGTCAAGGCGCAGATGGGCGGTGCGGCATCCTTGCGGGTCCCGCTGGAGGTCTCAACCGGCACAGGCCGCAGCTGGGCCGAAGCCGCCCACTGACCCCCCGGCCCCCGCCCCGGCCCCCGCGCCTCCCGGCCTCCTATCGACTCGAATGCGCTTTCGAGCACGCTATAGTCTGCTCGATTGCGCGTTTGAGCACATGCGGGAACCGGCCCGAATGCGCATTAGAACCCGCTTCTCCCTCGCGTCGCCGGCTCCAGCGCTCCAGGGCCGGTCCGCCGGTCACCGTCCGCGTGCAAGTGGGTGCTCTCACCGCCAGGAAGGGCGTATGCTCGAACACAGACTGCAGTCACAAGCTGAACACGGACCGGGGCCGTTCGGGATCGTCATGGTTTTGAAGCCTGGTTGTGGCCAGCCGCGATTGACCAGCCACGTTTTACTTCATATTCTGAACGCTGCGCTGTGTCTCGTGCGGTCCGTCGCGGTCATGTGGCCATCCTGGTCATCTGGCTCTCCCGTCGGCCGTCGGACCGTGCCGTAGCCGTGACCCGGCCAGGCCCGTCCACGCGTTCCCCATCTCGGGGGTGACACTGCATAAGTTCTCAGTGCGCCATATTCGAATCCTGTCCGCATCCGGAGCCAACCCACACATGACGAGCAGCACGCAAGCCACCTCGACCCCCAAGGTAGCGGTCAACGACATCGGGTCCGAGGAGGCATTCCTCGCCGCGATCGACCAGACCATCAAATACTTCAACGACGGCGACATTGTCGAGGGCACCGTCGTCAAGGTCGATCGAGACGAGGTCTTGCTCGATATCGGCTACAAGACAGAGGGCGTGATCCCGTCACGCGAACTGTCGATCAAGCACGACGTAGACCCGCACGAGGTCGTTAAGACCGGCGAGCAGATCGAGGCGCTTGTCCTCCAGAAGGAGGACAAGGAAGGCCGCCTCATCCTGTCCAAGAAGCGGGCGCAATACGAGCGCGCGTGGGGCACCATCGAGCGGATCAAGGAAGAAGACGGCGTCGTCACCGGCACCGTCATCGAGGTCGTCAAGGGCGGTCTGATCCTCGACATCGGCCTGCGCGGCTTCCTGCCGGCCTCGCTCGTGGAGATGCGCCGGGTTCGTGACCTCCAGCCGTATGTCGGCCGGGAGATCGAAGCCAAGATCATCGAGCTGGACAAGAACCGGAACAACGTGGTGCTGTCGCGCCGGGCCTGGCTTGAGCAGACCCAGTCCGAGGTGCGTCACACGTTCCTCAACACGCTGCGCAAGGGCCAGATCCGCAAGGGCGTCGTGTCGTCGATCGTCAACTTCGGCGCGTTCGTCGACCTTGGCGGCGTGGACGGCCTGGTGCACGTGTCCGAGCTGTCCTGGAAGCACATCGACCACCCGGGCGAGGTCGTCGAGGTCGGCCAGGAGGTCACCGTCGAGGTTCTCGACGTGGACATGGACCGCGAGCGCGTCTCGCTGTCGCTGAAGTCCACGCAGGAAGACCCGTGGCAGCAGTTCGCGCGGACCCACCAGATCGGGCAGGTCGTGCCCGGCCGGGTCACGAAACTGGTGCCGTTCGGCGCGTTCGTCCGCGTCGAGGAGGGCATCGAGGGCCTGGTGCACATCTCCGAGCTGGCCGACCGGCACGTGGAGATCCCGGAGCAGGTCGTCCAGGTGGGCGAGGAGATCTTCGTCAAGATCATCGACATCGACCTGGAACGGCGCCGGATCTCGCTGTCGCTCAAGCAGGCCAACGAGGGCACCGCGGGCGATGTCGTCGGCGACGACTTCGACCCGACCCTGTACGGCATGCCGGCGACATACGACGACCAGGGCAACTACGAGTACCCGGATGGTTTCGACCCGGAGACGGGCGAATGGCTGCCGGGCTTCGATGCGCAGCGTGAGGAGTGGGAGCGGCAGTACGCCGAGGCCCGCGCCCGCTTCGAGGCGCACCGTAAGCAGATCGAGGAGTCCCGCGCCAAGGCCGAGGAAGAGGCCGCGGCGGGCGTCGGCGCCGTCGAGGAGGACGACGCGGCTGCCCAGGCCAGCCGTACTCAGCGCAGTAGCACCCGGTCCGCCGGTGACTCCGGTGCCCCGGGAGGCACGCTCGCCTCGGACGAGGCCCTGGCCGCGCTTCGCGACAAGCTGTCCGGCCAGAGCTGACCTGCTGTAACGCCTGACAGGAGTTAACGCCGGAACGGGCGGCTGCCTCATGAGGCAGCCGCCCGTTCGGCTTTGCGCGGCCCCGTCAGGGGTCGAACAGGGAGTGTGATGTTGCGAGTCGGGCTGACGGGCGGGATCGGGTCCGGTAAGAGCGAGGTATCGAAGCGTCTGGCCGCGCATGGCGCCGCGATCATCGACGCGGACAAGGCCGCGCGCGATGTGGTCGCCCGTGGTACGCCGGGGCTCGGACAAGTCGTGGCGGCTTTCGGGGCCGGCGTGCTGCTGCCGGACGGCTCCCTCGACCGGCCGAAGCTCGGCGCGGTCGTCTTCGCCGACGAGGCCGCGCGGGCGAGGCTGAACGGGATCGTCCATCCCCTCGTCCACGCGCACATGCGCGAAGCCGAGGAACGTGCCGTCCGCGAGGGCGGCGACGGCGCGGTGATCGTGCACGACATACCGCTGCTCGCCGAGGGAGGGCAGTCCAGGTCCGCCGGATTCGACGTGGTCATCGTCGTGGACGTACCGCCCGAGGTGCAGGTGGCACGGCTGACGGGCAAGCGCGGGATGACCGCCGAGGACGCGTCGGCCCGGATGTCCGCGCAGGCGACCCGGGAACAGCGCCTCGCCATCGCCGACATCGTGATCGGCAACTGCGGCACCCTCGCAGACCTCGACAAGCGGGTCAGCGACGTCTGGGACGATCTCCGTGCCCGGGCCACCGGTGACGGCAACACCTGCGGCTGAAAACCCGGCCTGGCGGCTTGCGCGGCTTGCCGCGGGCACCCGGAATGTCAGACCCCCGGCATACAGTTGGAACCGGGAGCCGCCGTAGGCAGACGACTGTCCCATACAGGGGCGACGGCGGCTCGTCGAGGAGGTGTCGCCGTGCGACCGGTAACCGATCTTCAGCGCAAGGTCGCGCCGTTCGAGGTCGTCACCGAGATGGTCCCGGCCGGTGACCAGCCGGCCGCGATCGCGGAGATCACCAAGCGCGTCCAGGCGGGGGAGAAGGACACCGTCCTGCTCGGCGCGACCGGCACCGGCAAGACGGCCACCGTGGCCTGGATCGCGGAACAGGTGCAGCGGCCCGTGCTCGTCATGCTGCCCAACAAGACGCTCGCCGCGCAGTTCGCGAACGAACTGCGCGAGATGCTCCCGCGCAACGCGGTCGAGTACTTCGTCTCGTACTACGACTACTACCAGCCCGAGGCGTACGTTCCGCAGACCGACACCTACATCGAGAAGGACTCCTCGATCAACGACGAGGTGGAGCGACTGCGGCACTCGGCGACGAACTCGCTGCTGACGCGGCGGGACACGATCGTGGTCGCGTCCGTCTCCTGCATCTACGGCCTGGGCACTCCCCAGGAGTACGTGGACCGCATGCTCAAGGTCAAGGTCGGCGACACCATCGAGCGGGAGGCGCTGCTCCGCAAGCTGGTGGAGATGCTCTACACGCGCAACGACATGGCGTTCACCCGGGGAACGTTCCGGGTCCGCGGTGACACGATCGAGGTCATCCCGCAGTACGAGGAGCTCGCCGTCCGGATCGAGATGTTCGGCGACGAGATCGAGCGGCTGTCCACCCTGCACCCGCTCACCGGCGAGGTGATGAGCGAGGACGGCGAGCTCTACGTCTTCCCGGCGAGCCACTATGTCGCCGGCGAGCAGCGGATGGAGCGCGCCATCGCCGGGATCGAGGCTGAGCTGGGCCAGCGGCTCGCCGAAATGGAGAACCAGGGCAAGCTGCTGGAAGCGCAGCGGCTGCGCATGCGGACCACCTACGACATCGAGATGATGCGCCAGGTCGGCAGCTGCTCGGGGATCGAGAACTACTCCCGGCACATCGACGGCCGCGAGGCGGGCACCCCGCCGAACACGCTGCTCGACTACTTTCCCGAGGACTTCCTCCTCGTCATCGACGAGTCGCACAACACCGTCCCGCAGATCGGGGCCATGTACGAGGGTGACGTGTCGCGCAAGCGGGTCCTCGTCGAGCACGGGTTCCGGCTGCCTAGCGCCATCGACAACCGGCCGCTCACCTGGGACGAGTTCTGCGGGCGTATCGGCCAGACCATCTACCTGTCCGCCACGCCCGGCCCCTACGAGCTGAAGCGCGTCGGCGGCGACGTCGTCGAGCAGGTCATCCGCCCGACGGGCCTGGTGGACCCGCAGGTCATCATCAAGCCGACCAAGGGACAGATCGACGACCTGCTCGAGGAGATCAGGGTCCGGTCCGAGCGGGACGAGCGCGTCCTGGTCACGACCCTGACCAAGAAGATGGCCGAGGACCTGACCGACTACCTGCTGGAGAACGGGGTCCGCGCCCGCTACCTGCACAGCGAGGTCGACACGCTGCGCCGGGTCGAGCTGCTGCGCGAACTGCGGCTCGGCGAGTACGACGTGCTGGTCGGCATCAACCTGCTCCGGGAAGGCCTCGACCTGCCGGAAGTGTCGCTCGTCGCGATCCTCGACGCCGACAAGGAAGGCTTCCTCCGGTCGACGACGGCGCTGATCCAGACGATCGGCCGCGCCGCCCGCAACGTGTCGGGCGAGGTCCACATGTACGCCGACAAGGTCACCGCGTCGATGCAGTTCGCGATCGACGAGACGAACCGCCGCCGCGAGAAGCAGGTCGCCTACAACGAAGCGAACGGCATCGATCCGCAGCCGCTGCGCAAGCGCATCGCCGACATCCTGGACCAGATCGTCCGGGAGGACGCGGACACCGAGCAGCTCATCGGCGGCGGCGGACGGCAGCAGAGCCGCGGCAAGTCCCCGGTCCCCGGCCTCTCGTCCAGGGCCCGCGCCGCGGCCCGCGGCGCGGGCGGCGCGCCCGAGGCCACGGCCGGCGGCGGGGCCGACGGCGAGCCGCGCGGTGACCTGGTCGCGCTCATCACCGAGCTCTCCGATCAGATGCACGCCGCCGCCGCGGAGCTTCAGTTCGAGGTCGCGGCCAGGCTCCGGGACGAGATCAAGGAGCTCAAGCATGAACTGCGCGGCATGCAGGCAGCCGGCGTGTGATGGTTTGCCGTTAATTTCCGCTTATAAGACCGGTAGAGTGCAGCGCGGAACGCGGCGGTGATCCGCGTGCGCCTTCCGGGAGGACGAGATATGCCGTGGGTGGTCCGTGACGCCGTGCGGGATATCAACCGTGCCGTCGCCAGGCGCTGGCAGGCGGTGGACTCGCTGCTGCCGGAACCGTCGGCGATGCCCGCCGGCTGCGGCGAGCCGATCGTGGTGAACGGAGACGGCCGCCACATCAGCGGACTCGGCATCTGCGTCCACCAGCACGTGCCCGCGGATTCACTCAACCAGACGTGGGGTCCCGCGGACAGGTTCACCCTGGTGCCCAGGCTGACGGGGCAGGACATATCCGCGGGATGCGACGAGCTGCTCGCGCGCTGGCGCGACCACCTCGCCGGGATCGGCGCCACCCGTGGCGCGGACACCGGCGCTACCGTCGTGTGGCCAAGCCGCGACATCAGCGGCGTGCGGTCGCTGCTGCGGCACGGCATGCAGCCGCTGACCGTCATCGCCGCCCGCCCGCGGCCGAACGGGCCTGGGGGGCAGCCGCCGAAGGCCTTCGGCGTGACGATACGCGCCGCCGGCCCGGACGACGAGGAACAGGTACTGGAACTGGAACTGCGGCTCATCCGGTTCGACATGCACTTCGGCGGGCCGGTGTGGCGGCCCGCCACGCAGTCGCTGGTCCGGGCGGACATCCGGGACGGCCTGCGCCGCCAGGCCAACTGGACCTGGCTCGCCGAGCGCGACGGCCGTGCCGTCGGCTTGCTCGTCGCCCAGCCGCCCCAGGAGACCGGGTGGATCGCCGGGATGACGAGCAGGGCTCCCGCCGCCTATCTCCAGACGATGTTCGTGGACGCACGCGAGCGCGGCACCGGCATCGGGTCGGCGCTGGTCCGGACCCTGCACGCAAGGCTTGACGCTCAGGGCGTGGCCATCACCCTGCTGCACCACAGCCAGGTGAACCCGCTGTCCGGGCCGTTCTGGAACCGGATGGGCTACCGGCCGCTGTGGACGAGCTGGGAAGCCCGCCCCGCCACTGCCCTCCGCTTAACCGCCCGGTCACCCTAGACCGGAAACTGGAGGAAGCCTGACGATCGACTGAGCGTAAGCTAGTCAGCATGCTGGGCAGTCTTATCGCCGGAATAGTCGCCGCGCTGTGCTATGGCGTGGCAACGGTGATGCAGGCTGTCGCCGTCCGCGAGGCGAGCAACCGTCAGGCGCGACAAGCGGGCACGGGCGTGGACCCCGGGCTGGTGCCGCGCATGCTCCACCAGTGGCGGTTCCTGGCCAGCCTCTGCCTCGACTTGCTCGGCTTCGTGGCCCAGCTCGTCGCGCTGCAGCGACTTCCGCTGTTCGCCGTGCAGGCGATGGTCGCGGCGAACCTCGCCGTGACGGCCGTGGTCGCGTCGCTCACCATGGCGATATCCCTGTCCTGGCGCGAGTGGGGCGCGGTCGCCGGCGTCGTCGCCGGGGTCGGCCTGCTCGGCTCGTCGGCGGGCGCGGAGGGCGCCGCCCAGGCCGGCGCGGTCTTCAAGCTCGCGCTCATCGTGGCGACGGCGGTCCTCGGCGTCGCGGGACTGGCGGCCGCCCGCAGCCGGGAGCCGGCACGCACGCTGCTGCTCGGGGTGGTGGCCGGCCTCGGCTACGGCCTGGTCGGCGTCGCGGCCCGCGTGCTCAACGGCTTCGAGCCCCTGACCCTGCTCAAGGACCCGGCCGCGTACGCGGTCGCGGCGGCGGGGATCGTGTCGTTCGTGTTCTACGCCACCGCTCTGGAGGGCGGGCGCGTCACGGTCACGACCGCCGCCATCGTCCTGGCGGAGACGCTGCCGCCCGCCGTGATCGGCGTGGTGTTCCTCGGCGACAAGACCAGGCCCGGGCTTGGGCCCGCCGCGATCGCCGGATTCGCCCTCGCGGTGTTCAGCGCGGTCATGCTGGCCCGGTTCGGCGATGCCGAGCATCCGCCGGCCGACGCGGAGCCGCTATCGGGAGAGAAAGTGACCACTGTTTTAGTTACCCGTTTAGCTGGCACCTGTTTAGCTGGCACCTGTTTAGCTGGCACCGCAGCACCATCATGGCGTCGTTGCCCGGCCCGCTGGCCGCGGCATGTTATCCTGGTGGCCCGTGGACCTGCGGCTTCGCCGTAACGTTTCTGACCACGGGAGTCTCATTTTGGCCGCTTCATCGACACGGTCTTCAACGGGCCAGTCAAACCCTGCCCACGTCAAGTCGGTACAGACCAAACACATCTTCGTCACTGGCGGGGTCGCCTCCAGTCTCGGCAAGGGACTGACCGCATCCAGCCTGGGGCGCCTGCTCCGCATGCGGGGCCTGCGGGTCTCGATGCAGAAGCTCGACCCTTACCTGAACGTCGATCCCGGGACGATGAATCCCTTCCAGCACGGCGAGGTCTTCGTCACCGACGACGGCGCCGAGACTGACCTGGACATCGGCCACTACGAGCGCTTCCTGGACCTGAGGCTCAGCGGTGAGGCGAACGTCACCACCGGGCAGGTCTACTCGAGCGTCATCGCCAAGGAGCGGCGAGGTGACTACCTCGGCGACACCGTGCAGGTCATCCCGCACATCACGAACGAGATCAAGTCCCGCATCCTGAACATGGACGCGGCAGACGTCGACGTGGTCATCACCGAGGTGGGCGGTACGGTCGGCGACATCGAGTCCCTGCCGTTTCTCGAGTCGATCCGCCAGATAAGGCACGAGATCGGCAGAGATCGCTGTTTCTTCGTGCACGTCTCCCTCCTGCCCTACATTGGCCCGAGCGGTGAGCTCAAGACCAAGCCCACCCAGCACTCGGTCGCGGCCCTGCGCAGCATCGGCATCCAGCCGGACGCGATCGTGCTGCGGTCGGACCGGGCGATCAGCGACGACCTCAAGCGCAAGATCAGCCTGATGTGCGACGTCGACGAGGACGCGGTGGTCTCCACCCCGGACGCCCCGTCCATCTACGACATCCCGAGGGTCCTGCACGCCGAGGGCCTCGACGCCTACGTGGTCAGGCGGCTCTCCCTCCCGTTCCACGATGTCAACTGGCATGAGTGGGATGACCTGCTGCGGAGAGTCCACAAGCCCGCCCGCAACGTCACGATCGCCCTTGTCGGCAAATATGTGGATTTGCCCGACGCTTACCTCAGTCCCGCGGAAGCGCTGCGGGCGGGGGGCTTCGGCAACGACGCCAAGGTGACGATCCGCTGGGTGACCAGCGACGACTGCGAGGACACCGACGACGCCGCCAGTCAGCTCGACGGCGTGGACGGCATCCTGATCCCTGGCGGCTTCGGCGTCCGGGGCATCGAGGGCAAGATCGGCGCCATCAGGTACGCCCGCGAGCACAAGATCCCGATTCTGGGCCTCTGCCTGGGCCTGCAGTGCATGGTCATCGAGGTCGCGCGCGATCTCGCGAACGTGAAAGAAGCCAACAGCGCCGAATTCGACGCGCAGACGCAAGACCCGGTGATCGCCACCATGGCCGACCAGGAGGACGTCGTAGCGGGCGACAGGGACATGGGCGGCACGATGCGCCTCGGCCTGTACCCGGCGGATCTGCGGCCCGGCACGATAATCAGCGAGCTCTACGGGGCGAAGACGGTGCGGGAACGCCACCGGCACCGCTACGAGGTCAACAACGCCTACCGCGCGCAGCTGGAGACCGCCGGACTGGTCTTCTCCGGCCTGTCGCCGGACAACAGGCTCGTCGAGTTCATCGAACTGCCGCGGGAGGTCCACCCGTTCTTCGTCGCCACCCAGGCGCACCCGGAGTTCCTGTCCCGCCCGACCCGTCCGCACCCGCTGTTCTCCGGCCTGATCGCCGCGGCCCTGGCCAGGTCCCGTGCCGCCGACCCCGTCCCCGTCACCCGCGCGGCGGCGACCGCGTGACCGGCATCGAGGACGCGGCCGAAAGCTGGCCTGTCGAGTCCTCCGACGTCCAGCTGAAGAACTGGCTGCTCACCGTGCGGTCCGAGCGGGTCCGGATGCCAGACAATCACTGCGCCGAACGTACCGTGGTGACTCACCCCGGCGCCGTAGCTGTCCTCGCCCTAGACGACGCCGACCGGGTGCTGATGATCAGGCAGTACCGTCACCCGGTCCGCCGCCTGCTGTGGGAGATCCCGGCGGGCCTGCGTGACGTCGATGGCGAACCGCTCCTGCAGACGGCCAAGCGCGAACTCCTCGAGGAGGCGGGTTACCAGGCGCGGGACTGGCATGTTCTGGTGGACTACTTCACGTCGCCCGGCTTCACCACCGAACGCCTGCGCCTGTTCCTCGCCCGCGGCCTGCGGGAGGTGACCGACTCCGGCTACGTGCGGGAGCACGAAGAGAAGTTCCTGGTCACCGAGTGGGTGCCGCTTTCCGAAGCGGTCGGCCTCGCCCTCGGGGGGAAGCTGCACAACAGCGCCGCCGTCATGGGCATCCTCGCGGCCCGCGCCGCCTCCGCCGGCGGTTTCGCGGACCTCCGCCCCGCCGGCGCACCGGAGACGTAGTGACGGTCGGCCGCGCGGTGACCACCGCGGAGGCGGCGCGCGAGTACCTGCAGTACCTCACGGTCGAGCGGGGGCTGGCGGCGAACACGGTGGAGTCCTACGGGCGAGACCTCCGGCGTTACGGCGAGGCGCTGGCCAAGCGGGGCAAGACGAGCCTCGGCGACGTGAGCACGCTAGACGTCGCCGAGTTTCTCGCGTCGCTGCGGGAGGGCGACGAGGAGCATCCGCCGCTGGCGGCGAGTTCGGCCGGGCGCGCCGTCGTCGCCGTGCGGGGACTGCACGCGTTCGCGCTCGCGCAGGGCCTGGTGCACGCCGACCCGGCGCACGAGGTCAACCCGCCCGCACCGCCGAGACGGCTGCCGAAGGCGGTATCGATCGACCAGGTGGAGCGCCTGCTCGACGCGGCCGGATCGACCCAGGACCCGGACCCGAGGATTCTGCGGGACCGCGCGCTGCTGGAGTTCCTGTACGGGACTGGCGCGCGGATCTCCGAAGCCGTCGGCCTCGACATCGATGACCTCGGCATCGCGGGGGAAGATCCCGCCGTCCTCCTCAACGGCAAGGGCGGCAAGCAGCGGTACGTGCCGGTCGGCAGCTATGCCGTCCGCGCGCTGGAGGCCTACCTGGTCCGCGGGCGCCCGCCCCTGATAACAGCAAGAAGCGGGATAAGGACGGCCAGTCATGCCGTCTTCCTGAACGCGCGGGGCGGGCGCCTGACGCGGCAGGGCGCGTGGGGAGTGCTGGCAGAGGCCACTGACCGCTGCGGCCTGACAGGGATCTCACCGCACACCCTGCGCCACTCGTTCGCGACGCACCTGCTGGACGGCGGCGCGGACATCCGCGTCGTGCAGGAACTGCTCGGGCACGCCTCGGTGACGACCACGCAGGTCTACACCCTGGTGACGGTGGACAAGCTGCGGGAGGTGTATGCCTCCGCTCATCCGCGGGCTCGAGGTTAGCCAGGAAATATCAACCGCTTGCGGCGCGTTGGCTTGCTCCTTGCCCTTGACAGGCCCTAGAGTCCCGAACAGTCTCGCGACCGGAAAGCCCCCGAGAGGATGTTACTGGTGGCCGCATCTCGCGTAATAGAGCTCCTGCCGGGTGACATAGGGCCGACGGGACGTCCGCTGCCCGCGTTCCCCGACACTGAGCCGCTCACGACGCACGGCCCGGCCCGCATCGTCGCGATCTGCAACCAGAAGGGCGGCGTCGGGAAGACGACGACGACCATCAACCTGGGCGCGGCGCTGGCCGAGCGAGGGCGCAAGTGCCTGCTCGTGGACTTCGACCCGCAGGGGGCGCTGTCCGTCGGGCTGGGCATCCAGCCGCACGACATCGACATGACCGTCTACAACCTGCTCATGGAGCGGGGCGTCGAGGCGCGCGACGTGCTGTTCGAGACAAGCGTCAACGGCATGGACCTGCTCCCGTCCAACATCGACCTGTCCGGCGCCGAGGTCCAGTTGGTCCACGAGGTCGGACGGGAGTACATCCTGGGCGGCGCCCTGAAGTCCGTAGTGCCGGACTACGACTACATCCTGATCGACTGCCAGCCGTCGCTCGGCCTGCTCACGATCAACGCCCTCGCCTGCGCGGACAGCGTGCTGATCCCGCTGGAGTGCGAGTACTTCGCCATGCGCGGCGTCGCGCTGCTCATGGAGACCATCGACAAGGTCCAGCATCGGCTCAACCCGAACCTGACCATAGACGGGCTCCTCGGCACGATGTACGACTCGCGGACCCTGCACACGCGCGAAGTGCTCGGCAGCATCGTCAACGGCTTCGGCGACAAGGTCTTCCATACCGTGATCAACCGCACCGTGCGCTTCCCGGACGCTACCGTCGCGGGTGAGCCGATCACCAGCTTCGACTCCTCTTCGATGGGGGCGAATTCCTACCGGGAACTGGCCAGGGAGGTACTTGACCGGTGGCAGCGGACCGGGGACAGGCGCGACGGGTAGGCATTCCCGGATGACGCCGACGGCGCGGTACCGTCTTTAGCGTGGGGAAGGGCGCAGAAGCAGAGGTCACCGCGGAAGCGGGGGACGCACCCAAAGGCGCACGGGCCTTCGAGGTGCACCTTGACGTGTTCGAGGGCCCGTTCGACCTGCTGCTCGCGCTGATCTCCAAGCATAAGCTCGACATCACCGAAGTCGCCCTCTCCAAGGTCACCGACGAGTTCATCGCCTACATCAGGCAGCGCTCAGGCGGCTGGGACCTCGACCAGGTCAGCTATTTCCTGCTGGTCGCCGCGACCCTGCTGGACCTGAAGGCCGCCCGGCTGCTTCCGTCCGGCGAGGTGGAGGACGAAGAGGACCTGGCGCTGCTCGAAGCACGGGACCTGCTGTTCGCCCGGTTGCTCCAGTACCGGGCCTACAAGGAGGTCGCGGCGGTGTTCGCGGGCCAGATGGCGGCCGCCGCGCTGCGCTTCCCGCGAAGCGTGCCGCTGGAGTCCCGGTTCGCCGGCCTCCTGCCCGAACTGCTCTTCACCATCGGGCCGCTGGAGTTCGCGAGGCTCGCCGCCCGCGCGCTCACCCCGAAGGTGCCGCCTGTAGTGTCGGTCGACCACATCCACCAGCCGTTCGTGTCGATCCGCGAGCAGGCGGTGCTGATCGCCTCGCGGCTGAAGGATCTGCGCCGCGCGTCGTTCCGCCAGTTGTCGGCCGGTGCGGGCACCAACTACGAGATCGTCGCGACGTTCCTCGCCCTGCTGGAGTTGTACCGGGAGGACGTGGTCGCGTTCGAGCAGGTGGCGGCGCTCGGCGAGCTGTACGTGACCTGGACCGGCGGCGACCGCGAGTTCGCGCTGGACCCGCCGGGGGTGCGTGACGGCGCCCCCGAAGAGACCGACGAGGCCGAAGAGGATTACACGTGAGCGACGAAGACCAGGCGGCGGCCGATCAGGCGGCGGCGGCCGCCCTGGAAGATGCCGCGGCTGAAGACGCCGCGGGTGACGACGCGGGGCCTGGCCTGCGCACCGGTCTTGAGGCGATCCTCCTCGTGGCCGACGAGCCGGTGCCGGAGGTGCTGCTCGCCCAGGTGCTCGAACGTCCCCGCGGTGAGGTCGCCGCGGCGCTGAAATCGCTCGCGGCGGAATACAGGGAACAGGAACGCGGGTTTGACCTTCGGGAGATCGCCGGCGGCTGGCGGTACTACACGCGGGAGGACTGCGCGCCGCTCGTCGAGCGGTTCGTCAGGGACGGCCAGGAAGTAAGGCTGACCCAGGCGGCGCTGGAGACCCTCGCGGTCATCGCCTACCGGCAGCCAGTCAGCCGAGCCCGGGTATCGGCGGTCCGCGGTGTCAACTGCGACGGCGTGATCCGGACGCTGGCGCTGCGCGGCCTGGTGGAGGATTCCGGTACCGACACGGAAACCGGCGCGATCCTCTACCGTACGACTGGGTACTTCCTGGAGCGGATGGGGCTGGCGAGCGTGGACGAACTGCCGGACCTGGCACCATTCCTGCCGGAGAACATTGAGGACATAGAGGACAATGAACGCACGCGGGGGTAATCGCCGGCCGAGCCCGGCGGCCAGCATAAGACAGGCTGAGCGGGAAGCGGCTCTGTCCCCGGAGGCCAGGGCGCGGCTCCGCGCGCTGCGCGCCATGGGCCCCGACGACGACCGCGACGATTTCGGCGACCGCCATTCCGGCGATCATTCAGGCGACCGCGCTTCCGGTGCGCGCGGCGATCGCGGCGCCGGCGACCGCGCCTCGCGCGGCCGGCGACAAGATCCCGGCCGCGACGACCTGGTCGACGTCGACGACGGCGTCCGCCTGCAGAAGGTCATGGCCGAGGCCGGCGTCGGCAGCCGCCGCTACTGCGAGGAACTCATCGGCGAGGGCCGTGTGGAGGTCGACGGGCAGGTCGTGCGCCGGTTCGGCGCCAAGGTCGACCCTGAGCGCCAGGTGATCCACGTCGACGGCAAGCGCATCCCGTCCAGGCAGGGCATTGTCTACCTCGCGCTCAACAAGCCGCCCAAGGTCCTGACCGCGATGTCCGACGACAGCGACCGCAAGACGATCGCCGACTTCCTCGGCGACCGCACCGAGCGCCTCTACCACGTCGGCAGGCTCGACTACGACACCGAGGGCCTCCTGCTGCTCACCAACGACGGCGAACTCGCCAACCGGCTGGCGCACCCCCGCTACGAGGTGATCAAGACCTACACGGCGGAAGTTCCCGGCCCCGTCACGAGGGACGCGATCCGCCGGCTCGGCGAGGGCGTGGAACTCGAGGACGGGCCGGCGGTCGCGGACAATTTCCGCGTCCTGCAAGAGGCGGGCCGCCGGGCCCTCGTGGAGATCACGCTGCATGAAGGCCGCAACCGCATCGTGCGGCGCATGCTCGACGCGGTCGGCCACCCCGTGAGCCGCCTGGTCCGCACCACGATCGGGCCGGTGCGGCTCGGCACGCTGCGCCCGGGAACGACCCGCGACCTGTCCACGCGGGAAATCGGTGAACTGTACGCCTCGGTCGGCTTGTAGGCCGACGGCTTGTAGGCTGGTGGGTCAGAACGCAGGAAGGTGATAGACAACGTGTCAGTTCGGGCTATACGCGGCGCTATCCAGATCGAGGCTACCGACCGGGACGCGATCCTCGAGGGAACCGCGGAACTTGTCAGCGCGGTGATGAGCCGCAACGACCTCACGACCGAAGACGTGATCAGCGTCCTGTTCACCGTGACCCCTGATCTCACCGCGGAGTTCCCCGCGCTCGCCGCCCGGAAGCTGGGCTTCCACGCGGTGCCGCTGATGTGCGCGAACGAGATCCCGGTCCCGACGGCGATGCCCCGTGTCGTTCGGCTGATGGCGCATGTGGAGACAGAGCGCCCCCGCGCGCAGATCCAGCACGTGTACATGCGAGGCGCTGCCGCGCTGCGCATGGACATCGCCCAGTAAACGGCCTTTCCGCCAGCGACTGTGGTGACTCCCTCCGCGCCCGCCCGCGTCCTCGTCATCGGGACCGGACTCATCGGCACGTCGGTCGCGCTCGCGCTTCGTGAGCGGGGCACGGAGGTCTGGCTGAGCGATCCCGACGCGGACGCCGCCGGCCTGGCGGCGGGCCTGGGCGCGGGCTCGGTGGTGGCGAACCTGCGCGACGCGAAGGGGATCGCGGAGGTGGCGGTGCTCGCGATGCCGCCGGAGGCGGTCGCGGCGACGCTGGGACTCGCGCAGGGCTACGGCGTGGCGCGGTGGTATACGGACGTGGCGAGCGTGAAGTCGCTGCCGGTCGCGCGGGCGCGTGACTTGCGGTGCGACCTCGCGTCGTTCGTCCCTGGCCACCCGCTGGCCGGCCGGGAACGGCACGGCCCCGCCGCGGCGCGCGCGGACCTGTTCCTCGGCCGGACGTGGGCGCTGTGCCCGCTGCCGGAGACGTCCCCGGACGCGGTCCGCGCGGTAACGGCCCTGGCGTCCGCGTGCGGCGCGGACGTGGTGGCGACCGACGCGGCGACGCACGACCGGTGGGTGGCGCTGGTGTCGCACGCTCCGCACCTGGTGGCCGCCGCGATGGCCGCCCGCCTGGCCCCGCCATCGGTCTCCGACGAGGCGCTCAGCCTGGCCGGCCAGGGCCTGCGCGACGTAACCCGTATCGCCGCCGGCGACCCCGCCCTGTGGACCCAGATCCTGTCCGCCAACGCATTCCCGGTCGCCGAAGTGGTCGCCGCCGTCGCCGAGGACCTGGCCGCCGCGGCCCGGAGCCTGTCAGCCGCCGCCACCGATACCGACATATCGGATATTTCCGGTTATGCGGATCTACTGGACGCCGGGCGAGCGGGGGCGGAACGGATCCCCGGCAAACGCGGGGGGCAGGCGCGGGCGTTCGCCGTGGTGCAGGTCGTGATCGCGGACCAGCCGGGGGAACTCGCCAGGCTGTTCGGCGTGGCGGGTGAGGCTGGCGTGAACATCGAGGACGTCCGGATCGAGCACTCGCCCGGGCATCCGACCGGGGTCGTCGAGATCGCCGTGCGCCCGGACCAGGCACCCGCGCTCTTGGCGACGGTCACCGCTGGCGGCTGGTCCGCGCGCCCCGGCAACTGAGCACACGTCAGGCGCAGTGGCCGGGTGCCAGGGGCGGGCCGGGATACCCGGCGGGGTATAAAGGAGTTAGGCGCACTCGCCGGCATGTGCGAAGCTTGGTGGTATGACTGACAGTAAGCGGGAGGAAGCGCCGCAGGCGGCGGAGGCTCCTGTAGAGGAAACCGCGGCGGAGCCGGCCGCTGAGGCGGAAGCGAAGCCGGACATCGACGATGTGAAGCGCAAGTTCCGGGAAGCTCTCGACGCCAAGCGCAATGCCCAGGCGGATGGCTCGGCGACGGGCGGTCGCGACACGGGTCGCATCCACGGCGCGCACGGCCCGGCGGGCGGGAAACGCTCCTTCCGCCGTAAGAGCGGCTGACCTGGCATCAGGCAAGCGCCTGCTATGTGTGCTCGAATACGCAATCGATATCGTTCTGAAGCGTTCGAATGCGTATTTGAGCACCTGCCGGGCGGCGGCCGCACTAGGCGGCAATGATGCGATTTTGTTTTGTAAGTCACTGACTGATAAAACAGCTAGCCGCTACGGTGATACGCATGCGAGACAGCGAGCTAGCCCTTTCTATCGTTGACGGTGATCCGCGGGCGCTCGCCGAGGCGTATGACAAGTACGCTGACCTGCTCTGGTCCTACTGCCGTGCGCTGCTCAGTGACGCCGACTACGCGGCCGAGGCCGTGCTGGACACGTTCGTCATCGCCGCCTCCCGGCTGGAAGTGCTGCACTCCGCGGGACGGCTCCGGGCCTGGTTGTACGCCGTGGCGCGCTGTGAGTGCCTGCGCCGTCGGCGGTCTGTCCGCGGGTCCGCCGGTGTCGACGAAGCGCCGCGCCTGCGCCGGGCCGCCGCGGTCTTGTCCACCGGCGAGCAGCGGCAGTTCCGGGCGGTGCTGCGCGCGGCGTTCGGCGGGCTGGACGAAGCCGAGCGTGATGTCATGACGATGGTGTGGCACGGCCTGGACGTCGCTGAGGTCGCTGTGGTGCTCGGACTCTCCCGCAGCGACGCGTACGCCCTGTTCACGCGGGCCCGCGACCAGCTCGAGGAGTCCGTCGGCGTCCTGCTGGTGGGCTGGTCCGGGCGCGTCGACTGCCCCGAGCTTGACATCATGCTCACCGGTCACGACCGGCGGCTCACCCCTGATCTGCGTGCCCGCCTGATACGGCACGTCGGCAGGTGCCGCATATGCGCGCAGCGGCACCGCAGGGAGATGCGCCCGGCGCTGGTACTCGGCCTGTCCATGGGGGCGCTGCTCGCCGAGGCGTCGGACGCCCGGGGGGTGGCGGGGCACGCGCCCACCGGCCTGTGGGAAGAGGTGTACCGGATGACCAGCGACAAGGGCCCGGAGGCCGTCTGGCGCCGGGCCACTGGCGGCCGGCGAGTGACGTTCGGAGAGGACGGCTTCCCGAAGGCGCTGGCCGGCCGCGAGGGCATGCTGACGGCGCCCCGGCTCGCGGTCGCGACCGTCGGCACGATCGCCGTCGCGGCGACGGCGACCGGCTTCGCCACGACCGGCCACCACGTCGCGGCCAGTTCCAGCGGGCCGTCCGCGCCGATCACCGCGGTGGTGCCGGACGCCGCCTCGTCCGCCAGGGTCAGCATCGGCCCGTCCGCGCATGTGGCCGGGACGCACGGCAAGACCATGACGGTGCGCCAGAAGGCGTCCCCGTCGGGGAGCCCGTCGGCGCTGCCCGCCGCGGGCGGCGCCCCGCTGGCGGTTTCGCCGGCCAATGCGTCCGCGTCGGGCTCGGCGTCGCCGTCCCGCGCCGCGGGCACGGCGACCTCCACGTCGGCGTCCGCGGGCAGGTCGTCGTCAGGCTCATCGGGATCCTCGGGGGCATCACCCGCGGGATCGCCGTCCTCGTCCACGTCCGCGTCGCCGAGTTCGTCTCCGTCCGCGTCGCCGAGTTCGTCCCCCGCGAGTTCGTCAGGAGCACCGGATTCCGGGGGTTCTTCCGGGACCTCTCAGGGAACGCTGTCGGTGTCCACGACCAACATCGCGCTCGCCCTGGGGAGCAGCTCCTCGTTCACGCTGACGGCGCAGGGCGGCACGGTCAACTGGTCCATCGCGGTGCCGTCCGGGCTGCTCGGCAGCGTCAACCTCTCGCAGACGTCAGGCACGCTCGCCGCGGGCCAGAGCGTCACGATCACGGTCGAGGCGTCCGGGCTCGCGACCCTCGGCACTCCGCTGACGATCAGCCCCGGCGGCCAGACGGTAACCGTCGACATCAGCCTGCTTTGAGTGGACTGGGACGGTGGCGCGCCCGGTACCATTTCCAGGTGGGAAACTCAACGCCGGGCGGGCTGGTCGTAGCAATTGACGGGCCGTCCGGGTCCGGGAAATCCAGCACCTCGCGCGGTGTCGCGCGGGCGCTCGGCCTGCGTTACCTGGACACGGGGGCGATGTACCGGGCGCTGACCTGGTGGTTCATGGCCCAGGGCGCCGACACCGCCGACGAGGAACTCCTCGCGGCGCAGGCGGCGGAACCGGTGCTCGAGGTCAGCACTGACCCCGACGACCCCTGGACGCGGGTCAACGGCACGGACGTGTCCGCGGATATCCGGACGCGTGAGGTTTCCGCGGTGGTCAGCGCCGTCGCGCGAGTGCCCGCGGTGCGGGAGCGCCTCATCGGCATGCAGCGTGCCATCATCGGTGCCGCCGATCCCGGGATCGTCGCCGAGGGCCGGGACATCGGCACCGTGGTCGCCCCCGCCGCTGAGCTCAAGGTATTCCTCACCGCCGACAGCGGGGAACGGGCTCGGCGGCGTGCCGCCGAGCAGGGAGCGGCCGTCGACGTTACCGAGGCCGACCAGGCACGCCGGGACAGGCTCGACGCGGCTCAGTCCGCCATGGCGGCCGACGCGGTGCTGATCGATGCCACAGAATTGACGCTGGACGAGGTGATCGGCGAGATCACCCGCCTGGCCCGCGAGCGCTACGCGCTCGCCTGCGCGGGGGACACGAACATATGACAGACACCGACGAAGGCTGGGTCGAGTACGCCGATATTGACTCGGCGGAATCGACGGACATAGACGAATTGGACGACGGCGGGGGCCAGCCGGTCCTCGCCGTGGTCGGGCGGCCGAACGTCGGCAAGTCCACCCTGGTGAACCGCATCCTCGGCAGCCGCCAGGCGGTAGTCGAGGACGTGCCCGGCGTGACCAGGGACCGGGTCGCCTACGACGCCAACTGGCGGGGCCGGGCGTTCACCTTGCTGGACACCGGCGGCTGGGAAGCGAAGGCACGGGGCCTGTCCGCGCAGATCGCCGAGCAGGCGAAGGCCGCCGTCGAGATGGCGGATGCCGTGCTGTTCGTCGTCGACGCGCGAGTCGGCGCCACCGACGAGGACGAGGCGGTCGCCAACGTGCTCCGCCGCTCCGGCAGGCCGGTCCTGCTCGCCGCCAACAAGGTCGACGACGCCAAGAGCGAGGCCGACGCGCAGTCGTTGTGGGGCCTCGGCCTCGGCGAGCCGGTCATGGTCAGCGCCATGCACGGCCGCGGCAGCGGCGACCTGCTCGACCTGGTGCTCGAAGCGCTGCCAGAGACGCCAGCCGAACGCATCGATCCCGAGGCGGGCCCCCGCCGGGTCGCGCTCATCGGCAAGCCGAACGTCGGCAAGTCCAGCCTCCTGAACAAGCTGGCCGGCGAGAACCGGGCAGTGGTCGACTCCGTGGCCGGCACCACCCGGGACCCGGTGGACGAGCTCATCGAACTGGGCGGCATCACCTGGCGGTTCGTGGACACGGCCGGCATCCGCCGCCGCTACCGGGAGAGCCAGGGCGCCGACTTCTACGCGACGCTGCGCACGCAGAGCGCCCTCGACCGCGCCGAGGTCGCGGTCGTGCTCATCGACGCCAACGAGCCCCTCACCGACCAGGACCTGCGGATCCTCTCCCTGGTCATCGACTCAGGGCGCGCGCTCGTCGTCGCCTACAACAAGTGGGATCTCACCGACTCCGAGCGCCGTATCTACCTGGAACGGGAGATCGAGCGCCAGCTGTACGTGGCGCGCTGGGCGCCGCGCGTGAACATCTCCGCCATGACTGGCCGCCACGTCGAGCGGCTGGTGCCGGCCATCCAGCAGGCCCTCGACAGCTGGGAACGGCGCATCCCCACCGGGCAGCTGAACACCTGGATCAACGCGATCGTCGCCGCCACGCCGCCCCCGATGCGCGGCGGCCGGCAGCCGAAGGTCCTGTTCGCGACCCAGGCGGGCGTGAAGCCGCCGCACTTCGTGCTGTTCACCAGCGGTTTCCTTGAGGACACCTACCGGCGTTTCATCGAGCGCCGCCTGCGCGAGGACTTCGGGTTCGAGGGCACTCCGGTCAAGATCTCGATGCGCCTGCGCGAGAAGCGCGGCAAGGGCGGCCGCGGCAAGCCCGCCGCCGCCCGCAACTCCTGACCCGCGGGCATTTCAGACGACGTCGGGAGAATGCCTTCGTGCTTTCCGCGGAGAAGATCGGTGACGTTGACCGGCGGCGGGTGTGGCATCCCTACGGGCCGATGCCCGGCACTGTCGAGCCGCTAGTCGTGGAGTCGGCGAGCGGCGTGCGGCTACGGCTCGCGTCCGGCGAGGAACTCGTCGACGGGATGTCGTCCTGGTGGGCGGCGATCCACGGGTACGCCCACCCGATTCTCGACGCGGCGGCGCGGGAGCAACTGGGGCGGATGAGCCACGTGATGTTCGGGGGACTGACTCACGAGCCCGCCGTGCGGCTGTGCGACCGGCTCGCGACGCTCGCCCCGGACGGGCTCGAGCACGTGTTCCTGTGTGACTCCGGGTCGGTCAGCGTCGAGGTCGCGGTCAAGATGTGCCTGCAGTACTGGCGGTCGCTGGGGCGCCCGGCGAAGAAGAGGCTGCTGACCTGGCGCGGCGGGTACCACGGCGACACGTTCATGGCGATGTCGGTCTGCGATCCCGAAGGCGGCATGCATCGCATGTGGGACGGGGTGCTGCCGGGGCAGGTGTTCGCCGGGCCGCCGCCGGGGGGCTTCGGTGACGTGGCAGACGAGGCGTACGCATCCTCGCTGACCTCACTGATCGAGGAGCACGCGGACGAACTGGCGGCCGTGATCGTGGAGCCGGTCGTGCAGGGGGCCGGCGGGATGCGGTTCCATTCGCCGGGCTACCTGTCCGTGCTGCGATCGGCTTGCGACGCGTGCGGCGTGCTGCTGGTGTTTGACGAGATCGCGACGGGCTTCGGACGGAGCGGGGCGTTCTTCGCCGCCGGGCATGCCGGGGTCTCGCCGGACGTGATGTGCGTTGGCAAGGCCCTGACCGGCGGGTACCTGACGCTCGCCGCGACGCTCTGCACACAAGAAGTCGCCGCGGGAATCGCCCGCGGGGAGCTGCCCGTGCTGGCGCACGGGCCGACGTTCATGGGGAATCCGCTGGCCTGCGCGGTGGCGAACGCATCCCTCGACGTGCTCTTGTCGCCGGACGCCTATCCCGGGGGATGGCGGGCAGCGGTGGGGCGGATCGAGACGGGGCTGCGGGCCGGGCTGTCGCCGGCGCGTTCCCTGCCCGGGGTGACCGACGTGCGGGTGCTCGGCGCCATCGGCGTCGTGCAACTGGACCACGAGGTGGACATGACCGCCGCGACCGAGGCGGCGGTGCGGGCGGGGGTGTGGCTGCGACCGTTCCGCGACCTCATCTATGCGATGCCCCCTTATGTGACCGGCGACGAGGATCTCGCGCTGATCTGCGCGGGGATCCTCGCCGCCGCCCGTGCCGCTTAGCCGCGGTCCGTGCCGCCTAGCCGGCGGGAAGGTAGAACCAGACCGTCGCGCCGGCCGCGTCGCGCAGGTATCCCCACTGCGAGGCGATCTGCTGCACGAGGAAGAGGCCGTGACCCTCGGCCGCGAAGATCTCGCCCTTCACGATCGGCGTGCCCGCCGAGCCCTCGTCAACCACCTCGATGAGCAGGCCCCCGGGGATGCCGACGGCGACCACCGTGACCGTGCCGCCCGGTTCGCCCGACCTGGTGTGCTGGATCGCGTTGGTCACCAGTTCCGAGGTCAGTAAGGTCGCCGCGTCGGAGTCGATCCTCGGCTGCTGGGACAGGACCAGGCCGATAAACGCCCGGGCGCTCGAAACCTGCTCCGGGCAGCCCGGAATGGTGACGGACCCGAGGACCGCGGCCCGCCGCTCCCTGCCGCTTCTGGGTGTGCCGCTTCTCGGTGCGCTGCCTCTCAGGTCGGCGCCCCGCAGGTCGGCGCCCCGCAGATCGGTGTTTCGCAGTTCGGTGCTGCGCATTCCATCGCCCCCCAGCCGGAATAAATGACGACAAAACCTATCCCGGACCCATTCTCTGCCTTTAGAGATATATGTCCGTTTTATCGCATTTTTGCGAAGCGTTTTGCGTTCGTGGCGCACATGCGCCTCGCGTCGTTATGATGATGATGCTAGTGCAAGCGCACCGCGCGCAAGTGCGTGAAGCAAATTTATCGTGTGAAATCCCGAATGGGATTTCATCTGACGGGATTCACATGTATCGTGCTGGTTGGTAGAGGCGCTGGGAATCAGCGCCATAGGGCCGGCGAAGTGCTCGCGGAGGGAGGGGAGCTTCGATGGTAATAGGACCGACCGTACGGCGACGCAGGCTAGGCATGGAGTTGCGGAAACTTCGCGACGACTGCAACTTCAAGCTGGAAGAGGTGGCCGCGCGGCTTGGCGTCGCTCCCTCGACACTGTCCCGGATCGAGACCGGCAAGGCGCCGACCAAGTCGGCGTACCTGCACCAGATGCTTCAGATGTACGGGGTCACGGATCCGGCACAGAGCCAAGTCCTCATCGACATGGCCCGCGAGGGGCACCGCAAGGGCTGGTGGGCTGACTACGACGACGTGCTCCCCAGCGGCTTCGACATCTTCGTCGGGCTCGAGGCCGCGACGACGGCCGTGCGCAGCTACGAAGTCTCGGTAGTGAGCGGCTTGCTCCAGACGGCCGACTACGCCCGCGCCGTAGTGCGGGAGATGTTTCCCAGGAACTCGCCGGAGCAGATCGAGCGCCTCGTGGACCTGCGGATCATGCGGCAGCGACGACTGGACGACAACCCGCCGCTGGAACTGTGGACGATCCTGGACGAGGCCGTGATCAGGCGTGCCGTCGGAGGTGCGGCTTGCATGCGCGAGCAGTTGGAGCACCTGGTCGTCATGTCCGACCGCCGGGAGGTGACCATCCAGGTGCTGCCGTTCTCCAGCGGCGCCCACGCGGGGCACGGGGGGCCGTTCTCCATCCTCGAGTTCCCGGAGCGCACCGACTCCGAGGTCGCCTACGTAGAGTCCGTGGCCGGCAGTATCTACCTGGAGAAGGAAAGAGAAGTGCGGGCCCGTTCCGAGGCGTTCGACCGCCTTCGCGCCGCAGCGCTGTCGCCGGGGGAGTCGGACAGCCTGATCTCGCGAATCGCGGCGGAGCTTTCGGAGGACTGAGGCTTGCCCGAGGACGGGGCGGCCGGCCGGCCGTCACGGAAAGAACAGAAGGGGAAATCGGATGGATACTGACCTGTCGAACGCGCACTGGTTCAAGAGCAGCGCCAGTGCCGCCGGCAACTGCGTCGAGGTGGCGCACCTGTCGGGCGGCGCCGTCGCGGTCCGCGACTCCAAGGACCGCGCCAAGGCAGCGCATGTCTACACCCGAGGTGAGTGGGACGCGTTCCTGGTGGGCGCCAAGAACGGGGAGTTCGACCGTCCGCTCGCATAGCGGCCGGTCCCGGAGGATGCAGCCTTCGGGACCGGGCCGACCGCCGGATCGAGCCGAACCAGCAAGCCGGCTGTGACAAGCCCTACCGGGGGGAGAGAAGGCGGCGGGTTCTCGTACATAAACGGGAACCCGCCGTTCTCCGGATCAGCCGAACATTCCGTCCTTGGCGCCGTTCACGAAAGCATCCCACTCGGCGCCGGTGAACACCAGGGCTGTGCCCGACGGATTCCGGGAATCACGGACCGCGACACCGCCGCGGAGGAACGCCACCTCCACGCAGTTACCGCCGGTCGGGCCGCTGCGCGTGCTCTTCATCCAGCTTGCCCCGGGAATCCCGGTCGCCGGCAAGCCGGCGCGCGTGTCAGTCATCGTCTATCGTCTCCAGTTCCCTCATGATCTTGTCGATGATCACCGGAGTCTGCTGCGGTTCATGGGCGACGATGCTCAGCCGCTCCATGGCGAGCAGGTACCGGTCTACTTCGGCCTGCTTGTCGAGGTAGAGGGCGCTAGTCAGGTTTTCGACGTACACCACGTCCGGCAGGTCGCGCTCGGCGAATCGGAGGATGCTGAAGCCGCCGGGCGCGGCGTGGCCGCCGATACCGTACGGGATGACCTGGAGCGTGAGGTTAGGCCTGCGGCTCTGCTCCCGCAAGTACCTCAACTGCTCGAGTTGGACGCCCGCGCCGCCGACCGGACGGCGCAGGGCCGCCTCGTCCACGATGGCCCACAGCTTCAGCTTGCCCTCGCGGAAGCGCCGCTGTCTCTCTTTGCGCAGCACCACGTGCCGCTCGGCTTCCTCGATCGGGAAGTCGCTGAGCGAGAACACGGCGGTCGCGTAGTCCTCGGTCTGCAGCAGGCCAGGCACAAGCTGGGGCTCGTAGACCCGGATGGACAGCGCGGCCTCTTCCATGCCCACGTAGGACTGGAACCACTCCGGCAGGATGTCGTGGTAGCGGTGCCACCATCCGGGGCGGTTGGCCTGCTCGGCCAGCCCGAGCAGTTGCTCCTTCTCCTGCGGGCTGACCCCGTAGAGCGTGAGCAGGTCCAGGACGTCGATCTCTCTGATCGCGTTCCTGCCGAGCTCGATGCGGCTGATCTTCGACTCGGACGCGCGGATCGAGGCGGCCGCCTGCTTCGCGGTGATGTGCCTCACCTCCCGCAGCCGCCGCAGGTGGCTGCCCAGGAGAATCCGGAGAACGGTCGGCCCATCGGAAGAATCGGGCACGGCGGCCAACCCCCTCACAATCGCTGACACTCAGGTCGCATGTACATGACTTATGGAATTGTCTAATGCAATTGCGTGCGACTTTCCGGGTCACCGGCTCGCTCCCGCACGCTACGATGATATCCCATATGGGATATCACGCCAGGGTTCAGGCCGGTAGCTTGCGGGCTCGTGCGCGGTCGCGGGGAGCATACCCGCACCTGCCGCGCCTGGCCCGCGGTCAAAACCCGGCCGCGCTCGCCGCTCCCCGGGGCTGCCCCGGCGCGCAACGAAATTCACCAGTATTCGTAATAACGTGAATTTCCGAAAGGCATTCTCCGGACGCGGCCCGGACATGCGTCGGCCCGGACGCGGCCCGGCGCGGGCACGGCCCCGGCATGACCCGGGCATGGGTACGGCCCCGGCATGACCCGGGCACGGGCGCGGCCCGTGCGTGACCCGGCGGCCCGTGCGTGACCCGGCGGGCCGCCCGCCGGGCCCCGTCGTCCGTATGATGCTTAACATGCGTTATAGAACTCTAGGTGATTCCGGGCTGCTCGTATCGGTCGTGGGCCTCGGCTGCAACAACTTCGGCGGCCGGATCGACTCCTCCGCCGCGCGCGCGGTGGTCGACGCCGCGATCGACGAGGGCATCACGCTTTTCGACACCGCCGACATATACGGCATGCAGGGCGGGTCCGAAGTAGCCCTCGGCGAGATCCTGCAGGGACGTCGGGACAAGGCGGTGCTGGCGACTAAGTTCGGTCACCAGCAGGTCGACATGGGCTACGGTCCCGCCGCGGGCGCCAAGGGCGGCCGCGGCTACATCAAGATCGCCGTCGAGAAGTCCCTGAAGCGACTGCGCACCGACTACATCGACCTGTACCAGTTGCACACGCCCGACCCGCAGACGCCGATCGAGGAGACCCTCGCGGCCCTCGACGAGCTCGTCACCGAAGGCAAGGTCCGCTACATCGGGCACTCCAACCTGTCCGGCTGGCAGGTCGCCGACGCCGCCCACAAGGCAGCGCAGTCCGGGCGCGCCCCGTTCATCTCCGCCCAGAACCACTGGTCGCTGCTCGAACGGGACGTGGAGGCGGAAGTCGTCCCCGCGGCCGTCCACTTCGGCCTGGGCGTGCTGCCCTACTTCCCGCTTGCCAACGGGCTGCTGACCGGCAAGGTCCGCAAGGGCCAGGACCTTCCGGAGGGCACCCGGATCGCCACCCGGTCCCAGCTGGTCACCGAGGAGAAGCTCGACAAGGTCGAGGCGCTCATCGCCTGGGGCGCCGACCGCGGCGTTTCTCTCCTGGAGATCGCCATCGGCGGGCTCGCCGCGCAGCCTGGCTGCACGTCGGTGATCGCCGGCGCGACGACCGCGGACCAGGTCAAGGCCAACGCGGCCGCCGGCCGGTGGGTGCCCGCCGCCGACGAACTCGCCGAGATCGACAAGATCGTCCCCCCGCCGGCTTAATACCGCCGGGCCCGTTCACCCGCCCGCTTCGGCTGTCCGGAGGAGGCTGGCCACCGTCGGTCCGAACACGATCGAATACGACACCGAGGGCGTGTCCCCGCCCTGCTCGTACCCGCCGATCACCCCGATCACGGTGCCCTCCCCGGAAGAAGCCGAGGCGTCGGCGAGGAACGGGCCGCCGCTCGTCCCGTCGGTATAGCCGCCGCAGTCGAACACGAGCTGGGCGGGGCTGAAGCTGTCGGCCCAGTTCTCGCACGACACCGGCTGGGCCGCGCCGTCCGGGTAGCCGATCACCCGGACATATGTGTGCGCGGGCCAGCCGGTGCCCAGCGTCTCGGCGCCGGTGACGTCCTCGATGGGCTCGCCGTTGGCCGCCGGCGCGAGCGTGAGGAAGGCGACGTCGTCGTCGGGATCCTGCGACGAACGCCAGGCCGCGTCCGTGTAGACCCGGGTGACCTGCCAGGTCCCGTAGGGCGCCGTGCCGTCGGTGTACCCGGGCGCGAAGACGAGTGTTCCAGGGCTGTCCGCGGCGCCGTTGTCAGTGACGCAGTGGGCGGCGGTCACCGCGATATCCCCGGCCGGGCTGTTCACCACGCTCGCGGTGCAGAAATGCTGCCCGAGACCACCCTGCCCGCTCGCGGGAAGCAGCGCGCCGACCGCGGCGACCCCGCCGAACGGCTGCCCGTCGCGCCCGGCGGTGCCTGACGACGTGACGGCACGTCCGATGCCGCCGGCCATCCAGCTGGCGATCCCCGAGGCGACACCGCGGGCCGGCGTCACGGCCGCCGCGGTGAGGAGCACGACGGAGGCGAGCGCGAGAGGGACGGCCCGGATCGTGCCTGCCTTCCGGGCAAGGCGTCCCAGTCGTCGCATCTGCCCTCTCATCGCCGCATTTCGCTCGTTACCGCATCGATGCTCAATTGTGATCTGTGAGGCTGTGCGGCACTAGGGGGCGTAGCTTAAAAGTTTCTTAGAGTTTCGTCCCGCCCGGGCTTTACCAGCGGGAGTGGACCTCCGCGCGGAAGTACTTGTCGTACAGGTCCTCGACCTGCCCCAGGGTGTCCGCGCTCAGCGGCTGCAGGTCAGCGCTTGCGCCGTTCTGCCCGGCCTGTTCGGTGTTGCGCGCGCCGGGAATCACGGTGGTCACGCCGGGCTGCTGGATAATCCAGCGGAGCGCCGCCTGCGCGGTGGTTCCGCCGTGGCCGGCCACGATCCCGGCGAACTCCGCCGCGGCCTCGATCCCGGTGGCGAACTCGACGCCCGAGAACGTCTCGCCAACGTCGAACGCCTCGCCGTGCCTGTTGTAGGTCCGGTGGTCGTCGGCCGCGAACCGCGTGCCTGCCGTGTACCGGCCGGACAGGAGACCAGATGCCAGCGGCACCCGGACGATGATGCCGACGCCCGCGTCGCTGGCGGCCGGGAGCACCCGATCGAGTGGCTTGCGGCGGAACGCGTTCATGATTATCTGCACGGACGCGACGCCCGGGCGTGCGATCGCGGTCAGGGCCTGCGCGCACGTCTCCACGCTTACCCCGTAGGCGGCGATCCGATCCTCGGCGACGAGCGTGTCCAGCGCGTCGTAGACCGCGTCGCTCTCGTACACCGCGGTTGGCGGGCAGTGCAACTGGACCAGGTCCAGCCGGTCGACGCCGAGGTTGACCCGGGACCGGTCGGTCCACGCGCGGAAGTTCTCCAGCGTGTAGTTCGACGCCACCTGCGTGAGGCGGCGGCCCATCTTCGTCGCGACCGTGATCCCCTGGCCCGCGTTGCCGGCCAGGAAACGGCCGATGACCCGCTCGCTGCGCCCGTCGCCGTACACGTCCGCGGTGTCGAAGAACGTGACGCCGGACTCGACGGCCGCCCGCAGCACCGTGAGGGCGTCGTTTTCGGAGACGCTGCCCCAGTCCGCGCCGAGTTGCCACGTGCCGAGCCCGATCACCGAGACGGCCTTGCCGGTCCTGCCCAGAATTCGCTGTTCCACGGGTCACGATCTTACGACCCGGCAGCCCGCTACACTCGCGGGAGTGCAGACCCTGGACCGGCGCATCGCCCGGCTCGCCGTCCCGGCCCTGGGGTCGATCGCGGCCGAGCCCCTGTACAACCTCGCCGACACCGCGATCGTCGGCCACCTCGGCCGCACGCCCCTGGACTCCCTCGCGATCGCGGTCAGCGTCCTCGCGATCGTGGCGTGGGTCTCCATCTTCCTGTCCACCGCGACGACCTCCGCGGTCGCGAGGCTGACGGCTGAAGACAGGCCCGCCGCCGCGGGCCGCGCGGTGGGCGCCGCCTACGCGATCGCCGCGATCTGGGGAGTGATCGTCGCGGCGCTCGTCGTCATCGTCGCCCCCTGGGCGGCGGTGCTCCTCGGCGGGCACGGCGCCGCGGCCGCCGGGGCGGTGGGCTACCTCCGGGTGGCGGCCGCCGGGCTGCCCTTCCTTTATGTCTCCTACGCGGGCAACGGGCACATGACCGGCCTGGAGGACACGCGGACGCCGCTGCGGATCGCGATCAGCGCGAATATTCTTAACGTCGCCGGCGAATCCGTCCTGGTGTTCGGCGTGCACGCGGGGCTGCTCGGCTCCGCGTGGGGCACGGTGATCGCCCAGGCGCTCGCCGCCGGGTGGTACGCGCTTGATTCCTGGCGGGTCGCCCGGGTCCGGCCGCTGCGGCCGGGCGCGGCCGAGATCCGGGCGCTGCTCGGCGACGGCCACCGGCTGTCGGTGCGCACGATCGCGCTCGGCGCGGTGCCGCTCGCCACGACCGCGGTCGTCGCCAGGCTGGGGCCGGACACCCTGGCGGGCCACCAGATCGCGTACCGGATCTGGTACATGCTGTCGCTGTCGCTGGACGCTCTCGCCGTCCCCGCCCAGGTGTTCGTCAGCTCCGCGATCGGCGCCGGCGACCCGGAGGCCGCGCGCGCCGTCGGGCGGCGGACGCTGTGGCTCGGGCTGCTGGCGGGCGGCGTCTTCGGCGTCATCACGGCCGCGCTGGCGCTGGGCGCGCCCGCCCTGTTCACCTCCGACCCGGCCGTGGCGCACGCCGCGGTCATCGGCCTGGTCGCCTCGGCGCTCACCCAGCCCCTCGCCGGGCTGGCGTTCGTGCTCGACGGCCTCATCCTCGGCATCGCCGACTACGCGGCCATGCGCCGCGCGATGATCCTCGCGATCTTCGCGTTCGTCCCGATGGCCGCGCTCACGGCGCGCCTGCACTGGCTCGGCCTGCCCGGGATCTGGGCCGCACTCGGCATGTGGCTCGCCGCCCGCTCGGCCCTCCTGGGACGCCGCTGGCACGCCCACGTCAAGGATGCCAGCGCAAAGAGCCCGGACGCCTGCGGCCCAACGAGCCCGGACGCGCAAACGGTGTCGCGATAGCGAGCCCGAATGCGTATTCGAGCACGCTGCGGAATGAGCCCGAATACGCAAAGCGGTGGCGATCGCCCGGGATACACACCGGACGCTGAGCGAGACTGTCGCTCTTCTCATGCGCCGCGGGCTCGGCGAGGGCCGCCCGGCCGGCCTGACGCACAGCGCCGCGACGGGGCTTCCCGTCGTGCACCTGGGCAGGGTTATCACCACCGAGGACGTCCGCGCGCTCGAGGACGACTGAATGCCCGCCGTGCTGCTTGACGCCAACGTGCTCATCGCGCTTGTTGTCGATGACCACATTCACCACGGGCGGGCTGAGACGTGGTTTGCGGAGTCCGGGTCCGGCTTCGCCACCTGTCCGATCACTCAGGGCAGCCTGATGCGGCTCTTGCTCCGCGAAGGACAAACCGCCGAATCGGCCCGCTCGGTACTGCAGGCGGTCATGAGCGACCCTCGCCATGAGTTCTGGCCGGACAACGCCTCGTATCAGGACATCCCGATAACCGGGATCATCGGCCATCGCCAGGTGACCGACGCGTACCTGGCGCATCTCGCCCGCTCCCGCTCCGCGCGTCTCGCCACGTTCGAGCAGGCCCTCGCCAAGCTTCACGCGGACGTCGCCGACCTGGTCCCAGCGGGCTGACCGCCCCGGCGTCCCCGGCCCCAACGCCCGCGGCCCAACGAGCCCGAACGCGCCAATGGGCACCCGCGCGGCGCCGCACAGGCCGCGCGCGCACTACCGTGGAACCCATGAAAGCCGCTGTGTACCGGACGACAGGATCCGCGCGAGAGGTGCTGCGGGTCGAGGAAGTGGACCGGCCGGAGCCGGGGCCGGGCGAAGTGCTCGTGAGAGTGCACGCCTCGGGCATCAACCCGACGGACTTCAAGACGCGTTCGGGAGCGACCGCGCGCCCGATCGACGGCTTCCAGGTCCCGAACCAGGACGGCGCGGGCGTCATCGAGGCCGTCGGCGACGGCGTCGACGCGGCGCGCGTCGGCCAGCGGGTCTGGGTCTGGTTCGCCGCCTTCGGCCGCTGCTGGGGAACGGCGGCCGAATACACCGTGGTCCCCGCCCGCCAGGCCGTACCCCTGCCGGACGGCGCGTCGTTCGAGCTGGGCGCCTGTCTCGGCGTCCCTGCGATGACCGCGCACAGGGCGCTGTTCGCCGACGGCCCGGTAGCGGGAAAGAACGTCCTGGTCGCCGGGGGCGCTGGCGCGGTGGGCCACTACGCGATCGAACTGGCCAAGCGGGCCGGGGCGCGGGTAGTGACGACGGTCAGCGGCCCGCGGAAGGCGGAGCTCGCCGCGAAGGCCGGCGCGGATCTGGTCGTGAACTATAAGGACTCCGGCGCGATCGGCCAGGTGAAGGCGTTCGCGCCGGCCGTGGACCGGGTCGTCGAGGTCGCGCTCGGCGCGAACCTGGAACTGGACCTGGCCGTGTCCAGCCCGGAGACCGTCGTGGTCACCTACGCGGCCGACGGCGCCGATCCGGTGCTGCCCGTGCGCGCATGCATGGCCGCCAACGTGACGCTGCGGTTCATCCTGCTCTACGGGGTTCCCGATCCGGCGCTCGACGCCGCCGTCGCCGACATCACCGCGGCGGTGACCGCGGGGGCGCTGACCGAACTGCCCGTGCACCGCTTCGGCCTGGACGAAGCGGCCGCCGCACACGAGGCCGCCGAGCAAGGCGCGGTCGGCAAGGTCCTCCTCGCCCCCTGACTGTGAGAGTGCCGAGCTGAGGGAGTGGATCATAGGGCTTGACGCATCCGAGATGGTCAGCATTCCCCGGGGCGAGCTGGACGCGCTGAAGGCTGAGGTGCGGCGGCTTCGGCGTGAGGTCGGCCGAGGTGTGGCCGAGGCGCGCATCAAAGGCGACCCCGGTCCCGGGGATGGCGCTCTAACCCTTTCGCGCAGTCAGCTCGCCGAAGTGCGGGGGATTAGTGAGTGATCGCCAGGTTCGGTTTCCTGGAGACACGTGACAGGAAATCGAGGCCCTGCCGCAACCTGCGCGATGGGGGCTAGACACCTCGGCCAGCGCGGGGGTCATCGAGGCCGTCGGTACTCTCACCCCCAATAATGACGGCTGAGAGCTGCTTAATAGCCTATAATGAAGCATGTGGTCGCCACTAACAGGGAACATGTCACGCCGCTGGCAGTGGCGAGGGCGCTGCGCGTCCTGGGCGAGCATGTGTCCAACTGGCGGAAGCTGCAGCGCCTCACCGCGGCCCAGGTCGCCGAGCGCGCCGGCGTCTCCCGCGACACGCTGCGCGCGATAGAGCAGGGCAGGGGGACTGCCAGCACCGAAAACCTGCTTCGGGTGCTACGGGTGCTGGGCATTCTCGATGGCGTGATCACGGCTGCTGATCCGTACCAGACGGACATCGGGCGACTCCGCGCGGACGAGAACCTTCCGAAGCGGGTGCGCGGCTGATGCCTGGCAGGGATCCCGTTGAGGTCACGGTCGAGGTCGAAGGCCGGGAACTCGTGGCAGGCACA
Organism: Trebonia sp.; assembly: GCA_035948445.1. Classification (GTDB taxonomy): domain Bacteria; phylum Actinomycetota; class Actinomycetes; order Streptosporangiales; family Streptosporangiaceae; genus Trebonia. Next base: position 33,072 of record DASZJE010000002.1, on the reverse strand, counting down.
CTCTGGATCCACGAGCGCGGCGGGCAAGCGGCGACTTTCCGGTACGCCGATTCTTACCTGGCAAGCCCTGACAGCTACGAACTGGACCCCGTCCTTCCCAAGGCGGCTGGTGCCTTCCATACGCAGGCGGGCCGCGCAATGTTCAACGCGTTCGCGGACAGTGCCCCTGATCGCTGGGGTGAGAACCTGATGCGTCGCGCCGAACGGGAGCGTGCCCGCCTGGCGGCCGCTGCGCCGACAACCCTCGGTAAGGCGGACTTCCTCCTCGGCGTTCGCGACGACACCCGCCAGGGAGCCGTCCGCTTCCGCGAACCGGTGCCAACGCTTACTACTCAACGCACAAGAATGCGGTACCGCGGCTCATTGAGCTTCCCCGTCTGCTGCGAGCAGTCGATCGTCTCGACGCGGAAGGCACCCTGGACAGTGACCTCAAAGATCTGATCGACGCGGGCAGTTCGCTGGGCGGCGCCCGGCCCAAGGCGGCGGTCATCGACTCATCCGGGCGCCCGGCGATCGCGAAGTTCCCGCGAACGGATAACGATGAGTGGAATGAGCGGCACTCACCTCAGGCCAGCGCCGACCTGCGGGAGCTATACCGGCGGGTCATCTTCTCTGTCCTCACCGGGAACACCGACGATCATCTGCGCAACCACGCCTTCCTCCGTGAAAGGCGTGGGTGGGCGCTCTCACCTGCGTACGACCTGAACCCTAACCCGGACCGGCCGGCGCGGCTCAGTACGGCCATCGACTTGGATGACACACGTGCGAGTATCGAGACGGCCTTGTCTGTCTGCGGATACTTACGGCTCTCGGAGGCCGAAGCACGGACTCTGATATCGAACATAGAGCGAGTGACCTCTGGCTGGAGATTCGAAGCCGCCGCCCTTGGTCTGCCCGCTAGCCAGGTCAGCCGGATGGCTGACGCTTTCGAGACCGATCAGCGACGAATCGCGCGAGCTCTCGCGGACAAGTAAAACCCGCCACCTGTCGTGGTCGGGCAGGGGGCCGGCAGCGCTAAGAAGAGCCCGCCTGGATTTTCTCGTCAGGCAGCAGTCGCATGACGCGCAGCGCCAGCTCGAAGGCGAGCCGTGAGTCCGGGTTGTCGATCACGTCGCCGAATATCTCCTTGAGCCTGTTGATCCGGTACCGGACCGTCTGCACATGGACGCCGAGCATGGCGGCGATTTCGGTGGCGGTGCCGCGTCTTTCCAGCCAGGGCTCGAAGGTGTCGATCAGCCACATGCGCTCGTTGGGCGGAATGGCCTCCAGCACTCCCATCTGCCGCCGCAGGATCTGCCGGGCCAGCTTCATGTCCGACAGCAGCCACAGCTCGATGAGGTGCTCCTCGCACCTGATCACGGGGGCGGAATGGATGATGCCCTTGTCGGCCAGCACCAGCGCCTGCTGCGCCCAGCGCAGGGAGTCGGCGGCCAGTTCAAGCGGCACGTTCAGCCCGATCGCGATGCGGTATCCGTCCAGCGCGCCGGCCAGGGCCGATTCCCGTGATTCGAGGACCGGCCCGGGGATGAGGGCGAGCGGGCGGGGGCATGCCAGGTCGGCGAGGATGTCGCCGTCGATCGCCGCGGCGCCGGGTTCCGCGTCGTCCCGCTTCATTCCGGGGCGGAGCGCCGCCATGGTGGCGGTCGGGGGCAGCGGCCAGTCCGCGTGCTCCGCGACTTCCTCCAGCGCCTCACGGGAGACCCCGGGCTCCAGGACCATCCGCAGCAGCCGGGCGCGGTGCTGCTGGCGTGCCTGGCCGGAGCGCCGCTGCTCGTTCCGGTATCCCTCCGCTGAAATGGCGGCGAGTTCGTTCACGTAGCTGAAAAGGGCGTCCGCCAGGGCGCCCATCACGGCGGCGGGCAGCTTGGCGCGCAATACGACCTTGGTCATTCGCTGCCAGGCGATCTGGCAGCCGATGCGGTAGGCGGCCTGCAGACTGTCCAGGGTGCGGCCTTCGCGGGCCTCGTATTCCCCGAGCAGGCGGCACATCGCGTCCCGGCCATTCCTGGGCGCGGACGGGTCGGCGACCAGGTCGACGAAGGTCTTCATGCATTGCGTGACGCCCACGCGGAGCGTTTCGCCGTACAGTCCGTCCATGGACCGCGCGTACTCGGGGATGAGCCGCCGGATCTCGGCGATGATTTCCTCGGTCAGGCTGGGGAGTTCCGCGCGCATGGCGGAGGGCAGGGTACGGGGAATTCCGTCGATCATCCTGGCCGGACGCGATGTCCGGTAAGGTTCGTTCGTCATCGAACTACTCCCGCCCAGTGAGCATTTACAGGACCCAGGACGCCCTGAAACTGGTTGCACGGGATCGTACATCTCTTTTGTCGCGACAGTAAAGATCCTATTTTTCCGAACGATCCCTGGTGAATGCGATCCGCCCGCGCTCCCCGCAAGGGTGGTCATAGACGCATATGCAAAACCGCTGATCCGTCGCCAGGGAAAGCTCATTGACTGATAAATGATCATCAGCAGTTTTATGCCGCGCTGATAAAGCGGCACCCGCGGAGCGTGCTCAGGTGCGCCGCAGCCAGAGTTCCCGTGGGCCGCGAAAGGCGAGGTTGGGCTCGAAGCTCAGCTCTTGGTTCTGGAGCAGGTCGAGATCGGGGGCGAGCCGGGTCAGCAGTTCGAGTACGATCCGCAGTTCCATCCGGGCGAGCGGGGCGCCGAGGCAGAAGTGGATGCCGTGGCCGAAGGAGATGTGCCGCGCGGCGCGCTTTCTGGTCACGTCGAAGCGGTCCGGGCGGGTGGTCACCCGGCGCCAGGACAGGACGCTGGTGTCGAACCGCAGCGCCTCTTCGACAGCGTCCGGGATCAGCGCGGGGTCGGCGCACAGCGCCTCCCACTGGGCGCGGTGGGCCAGCAACTGCCGCACCGCGTTGGTGGTGAGGTTCGTGGTCGTCTCGTGTCCGGCGATGCTGAGCCCGTACACGATGCCGGCGATTTCGCGCACCGAGAGCCCTGCCGGGTCCGCGTGGTGGGCGGCCAGCAGTTGGCTGGTGAAGTCGCCGCCGGGCTCGGCCATTTTGCGGGCGACGAACTCCTGGCAGTAGTGCCAGTAGCGGCCCATGTTCGCGGCGATCTCGACCTGCTTGGCCGCGCTCGGGCGGCCCCAGGAAAACGCCAGGCGGTCGCCGCACCAGTTCTTCAGCATCGTAGTGTCGCGCGGCGGGAAGCCGATCAGCGTGAAGATCATGTAGGCCGGAAGCGGGAACGACAGCTCGGCGACCAGGTCGAAGGCGGGCCGGGCCAGCATCGCCTCGACCATCTCCCGCGCGGCTTGCCGCACGCGCGGTTCGAGTTCGGCGATGCGCCGCGCGGAGAACGCCCGCATGTTGCGGGTGCGGATCCGGCGATGCTCCGGGGGGTCGAGGTTGGACATTGTGCGGGGCGGGTCGAAGCCCCGCGTGCGCAGCACGTCGCGGGCCGCCTCGGCGGGCGGGAACAGCGGGTCCTGCGCGATGGCGGCGGAATAGGCCCGCGGGTCGGTGAAGACGGCCTCGATGTCGGCGGCGCGGGTGAGCACCCACATGTCCAGCGCCGGGGCGAAGAACACCGGCGCGTCCGAGCGCAGCCGGGCCAGCACCGGGTAGGGGTCTGCGAGGTAATGCGCGGCAAACGGATCGAAGTCGATAGCCGCGGACATGGCGAACCTCCTCTGGTCAGCCGTGCCGGTTTCCATCGGGACGTCTTGAATTCTGCTGTCCGGCTTGGTGAATCGCCGTCACGTGATCCTGGTGAACTTCGGCCGGCCGCCCAGAATTTCCGCGGAAGATGTGGCAGTTAAATGCCATTGACCATCCATTACCGGCTAACCGGTAAGCCGCATACTCATCATAAATTTGTCATTCCCATCTCACCGGATTGACCGCTGCTGCTCGAGGCCGGCGGCCCGGACACCAAGGAGGAGCTGTTCGTTCCGCCGGCCTGGCCCGCGCCGTGGGGCAACCCCGCCACCATGATGATCGCCGAGAAGGCCGCCGAGCTCATCCTGGGCGGGGTGACCTGTCACGGATGAGCGGCGGGACGGGTCAGGCTCGCATGTCGAGCAGCACCTCGGCCGGCACGGGCTCGCCGCGCACCTCGGACATGACCCGCTTGTGCTCGAGGTCGATGGGATGCTCCGACCGGGCGAACGCCTCCCGGGCGGCATCGTAGTCCTCGCATTCGACGACGTAGACCAGCAATGGGCCGTCGGATGTCTGCACAAGCAGTGCCCGTTCATGCCGTACGCCTTCGCGAACGAGCGTTACCCGGGCTTCCTCGCTTCGCGTCTGCACTTCGGCGAGCCACGAACGCAGCCGCTCGGTCTTGTCCGGGCTCACCCTGGTCACTCCCACATTGATCACAAGGCTCACTGTAGTACCGCAACGGCAGCTTGTCGGGCCTGCCCGTCGCCGGCTCGTGACGTCCCGGCGGACAGGTACGCGCGCGTTGTCACTAACTGGTTGATAAATAATCACTCGCAGCTTTATACCGTACTGATAAAACGGCCGCGTAATCCGGATTGCTCACTTGGAGATAAAGCAGTCGCCGCGGTTCGCTTAGCGACTGATAAGAACATGATCCCGTGCAAAATTTATTGCTGAATTTTGCTGACGCGCACTGTTCACGCACGTTGCGCGGATGTAGCGTACTCGCCAGTAGCATCCGGTCCGGAGCCAATCCAGCGAATTCCGCAGATCGCCCGGGATGCTACGGGAGGAGTACTGGATGGGAATGAGACGAAGACTGGCGGCCCTGGCCGTCACCGCGACGGCGGTTGTCATGGGCGTCGCCTTCAGCGTCGGCCCGGCCAAGGCGGACACGGTCATCGACGCCGTCTACCCGGTTAGCGGCTCCACGTACATCAACGCGACGCAATCCGCCCTCGACCTCGGCCCGGGCACGCTGTCCACGGCCATCGACCTGTCCGCGGGCGACTCCATCACGGGCACTGTCGCGCTGCCCGCGTCCACCGGCAGCTTCAGCGCCCTCGGGTTCGTTCCCGTCACCGCCACCGTCAAGCTCATCCCGGTGGGCGAGACCACGGGCTCGCTCGTCTCCGGCGCCTTGACAGACGGCGAGGTCTCCGCCACGTCCAAGTTCACCATCCAGATCACCAACATGGTGGTAGCGGGGCTGGAGGTCCCCCCCGGCCCGCTCTGCGAAACCGCCACCCCGGCCACCATCACCGTGACGTCCCCGTCGGACTTCAACGCCACGCTCGGCGGGACGCTCACCGGCACCTACACGATCCCGGACTTCCTGAGCTGCGGTCCGCTGGGCGTGGACACACTCGCCGTCAACGCGCTCATCCCCGGACCCGGTAACACCATCAGCCTTACCCTGGGCACTCCGGCCCTCAGCGCCGGATAACCCCCCGGAACCTTCTTGTCAGTCATCCACCCGAAGTCACCAGGAGGAAACGGATGAGCAAGCGCAAGAAAGTCGCCTCGATCGCATTCACGGGGATCGCCGCGGTGACCGCGGTCGGATTCCGCGCGGGGACCGCCCTCGCGGCCAGCGGGACGTGGAAAATCACGCCGAACGGCGCGTACCAGGCGGAGAACTCAACCAGCGCCACGCTGATCGCCAACGGAACGAAGCTGACCTGCGAACCGGGAACCGCGACCGCGTCCGGCGCCCTGAAGGCCACTGGCACGGGTACGTCCCCCACGATCGGCAGCATCAAGACCGCCGCGTTCGGGACGACGGACTCGCCCTGTACCCTCGCCGGACTCGTGAACTTCACGGCAACGCTGAACAAGCCGCTCAACATCGTGGCCAAGAGCTACAACGCGACGACTGGCGTGGCGACCGGGCACCTCGCCGGCGACATCAGCGCCACCCTTACCGGCAATGCCTGCACGGCGAAAGTGACAGGAGCCTCTATTCCGGTCTCCTTCAACAACGGCACCCACTTGCTGGACATCAACCCGAAGTCCGCGTCCACGCTGACGATCAGGAGCGTGACCGGATGCGAGGGCCTCATAAAGAGCGGCGAGGCCGCGGGATTCCACGCCAAGTACCTGACGAGCCTCTCGGACCTGACCATTACCCAGTCGTGACGTCCTGACCGTTCACCGCCGCGCGGCATCGGAGATGCCACGCGGCGGCAGTCGCCGGCAATGCCAGCCACCCGAGAAGCGAGGGATCTGCGTGACAGTGCGGCGGGGCGTGACAGTGCGGCGGGGGAGGAACGGGGCGTCGTGGCTCGGCGTCGCGTGCGTCCTCGCTGGCGTAGGGCTTTTCGGAGGCTCCGCGCAGGTTCCGGGCGCGGGCGCCGCCGGCGGCGTGCTCAGCGGCGGGCCAGCCCGGAGCGCGGCGCCGGCGTCTTCGGGTGCCGCGGCGTCCGCGCGTACCACGGCGCAGAGCGCCAGTGCGTGGCCCGGAGCGCCGATAGACACCGCTGTGTATGACACGTGCAGCGACTTGAACGACTACACGCCGATCGGGCCGACGCCCGTTAGCGCTTACCTCGCCGGCTGGAGCGATACGAGCAAGCTGGGCCAGGCCTTGCCGGTGGGATACCCGGTTCCCGCCCTGGCCGAGAATCCGACGGGTTCAGGGGTATGGCAAGGCGGCGTCACGATAGACGGAGTCCCTTACGAATGTTCTTACGGTGAGCTGCAGCTTGACGACGATGGCGCGCGGCAGCTTCCGCCATCCACGGCAACCTTTACCGGATTCGGTTTCATGCCGATAACCGCCACCGCGTATCTCACTCAGTACGGGTCCGCGCCGATCAAACTCGTCTTCTACCTCAACGAGAACACCGACACGTATTCGGTCGTCACGTCGTCGCCTGTGACGCTGCGAGTCGGCGACGTGAAGGTAGACGGCACGACGTTCAATGTCGGCAGTGACTGCCGCACCACCGGTCCCCTGACCTCCCCGGACAGCCCGGTCACCCCAGACGAGCTTGTGATATCCGGCGGGGAAACCCCAGGAGACCCGGAACCGCTTGACACCGTCACGGAAGGCGGGGCGATGGAGGGGTTGGCCACGATCCCGACCTTCACTGGCTGTGTCACCCCGCGGGGAGAGAACCTGGACCCGCTCCTGGATGCCACGATATCCGGTCCCGGGAACCTGATAAAGATCATCCAAGGACCGCTGTGCGGTTCGGTGGGTACCGAAGGCGGCGTAATTCCGCCATGCGTGGCAGGCACTAACACCGCGCAATACGTGCCGCTCTGGACAATTTCCCATGGTGGCCCCTATACGTCAAGCGGATCGCTTTCATTCCGTCAGAATGGGCTTTTCGGGGCGTTCTACCAAATCACCTGCAACTCCGGAGTGGCAGGTGATATAGCGGATATGGAAGGCGCTCCGCGCGGAGCGACCGGCACCTTTGGCTGGAGTAGCTTCGGCGACTGCGCTGGCGAGAAGAAGAATGGTCCAGATGGCACCACATGGACCCTCACGGAGCAGGCGGCGCCATCGCTGGACCTGTACGTCGAAGACGGCGATGTCGCCTACGGCGATGTCTGGAACATCTCGCTGCTGCTCACGGGAACGGGTGTATCGTCCGCCTCCAAGACCTGTACCCTGCAGCTTTCCGGATGGGCCAGGGTTACCTACACCGATTCCACTTCGACGCTGACATCTCCGGCGACCGCGAATGATTACATGGATCCCGTCAGCAACAATTGTCCCGAGATCAGTACCACTAAGTCTGTTATTCCCGAATTCAGTTATCCGCTCAGCTCGGGCGTCCAGGTCACCAGCCCGTAGCAGCGAAGGGCCGAAAGGACGGGCAGCCATGACGCAAGGCGACGCTGAGAGACCCCGGGTCCCGGATGCGGCCGAGGGCGGGGCATTGCCGGGCCCGGTGTTCGTGCTGTGCGCGGCCCGGTCCGGTTCGACGCTGCTGCGGTTCATGCTGGACGCGCATCCGGACCTGGCGTGCCCGCCGGAGACGAACGTGCCCGCCCTGTGCGGGCAACTCGCCACCGTCTGGTCGCTGATCGAGGGGGCGCCGCTGTCGGCGAACCGGGGGGACGAGCCGCCGGAGATCCCGGACGCGGCGATCGCCGGGGTGCGGGAGACGATGGACCGGATGACCGGGTCCTACCTGGCGCGCCGCGGGAAGAAGCGGTACTGCGACAAGAGCCTGGGCACCGCCCGGTTCAGCTACATGATGACGCGGATCTGGCCGGAGGCGAAGTTCATCTGCCTGTTCCGGCATCCGATGGACATGATCGCCTCCGGCATGGAGGCCTGCCCCTGGGGGCTGAACGGGTACGGGTTCGACCCCTACATCGCCGAGACGCCGGGAAACGCGGTGTTCGCGCTCGGCCGGTTCTGGCTGGACAACGCCACGGTGATCGCGATGGCCGAGGAGCAGTACGCCGGCCAGTGCCTGCGGGTGCGGTATGAGGACATGGTGGCCGGCCCGCAGGCGGCGGCCGACAGGATCTTCGAGTTCCTCGGCGCCGCGCCGGTGCCGGACATCGAGGACCGGATGTTCGCCGCCGAGCGGGAGCGGTTCGGCCCGGCGGATTACAAGATCTGGCACACCTCGCGGATCACCGGTGATTCGGTGGGGCGGGGCTGGACCGTGCCGGCGGGGCTGATCGGCCCCCAGGTGCGCGTGGCGATCAACGAACTGTGCGCCAAGCTGGGTTATGTGCCGGTCGACGACGACTGGGGCGACGCGGACCGGCCCGCCGACCTCCGCCTGCCCGCCGATCTCCGCCTGCCCGCCGAAACCGGGACACCCGCGGAGTCCGGAGTTCAGCCGGATGCGGCGGCTGCCGGCGAGCGATCCGCATCCATCGGCCCGGTTACGCCGTCTGCCCCGGCGCCCGAGGTTGAGTTCGCCGCGCTCCTGCGTGCGCGCCTGACCGCCGGGCTCGCCCGGCTGGGCGAGGGGTTCAGGCACCGCTGGGAGCCATGCGCGAAGGATACGTTCGAGGTGGTGGCCACGCCGCCGTCCGGGACCGGGCCGAATGCCCGGTGGCTGGTCGACCTGGCGGCCGGGACAGTCACCGCGGTCAACGCCGCCCGCCCATGCGCCGCCCGCCCATGCGCCGCCCGCCCATACGCCGCCCGCCCATACGCCGCCCGCCCATGCGCCGCCCGCCCTGATGCCGGGGAGGACGCCGGCGACGCGGAGCGGGACAGTGCCTGGGACGAGGAGGCAGACAGCGCCGGGGACGAGGAGCCGGACAGCGCGTGGGACGTGATCGCGTCCGCGGACACCTGGGACCAGGTGATCGGCGGGAAGCTGAACATGTCAGTCGCGATGCGCCGGCACCTGTTCCGCTACCGCGATTCCGGGGAAGCCGGGCCGATCGCCGCGGATGCCCGGGTCGGCATGCTGGCGGACCTGCTCGGCCTCACTTCCTGGGGGCACGCGCGGCAGCGCGGCGACCAGGCGCGCCGAGGGGATGACGCGCCATGACCACGGCCTGGCCGCCGCGGACGGGACCGGAGGTGCCGGCGCGGACGGGAGGCGCGATCCCGGAGGAGGGCGCTGCCCGCAACGCGCCAGTGGTCCTGCTGACGTACGGGAACGCGGGCGGGCGCCGCCTGCAGTCATTGCTGGAGTCCGAGCCGGAGCTGACGTGCACCACGAGCACCGGCGTGCTGGCGGCGTGCGAGCACGCCGCCGCCGCCTGGCGGCAGTTGGAGGGGCGGCCCGCGAAAGGGCTGTCCCCGCTGGCGGTCAGGTCCGTCCGGGCCATGGCCACCCAGATGATCACGAGCGTCACGGTGCGCACGGGCAGGTCCCGCTGGTGTGAGCTGGCCGCGGCCGAGCCAAGCGCGGCGGAAGCCTTCCTGCAGGTGTTCCCGGGAACCCGGTTCGTGTGCCTGCACCGGGCGTGCCCGGATCTGGTCTCCGAGGTGCTCCTGGCCAGCCCATGGGGACTGTCCGGGGCGGCGTTCGCTCCCTACGTGGTCACGTATCCGGGCAGTGCCGTCGCCGCCCTGGCGGCATGGTGGGCCGCGCACGCCAGTCCGGTACTGACCTTCGAGCGCGCCCACCCCGGTGCCTGCATGCGGCTGCATTATGAGGACCTCGCCGCGGATCCCGACGCGGCACGCGCCAGCGTCCGGGCATTCCTCGGCCTCGGCGCCCCGGACGTCCAGCCGCCGGCCCCCGGCAAGGTCCCGGCCCAGGCACCCGCCGGCGCCCCGGCCCCCGAACCCGCCCCGGCCCAGGCACCTGCCGGCGCCCCGGACCGCGAGCCCAGCGCGGACCTCCCGCTGGAGCAGATCCCCCCAGCCCTGCTCGCCCAGGTCAACCAGTTGCACGCCGAACTCGGCTATCCGCGACTCGGCGCCAGCTGAGGGACAGGAAACAACAGCCGCAGCGACCCCATCGGCCACATGCTTCACGGGCCCGTCTGGATCAGGTGCGCAATCGCACCAATCTTGTTGGCTCAGTTGCGCAAGCGACCTAATCCCGTCATGAGCCCGAAACTGATTGGACCGCGCGGCCTTTATTTTAATTGATAAATCTCATCACCTGAATTTATCAATGATTGATAAGAAGCGTTTTCCTGTTTCATTTCGGCCACGCCGTCTTGTGTTATTCAGGCTAAAAGAGATAATGTACCCGACAGTAACTTAAGCCGTTGTTGCGTCTGTAATTGCGAAACGACCAGCGGGAATGCGGCGAGGTCGGCCGCGTCGCGGTAGAGCGGGATTAGCGGAGCCGGAGGGAGCGTTGGGCGCTGAAGTCGTGGTCGAGGGACTGACGAAGTTCTTCGGCCGGAAGAGCGTGTGGCAAGACGTGTCGCTCACCATCCCCCCCGGGGAAGTGAGCGTCATGCTCGGGCCGTCCGGCACCGGGAAGACGGTTTTCCTCAAGTCGCTGGTCGGGCTCCTGCGGCCCGAGTACGGGCACGTGTACGTCGACGGCACGGACATCGTGCACTGCTCGGACAGGAAGCTGTACCGGGCGCGGCGGCTGTTCGGCCTGATGTTCCAGGACGGGGCGCTGTTCGGAAGCCTGAACCTGTTCGACAACATCGCGTTCCCGCTCCGCGAGCACACCAGGCTCAAGGAGAAGCAGATCCGGGACATCGTCCTGGACAAGATGGCCCTCGTCGGCCTGGCCGGCGAGGAGAACAAGCTGCCCGGGCAGATCTCCGGCGGCATGCGCAAGCGCGCGGGCCTCGCCCGCGCCCTGGTCCTCGAGCCGCAGATCATCCTGTGCGACGAGCCGGACTCCGGCCTCGACCCGGTGCGCACCTCTTACCTGTCCCAGTTGCTGATCGACCTCAACGCGCGGATCGACGCGACGATCGTGATCGTCACCCACAACATCCAGATCGCCACCACCGTCCCGGACAACATCGGGATGCTGTTCCGCGGCGAGCTTGTCGGCTTCGGCCCGCGCGAGATGATGCTCACCAGCCCGAACCCGGTCATCGCACAGTTCCTCGAGGGCCGTCGCCTCGGCCCGATCGGCATGGCCGAGGAGAAGGACGAGGCCACGATGGAGATCGAGCGGGCCCACGCGGACGCCGGTCACCACGACGGCGGCACCGGCGCACGGCCGCCCGGCATCACGCCGCAGCTCAACCCCACGCCCGGAGCGCCGCCCCGGCAGGCAGTGCTGCGCCGCCGGGAACGCGTGATGTCCGTGATCGACACGGTTCCGCTGCACCTGCGCGACACGATCCTGGACAGCTTTACCCCCGCCGACCTCGCCCGATACGAGATGGCCCGCGGCGGCCCCGGGCCGGCAGGCGTGCCGGACCGCCAGCCTGGCCCGAACCAGGGGTCCGCGCGGTGACCGACTCGCCCACGCTCCCCCAGCCGTCGGTCTCAGGCCCAGGCGGCCCAGGGCCAGGCCCGGGACCAGGCCTAGGACCCGGCCCGGGCTGGCCCGCGGCCCGGCGGCCGGGCCCGGAGCCGCCCGTGCCGCCCGCGGCGGTGCTCGCGCCGCTGCGGCAGATCGGGCAGATCTTCGCCCTCGCCGGAACGACACTGGTGCTTGCCTTCAGGCGCCCGTTCGCCCTGCGTGAGCTGATCGAGCAGTTCTGGTTCATCGCCAGCGTCACGATCTTGCCGACCGCGCTGGTCGCCATCCCGTTCGGCGCCATCATCGCCCTGCAGATCGGCTCGCTGCTCCAGCAGTTCGGCGCGCAGTCGTTCACCGGTGCCGGCAGCGTGATCGCCGTCGTCCAGCAGGCCAGCCCGCTCATCGTCGCCCTCGTGATCGCGGGCGCGGCGGGCTCGGCGATCTGCGCGGACCTGGGGGCCCGCAACATCCGCGAGGAACTGGACGCCATGGACGTCATGAGCGTCTCGCCCATCCAGCGCCTCGTCGTGCCCCGCGTGCTCGCCGTCACCGGTGTGTCCGTCCTGCTCAACGGCCTCACCAGCGTCGTCGGCATCCTCGGCGGCTACTTCCTCAACGTGTACGTCCAGCACGGCACGCCTGGCTCCTACCTGTCCAGCTTCTCCACCCTCGCCCAGCTTCCCGACCTGTACATCAGCGAGATCAAGGCGCTGATATTCGGCTTCATCGCCGGCATCGTCGCCTCCTACCGCGGCCTGCATCCCAAGCCGGGGCCGAAGGGCGTCGGCGACGCCGTGAACGAGTCCGTCGTCATCGCGTTCGTGCTGCTCTTCGTGGTCAACGTCGTGCTGACCGCCATCTACCTGCAAGTCGTCCCCGCGAAGGGAGCATGACGCGATGGCCCTCACCCGGGAACTGGCCGCGCGGGCCGCGCAGACAGCCGACCGCGGCCTGTCCTGGCTGGACACGCTCGGCGACCAGCTTGTGTTCTACATCCGCGCGCTGGCGTGGATACCGCGCGCCATCCGCCGCTATCCGAAGGAGATCCTGCGGATCCTGTCCGAGGTCGCGTTCGGCAGCGGCGGCCTGGCGATGGTCGGCGGCACGGTCGTGGTGATGATCGGCATGACGCTGTCGACCGGCATCGTCGTCGGCCTGCAGGGCTACTACGCCCTCAACCAGATCGGCGCCTCGGCGTTCACCGGGTTCATCTCCGCGTACTTCAACACGCGGGAGATCGCCCCGCTGGTCGCCGGGCTCGCGCTGTCCGCGACCGTCGGCGCCGGGTTCACCGCCCAGCTCGGCTCGATGCGGATCAACGAGGAGATCGACGGCCTCGAGGGCATGGGCGTGCCGAGCCTGCCCTACCTGGTGACCACCAGGATCATCGCCGGCGTCGCGGCCATCATCCCGCTGTACGCCATCGGCCTGGTCACCTCCTACTTCGCCTCCCGCGAGGTGACCATCCTGTTCGACGGCCAGTCCTCGGGCACCTACGACCACTACTTCGGCCTGTTCCTGTCCCCGGTTGACGTGCTGTGGTCGTTCGTCAAGGTGCTGATCTTCTCCACCATGGTCATCTGCATCCACGCCTACTACGGCTACCGCGCCAAGGGCGGCCCGGCGGGCGTCGGCGTCGCCGTCGGCCGGGCGGTGCGCACCGCGATCGTGCTGATCAACATCGTCGACTTCTTCATGTCGCTCGCCATCTGGGGCGCGACCACGACCGTGCGGGTGGCCGGATGAGCGACGCGCCGCGTTCCCCGCGCCTTCGGCCCCCCTCCACCGTCTGGTTCAAGACCAGGCGGCGGCTGGCCGGGCTGGTGTTCCTCGCCCTGCTCGCGCTGCTGGCCGGGATCTCGGTCGCCGCGTACAACAAGGAGTTCGCCTCGGACACGATGGTCACCCTCTACACCGACGCCGTCGGCAACGAGATGAACATCAACGCCGACGTGAGCGTCCGCGGCGTGGTCGTCGGCCAGGTCCGCTCGATCACCTCCGACGGCAGCGGTGCCAGGCTGGAACTGTCGATCAATCCGGCGACCGCCGCCAGCCTGCCCGCGAACGTGACCGCGGAGATGCTGCCGACCACCCTGTTCGGCGAGCGGTACGTGGACCTCATCCTCCCCGCCCGCCCGCAGGCGCAGACGCTGGCGCAGACGAGGATCGTCGAGCAGGACCGCTCGGCCGACGCGGTCGAGCTGGAGACCGTGCTGAACGACATGCTGCCGATGCTGACGGCCATCCAGCCGCAGAAGCTCTCGGTCACCCTCACCGCCATCGCCGACACCCTGCAGAACCGGGGCGCCACCCTCGGCCAGACTCTCGTCGTGGTGAACGCATACCTGAAGCAGTTCAACCCGCAACTGCCAGCCCTCGACAACGACATCAGCGAGCTGGTGCAGGTCACCCAGACCTACGCGCAGGCCGCGCCCGGTATCGTCGCGGCGCTGCGGGACTTCAGCGTGACGAGCCAGACGGTCGCCAGCGAGGCCGCCAACCTGGACTCGCTGTACTCGGTAGTCACCGGGGCGTCGCAGAACCTCACCGCATTCCTTAACGAGAACAAGCAGAACCTCATCGAGCTGTCCGGCGACGGCAAGCAGCCTCTGCAGATCCTGCAGCGCTACTCCGCCGAGTTTCCCTGCGTCCTGCAGCAGCTCACCGACTTCATTCCGAACATTGACAAGGTCCTCGGGGCCGGCACCAAGCAGCCCGGCCTGCACGCGACCCTGCACACGGTGCCCGCGCAAGAGCCGTACAAGCCGGGCGTCAACACCCCGCGCTACGGCGACAACACCGGGGCGGAGTGCTACGCCACCCCGTTGCGGGGCGTCAGCCTCAACGACGGCGCCGCCGACGTCTCCACGGCGGGCCTGGGGCTGCCCAACTCACCGCAGGAGAACGAGCTGGTCGACGAGCTCGCGGCACCCGAGGTCAACGTGGCGCCCGATAGCCTGCCCGACTGGTCCAGCGTCCTGCTCGGCCCGCTGTACCGCGGAACGACGGTGAAGATCAAATGACCGAGACCAGGCAGCTGCCGGCGGCGCCGGCCGATCCGCCACCCCGGACGCGGGCGGCCCGCGCCCGCATCCGCCGCAAGTCCGTCGCCAGGCCGCTGATCTTCTCGATCATCTTCATCGTGGTGACGGTCGCGGCCACGACCGTGCTCGGCCTGTCCATCGCCAACACCAGCGTCGGCGCCTCTACCGGCTACTACGCGACGTTCACCGACGTCACCGGCCTGCAGGCCGGCGACGACGTGGACATCGCCGGCGTCCAGGTCGGCCAGGTCACCTCGATCGCCGTCACCGGCAGAGACGAAGCGCGCGTCGGGTTCGATGTGCAGTCCAGCCGCGTGCTGCCCGCCTCGGTGACCGCGACGATCTACTACAAGGACCTGATCGGCGACCGGTACATCAACCTGGCGCCCGGTACAGGTCCGCCGGGCCAGACCCTGAACGCCGGCGCCGCCATCCCGGTCACCCAGACCACCCCGGCGCTGAACCTGACCGAGCTGTTCAACGGGTTCCAGCCCTTGTTCGAGGCGCTCAGCCCCGGCGACGTGAACCAGCTCGCCGCCGAGATCATCCAGGTCCTGCAGGGCGAGGGCACCACGATGGACACCCTGCTGACGAACGTCGGCTCGCTGACCACCACGCTGGCTGACCGCGCCAAGGTCATCGACTCGGTGATCGGCAACCTGAACAGCGTGGTCGCCACCATCAACGCGCGCGGCGGCGAGCTCACCGGCCTGGTCACCACGCTGCAGCAGCTCGTCACCGGCCTCGCGGCCGACAGGCAGCCGATCGGCGACGCGATCAGCGCCATGTCGAACCTGACCAACGCGACCGCCGGGCTCCTGCAGCAGGCCAACCCGCCGATCACCGCCGACATCAAGTCGCTGTCCGCGCTGTCCGGCACGCTGGCCGACAACACCCCGCTGATCACCTCGTTCCTCAAGAACCTGCCCGTCAAGGAGGAAGACATCGCCCGGCTCGCCTCTTACGGCTCCTGGCTCAACCTCTACGAATGCGAGGCCACGGTCACCGGCGTGCAGGAGGCCGACGGCGGGCCCGCCCCGGCCGGCATCCCGGTGAACGCCGCGCGGTGCCGCGCATGAGGAGCACAGCATGAGGAGCACAGCATGAAGCAGCCCCGCAGGCCAGTCCTGATCGCCGTCATCGGACTGCTCGTCATCGCCGCGATCTCCTGGGTCGGGTTCAACGTTAACGACCTGCCGCTCGTCAGCCACGGCACGACCTACACCGCGTACTTCACCGAGGCCGCCGGGCTCGAGCCCGGGAACACCGTCCGGATCGCCGGGGTCACCGTCGGCACGGTCAGCGCCGTGTCACTGGACGGTGCGCAGGTCAAAGTGTCGTTCGAGGTGAAAAATGCCTGGGTTGGCGACGATTCCACCGTGGCGATCGACATCGAGACGATCCTCGGCGAGAAGTACCTCGACCTGGACCCGCTCGGCCCGGTGCCGCAGGACCCGGCGGCGCCCATCCCGGCCGGCCGGACCACCTCGCCCTACGACGTCACCCAGGCGTTCCAGCAGCTGGGCACGGTATTCCAGCAGGTCGACACCACCTCCGTGGCGAAGGCCCTTGAGGACATCTCGGCCACGTTCGCGAACACGCCGCCCGCCGTGCACCAGTCACTCACCGGGCTGGCCGCGCTGTCGCAGACGATCGCCTCCCAGGACAGCCAGATCGCCACACTGCTGCAGGGCAGCAGCCAGCTCAGCGGGACGGTGGCCAGCGAGGACGGCGAGTTCCAGCGGCTGATCGACGACGGGAACCTGCTGCTGGCCGAACTTGAGCAGCAGCAGCAGGCGATCGGCTCCCTGCTCACCGGTACCGAGGACCTGTCCGCGCAGCTTACGACCCTCGTCAAGAACGACGACTCCGCGCTCGCCGCGATGCTCGGCAAGCTCGGCCAAGTCACCACCGTGCTGCAGCGTAACCAGGCGAACCTGCAGGAGGCGCTGCAGCTCGCCGGCCCCTACACCCGGCTGACCGGGAACCTGCTCGGCAGCGGCCCCTGGTTCGACACCTACCTGTGCGGGCTGATCCCGCAGTCGTACGGCGGCACCCAGCCGACTACCGGATGCGAGCCCCCCAGATGAAGCTCAAAGTCCCTTTCTCCCGAACGAGCCCCGGTCCCTCCCCGGCCCGCGCCCTTCTTCCCCGTGTCAGGACGCGGACGATGGTCATCACTGCCATCGTCGCGTGCGCGCTGGCCGGCGGGATCACCGGCGCGTTGGTGTCGCTCACCAGTTCCGGGGGCGTCCGGTACACCGCGTACTTCAGCGAGGCGGTCGGCGTGTACCCGGGGTCGGACGTGGACATCCTCGGCGTCAAGGTCGGCTCGATCGACTCGGTGCAGCCCGAAGGTAAAGAGGTCAAGGTCGTCATGTCGGTCGAGCCGAACGTGCCGGTCCCGGCCGGCGCCGACGCGGTGGTGATCGTCCCGAGCGTGATCGCGGACCGGTACATCCAGCTGACCCCGGCCTACACCGGCGGCGCGGCGCTGCCGCCCGGCGGCGTCATCCCGGAAAGCCGCACCGCCACCCCGGTAGAGATCGACCAGATCTACTCCGCGATCGCCAAGCTGGCCGGCGACCTCGGGCCGAACGGCGTCAACTCCCGCGGCGCCCTTTCCGGCGTGCTGAACACCGGCGCCGCCAACCTCAAGGGCAACGGCCAGTCCCTCGCGACGATGGTCGACCAGATGAGCCAGCTCGCGCAGACGCTGAACGGCACGCAGAACACGTTCTTCGGCACGATCGGCAACCTGCAGAAGTTCGCGAACATGCTGCAGTCGAACAGCGGCCAGGTCGCCACGGCGCAGTCCCAGCTTTCGGAGGTGTCCGGGTTCCTGGCCGCCGACCGGTCCAACCTGGCCGGGGCGCTGTCGGACCTGTCCACCGCGCTCGCGCAGGTGCAGACGTTCATCAGCGGCAACCGGGCCGAGCTGAAGGCCAACATCACGAACCTGGAGCAGATCACCGGAGTGCTCGTGAAGGAACGGGCGTCCCTCGCGCAGGCGCTCGATAACGAACCGCTGGCGGCGGACAACTTCATCGCCGCCTACGATCCCGCCGCGGGGACGCTGAACGCGCGCGGTGACCTGAACGAGCTGAGCATGGGATCCTGCGGCTACATCACCAACCCGAACCAGACCGGCTGCCCGCTGCCGCTACCCGCCACGGGGACTTCCCCGGGCACGTCCCCGTCGCCAAGCTCCGCGCCAAGCTCCGCGCCGTCAGCGGGAGCCGGCTCATGACCCGCCGCCGTTCTCGCCTCGCCGCGGCCGTCGCTTCCGCCGCCGTGGCCGCCGGGCTGCTGACCGGGTGCGGCTCGTCCAGCGGCTTCCAGGGGATCTACAGCCTGCCGCTGCCCGGCGGGCCGTCCCTGGGCAGCCACCCGTACACGGTCAAGGCCGTCTTCGCCAACGTCGTCAACCTGGTCCCGCACGCGAACGTGGACGTCAACGACGTGGCGGTCGGCCAGGTCACCGGTCTGTCGGTGCCGCCGGGCAGCTGGAACGCCACCGTGACGATGACGATCAACGGCTCGGTCAGGCTGCCGGCCAACGCGATCGCGGAGCTGACCTCCACCAGCCTCCTCGGCGAGGAGTACATCGCGCTGACCCCGCCGCCGGGGATCACGGCTACGGGGTCGCTCGGTGACGGCGACACGATCCCGCTGCAGCGGACGACGGAAGACGCGACCGTGGAACAGGTGCTCGGCGCGCTGTCCCTGCTGCTGAACGGCGGCGGCCTCGCGCAGATCCACACGATCACGGTGCAGCTCAACAATGCCCTGTCCGGCAACGAGCCGCAGATCCGGTCGGTCCTGTCCGAGATCACCACGCTCGTGAGCAACCTCAACGTCCACCGCTCCGACATCACCAGCGCGCTCGACGGGCTTAACCAGCTGTCCGCGACGCTGGCCACCCGCGACGCGCAGATCGCCTACGTCCTGGACAACATGACACCGGGCCTGGCGACGCTGAACTCCGAGCGGAACCAGATGGTGGCCATGCTGGACGCGCTGAACAAGCTGTCCGGCGTGGCGGTCTCCACGATCAACTCCTCGGAGGCGGACACGGTCGCCGACCTGAAGAGCCTGCAGCCGATCTTGCAGAACCTCGCCGACGCGGGGAAGGCACTGCCGGACGCGCTGCAGGTGCTGTTCACCTTCCCGTTCCCTGACGCGGTCCTCGGTGACATCAAGGGGGATTACCTGAACGCCTTCCTGAACGTGACGGCGCGCAACGGGGCGTGCGTCTACGCCCCCCTCGTGCCCGCCGGCCAGGCCCCATCCCCATCCCCATCCCCGTCCCCGTCCCCGTCCCCGTCGCTGCTGACCTGCCCGCCGCAGCCGTGAGGAGGTGACGTCATGTTTACCCTGATGACCAAGCTCAAGGTCGTCGTGTTCGCGCTGCTCGCGATCGCGGTCCTCGCCTACACCGGCATCCGCTACGCGAACGTCGGGCGGTTCTTCGGTGTCCCCGGCTACTACGTGGTCAAGGTCGACCTCGCCCAGGCCGGCGGCCTGTACACCGACGCCGACGTGACCTACCGCGGCGTGACGGTCGGGCGGGTCGGCTCGCTCTCGCTGACCGGCAGCGGGGTGCAGGCGGACCTCGACATCGACAACTCCGCGCCGAAGATCCCGGCCGACTCCCAGGCGGTGGTCGCGGACCTGTCCGCGGTGGGGGAGCAGTACCTGGACCTGCGCCCGGCGTCGTCCGCCGGCCCGTACCTGACCGCCGGCGTCGTGATCAGCGAGGCCGATACCCAGATCCCGCAGCCGGTGACCGACCTGCTGACCAACGTGGACGCGCTCGCCAGGTCGCTGCCGGCCTCATCCCTGCGGACGGTCATGAACGAGCTGTACCAGGGGTTCAACGGCCAGGGCCAGAACCTGCAGACGCTGCTTGACGACTTCAGTGCCTACTCCAAGGCCGCGGACCAGAACATCACGCCGACGTCCGAACTCATCGACGAGGGCCAGGGCGTGCTCGCCACCCAGGAGGACGACAGCGGCGAGATCGAGTCGTTCGCCAGTAGCGTCAACCTGCTAGCGCAGCAGATCGAGAGCTCCGACCCGGACATACAGGCCCTGATCACGGCCGCGCCCGCGGCGGCGTCGCAGGTCAGCGACCTGCTCGCCGACAACGACCCCGACCTCGGGGTCACGATCGCCAACCTGCTGACGACGTCCGAACTGGCCGGCAGCCGGCAGCCGGCGCTTGAGGAACTCCTGAGCGTCCTGCCCGCCGTGGCCGCCGCCGGCGACACGGTGGTGACGAAGGACGGCGCGAACTTCGGGCTCACGCTCACGTTCTTCGACCCGCTGCCGTGCACCGACGGATACCAGGGCACCACCTACGAGAACGGCACGGACACCAAGCCGGGCACGCTGAACGCGGGCGCCGCCTGCGACAGCCCGCCGTCCACTGGTATCGACGTGCGCGGCTCCGCCAACGCCCCGTCCGGCGGCCCCGTCCCCGCGGCGGCCAAGCCATGACTCGCCTGCCCCGGATCCCGGCCTCCCTCCCAACTGGCGCGGGCGCCCCCGGCGCAGGGTCCCCCCCAACTGGCGCGGCCCGCCCCCCAACTGGCGCGGCCCGCCCCTCAGCCGGCGCGGGCCGGCGGACCTGGACGGCGGCATGGCTCGCGGTCGTCGTGGCCGCCGTGTTCGCCGCGTGGGCCGGAGCGCAGTACGCGTCCGCCGCGCCAAGCCCGGCCGTGTCCGCGGGCCAGGCGCGTGACGCGGCGCTGAGCGCGGGCACCCGTGAGATCGCCGACCTCGACACAGTCTCGGCGCACAGCGTCGCGCGCTGGGAACAGCGCTGGCTCGGCGACACCACGGGCGCCGAGCACGCGTTGATCCAGCAGTCCGACCCGGCCGCGGCCGCGCAGATAACGAGGGTGAAGACGAGTTCCGTCGCCACCGTCACCGACGCGGCGCTCACCGCTCTTACCGTGTCGCCGGGCGGACAGACAGGGACGGCACGGATGATCGCGATCGTGAGCGTCGTGCAGACCAACGCCGCGGGCGTCTCGGACACGGTCGCCAACCGCTACCTCGCCGCCCTGACCCTCACCACCGCGGGCTGGAAGATCAGCTCGCTGACCGGAGGCTGACCGATGCGCACGTCATCCGCGGTCAGCCAGGACGTGCCCGGTGCCGTCGGCGGCCCCCGGAGCTACGCACACATCCGGGGGCCGCTGGCCTTGTTCGGCGCCAGCCTCCTGCTGGTCGCGGCCGCGGTCGTCCTGCTCGTGCTGGCGGGGCAGGCGCGGACTTCTGCCGCCGCCAACGAGGCGCTGGTCAATACCGCGCGGACACGGCAGGTGACGGCGGCGGTAAGCGGCGGCGTGGCCGGGATCTACTCCTACTCCTATACAGACCTGGCGGCCACCGCGCGCATGGCCCACCGGGTGCTCGCCGGGCAGGCCGCCGCCCAGTACGCCGAACTGTCGCCGATGCTGTCGGCCGCCATCACCGAACGGCTCACCGTGGTGACGAGGGTGACCGCCATCGGCGTCCGGTCGCTCACCGGGGATACGGCCACACTGCTGGTCTTTCTCCGGCAGACCACCATGCGGGACGGCAAGCCCGCAGGCAGCGTTCCCGCGCAGCTTCAGGTAACCACGCGTCTCGCCGGCGGCCGGTGGGTGATTACGGGCATCGCGGCGCGATAGCCAACGTCGTTTGGAGGAAAGAGTGAATCTCCGGAACCTGCCGCTGGCAGCCGCATCGGCGCTGGCAGTCGCCGCCGCGGCCTGCGCGGGGTGGTTCGGCTGGTCGTGGCATTCGGCCGCGCACTCGCCGGCGCTCGCGGACGCGCGGGCGCGCGACGTCGCGCTCGCCGGCGCCGAGCAGGCGGTGCTGAACTTCAACACGCTCGACTACCACCAGGCGTCCGCCGGACTGAACCTGTGGCTGGAGTCCAGCGCGGGCTCCCTGCACAGCCAGCTGGCGCAGAACCTGAAACAGGAAGTCCAGCTCGTCCAGGGCAAGAAGACGATCACCACGGCGAAGATCCTGGACGGCGCGGTCACCCAGCTCGACACCGGCGCGGGAACCGCCAGCGTGATGGTCGCCGTCGACGTCACCGTCACGCCGGCGAAAGGCAGCCCGTTCACCGAGCGGGAAAGCGAGATCGGCCAGGTGACCAGGACATCGTCCGGCTGGAAGCTCACCTCGCTCGGCTACCCGTCCCAGACGTCCTCGTCGTCCGCGACCCCATAGCGCAGGAGAACCCAGTGTCCGCGAACAGAAACCCGGGCCCGCCGAGGTCCCGCCCGCGTGTCCGCTCCTCAGGCGTGAACGCGGCCGCCGTCCGCCGGCTCGCGGCCAGCCACGAAGCCGCCCCGGCCCCCACCTCCATCCCAGCCCCCATCCCCGCCCCCGCCGTCAGCGGGACGGGCACGCCGCAGTCCACTGGGTCTCAGGCCACTGGGTCTCAGGCCACGGCGTCGCAGGCCACCGCCGTACGCGAGCCGGAGCGCCTAGCGCCGCCGAGCCCGCAGGCGCGGACCCCTGCCCGCCTGCCCTGGCGGCTGATCGTCCTCGTGACGCTCGCCGCGGCGACGTTCGTGTTCGGCGGCCTCGCGGCATGGTTCGGCACCGAAGCGGGCAGCCTGAACGGCGAGCCGTCCGCGCAGAACCTCGCCCTGTCAGACCCGAACGAGACCAGCCAGGTCGCGAGCCAGATGACGAGCGCGGTCGGCGCCCTGTTCACCTACGACTACGCTAACCCCGGTCCCACGCGGACGGCGGCGAGCCGGGTGCTGACGGGGGCGGCGGTCAGTCAGTACGCGACGATGATCGCCGGGGTGAAGAAGGACGCGCAGCAGGACAAGCTGGTCGTCACCACCACGGTGTCCGACATCGGCGTGGAGATGCTCACGCCGGACACGGCCCGCCTCCTGGTGTTCGCCACCGAGAGCGACGGCAGCGCCGGCGCCGCCGCCCCCGCGACCGCCGAGGCGATGCTCGCGGTCAACGCCGTCCGCGCGGGCTCCACCTGGAAGATCGAGGGCATCGACACCTTCGCGGGCTAACCGCCCATGCCGACAGCGGGATTTACCGGTAGGCGGACCAGCCGAGTTTGACGGCGAGCGCTAGCCCGATCGCCGCGATGAAGATCCGCAGCGCCCGCACCGGCAGCCGCCGGATCACTCGGGGCCCGATGAAGCCGCCGATGAGGAACCCGACCGCGAGCAGCGGGATGTAGGCCCAGTGCACCGGGGCGAAGATGGCGAACAGGATCGCCGCGACGCCGTTCGCCACACCGCTGATCGCGTTCTTGACCGCGTTGACCCGGACCAGGGACTCGGCGAGCATCGTGCTCAGCACGGCCAGTTGCAGCACGCCGCCTGCCGCACCGAAGTATCCCGTGTACACGGCCACCGCGAACACCGCGACGTGCCGGGGCCACGACGCATCGGCTCCCGGCGTCGGTGACAGGCCGCGGAGCATGGGCTGGACGAGCAGCACCACCGACGCCCCGGCGATCAGGGCCGGCACCACGACCGCGAACGCGCTCGCCGGCGCGACCAGCAGGATGACGGCGCCGGCGGCACCGCCGGCCGCGGTGACCGCGCTGAGGCGGAGCACCCGGGCGCGCTGGCCGGCCAGTTCGGGGCGGGAGCCGAGCACCGATCCCGCGCCGGTGAACAAGAGCGACATCGTGTTCGTCACGTTGGCGCTCAACGGCGGCAGGCCGAGCGCGAGCAGGATCGGATAGGAAACGACGCTCGCGACGCTGGCGATAGTGCTGGCCAGACCACCCAGCACGCCAGCCGCGAGCAATATGAGAGCTTGAGCTGTCGTCACGCGTGCGCCAGGCGGTCTTTCGTCGGGAGCTTGCTGACCACCATGTCGTAACAGCCGTCGACGGCCTCGGTGATCTCTTCGCCGGGCATAGCGCTGCCGGCCTGCAGGCTATTCCAGCCGGACCGGCCGAAGATCTTCGGACCGGCCTTCGCCACGACATCCCCCTCCCGCGGTTCGTCCTGCCACGCGCCCGGCTTGGCGAGGCAGTAGGCGAGCAGCGCTTCCGACGTCATGGGTTCAGATGCTAAACCTTTGCGATTGCCGCGCACACGTCGTACGGAAGGTAGCGGGGATGCACCAGCAGCGCCCGTGCTAGCTGCCGGATTCGCGGCCGCGACGGGGTCAGCAACTCCACGCTGTAGCGCCATGCCGCCGCTTCCGCCGCGGCGCCAGTCCCGAACCGCCCTTCCTGGCCGGCCACGCAAGCCCGGAACCGCCGTGCGTCACCGCCGTCACCTCGCCACGATGCCAGCCACACGGCCAGCGCCACGTCGGACGACGGCAGCGACCAGTCCCGCAGCCTCTCGGCGACCTGCCCGGCGGCGGCGACGACGAAGGACTCGTTCCCGCCATCGCGTACCGAGTGCACTCGCCCCGAGCTCGCACCACCCGCCCGGATGCTCGCGGAACTGAATCTCGCGCCGATCGCCAGCGCCGCCACGGCGTGACCGGCCTCGTGCCACGCGGTGCGCACCGACTCGGCACGCGCGGGCGCGTAACTGGCGGCGTAGCCGCCCTCGTACCGCTGCCGGATCCACACGTCGTGCACGATCGACTCGTCGTCATATCGGATGAATCGCTCCAGCGATGCCGTGATCGTGTCGATAGTCCGCCGCCGCGCCGGTGTCACCGCGCTAGCTTAACGGGGCGTCAGGGGGGGTGAGAACGCGGAATTCGAAGCCTTCGCGATCGCTGAGCGTGATCCAGGGGGCGTTGACCTGGCCGCCGTCCGCCGGGCGGGCGCCGGCCGCCAGCAGTTCCGTGACCGCCTCGTCGAGGTCGCCGTCGGCGGGCGGGGCTACGTCGAGGCGGATCCGGCCCCCGTGCGCAGCCGCGTCCGGATCGCGGATGAGCTCCAGGAACGGTCCGCGCACGACCGGTGCCCGCAGCGCCGCGATGTTCTCACCGGACCGGGACGCCGAGCGCCGGAAGCCGGACGCCTGCGCCCAGAATCCCGCGATCGCCGCCGGGTCGGCGCAGCCCACGACGATGGCGGCGAGCGGGCCGGTGTCGAAGTAGACATCCGGGCGCGGATCCAGGACGCACAGTTCGTTGCCCTCCGGGTCGGCGAGCACCTCCCACGGCACGTCGCCCTGGCCGATGTCGGCGGGCGTCGCGCCGAGCGCGATGATCCGCTTGACCTCGTCCTCGAAGTACGCGGGTGATTTGGTCGGCACGTCGATATGCACCCGGTTCCTGCCCGTCTCGGGTTCCCCGGCGGGCACGAAAAGGAGCGGCACCGGCCCAGGGTCGGGATAGCGCCAGCCGGCGGGAAGGATCATGACCTCCCCGTCCTCGCCGGCCTGCGTCTGCCAGCCGAACACCTCCGACCAGAACCCGGCTTGCCGCTCGGGATCAGCGGCATCTATCACGACGTGCATGAGACGAGTAGGCACCGCTCCACCCTGTCAGGGTGCCGCGCGTCCGGGCAACAAGCCGACGGTGAACCCCCGCGAAACATGTCGCGACGTCTGAGCGCTAATTTTGGTCGGCTATGGTTAACTTCCTGTGGCCGTCCTGAACACCGAGAAGAAACGATCCTCCCTGGAAAAGGCGCTGCTCGTCATCGGAGTGGCCGCCCTCGGGTTCAACCTGCGCGGCGCGATCACCAGTCTTCCGCCAATCTTTCCCGAACTGCAGGATCGCCTGCACCTGTCGGCGGCCGAAGTCTCGCTCCTCGCGGCGGCGCCGGTCATCTGCTTCGGCATCGTGTCGGCGTTCGCCGCCCTGCTGGCGCGCAGGCTCGGTGAGGAGCGCGTGCTGCTGGGCGCGGCTGTCGTCCTCGCCCTCGGTTTGGTGCTGCGCGCCGTCGCCGCCGGCCCCCTGCTGTTCCCCGGGACCATCCTCGCCGCGGCCGCGATCGCCGTGATGAACGTGCTCCTGTCCAGCCTGATCAAGCGGCGCTGGCCGGAGCGCGCCGGGTTCCTCATCGGCATGTACATCACCGCGCTGTCGCTCGGCGCGATCGTCGGCTCGCTGGTCAGCGTGCCGCTTTGGAACGCGACCGACGGCTCGGTGCCGGTCACCCTGGGCTGGCTCGCGCTCCCCGCCGCGCTGGCGGCGCTCATATGGCTCCCGCAGGTTAGGTACCCGCGCGCCAGCGGCGCGCGTCGCCGTCCGGACCGAGGAATGAGTCCTGAGGCGCGAGCGACGCGAGAGGACGGGAAGACCGCGGCTCCAGGCGCGCCTAAGGCGAGCGGGGGGATGTGGAGGCATCCTCTTGCCTGGCAGGTCACCGTGTTCATGGGCACGCAGAGCCTGCTCTACTACGCGGTCTTGTCGTGGCTGCCGAGCATCATGCGCGCCCGGGGCGAGAGCGCCGCGGGCGCGGGCGACCTGCTGGCGCTGATGGGCGTCGGCAACCTGGCGGTCTCGCTGATTGTCCCGATGCTCGCGCAGCGCATGCGCTCCCAGCACGTCATCGTGGTGCCCACGGTCGTCATGATGGCCGCGGGGCTCGCGGGAGCGGTGTACGCGCCCCTGGGCTCGGCGGTCGTGTGGGTGCTCATCCTCGGTGCCGGGCAGAACGCGGCGCTGAGCCTGGGGATCTTCTTCACCATGGCGCGCGCCCCGCACGCGGCGGCGGCGGCCTCCTTGTCCTCGCTGGCCCAGGCCGCCGGGTACCTGCTGGCGAGCGCTGGCCCGCTGGAGGTCGGGCTCTTGCACTCGGCGACGGGAAGCTGGAACCCGCCGCTCATGGTGCTGTTCGCGCTGAGCGCCGTCCTGCTGGTCGCGGGACTGCTCGCGGCGCGCCCGCTCATGGTGCCCGCCCCGGAAGGGCAAGTCGCGGATGCGGAGGCCGGCACCACTGTCGGCTCGGGAGAAAAGGGGTTCTGATGGCCGCTCCGGTCGGGTTCGACCTGGACATGACGCTGATCGACTCGCGGCGGGCGATTCTCGCGTCGTTCGCGGGCGTGGCGGCGGACACCGGCGTGGCGATCGACCCGGTGGCCGTGAACCGGCGCCTCGGGATCAAGCTGGAAGACGAACTGTCGTACTGGTTCGGCCCGGACGAGATCCCGGCCGCGGTCGCCGTCTACCGCAGGCATTACGCCGGCCTGGCCGCGGGTCTCACCATGCTCATGCCGGGCGCGCGCGAGGCCATGGCGGCGGTGCGGGCCGCGGGAGCGCGGGCCGTGGTGATCACGGCCAAGTACGTGGTGCCGGCGCGGGCCAGCCTGGCCGGGGTCGGCCTGGTCGCCGACGACCTGTACACCGAGAGGCACGGGCCGGAGAAGGCGGCGGTCCTGGCCGAACTCGGTGCCGGCGTTTACGTCGGGGACACGCCGGCGGACATGGCGGCCGCGTACGCGGCGGGCGTGACAGCGGTAGGCGTGACCACCGGGTCCTTCACGGAGGGTGACCTGGCCGAGGCCGGAGCCGACGTGGTGTTCGAATCTCTGGCACTGTTCCCGAATTGGTACACATCGCAAGCATGATCGATTACGTTCAGAAAAGTACCAGCTTACTCAGCATTTTCTCAGGCTTCTCTTCGGCTTCCGGCCCCGGACTTGCTCGTACCCTTAGTTAAGATCCGGTAAGGTTCGCGAAGTGAGTTCCGTTCTGGACTGCCAAGGGGCGGTCGCGTCCAGTAACAAGGTGAAACGAGGGCGCCGTTTCGCGATTGCGGGGGCGATCGCCTTCGCGGTCGTGGTGGCGGCCTGGGCCATCTACGACGCACGGCGTTCGTCGGGGTGGACCCTGTACCCGGTGGATCTGGGCGTGTACCGCGACGGCGGCCTGATCGTGCGGCACATCAGCCCGCCGTACAACGCGAAGCTGGCCTCCCCGCTGTACGACTGGGACGTGGGCACGGATCTCCAGTTCACCTACACTCCGTTCTCCGCGCTCGCGTTCGCGGTGATCTCGTTCGTGCCGGCCTTCCTGGACTCGCGGCTGGAAGAGGCGGTCAACCTCGTCGCGCTCGTCGCCGCCTGCTGGTTCACGATGAAGGCGCTCGGGTACTCCAGCCGTAGTGTCCTGGCCGGCGGCGCGCTGCTCGGCGCCGCGGCGGGCCTGCTGACCGAACCGGTGTTCCGCACCATCTACCTTGGCCAGATCAACGTGGTCCTGATGCTGATGGTCATCTGGGACCTGACGCCGCCCGCGAACGCGGGCCGATGGCGGCGCTGGTGCGGCGGCTTCCTGACCGGAGTCGCCGCGGGCATCAAGCTGGTCCCGCTGATCTTCCTCCCGTACCTGCTGATCACGCGCCGGTTCCGCGAAGCGGCCGGGACAATCGCCGGGTTCGTCGCCACGGTGGTTGCCGGTTTCATCGTGATCCCGCGCGACTCGGCCGACTTCTGGTTTCACGGGCTGTTCATCCAGGACGGGCGAACGGGTTTCGCCGGGTGGGGCGGCAATCAGTCGCTGCACGGGCTCGTCACCCGGCTGGCCGGCAGCATCAACGCGGGTACCTTGCCATGGCTGGCGGCGTGCGTGGTCGTGACCGTGGCCGGGCTGCTAGCCGCCGCGGTGCTGCACCGGTCCGGGCACGGCATGCTGGGACTGCTGACGGCCGCCCTGCTCGGCTTGCTCGACTCGCCGATCAGCTGGGATCACCACTGGGTGTGGGTGGTGCCGGGCATGATGGTAGCCGGGCACTACGCCGTGGTGGCGTGGCGCTCGGGGCTGCGCGCGCGTGCCGCTGGCTGCGCCGCGGCCGGCGTCGCGCTGCTGCTGGTTTTCTTCCCGTGGCCGGGGTGGCTGTGGGGGCTGCAGACCTCCGGACCGGGGAACTTCACCTGGGGCCTGATCTGGGCGGCGCCGGATAGCAGGGTGATCACGTACATGGAGTACGGGGACAATCCCGCGTACTCGGAGTACCACTGGCACGGCCTGCAACTCCTCGCCGGAAACGCCTTCGTCCTCGCTGGCCTGGTGATGCTCGCGGTGCTGGCGGCCGTCGCCCTCCGCCTCCGCGGGCGCGCGGTCGCCCCGCAACCCGCCGCCGCGCTGCAACACGCCTCCTTTTCCGCCGGCCAGGATGCGTGAACGAGCCCGGCTGCGGACCTTAAGCCGCGATCGCGTAGGGGCGGGGCGCCCGGCGCAGCCACTGCCAGAACGAGCGGCGCGGCGGCCGGGCCTTGATGGTCCCGCTGCGCACGCTGCCCGTGATCTCGACGCGCAGCGTTACGGGGACGTCATGGCCCCATGGCGCGCGGACATTGACGCCGCCGCTGCGCACGGAGACCTCATCGACGTCCACGACGATGCCGGGCTTGGTGATCAGGGTCAGGCCGCCGCTGCGCACCTCGGCGGAGATGTGCAATAGCGGCTGCGTGATCATCGCCTGGGTGAAGTCCAGCCGGACGTTACCGCTGGTGATCTTGACATCGAGTTCCCTCGGCACGATCCAGCGCCCGTCCCGTTGCGCGCTGCCGCTGCCGACGTGGATCTTGCCCAGGTCCTTCGGCGCCGCGCTGGTGACTGCCGCCCCGGCGGGGACCGGAACCGCGGCGGTCCCCGCCGCGGGCAGGTCGGTGATCAGGACCGCCAGTTCGGCGTACGTCTTGGCGGTCAGCGCGCGCTCCAGGCGCTCGTCGAGTTCCTCGGGGGAAAGCCGGCCGTCCCCGGCGGCCGTCCGCAGCACTTCAACGACCTTGTCGCGGTCGGCGTGCGAGGCGCGCAGCGTGCCGCTGCCAGCGGTCGCGGGCAGGTCATCCTGAGCGCCGCCGCGGGATTCCATGTCCGCCATGCCCAAACTCTAGGGCAACGGGCCGTTTCCCGCGACGGCACTGGCCGCCCGGAAACCCCCTCCCGCGCCGGGTCCTGTCCGTGCGTCAGGCGCTGGTCTTGGCAGTGCCGGTCTTGGCAGTGCCGGTCTTGGCGGTGCTGTCTTTGGCGCCGGTGTCTTTGGAGGCGCTGTCTTTGGAGGCGCTGTCTTCGGAGGCGCTGTCCTTGGCACCGCTGTCCTTCGCGCGGGCCTCCAGGCCGTAGCGCTCGACATGCTCGGCGTCTTCGACGCTGATCGTCCGCAGGCCCTCGGCGGCGAGCCGCTTGTTGATCTCGTCGAGGTTCTCGCGGACGAGTTCCTTCTCCGCGTCGGTGGCCTTGCCGCGGTGCGGCTTGCCCGCGTGCTCGAGGCTGCCGTAGTCGACGCGGTCGGTGCGGGGGGTACTGGCGGACCGCGCCCGCTTGGCCGGGCGGGCGGCGACCAGCAGTTCGCCCACCGGACGCTCGGTCACCTTCTCGTTGAACGCCTCCGCGTCCAGCGTCACGCGCCGCGGCTCGCTTTCGCCGGGCAGGTAGATGTCGAGCACCGCGACGTTCAGCGTGTCCTTCTCGAAGGCCAGCGCCTCGTCGGCGAGAGCCTCGATCTCCACCGGCCCGTCGCCGAGATCGGGGTGCTCGTGGATCACGATCCGCGCGAGCGCGTCGTCCTGCATGATGAGCTGCCCGCTCAAGTCGCTGAACCGTACAGTCTTCTGGCCCATCCCTGACCCCTCTTCGAATGGTTCCCGTCAGCTCGAATGGTTCCCGTCCGCCTCAAGCCTGGCGTAAACCTGTTCGATTGTCAAACTCGTGTTCCATAAAGGATTAGATTCTTAAACTGGCATCGTATCAATATACGCATCGTAACGGCCGCGGCGACGGGCTGCCCGGGTTATCGCCGAGCGGCGGCTGGCTGCCCGGGTTGTCGCCGAGCAGCGTGCACAGGTTCTTCCTGAAGCGCTCCGCCTCGTCCGCGGGAAGCGGGCGGAGGAATTCCCGCTCGGCCCGCGCGGCCGCGTCGTCCGCCAGGGTAACGGCGGACCGGCCGGAATCGGTGAGCTCGACGACGTTCCGCCGCCGATCGCCGGGGTCCTGCCTGCGCCGCACGAGTTCCTTGGCCTCCAGTCCGTCGATCAGCGTAACCATCGTCGTGCGGTCGACGCCCATCCGCCGCGCGATCTCGCCCTGCGATTCCGGCGGCTGGGCGCTGATGGCCCGCAGCACGGCCGCTTCCCGCCCGCTGATCCCCAGCGGGGCGAGCGCCGCGTCCGCGATCTCGGAAAACCGCAGCTGTGCGTGCTTGAGCAGGTATCCGAGTGTTGGCACGCGACAAGCATATGATTACTCTGATTGTCAGTACTGCTGATGATCAGCAGGAGTGAGCATGAACGACCGGCTGTGGGATCACCTCGTTCCCCTGCGCGGCGAGGTGACGGGTCGTATCGCAATGCCGGGTGTAAAAATGTGTCTTTAGTGTGGTCATAGCCCCACCAGGTACAAACGTTCTAATCGGCTGGCGCCATCAGCCGCGCTCGCCGTGTTCGGCGGGCGGGCGAGCATGCGGGAATAGGTGCGGATAGCGCAACGTTTCACTCCCTGAAAGTTCTATGGCGGGCAAAATGGCGGTGCGGCATCAGGCCGCCTGCGGACTTGTGGCGGGTGGAGATGACAGCAGAGGCGGCAGCGCAGTCGCTGCGCGAGCGGAAGAAGCTCGCCACCAGGCGTGAACTGCGACGGATCACGCTGGACCTCGTCGCCCGGCACGGCTTCGCGAACGTCACCGTCGAGGACATCGCCACGGCCGCTGATGTGTCGCCGCGCACGTTCTTCAACTACTTCCCGACAAAGGAAGCCGCCCTCTTCGGCATGGATCCCGATCGGGTCACCGCCCTGCGGCACGCGATCGTCGCCGCCGCGCCGGGCGCTCCGGCGCTCACCGCGGTGCGCGAGGTCATGGTCGGCGTCGCCCGTGGCATGGCTGACGACCTGACGGCACTCGGCGGGGAGCCCGTCGGCTGGCTGCTCCGGATGAAGGCCGCCAGGAGAGATCCGCACGTGCGCGCCGCGCAGGCGGCGCAGATGGCTCAGGTTGAGCGCAGCGTGGCCGAGGGCCTGGCCCGGCGGCTCGGAACCGACGCCGACCGCGACCCCTACCCAGGGTTGCTGGCGGCGGTCGCAGTCGCCACTGTCCGTTCGGGAGTAATTTTCTGGTCTAATTCCGGTGGTGCCGTGGGCTTGGATCAGATCGTGGATCTCGCGTTCCGGGCGCTCGAAGACGGGCTGCCCGAGGAATCGGGCTTGCGTCGCGTCAGCGTTAGCGGGGACGCGACGGACGGGAAGGGCAACTAATGGAAACCGAAACTCAGGCCATGCCGGGCCTGGGCAAGCGCAGCGTCTTGCTCATCATCGGCGCGCTCATGTGCGGCATGCTGCTCGCCGCCCTCGACCAGACGATCGTGTCCACGGCGCTGCCGACGATCGTCGGCGACCTCAAGGGCGGCTCGCACATCGCCTGGGTCATCACCGCGTACCTGCTCGCCACCACGGTGTCCACCCCGCTGTGGGGCAAGCTCGGCGACATGTACGGCCGCAAGGTGTTCTTCCAGGCGGCGATCGTCATCTTCCTGATCGGCTCGGTCCTGTCCGGCCTCAGCACCTCCATGATCATGCTGATCGCCTTCCGCGCGGTGCAGGGGCTCGGCAGCGGCGGCCTGATGGTCGGCGCGCAGGCCATCGTCGGTGACGTGGTCTCGCCGCGGGAACGGGGCAAGTACGTCGGGCTGTTCGGCGCGGTCTTCGGCGTGGCCAGCGTGATCGGCCCGCTGCTCGGCGGCGTCTTCGTGGACAACCTCAGCTGGCGCTGGATCTTCTACATCAACGTGCCGATCGGCGTAGTCGCGCTGATCGTGGTCGCCAGCCAGGTCCCCGGCCGGCTGCGCCGGGTGCACCACACGATCGACTACCTCGGGACGGCGACGCTGTCGCTGGCCGCTACCTCCCTGATCCTGATGACCAGCCTCGGCGGCACGACCTACCCGTGGGCGTCCGCGCCCATCTACATCCTGGCCGTGGCCGGCGCGGTGCTGGTCGGCCTGTTCGTGCTCGTCGAGCGGCGCGCCGCGGAGCCGATCCTGCCGCTGCACCTGTTCAGGCTGCGCACCTTCTCCGTCACCAGCGTGGTCGGCTTCATTGTCGGCTTCGCTATGTTCGGCGCGATCACGTACCTGCCGGCGTTCTTCCAGGTCGTCCGCGGCATCTCGCCTACCATCTCCGGCCTGTATCTGCTGCCGCTGATGGTCGGCCTGCTCACGGTCTCGATCGCCTCCGGCCAGATCATCTCGCGGACCGGCAAGTACCGGTTCTTCCCGATCGCCGGCACCGCGCTCATGACCCTCGGCCTGTTCCTGCTGTCGCTGATGGGCCCCGACTCGGCGACCTGGCAGGACTCGCTCTACATGCTGGTGCTCGGCATGGGCATCGGCGGCGTCATGCAGGTGCTCGTCATCATCGTGCAGAACGGCGTGC
>DASZJE010000001.1:0-3440 GCA_035948445.1 Trebonia sp. | reverse complement strand
CCGCCCGCCTCGGCGTGAGCCCGCAGCAGGTGGCTCTCGCCTGGCTGCTGCAGCGCTCGCCCTCGATGGTGCTGATCCCCGGCACCTCATCCGTCGCCCACCTGCGCGAGAACATCGCGGCCGCCGACCTGGTCCTGCCCGATGACGCCGTCACAGAGCTCAACGCCATCGCCGGCTGAGCCGCTTGGGCCCGCCGTGCATCACCACGGCGGGCCCAAGCGGGACGAGCCAGCTGTCTCACTGCTTGCGGGGCTGGCCGGGGACCTCGGCGAAGAACTCCGGGCGCGCCGACGGCTGCCTCCTTCTCCTCTTCTTCCCACCGTCTTCGAAGGCGGAGATGATCTTGTCGAGGTTTGCCGGCGACCTGCCTGTTCATCTCGGAGACGCGGGCTGCGAACCAAAACAGGTGGCGCCGGCTCCGCCGACGCCATCCCGGCCCGGCGGCGGGCCACCGATGCGCCAGGCTCGCTACCGCCTGCGACCGCAACCGGCAGCCCGCCGACGAGAACGCACGACTCCGCCGCCAGCTCGCCCGCGCACTCGGGGACCGGCGGTCGGCAGTGACCCGGTCAGTGGTCCACGCGACCCGGGCTGCCGGCCGAGACGGTCTCGCGGATCACCGACGCCGTACCGGGTCTGGCAGTCGAGGCCACCGGCCAAGCGGTCTGCGCCGTGGTGTTCCATGAAGGGGTCCCGGGGAAGGCCCGGGGCAACCAGGTCGTGCAGAACAAGCCGGCCTGCATCGGGATCGGCGCCGACGCGAGAAGCACCTCCTGCGGATCTGGCTGGCCCGCGCAACCGGGGCGTCCGGGACATCCTCATCGCCTGCGTGGACGGCCTGGCGGGCTTCGCCGTTGCCGTCACCGCCGCGTTCCCGGCTGCGGTTGTGCGGCCGTGCGCGGCCCCTCATCCGCAACCCGCCGCCGCGAGGACGGCAAGCGCAACGACCAGCCCGCCCGCCTCGTCGAGGGCCAGCTCAAGGCCCCCGACGAGACGTCGCCTACCCTGGCAAGGCTACGACAAGCCAAGTGAACATGGTAATTCAAAATCATTTGCACATCTGGGTGTACAGGCTCACGCCAGGTCAATGCTGGGGTCACCACCTTGGAGGCGTGGCCTGCGCGGACGTGATCGCCTGTTGGGAGGGCCGGGGATCCCGCGAGCGCTGGGCGC
Source organism: Trebonia sp. (assembly GCA_035948445.1). Taxonomy (GTDB): domain Bacteria; phylum Actinomycetota; class Actinomycetes; order Streptosporangiales; family Streptosporangiaceae; genus Trebonia. The sequence goes on along the minus strand of DASZJE010000001.1, from coordinate 2,267 downwards.
CACGTACGGTCAGGTCATCGGGAGGCGATCTCGGTCAGGACCGAGACGGTGGCTTCGGGCGAGGGCATCTCGGCGATCTCGGCGGCGACCGCGCGGGCGGCGGCGCGGGTCTCGTCGTCGCTGAGCAGCTCACTCACGCGCCTGGCGATCGCTTCGGCGGTCTGGTCCTCGGCAGGCAACTGCGCCCCGACTCCACCCGTCGCAACGGCGTCGGCGTTGCAGAACATGTCGGCGTTGCTGAACATGTCGGCGCCCTGCGGCAGTACGAGCTGCGGCACGCCGTTGGCCAGCGCGCCCAGCGTGAGGCCGGTGCCGCCGTGGTGTACCACCAGGTCCACCAGGGACAGCAACTCTGCCTGTGGCTCCGACGTTTCGATCCTGACCGAGTCCCCGACCTCGCCGATCGACTGGATGTCGAAGGTCGGCCCGACCGCGACCAGCACGTCCACGTCCATCGCGGCGAGCCCCTTGATGGCTTGCCCCAGCGCCGGCCTTCCGCTGAACACCGCCCCGAAGGTCAGATAGACCAGCGGCCGGCCGCCATCCCGATCCCGGCCGGTCACCCAGGAGGGGGGCTGGCCCGGCGCGGTCATGGGGACCGGCCGCAGGGCAATCCGGCTCGCCATCGCGACTACTTCCTTGCCCTGGAGCGATGACGGGTAGATGTCGAGAAGGGGGTTGCCGCCACCGCGCGTCGCCGGGACGGGCAGCTCGACGCCGGCCTCGCGGGCGAGGTCGGACACCGTGGTCTCGATCGGGATGTTCTCGTAAACGCGGCCGATACTGTGGCTGACTCCGGGAATTCCGGCGAGCCTGGCCGCGAACAACGCGCCCGTATTATCGATCTCGTGCACGACCAGGCCAGGCTTGAACTGGTACAGCACCGGGCCGAGGTCGGCCATGAAGGAGCGGGGGAGTATTTCCGCGAACGCCAGCCGCTCCAGTTCCGCCTGCCGCTCAGGCGTGACCGAGGAGAGGTCCACGGGGCCGCCGTTCGCTTCCGCGAAAGCGTCGCTTATGGCCGTTCCCGCGGAAACGGCGTCCAGGCCGAACGCAGAGAGGCTTCGGTGGAAGGACTGGCCCGTGGCGAACTGAACGTCATGACCGGCGTCGCGGGCAGCGAGCGCGAGTGGAATCAGCGGGTAGGAGTGGCCTGGCAGTGGCAGGCTGGAGAACAAGATCCGCATGGCGTGCCCCTACCTATCGTTGTTACTTCCGCCGGCCACCCCGTCCGGGGCGGGAATGTCGGGCGAGCTGCCGTGGACATCGGTCATGGGGAGACCTCTCTCGAATCGTTCCGTCAGTAACTGACGCTACCACGTAGCGTCAGTGACTGACGAGTACCGGCGGGCTGCGGGCGTGCCGCGCGGCGGAGAGGAAGCACGCAGGCACCTGCGGGCGGCAGCGCTCAGTTTGCGCAGATGACACGGCCACGATGCGACCGCCGCGGCGGAGATCGCCGCCGGGTTGCGTGTGTGGCGAGGCGCACCTTCTTCCGTCACTTCACAGGCAAACGTGAGGTGCTGTTGGAGGCGAGTCCACCTAATGGGCCGCTTGCAGTGCTCAGGCGGCCCTTCCGTGCCGTGATCCTCTCCCGGGGCAGGACCGGCCATTTGCCGGTCCGGCTCCGGATCAGGCCAGGCGCTGCGCGCGCGAACTCGCCGGGCTGGCATCGCCGCACGGTGCCGTGACCGAAGCCTTCGCGGCTCGCGGAATCCCGGAGCGCCAGGCCGCGCTCGCGGCCCGGGCCGGCGGGCAGTTCTGGTCCGGGTGACCCGCGAGCGGACGGCCGATCCCGCGGCCGGCTTCGACTCGCTGCCCGCCGAAGCCTTCGGCGACTTGTCCGGACCTGGCCTCTGGGCGAGAGTTCGTCGTCACCGCGCAGGTGAACGACGACGCCCGGCTCCGCGAGCACCGCGGCCCGCGTCAAAGGCACTGCTTCGCGAGGAGGTCCTGGCTGGACCTGCCCAGGACTCGTCAGTCACTGACGTTATGTGGTAGCGTCAGTGACTGACGGAACGATTCGAGAGAGGTCTCCCCATGACCGATGTCCACGGCAGCTCGCCCGACATTCCCACCCCGGACGGGGTCGCCGACGCCTACTTCACCCACCCCGACGACGGCGCGGCCCACCCGGGCGTGCTGTTGTTCTCCGACGCCGTCGGGCTGCGCCCGCTGGTGCGCGACATGGCCGACCGGCTGGCGTCCAACGGATACGCCGTGCTGGCGCCCAACCTGTTCTACCGGACCGGGCGGGCCCCGGTGTT